>NZ_CP072455.1:3215000-3747500 GCF_017743015.1 Xenorhabdus budapestensis
CCTCAACAGTAGGCTCCGCAACATAAACTTTCTGAAAGCGGCGCTCTAAAGCTGCATCTTTTTCAATGTACTGACGATATTCATCTAATGTTGTCGCACCAACACAGTGCAATTCACCACGGGCCAGTGCGGGTTTCAGCATGTTGCCAGCGTCCATAGCGCCATCAGCTTTACCTGCACCTACCATCGTATGTAATTCATCGATGAACAGAATAACCGAACCTTCCTGTTTAGCGAGGTCATTCAAAACACCTTTCAGGCGTTCTTCAAATTCGCCACGGTATTTAGCCCCCGCCAACAATGCTCCCATATCAAGAGACAGCACACGTTTGTTTTTCAGTCCTTCAGGAACTTCACCATTAACAATACGTTGTGCCAGCCCTTCAACGATAGCTGTTTTCCCAACCCCAGGTTCACCGATCAGCACAGGGTTATTCTTGGTTCGACGTTGTAATACCTGAATTGTTCGACGAATCTCTTCGTCACGTCCAATCACGGGGTCTAATTTACCTTGTTCAGCCCGTTCAGTTAGATCAATTGTGTATTTTTTCAGTGCCTGACGTTGATCTTCGGCACCTTGATCATTTACTTTTTCACCACCACGCATCTTTTCTATGGCCTTAGTGATTTTATCTTTAGTTGCTCCCGCAGCTTTCAATATGTCACCTAATGTGCCACGTTCTTCCAGCGCTGCCAGAACAAAGAGTTCAGAAGAAATGAAATTATCACCTGCTTTTTGAGCAAGCTTGTCGCACAGGTTTAAATAACGCCCTAACTCATTGGATACCTGTACATCACCGCCACTACCCTCCACTTTCGGAAATCTATCCAAAGCCAGGTTAAGCCGATCATTCAAGTTACCCGTATCAATCCCTGCGGACATCAATAAAGGACGAATTGAGCCTCCCTCCTGATTAAGCAATGCGCTCATCAAGTGGACAGGTTCGATGAATTGATTATCACGCCCTAATGCGAGAGACTGGGCATCAGCGAGAGCAAGCTGGAATTTATTGGTAAGACGATCCAGACGCATAACACCTCCAATACTGGTCAGAATTTGCTACTGGAGATTAGATAAGGTCATTCCTTAAATATTCAAGGTATTCTGAAAAGTTAATTGGAGACTTTTTGCTATGCACCAAAGATCGTCCTGTGGGATAGGTTATCTCAACCAGATTAAAGTTGCCATACGTCCGGTGATACCATCACGACGATAGGAAAAAAAGTTCTTCTCCTCCGAAACCGTACAAACAGTGCCCCCAAAAACTTTATTTATCCCAATAGACTGCAACTTTAATCTAGCCAGTAAATAGATATTTGCCAAAAATTTAACACCATAAGGTGTAAAGGCTTGTTCCAGATTTGGATCGGTTGCTATAAAGGCGTCCATTACATCGCGCCCGACTTCAAATTTTTCAGGGCCAATAGCTGGCCCCATCCATGCACAGATCATGTCAGGTTTTGCACTGAATTGAGCTACTGTATTTTCCAGCACTCCGGCACATAATCCACGCCAGCCTGCATGAGCTGCCGCAACCTCATCTCCATTACTGGAACAAAAAAGCACAGGCAAACAATCCGCTGTCATTACAGCACAAACCTGCCCAACTCTATTTGTATAAACAGCATCAGCCTGATTATCTTCCACTAATTGATCATTCAATCTGATGACACGCGTTCCATGTACCTGCTCCAACCAAATAGGTTGCTGCGGCAGATGAGCATATTCAACCAAGAGTTCTCTGTTCTTCTCCACACATTCAGGGTCATCCCCAACGTGGCCACCTAAATTCAGACTATCATAAGGAGGCAGGCTGATACCTCCCGGCCGGGTTGTACTACATGCACCAACGCTTTCAGGTTGTGCCCAGTCAGGAAAAATTAGTGGTGTCATTACCTACCAATCCATCTCGTCTTTGAAAGTTTCAGCATCTGCCTTCATTACATCAATAAGTTTAACCATGTCATCCGGTAACGCTGCGTGCCATTCCATTTCAATACCTGTTATCGGATGATAAAGACGTAACATAGTGGCATGCAATGCTTGGCGATCAAAGTTGCGCATCACTTCGCGAAATTCTTCAGAAGCCCCTTTCAAAGGACGAGGCCGACCGCCATATAACGGATCACCAACCAGTGGATGTTTAATATGGGACATATGCACACGGATTTGGTGTGTTCTGCCTGTCTCCAGACGCAAACGCAAACGGGTATGTGCCCGGAAATGCTCCATGATTCGGTAGTGAGTCACTGCTGGTTTTCCCATTGGATGAACAGCCATATGCGTCCGTTTTGTTGGGTGACGGGATATCGGCTCCTCCACTGTTCCCCCCGCAGTCATATGTCCCAAAGCGATAGCTTCGTATTCACGGGTAATTTCACGCAATTGCAGGGATTCCACCAAACGAGTCTGTGCTGGTACTGTTTTTGCGACAACCATCAGACCCGTAGTGTCTTTATCAAGACGATGCACGATGCCTGCACGGGGAACATCTGCAATTTCAGGATAACGATATAGCAGAGCATTCAATATCGTACCATCAGGATTCCCAGCACCAGGATGTACAACCAAGTCACGTGGTTTATTAATGACCAGAATATCGTCATCTTCATAAACAACATTCAATTCAATATTTTGTGGCTCCCAACGAGTATCCTCTTCAATAATAGCATCAATGGAAATTTCTTCGCCGCCCAGTACTTTTTCTTTTGGCTTATTAATCAATTTGCCGTTAACCTGAACTCTTTCATGCAAAATCCACTCTTTTATACGTGATCTTGAATAATCAGGGAACAATTCAGCCAAAGCTTGATCTAAACGTTGACCAAGCTGAGATTCAGCGACTGTTGTATTAAGTCGTATTTGTTGTGCCATATATAATTTCTATATTTTACGTTGAGTTTTGACGGCGAGGCCGTTTCATTTAAAATAGTATGCTATTGTAACTCTATCTTTTGCCGGGAGCTTCACGGGTATTCCTTTCACGGATAGTCTCCCAGAAAACAATCAGAGGGTAATCAACACGTGATGATTCGCATGAAATATCTGGTGGCATCGGCCACATTGAGCCTAATTTTATCTGGGTGCTCCAGCAACAAAGATGCTGTTCCTGATATCCCGCCATCTCAAATTTATTCAAATGGGCAGGAAAAACTACAAAACGGTAACTATAAATTGGCTATTAAGCAATTGGAATCTCTTGATAACCGCTATCCTTTCGGGCCGTATTCTCAACAGGCTCAGCTTGACTTGATCTATTCTTATTATAAATCAGCAGAATTTCCTCTTGCGCTTGCATCTGCTGAACGTTTCATGCGTCTGAATCCAACCCATCCTAATATAGACTACGTACTGTATATGCGGGCTTTGGTGTTACAAGCGATGGATGATAATCTCTTGCAGGATTTTTTAGGGATTGACCGTTCAGACCGTGATCCTGAAAATGCCCGGGCGGCTTTTCGCGATTTCAAACAGTTAGTGCGCTATTATCCTAACAGTCAATATTCTGCAGATGCTTATAAACGTTTAGTTTTCCTCAAAGAGCGTTTAGCCAAACATGAGCTTGCAGTTGTGCAATATTATACTAAACGCGGTGCTTATGTGGCAGTTGTCAATCGTGCAGAACAAATGTTACGTGATTATCCCGATACTCATTCAACCAGAGAATCTCTACCTTATATGGAGAAAGCATATAAGGCATTAGGGCTTAAAGCCGAAGCAGATAAAGTCGCAGCATTAATTGCAGCTAATCCGGTCTAGAGTTTCAAAAAAGCATCAAACACAAAAACAGCAGTTGTATGTATGTCTGCTGTTTTTTGTTTTTTAGTATCATCACCCAATGAAACCAATTTAAATTTTGGAATTGTTAACTGAGTTGATAATACCATAACTGATCGATAATGACGCATAATGCCTCTCTTAGCAACAAGTATTACCCATATCTTCATTGTGAATCACAGTTTCACCAATCCACTTCTAAATCTCCTAATAAAAGTGATTTAGATCATTCTTTTTCCACAAAAGAGCGTTATGCTGAAACCATCGAAGACGGAGTAACATAAAGAGGTAACTATATGTTAGTAAACATTACCAGCAAACAAATGGAAATTACCCCCGCAATTCGTAGCCATGTAGAAGACCGTCTAAACAAGTTGAATAAATGGCAAGTTAATCTAATCAATCCACATATTGTACTTTCAAAAGAACCCCAAGGATTCTTGGTTGATGCCACAATCGGCACACCAAATGGTACATTAGTTGCCAGTGCTAAACATGAAGATATGTATAAAGCTATCAATGAGTTGCTGACAAAATTAGAACGTCAACTCAATAAAGTTCAGCATAAAGGAGAAGCTCGCCGAGCAGATCATAGTGTGAAAGAGTCCAATCTTAATTTAGAGATATAGCTACCACTTTTATTTTCTTAGCGCGCTCAATGAGCGCGTTTTTACTGACTCTAACACCCTTCCATACCCAATAGATTTAAGATATGGCCAATGAAAGCTGCAACTTAAAAAACAACGGTTATGTTGACATACCTCACCAAATAGGTTAATTAAAGAACACTATTCACTCTGCAAAAATAAGATACAAACAGACGATATGATTGCTAACTTGTTTTTCTCCTTTTTCTTTTTTGCCTTCCCATGAGGAGGTTTTTCGTTTTAAAAATAAAAAGAAGACGAACAGAAAAGCCTCCCTACCAATGGGAGGTTTTTTGTTTTATAGGCCACAGCTTATATACCTAATAGACTTAAAACTGTAATTTAAAAGATAAAAGTTATTTCTATAATAAAAATGTCAGGAATACACTATGGAACGAGATTTAATTAACCTTCGTCAAGAAATTAGCGATATTGATGCGGATTTACTGGATCTACTCGCAAAACGCCGACAATTGGCCGGTGACATTGCACAAACCAAACTTCTCGATCATCGCCCGATACGAGATAAAAACCGAGAACGGGAATTACTGGATGCGTTAATTAATAAAGGTAAATCTCGTGGGTTAGACGGGTTTTATATTACCCGCTTGTTCCAAATGATCATTGAAGATTCTGTATTGACACAACAAGCATTGTTACAACAGTATCTGAATCAAACACCTTATGATACCGCCCGGATTACCTTTCTTGGCCCCAAAGGCTCTTATTCTCACCTTGCCGCTCGCCAATTTTCAGCACGCCATTTCAATCAATTAATTGAATGTAGCTGTCACAAATTTGCAGATATCTTTTCATTAGTGGAACTTGGTCAAGCGGATTACGGTATCCTGCCTCTCGAAAATACCAGTTCCGGAGCAATCAATGATGTTTATGACCTATTACAGCACACCCCACTGTCTTTGGTCGGGGAGATCACCCTTCCTATCAACCACTGTTTACTGGTTGCCAAAAAAAGTGATACTTCAAAAATAAAGACGGTATACAGTCATTCCCAGCCTTTCCAACAATGCAGCCAATACCTCAATCAATTTCCACACTGGAATATTGTCTATTGTGAAAGTACAGCTGCTGCCATGCAGAAAGTAACCGAATTGGATTCTCCAGAAGTGGCAGCATTGGGAAGTGAAGCTGGAGGAGCGCTTTATGGGCTACAAGTTTTAAAAAATAATCTGGCAAACCAACAAAATAACAGCACTCGGTTTATTGTTGTCGCCCAAAAATCTATCGAAGTATCAGATCAGGTTCCCGCTAAAACAACTTTTATTATGTACACAGGGCAACAGGCAGGAGCTCTGGTCGATACACTCATTATCTTGAAAAAAAACGATATTATTATGAGTAAATTGGAGTCACGCCCAATAAACGGTAAGCCGTGGGAAGAGATGTTTTATATTGATGTTCAAGCCAATTTGCGCTCGATGAAAATGCAACAAGCACTAAAAGAACTATCTGAAATTACTCGCTTCTTGAAAGTATTGGGATGCTATCCTTCAGAAAATGTGATCCCAATCGATCCATACTAAGATAAAAAACCGGATGGCAACATCCGGTCTCTTTTCTCCATATTCAAGCTATTATACTCGGCTATCATTGGCTTGCCGTAAAAGCGTTCTACTTTCTTTCATAAATCGAATAGCCTCATCACCAAACCATTCACTCACCTGATTAAAACTCGCAATAAATGCTGTTTTGTCCTGATTTTCCAGTAATTCCAAGGCTTGTCCGAAGCTCTGGTGATAACGACGGATCACCTCAATATTTTCAGGACTGGACATAATAATGTCAGCATATAACTGCGGATCTTGTGCAAATAACCGTCCAACCATGGCAAGTTCCAACCGATAAATAGGTGAAGACAGTGATAACAATTGCTGCAAATCGATATTTTCTTGCGTAAGATGTCGGCCATAAGAAAACGTCGTGAAATGACGTAATGCCTGAATAAAACTCATATTTTTGTCGTGCTGTTCCGCACTGATTTTATGTAATCGTGCACCCCACACCAACATTTGTTCCAAAAACCATTGATATGACTCCGGTTGGCTCCCATCACAATAAACAACAACCTGTTTAGCAAAACTTCCCACATCAGGCCCAAACATAGGGTGTAATCCCAAAACTGGCCCTTTATGTACGTCAAGCATAGCCTGAAGCGGCTTCTGCTTAATAGAAGACAAATCTACCAAGATGCATTGTTCTGGCAAAGGTGGTAAACGATGGATAATCGCTTCAGTTAAATGAATAGGTACGCTGACAATGACCATACCAGCATTAGCTAATATGTGTTCAGCCTGATCCCAATCATCTGCCTCAAGGATCCGGACTTCATAACCGGACAAGGTCAGCAAGCGATTAAATAACCTTCCCATCTTCCCAGAACCACCAACAATGACGATAGGCCCCATTTGAGGATTGAGCTTTTTAAACCCCTTATCATTCTCACTGGCATAGGATTCCCGCATAATACGGCGCAGAATATCTTCAATTAAGTCTGGAGAGATCCCTAATGTTTCTGCCTCTTGACGGCGAGAAGCCAACATACAGGCCTCCCGCTCAGGTACATAAATCGGTAAGCCAAGTTGACTCTTAATTTCCCCCACTTCCGCTACCAGAGCTATGCGCTTAGCTAGTAAGCTCAGTAGAGCCTTATCTACCTCATCAATTTGCTCCCGCAATTGCGATAATTCTGCTGCCATATCGATTATCCTGCCTGTTGCATCATTATGTTACGTTTTGACAAGTAAGGTTTGATTTGCCAATGTAATTTTCTTAATAGCTGTTCAGTCGTTTGCCAACTGATACAAGCATCAGTTACTGAAACTCCATATTGCATTTCAGAACGAGGTAATTCTGAAGACTGATTCCCTTCATTAATATGGCTTTCCAACATAATACCAATAATGGATTGATTTCCGGCTATAATCTGTTCAGCAACAGAGTCCACTACGACGCTTTGGCGGCGAAAATCTTTATTAGAATTCCCATGACTACAATCAATCATCAGTGATGGCACCAAACCCGCCTGAATCATTTGATTTTCGCAGTCACACACATGTTCAGGGCTGTAATTAGGCTCTACCCCACCACGCAAGATTACATGACCATTCGGATTCCCCTGAGTTTGCAACAGACAAACTTGACCTGACTGATTTATTCCCATAAAGCGATGTGACATAGCAGCGGCTTTCATGGCATTAATGGCGGTATTTAAATTACCATCAGTGCCATTTTTAAAACCTACTGATACAGATAAGCCCGATGCCATCTCACGATGAGTCTGGGATTCTGTTGTTCTTGCTCCGATTGCTGACCAGCTGAAAAGATCGCCCAAATACTGAGGGTTATTAGGATCAAGCGCTTCATTTGCCAATGGCAATCCCATTTCTACTAAGTTCAATAATAAACGGCGGGCGATATGTAACCCGGCATCCATATCAAATGATCCATCCATATAAGGATCACTAATTAAACCTTTCCAACCAACTGTAGTGCGGGGTTTTTCAAAATAGACACGCATAACAATATACAGACAATCACTTAGTTCGGCAGAAAGTGATTTCAAGCGACGAGCATAATCAAAGGCAGCATCTACATCATGGATGGAACACGGGCCGCATACTACCAACAAACGAGGATCATTGTGATGAATGATATTAGCAATAGTATTACGCGCGTTTGTGACGGCATGCAGATCGCTGCTACTCAATGGATATTTTTGCTTCAGCTCTTCTGGTGTAATAAGAATCTGTTCATCAAGAATATGAATGTTATTAAGCGCATCTTTTTGCATGATCATTTTTCATACCTGTTTTGTTTGTCTGTTTAACGTTGTTTTTAGTGTCTGGCAGATAACATACCATGCTTCGTAAAGATTACAATCCAATTGTTTATATTTTATTACGATAATGTAAACTTATTTTTACACAACATTGATTTCGTGATTAAATTTAATAAATATATTAATAATTTCAATGTATTTTAATTTTCACAATAAATATATTAGACACTATTAATATTAACAATGAGAGCATGTAATTTTACAATACCACTCACAATAGAAATATTTTATTTACCATTCATGATTTATTTATAATAAAGATAAATTACTTTAAAAATAATGTGATAAAAATAAGATCTCAATCCCATTTTTATATTTGGATTTTCATAATATTAATATGTGTTTTTTGTGTTGGATTGAAACTATGAAACAACACTTATAAAGAATAGTTGAATAACACTGCTTAAAGCGGCTGAGTTATCAACTTTTATTTCTTACTCATTTATTAAGGACAGATATGATAACGCTGCAATTTGCCATAATAATTATATGCTTATTGATAGGTACGCGTTATGCGGGCATGGGATTGGGGCTGATCAGTGGTATCGGACTTTTTATACTGACACTTGTTTTTGGATTAGAACCAGGTAAGCCCCCAGTTGATGTAATGCTCACTATTCTTGCAGTTATCGGTTGTGCATCCGTGTTGCAAACTGCCGGCGGGCTAAACGTCATGATGCAATGCGCTGAACGCCTTCTACGCCGCCATCCTCAACATATTACTATCCTGGCTCCATTGACGACATGGATGTTAACTTTCCTCTGTGGTACTGGTCATGTAGTCTATACTATGTTCCCAATCATCGGTGATATCGCCTTAAAAAAAGGGATACGTCCTGAACGCCCAATGGCTGTTGCTTCTGTTGCCTCTCAGATGGCAATCACAGCTTCTCCCGTTTCTGTTGCCGTTGTTTCTTTAGTGTCAATTATTGCTGACAGTCATGGTATTGGACGTGCTTATGGAATTTTAGAAATTCTGGCCGTTTCAATCCCTGCATCACTGGCAGGAGTAATACTTGCTGCATTATGGAGTTTGCATCGTGGCAAAAATTTGGATAAAGATGAAGAATTCCAAGAGAAAATTAAAGATCCCAAGCAACGTGAGTCTATCTATGGCAGTTCAGAAACCTTATTAGATCAGGTACTTCCTAAACAAGCTTACAGAGCAACTTGGATCTTCTTCGCCGCAATTGCAGTGGTAGTATTGTTTGGCGCATTTACAGAATTACGCCCTTCTTTTGAAATCAAAGGAGAATTAAAACCGCTTTCCATGAATCTGGTTATCCAGATGATGATGCTAATTGCTGGTTCCATTATTTTGATGACATGTAAAGTCAAAACCAATGAAATCGCCAATAGTGCCGTGTTTAAAGCAGGAATGGTTGCGATCTTCTCAGTCTTTGGCGTGGCATGGATGAGTGATACGTTTTTCCACTCCCATTTAGGCGAACTGAAGCTGATATTAGAAGAAGTCGTACAAGCAAGACCCTGGACTTATGCGTTAGTATTGTTCCTGGTATCAAAGTTGGTTAACAGCCAAGCCGCAGCTTTAACTGCAATCGCGCCAATGGGATTACAACTTGGTGTTGATCCTAAACTTTTAATCGCATTCTTCCCGGCAGCCTATGGTTATTTTGTTTTACCTACCTACCCAAGTGATCTGGCATGTATTGGGTTTGACCGCACCGGGACAACAAAGATCGGAAAATTTATCATCAACCACAGTTTCCTTGTTCCGGGCCTGATTGGTGTCAGCAGTGCTTGTGCTGTAGGGTATATTTTAGTGAGTACCTTTATGTAAGCTGCTCTGTATGCTCATAACATAAAAAAGCTCGCTGATTGCAGGCTATTTATTTTTCTGCAAAAACCAGATAGTAAAAAGGCCGGAAAATTCCGGCCTTCAACGATAACTTTCGGATGTAGCAAAAGCGTATTATTTAGCGTTCAGACGCTCTTTAATACGAGCCGCCTTACCAGAACGCTCACGCAGGTAGTACAGTTTAGCTCTGCGAACAGCACCACGACGTTTAACGTTAATGCTGTCTACGACTGGGGAGTGAGTCTGGAATACACGCTCAACACCTTCGCCGTTAGAAATCTTACGAACAGTAAATGCAGAGTGCAGACCGCGGTTACGAATCGCGATAACCACGCCCTCGAATGTCTGCAGACGCTTTTTAGAACCTTCAACGACCCATACCTTAACTTCCACGGTGTCACCCGGACGGAATGAAGGTACGTCTTGCTTCATCTGCTCTTGTTCAAGTTGTTTAATAATATTGCTCATAATAACTCTCTTACCCTAGGTAAACTGATATATCAAAGACATTCCTTCATAGGATATGTCTGGATTAATTCGTCGCCTGATCCTGATATTCCTGTTGGAATTCAGTCAGCAACATCCTTTGCTCGTCAGTCAGAGCTAGGCTTTCTAGAAGTTCGGGCCTTCTTAACCAAGTGCGGCCAAGCGATTGTTTCATACGCCAGCGATTAATTTCAGCATGGTTTCCTGATAGCAAAACAGGCGGAACTCCTATCCCATCCAACACTTCAGGGCGGGTATAATGCGGACAATCCAACAGCCCGTCAGCAAATGAGTCTTCCTCTGCCGATGACTGACGACCCAATACTCCGGGAATAAACCGGGATATAGAATCAATCATTACCATAGCCGGGATTTCTCCCCCACTGAGAACGTAATCACCGATAGACCACTCTTCGTCAATTTCGGTTTGGATGACACGCTCATCAATACCTTCATAACGGCCACAAACCAGAATTAATTTCTCGTTTGCCGCCAGTTCACAAACTCCCTGTTGATCAAGTTTGCGCCCTTGAGGTGATAGATAAATCACTTTTGCATCAACACCAGCCGCAGCTTTGGCTGCATGGATGGCTTCCCTTAATGGTTGCACCATCATCAGCATGCCTGGACCACCACCATAGGGGCGATCATCTACAGTACGATGCCTGTCGTAGGTAAAATCCCTAGGACTCCAACAATCGATACTAAGCAGGCCATTTTTCACTGCCCGACCAGTTACCCCGTAATCGGTTATTGCGCGGAACATTTCAGGAAACAGGCTAATCACCCCAATCCACATACAGCGTCCCACTCCTAAACCGTTTTACCGGAGATTAAAAACCAGGATCCCAATCTACTTCAATGGTTTTAGTAGCGAGATCGACTTTCTTGATAACCTGCCCATCAAGAAACGGAACTAACCGCTCCTTGATACCGAATGCATCTTTCAGGTTTGCCTTTATTACCATGACATCGTTAGACCCTGTTTCCATCATATCTTGGACAGTTCCAAGGTTATAACCTGCCGTATTGATTACCTGACATTCCATAAGGTCTTTCCAGTAATAATCACCGACTTCCAGTTCTGGTAATTTAGATGAATCCACCACTAATTCGCAGCTAGTGAGTAAATTCGCAGCATCCCGATCATCAATATCTTTGATTTTGATGATAATATCCTGATTGTGGTATTTCCACGTTTCCAGCTCAATGTGTTGCCATTGACCAGCACGCTGGATAAACCACGGTTGATATTCAAAAATGTCTTCGGCTTGTTCGGTGGAAGAAAAAACTCTGAGCCAACCACGTATGCCATACGCTGATCCCAGTTTCCCCAACACGATTGGATCAACAGGGTGCTCCAGGCCAGATTGTTTGCTCATTGTTACCACCGCGACAGATTAAGCTGCTTTTTTAGCGTTTTTGATCAGTGCAGCAACACGATCAGACACAGATGCACCCAGACCAATCCAGTGTTCGATACGGTCCAGATCTAAACGCAGAGCTTCAGCATTCCCTGATGCGATAGGGTTGAAGAAGCCAACGCGCTCAATAAAGCGACCATCACGCGCATTGCGGCTATCGGTCACTACTACTTGATAAAACGGACGCTTTTTAGCGCCGCCACGAGCTAAACGAATTGTTACCATAACATCCTCATTAGTTAGCAAAACAACCAGACGCCATCGAGGAATGGAGTCCGGCTGTCCATTAAAAAGCCCGAAAATTTTACTCACTTTGGCGCAAAAAGCAATCCAAAGAGCATTTTCTTTCGAAATTTTGTTGATTATCGCCCCATAAATCCAGGAGGCAACATACCTTTCATGCCACGCATCATTTTCGCCAGACCACCTTTCTTCATCTTTTTCATCATGCGCTGCATTTCATCAAACTGTTTCAGTAAACGGTTGACATCCTGTACCTGTGTACCAGAACCCATTGCGATACGACGTTTACGTGAACCTTTGATAATTTCTGGTTTTTCACGCTCTTTACGGGTCATTGAGTTGATGATGGCTTCCATCTTAACCAGAATTTTGTCATCCATTTGGGATTTAACAGCATCAGGGATCTGGGACATGCCTGGCATTTTGCTCAACATGCTTGTCATACCACCCATATTGCGCATTTGCTTAAGCTGTTCGAGAAAATCGTTTAAATCAAAACCATCCCCTTTTTTCAGTTTTGATGCCAACTTTTCCGCTTGAGTGCGGTCAACCTTACTTTCAATCTCTTCAATCAGTGAAAGCACATCCCCCATTCCCAAGATCCGGGATGCGATACGATCGGGATGGAAAGGCTCCAAGGCATCAGTCTTTTCACCGACACCAAGGAATTTAATTGGCTTACCTGTGATATGTCGAATAGAAAGAGCGGCACCACCACGAGCGTCACCATCTACTTTGGTCAGAACAACCCCTGTTAGTGGCAGAGCTTCATTAAATGCTTTTGCCGTATTCGCAGCATCCTGCCCTGTCATTGCATCGACAACAAACAACGTTTCGATAGGATTAACCGCAGCGTGAACTTCTTTAATTTCATCCATCATAGCTTCATCGACATGCAGACGTCCTGCGGTATCGATCAAAAGCACATCGTAAAATTTCAGCTTAGCGTGTTGGATTGCTTTGTTGACAATATCAACCGGTTTTTCTTGTGGGTCTGATGGGAAAAAATCAATTCCAACGGTTTCAGATAACATTTCAAGCTGTTTGATCGCTGCCGGACGGTATACGTCAGCAGAAACCACCAGGACTTTTTTCTTATTTTTTTCTTTTAGCAGTTTACCCAATTTTGCAACGCTAGTTGTTTTACCAGCACCTTGCAAACCTGCCATCAGAACCACTGCGGGAGGTTGTACAGCAAGATTTAGCTCACTGTTTACCTCTCCCATCGCCTTCACCAGTTCATTTTGAACAATTTTGACGAATTCTTGTCCAGGAGTTAGACTTTTGTTAACTTCGTGCCCTACCGCGTTTTCTTTGACTCTTGAAATGAAATCACGCACTACAGGCAATGCAACATCTGCTTCAAGTAAAGCCATGCGAACTTCACGCAGCGTATCTTTAATATTATCCTCAGTCAGCCGTCCACGACCGCTGATATTGCGCAATGTGCGCGATAGTCTGTCAGTTAAATTATCAAACATTGTCTCAGCTCAGATATCTACAAGTGGGTCTACCTGTAAGGCAAATTTAGCGGATTATAACATGATGATGATGTAATCTCTGCAAAGAGATTCCCAAGTATGGCTAACAGCGGTTGGAGGCTATCTCTGCTGACAGTATACTTGAATTTTGAGTTAACTTTAGCACTATTAACTCTAACACTTTTTTCTAACACTATTGCGAAAACGAAAAACTTTATGCAGGTATTTTCAATCATTGCCTTACTTGCTTATCTCATTAGCCTGACGCTTATCGTGCCGGGTTTATTGCGGCAACAAAACAGCTATCAAAAACTGGCTCTATTTTTCGCAGCTGTTGCACTGATCAACCATGCGATAACCTTAAAGTATCAGGTTTTTCATGTCAGCAGTGGCCAAAACCTGACTCTGTTAAATTTAGGCTCTATTGTCAGTTTGCTCGTCTGTATCATTATGACTATTGTTGCCTTTCGTGGTCATGCATGGTTTTTACTGCCCATTATTTACAGTTTTGCCATGATAAATTTGATTCTGACCAGTATGGTGCCCGGTGAATTCATTACACATCTTGAGAAGAGTATCGGGCTATTCATACATATTGGGCTGGCATTACTTGGGTATGCCACTTTACTTATTGCCGCACTTTATGCATTGCAAGTTGGCTGGCTGGATTATCGGCTGAAAAAGAAAAAACTTACTTTTTCTTCTGGCATGCCTCCATTAATGACCATTGAACGCAAAATGTTTCGCATTACCCAAGTTGGCGTAATCTTACTAACATTGACGTTATGTACAGGCATCATGTATATGGATGATATTTTCAATAAGGAAAATATCCATAAATCGGTTTTGTCTATCATTGCATGGTTTATCTACGTCATCCTACTCTGGGGGCATTATCATGAAGGATGGCGCGGCAAACGTGTCATTTGGTTCAATCTGATTGGTGCACTTATCCTGACGCTCTCTTTTTTCGGCAATCGGTTATTACAGGAATTTTTGATTTATTAAGCAGTAAACAATCGCTGTAGCCAGTTTATATAAACATTAGGAAGGAATTCTGCTTTGGAGCATGTCTCAACAGGCACATTAATTATTATTCTTGTCATCATGGTTATCATTTCTGCCTACTTTTCTGCCTCAGAAACTGGCATGATGACAATAAACCGTTATCGCTTACGCCATTTGGCAAAACAAGGTAGCAGTTCCGCGCAGAGAGTCGAATCACTACTCAACCATCCTGACAGGCTAATCAGCCTGATTCTGATCGGTAATAACCTTGTCAATATTTTGGCATCTTCATTGGCTACCATTGTTGGCATGCGCCTTTATGGTGACGCAGGAGTTGCGATTGCAACTGGTATACTGACCTTCGTGATTCTGGTTTTTGCTGAAGTTATGCCCAAGACGATTGCAGCTCTCTACCCGGAAAAAATTGCATTCCCAAGCAGCTTTCTGCTGCGACCTTTACAAAAGATCATGCTGCCTCTTGTTTGGGCATTTAACAAGATCACTTTGCTGTTTATACGTTGTCTGGGGATCAAAGTTTCCGACACTCGCAATGACGCGGTTAGTAAAGATGAGCTTCGGACGATTGTGAACGAATCAAACACCAATCTCTCACGCCGCAATCAGGATATGCTTATCTCAATACTGGATCTTGAAAAAGTCACCGTTGGCGACATCATGGTGCCCCGCAATGAGATTGTTGGTATTGATATTAACGGTGACTGGAAATCCGTTATACGACAGTTGACTCATTCACCACACGGCAGAATAGTGTTGTACCGGAATTTTCTGGATGATGCCATTGGTATGTTACGAGTGCGTGAAGCCTATCGTCTTATGATGGAGAAAAAGGAATTCACGAAAAAGAACCTGATCAGAGCAGCAGATAAAATTTACTTCATTCCCGTCAGTACGCCATTGAACACCCAGTTAGTTAACTTCCAACGTAATAAACAAAAAGCAGGCTTAATCGTTGATGAGTATGGAGATATTCAGGGATTAGTCACTGTAGAAGATATTCTGGAAGAAATTGTCGGAGAGTTTACCACTTCTATGTCTCCTACTCTGTCAGAAGAAGTCTTACCACAAAGTGATGGCACTGTTTTAGTTGATGGCACCGCCAATATCCGTGAGTTAAACAAAGCATTTGGCTGGACATTACCTGCTGACGGGCCAAGAACAATGAATGGTATGATCCTGGAAGAGTTAGGCGAAATCCCCGAGTTGAATGTTCAGGTACAAATTAATGAGTATAATTTTGAAATTCTTTCTGTGAATGACAATGTTATTAAAAAAGTACGTGTAATTCCGATGAAACAGGAAAAGAGAAAAGTATTAAAATCCAGTGAAAAATAACTCAAAATTGCAAATCTGGCCGTAAAAAAGATTTTTACGACCAGTATAGCGTATGCAATATCAGTTATAGTTTCTCAAAAAAATGCTTTTCAAAAAACAACATTACAACAAATTAGCACCATTTTACTACACTTGTAGCTCAACCAGTTTTTCTTCCGGCAAAGCCAGTTCATCATTTTGGTTAATACGAACATCTGCATCAAGAATGTGGCGAGCAATATCCTGTGCTTCTTGCAGAGAGTGCATCTGATACGTACCACATTGATAAATATTCAACTCCGGGATTTGCTTCTGATCTTGAACTTTCAGTACATCAGCCATAGCAGCTTTCCAAGCTTCCGCTACTCTTAGTTCAGCTGGCGCACCAATCAAGCTCATGTAAAAACCAGTACGGCATCCCATTGGAGAGATGTCAATAATTTCAACACTATCACCATTCAGATGGTTACGCATAAAACCGGCAAACAAATGTTCAAGTGTATGAATTCCTCTTTCCGGCATGACCTCTTTGTTAGGAATGCAAAAGCGTAAGTCAAATACCGTGATAGTATCACCATGGGGTGTTTTCATCGTCTTGGCAACTCTAACGGCAGGTGCAGACATACGGGTATGGTCAACTGTAAAACTGTCCAATAAAGGCATGATCCTACCTCCTCAGGCATCAGATTTTTTGCAAAAATTTTTTCAAATAGATGAAACCTTTTTATTTGCGGCTGGTCTTAATATATGAAGACGCGCAAAATTGTTATCATCCTTATTTTTCTAAGAGACTTTATTTAGTTTCGGCCACCAAATGGTGGCCATTTTTCTTTTTTAAAACTCGGCATGTAATTTTAGATAATCTTCAAAACTCATGCTGTCTTGTTGTTCCAGATCATGTTGCCGTTCTACCGAAACTTTACGTTCCGCAGAAAAACGCTCATCATTCAATATACTATACGGCTCTTTAACCAGTTCCAGAAAATACTTGTTCGCCAGTTCTAGTCCAAAGCCAACAATCCCTTGAGTTTTCATTCGATCTAATACACGGGCTGAAAACGTTAATGATGGATCCTCAAACATACCAACCAACTCTCTACAAACTGACTGATACTGCGTTCCAGAGCAGCTATCCAAAACCTCAGCGACACGCTCTAAATTTGCAAATAACTCTTGTCCAACTATCTTCAGTGGCTGCTGTTTCGCTCCACAGCCAATACCAATATCCAAGTTTGGTCTGCGTCCTTCCAAAATCACCTTATTCCAGTTTTTACGACAACAGTCCAATTCTTCATCGCTCATTTCAGGTGAATCCGCTACAGCACACCATATCAAGAATAGATCGAGAAAACGGAGCTGTGTTTCATCAACACCAATCGCTGTGAACGGGTTTATGTCTAGAGAACGAACTTCTATATATTCTACACCACCACGAAGTAAAGCATCGGAAGGTGATTCCCCTTCTCTAGTTACCCGTTTAGGACGTATCGGTGCATATAGTTCATTTTCTATTTGAAGAACATTGGTATTGAGCTGTAGGTATTTACCCTCTTTTTTAAGCCCCAGAGCTGCAAATTCTGCTGATGGCTTATGAATTGCTTTCTTCAAACCCGCAACATACGTATGAAGACTGTTGAAAGTAATATTCAGATCACTCTGTGATTTGTTGGTATACCCTAAATCACTCATCCTCAAAGAAGTCGCATAAGGTAAGTAACAAGTTCCTTTTTCGGTCTGTTCAAAGGATAGCGCAGTATCTCTTCCACGTAAAAATGAGGAGCAAATAGCCGGGGATGCACCAAACAAATAAGGGATTACCCAACCAAATCGGTAATAATTACGGATCAGTTTAAAATACCCGTCCGAAATTTGTTCTCTTCCACTTTCAGCATCTTTTACACCTAACCACGCCTGCCAGAAATTTATCGGCAATGAAAAATTATAGTGCACGCCAGAGATAGTTTGCATTAATGCACCATAACGATTTTTCAAGCCCTCCCTATACAGGGTTTTAAAGCGCCCTATATTGGACTTGCCATATTGCGCCAGAGTGATGTCTTCTTCCTTATCAATGAAGCATGGCATACTCAGAGGCCAGATTTTCTCATTTATCAGATTTTTCGCAGTATATCGATGTAAATCTTTAAGAAAATCAATGGTTCTTTTTATATCACTATCAACAGGAGTAATAAACTCCAATAAAGATTCAGCAAAATCGGTTGTAATCCATTTATGTGTTAAAGAAGCACCAAGTGGTTCTGGATGCTTTGTCATAGCTAAATGACCATCTGGAGTAACACGCAAAGTTTCACGTTCAACACCGCGACAAATACCATCTAAAACGGTAGGGTTTGCCTCTAACCATGACAATGCTTTTGATACATCCGGGATCAATTTGACCTCCCGTGGAGTTTTAAGAAGATTATTACTGAGCGTTTACTTTATATCAAACAAGTCAAGTTGTCGCTGATTACATAGCCCTGATGATATGTTATTGAACAAACTATAAACGTTGAATGGTAAAAAAAATATAATGTATAACAGAGTAAAAATGAAAAACCCCTGTCTTATTAAGACAGGGGTTTACTTAAAGTGGCGCATCCGGGAGGATTCGAACCTCCGACCGCTCGGTTCGTAGCCGAGTACTCTATCCAGCTGAGCTACGGATGCGTTGTCGGTTTTCCATGTTCTGTTCAGGCGCTATCGACTGCCTGACTTCTCAGAATTAAGATACCTAGTAAATCGCGGTGTTTAAAGTGGCGCATCCGGGAGGATTCGAACCTCCGACCGCTCGGTTCGTAGCCGAGTACTCTATCCAGCTGAGCTACGGATGCGTTGTCGGTTTTCCATGTTCTGTTCAGGCGCTATCGACTGCCTGACTTTTCAGAATTAAGATACCTAGTAAATCGCGGTGTTTAAAGTGGCGCATCCGGGAGGATTCGAACCTCCGACCGCTCGGTTCGTAGCCGAGTACTCTATCCAGCTGAGCTACGGATGCGTTGTCGGTTTTCTATGTTCTGTTCAGGCGCTATCGACTGCCTGATTTTTCAGAATTGAGATACCTAGTAAATCGCGGTGTTTAAAATGGCGCATCCGGGAGGATTCGAACCTCCGACCGCTCGGTTCGTAGCCGAGTACTCTATCCAGCTGAGCTACGGATGCGTAACAAAATGGCGGTGAGGGAGGGATTCGAACCCTCGATGCAGCTCTTAACCACATACTCCCTTAGCAGGGGAGCGCCTTCAGCCTCTCGGCCACCTCACCATACGCTTTAAAACTCTTGACTTAAGCTCTAGACCTGAAGCTTCCACCTCAGTACTTTTTGAACCTTTGCTTCTGGAACTTACTCAGAAGCTTTTCTTAAAGCTCGTCGTCGTTGCGATGGCGCACATATTACTTCCCCAGCCTGATAAGTCAAACAATTTTTCGCAACTTTTTTCCGTTTGAATACTTTGCGCACATAACGACGAGTTTAACATCTAAAAGTCTGTTTTATCGACAGTGAAACTCCCTAAAATGTGTAAAAATTGATGGAAAAAATTATTCACTGTTATGACATCATGAATGATGTCTTTTCAACAGATAGAAAATAAAAAGATGTGAGAAAATAGAATTAAGGTAACAAAAAAGGATAAACCATGTGGTTCAAAAAAAGGGACGAAGTAGAGTAGCGCCCAAGTTTTAAAAAAAGCATGGACGCCATTCTTGAATTAAAAAGTTGTAGGCTGAGACTTCTCTGCCTGAATCCGTTGATAAATTTCTTCACGGTGAACAGAAACTTCCTTGGGTGCATTCACACCAATTCGAACTTGGTTGCCTTTAACCCCCAGTACTGTAACTGTTACCTCATCGCCTATCATGAGCGTTTCACCAACTCGACGAGTCAGAATAAGCATTCTTTGCTCCTTGAAAATTTAAAAGAGTCGGGTCTCTAGGTTTCCCCGCTATTATCCATCAAACACCGTGAAAACGTAAAGCTATGATATCTACTTAAAGTATAAGCAGTTTTGAACACATTTCCTATATCTATAGGATAGCTAAAATATAAGTATGTGCCCAACGTTTCAACAATTTCACAACAAAAAACATTTGGCACCATAAAAAGATAGTTTCATGGTGCCACTACTATCACGGCAATATTAACTACAACCGCAATGTTACCCACTCTTCTACACTAGCTAATGCGGAAGGAAGAGCTGCTACATCTGTCCCACCAGCCTGAGCCAGATCAGGACGTCCTCCTCCTTTACCTCCAACTTGCTGGGCAACAAAAGAGATTAAATCACCCGCTTTTATTCTAGCAGTCAAATCCTTTGTTATACCAACAATTAGGGAGACTTTATCACCAGTCACAGTAGAAAGCACAATAATTGCTGGTCCTAATTGATTTTTCAGATCATCAACCATCGTTCTGAGCATTTTGGGTTCAACATCACCCAACTGTGTCACCAGTAGGCGAATACCTTGGATATCTTTCGCTTGGTTAGCCAAAGCAGAACTTTCTTGAGCTGCCTGCTGAGATTTCAACTGTTGCAACTCTTTTTCCAATTGTTTCGTTCTATCCAGCGTCGTTTTCACCTTCTCACTCAGACTGCTAATATCCCCCTTCACCAAATGAGCTATATCTTGCAATAATTCAGTCTGTTGATATATAGAATTCAGTGCAGTTTGCCCTGTAACGGCTTCGATACGGCGGATACCGGCGGCTGTGCCTGATTCACTGATAATACGGAACAGCCCGATATCACCGGTACGACTTGCATGAGTTCCACCACACAACTCAGTAGAAAAATCTCCCATGCTCAATACACGCACTTGCTCATCATACTTTTCACCAAATAGTGCCATAGCACCCTTGGCTTTTGCTGCTTCCAAGTCCATTAATTCTGTAACAATTGGTAAATTTTTGCGAATTTCTCCATTTACCAGATTTTCTACTTGGCGAATTTGTTCTGGCTGCATAGCTTCAAAATGGGAGAAGTCAAAACGCAGATACTTATCATTTACCAAAGAACCTTTCTGAGAAACATGCTCTCCCAGAATTTGACGCAATGCTGCATGTAATAAGTGAGTAGCAGAGTGGTTCAAACGAATTGTATCTCTGCGCACTACATCAACTTCGGCATCAACTATACCATTAACGTTCAGACTACCATTTGTCAATTTACCAATATGACCAATTGCCTGACCATATTTTTGGGTATCAACAACTTCAAATGTGCTTTCACCGCAGGAGAGCTTACCTGTATCCCCGACTTGTCCGCCAGATTCAGCATAGAAAGCCGTCTTATCAAGTATGATGATCGCTTCTTCACCAGCATGAAGTTGCTCAATTGGCTCCCCATGGCGGTAAATCGCGGTTACAGCCGCTTTCTGAGAGTTATGTTCATAACCAGAAAAATCGCTGTGGCTATCAACTTTGATCATTTCATTGTAATCAGTACCAAAACCACTGGATTCACGAGCACGACGACGCTGACTATCCATTGCAATCTCAAAGCCCGCTTCATCAACCTTAATATTGCGTTCACGACAAACATCCGCAGTCAAGTCAAGAGGAAAGCCATAGGTGTCATATAAGCGGAAAACAGTTTCACCATCTAAGGTATCACCAGACAGTTGCGCCAGTTCTTCATCCAGTAATTGCAGGCCACGTTCCAAAGTACGGGCAAATTGCTCTTCTTCTGTTTTTAATACCTGCTCAACCAATGACTGTTGACGTTGCAGTTCTTCACCTGCTGCCCCCATAATTTTGATCAATGGAGCAACCAACTTGTAGAAGAACGTCTCTTTAGCTTCCAACATATTGCCATGACGAATAGCACGACGAATGATACGACGAAGCACATAACCCCGGTTCTCATTTGATGGAATAACACCATCGCAAATCAGGAATGAACATGATCGGATATGGTCAGCAATAACACGTAGGGATTTGTTGGTGAGATCGGTTGCACCAGTCACTTCTGCTACAGCAGCGATCAAATCACGGAACGCATCAATTTCATAGTTGGAATTCACATGCTGCAATACCGCAGCCAGACGCTCCAAGCCCATGCCAGTATCAACGGAAGGTTTTGGCAGAGATTCCATTGTACCGTCTACATGACGGTTAAACTGCATGAAAACGATATTCCAGATTTCAATATATCTGTCACCGTCTTCTTCCGGGCTACCTGGAGGCCCACCCCAAATATGTTCACCGTGATCGTAAAAAATTTCTGTACAAGGACCACAAGGACCTGTATCCCCCATTTGCCAGAAGTTATCTGACGCATAAGGAGCACCTTTATTATCACCAATGCGAATAATCCTTTCTGCTGGAACACCGACTTCTTTGCTCCAGATATCGTAGGCTTCATCATCTGTTTCATAAACAGTCACCCACAATTTCTCTTTTGGCAGATTGAACCACTCTGCTCCCGTCAGCAATTCCCAAGCATATTTAATCGCATCTTGTTTGAAGTAATCGCCAAAACTGAAATTACCCAACATTTCAAAGAAAGTGTGATGACGAGCGGTATAACCAACATTTTCTAAATCGTTGTGCTTGCCACCAGCACGAACACAGCGCTGAGCCGTTGTTGCTCGAGTATAAGGCCTTTTATCCAACCCAAGAAAAACATCTTTGAATTGGTTCATTCCCGCGTTGGTGAACAACAATGTTGGATCATTGGTTGGCACCAACGAACTACTTGGTACTATTTGGTGCCCTTTAGTGTGAAAAAAGTCAAGAAACGCTTGACGGATCTCAGCGGTGCTTTTGCTCATAATTGTCCCGAAATCAAGCTGAAAAAACAGAATTATGGATGGTTGAGGTGGTATATCTCATCACCATTTCAACTCACGAACATATTAAAATAGGGTTAAAATAGAGTGTCTTCCATAAGAAGTAAAATCCCATATAAATCCATTCGCTTTTCAGCATTGTAATTCGTCTGGGCATTTTCTGAAAGTCTGTTTGTCAGACCAGTTTCGATGCAATCGTTTCCAATCGTATTTATTCCTACATAAAAGCAAAAACCACACCCAAATTGGGTGTGGTTTTTGACGGAAACAATTTGTGATCACAAAGTGAAAAGTGATTAGAACTCTTCGTTATTCACTTCTTCGACGTTGTCTTCATAATCAGTAGTATAATCAGAAGCAGCGCTACTGAATCCACCTGCATTATTCAACAGCAATTCACGCAGTTTTTTATCCAGTTCAGACGCAACTTCTAGATGCTCTTTCAGGTAAATTGTGGCATTAGCTTTACCCTGACCAATTTTGTCGCCGTTATAGCTGTACCATGCACCCGCTTTTTCCACCATTTTGTGTTTAACACCCAGGTCGATAAGTTCACCATAAGTATTAATGCCTTCACCATACAGGATTTGGAATTCAGCTTGTTTAAAAGGCGCTGCAACTTTGTTCTTGACTACCTTCACACGAGTTTCGCTACCGACAACCTCATCGCTGTTTTTCACAGAGCCAGTACGACGGATGTCCAGACGAACAGATGCATAGAATTTGAGTGCGTTACCACCGGTTGTGGTTTCTGGATTACCAAACATCACACCAATTTTCATACGGATCTGGTTAATAAAGATCAACAATGTATTGGAGTTTTTCAGGTTTCCTGCCAGCTTACGCATAGCTTGGCTCATCATACGAGCCGCCAGCCCCATATGTGAATCACCGATTTCACCTTCGATTTCTGCTTTTGGTGTCAACGCAGCAACAGAGTCAACCACAATAACATCAACGGCACCAGAACGTGACAAAGCATCACAGATTTCTAACGCTTGTTCACCAGTATCAGGCTGAGAACACAGTAAGTTATCAATATCCACACCCAATTTTTTGGCATAAACCGGATCAAGGGCATGCTCGGCATCAATAAAAGCACATGTTCTGCCTTCACGCTGAGCTGCGGCAATAACCTGAAGGGTTAGCGTTGTTTTACCAGAAGATTCAGGCCCGTATATTTCAACAATACGCCCCATTGGCAAACCGCCTGCACCTAAAGCAATATCCAGTGACAGTGAACCAGTAGAAATGGTTTCAACATCCATTGAGCGATTTTCGCCCAAACGCATGATAGAACCTTTGCCAAATTGTTTTTCAATTTGACCCAGTGCCGCTGCTAGTGCTTTTTGTTTGTTTTCATCGTTAGCCATGTTTACTCCTTCGTAAGCAATGAAGTGTAGGGGCTGCCCCACTGCTGATAAACTGTTTCTGATACCACATTTATATAATCAAAGTGCTGAAACCAATTATACTGTATAATCATACAGCATCAAGTTAATTTTTTATGATTTCTTCCAGCAATGTTTTTAAAGAAAAAATAGCTGACTGGAGCCGTACAGAGTAACGATCACCAGTAAAAAGCCGACGATATGACTTCGTGTATATATTTTCACCATCACGGGTAGCAAACCCAAAATAAACTGTACCTATTGGTTTCTCTTCGCTGCCACCTTCTGGCCCTGCTATGCCACTGACTGAAATAGCAAAATCCGCTTTAGCGACTTCCAACGCTCCTGAAGCCATTTCTTTAACAACCTGCTCACTGACTGCGCCAAACTGAGTCAGCGACATCTGCGATACTCCCAGCATTTCATGCTTGGCATCATTACTATAAGTCACGAAACCACGATTAAAATAGGCTGAACTGCCAGCAATATCTGTGATCGTCTTAGTGATCCATCCCCCTGTGCAGGATTCTGCACAGGTTATGGATAACTGCTTCTGGCGTAACCTTTTCCCAAGTTCAATACTAAGCTGATTCAGGATTTTTTCACCCATAGTACGCCTTTAACGCTATAAGAAATTAATTTTTCCGAAGCAGATCCCAAATCCACAACCCACCGATTGCCAAAGAAAGTAAGATACCAAAACCAATACCTATAGCAATGACGGACATTCCTGACATGATGGAAATTAAGTACAGCCCTAGCATAATCAGCATTGCGCTGTTTTCGCCAAGATTCTGTACCGCAACAGCTTTACCGGCTCCCATCTCATGCTTCCCATGTTCCTGCAACAACGCATTCAATGGCACGACGAAAAGACCACCAAGCACCCCAAGCGTAATCAGGATTAAGTATGAATTCCATATCGATTGTTGAATGGCAAAAATGATAACAATAACACCGATCAGAATTCCGGCAGGCATACAGCGACGCACAGTTTTCAATGTAATAAACCTTGCAGCCAAACCTGCTCCCACAATAATACCAATTGCAACGACTGCATTCATCAAGGTTGGCGTTGTATTACCTTCAATTCCCAGAACGATAGGGACCCATGCAACCAACAAAAAGCGAAGAGTAACACCAGCCCCCCAGAACAGACTAGTTCCAACTAAAGAGAAACGGGTTTCTGGATTTCGCCAAAGGGCAGAAGTAACAGCGATAAAATCCACCAGCATTGCTTTGGGATCCCAACCTTTCCCCTGACGGGCTGCCGCCAAGCGAGGAATATAGAAATTGGCTACCACAGCCGCACCATACATAAAGGCGCATAGCCCTAATGCAAGAAACAGACTGAAATCAGAGAGAAAGCCACCTGCTACAGAACCAATCAGAATCGCTGCAATTGTTGATGCTTCCATCATGCCATTAGCTTTGACCAAACGCCCGCCATCAGTCAATTCGCCCAAGATCCCATATTTGGCAGGTGAATAAGCTGCTGCTCCAATTCCCACAAGGGTATATCCCCAAAAAGGGTTCATATCAATGCAGATACTGACAGCACCCAGTAATTTGATGCCATTGGAAAAGAGCATAACCCGGCCTTTCGGAAACCGATCAGCAATTTGCCCCACAAAGGGGGCAAGCACAATATAAGTCAACACGAAAACAATTTGTAGGGCTGGCAGACTCCATCCCGGATAAGACTCAGCCTTCAATTGAGCTAATATAGCGAAGAATAGTGCATTATCAGCAAAAGCAGACAGAAACTGGGATAATAAAACTGCCTTCATTCCTCGACTTAACAATGGTTGTGTCTCCATAGTCCCATTCATTTCCTTACTCCTGCTCTGCCATTTCTCTTAATGTGACAAAATCAGGTTTGCCACTAACAAATAAAGGTAATTGCTGCACATAGCGAATATCGCGTGGAACTGCCAGTTCAGGCATTCCAATTTCGCGTGCAACAACTAACATCGCATTTCTGTTCAGAACCGTATCTGTCGTGAACAGCACCAGAGCTTCACCTTTACTGTGATCACTTCTTGCCGTTGCTGCATGCAGAGCATCCGGTGAGATCCTTGAAGCAATTTGCTCCACAGCTTCAAGAGAAATCATTTCACCTGCCAATTTAGCAAAACGCTTCACGCGCCCTTTAATCGTACAAAAACTCTCTTCATCAATAGAGACAATATCACCTGTATCATACCAACCAAGCTGTAGATCCCCTTCAATATCTTCTGCGGCAGGTGGCTCAAGACGATCTGGAGCCTCAACCCGCAGATAACCTTTCATGATATTCGGGCCACGTAATTGCAAACGGCCGCCATATTCAATGCCCGGTACAGGCAGTAAGCGCGCTTCCATACCCGGCAAAATCCGTCCAACTGTACCTACTTTGGCAGCCATCGGGACATTAATTGACACAACGGGAGCGCATTCTGTCACGCCGTAACCTTCCAGAATACGGATACCAAATTTATCCTGCCAAACACGTTTGGTGTTTTCTGACAATTTTTCTGCACCTGCAACCACATAACGCAAGCGGGTAAAATCATAAGGGTGGGCAAAACGGGCATAGTTACCCAGAAAAGTTGAGGTTCCAAACAAGACAGTACAGTTTTGGTCATAGACTACTTCAGGAACAACACGATAATGCAGTGGATTTGGGTAAAGGAATACACGGCTTCCCGTCATCAAAGGGGTAAATAACCCGACTGTCAGCCCAAAGGCATGAAACAGGGGCAAAGATGACATGAAACGATCCTGTGGAGTAAAGTCTGCAATTGTTTTAATTTGCTCAACGTTAGCCAATAAACTGGCATGACTATGCACAACCCCTTTTGGCACACCTTCAGAACCTGAAGTAAACAGGATCAGCGCATCATCTTCTGGTTTCTGTGAAGGCAGAATAGCTTTAGTCGGGAAAATTAAATGCCAAAATATCCACAACTTATCGTCCCGTGTAATGGTATCTTTCAGATCTTCAATATAGACCCAATTCGCTTCTGTTACCTGCTCAGGCAAATAGGTTAACTGCCCTTTTTCCAGAAATTGGCGAGAAGTCACAATGGTTTTGATTGTCGCCGCTTGTATGGCATTTTTAATACCACTACTTCCCGCCGTATAGTTCAACAAGGCAGGAACCCGCCCTCTCAGCGATGCACCGTATATAACAGCCACCATAACAGTGACATTAGGCAGCAAAAATCCTATTCTTTCATTTTCCTGAGTAAAACGTTCTAAGATCCGACTGACTCCCAATATTTTTTTCAATAATGTGTGATAACTATCTTCTTTCAGTGCAGCATCTTCAATACAGGGTTTAAAACGACCAAAACGCTTTTGAGCTGTAAGATAAGCACTGAATAACGTCTCTTTCGGACGTGTCTGCATTCTCACATCCATCATGACAGCATGCAGTTTTTCTCCCGCCAAACGACGACGCGTTGACGAATCCGGTGCATCAGGCATCGGAAAATCCATGGCAGGTAAAATCTTGATGGTAATTTTAGGAAACCAATGAAGTTTCATAACGCCTTTCAGACGCCCGAAGATACTTTGTTCTGCACCATCAATACGGATAGGCACAATTTTGGCATCTGACTTGGCTGCAATGAACGCTGCACCATCATAAACTTTCATCAAAGAGCCCGTTACTGTGATCCGGCCTTCAGGGAAAATCACGATAGGCCGCCCATTATCGATCTCTTTAACTAGTGTCCTGATTGCCATTGAGTTCGTTGGATCCAGAGGCACAACATCCGCATAGGGTTTAATAAATTTGAGAAAGCTCCGTGTCGCAATATTAGAATAAATGGCAAATACGGGTTTCACTGGCAGAAAAAGCCCAACCAAAAGACCATCCAAAAAGGAAATATGATTGGGAGTAATAATACATTTGGGGTGTTTGAGATGCTTGTCATCACCTTCTACTGTAACTCTAAAGAGCACACGCACAAGTAATCGCAGAAACTTTAAGAGCATATCCATATCTCAATATAATTAAATAAAATTAAAGTGAGTAATAAATAGAGCGATACTATAAGAGGTATAAATGATCTGAGATATAGAATTTATTACTCATATAAAAAATAAACGTAAAAATAAAAAAATATATCAAATTATCTGTTTCTATTGCCTCAAAATATAACTTTTTATATCAAGAACGGTATTTTCTATTGATAGGGTAGCATCGACGATAAAATGTGCACATTCACGATATAATGGTTCTCTTTCTGCCAACACTCCGGCTATTTCTTCTGTTATAGACTTCCCGGTCAGACTGGGGCGCTGTGAATTTTCTGGATTATGAGACAACCGCTCTATCAGAACTTCTGCCGGGGCTTGCAGATAAATCACAATGCCATTTTGCCGCATATATTGCCGATTTTCGGCTGCCAATACCATTCCACCGCCTGTAGAAATGACCCGGTTTTTCTGGCTAACAGCTTTCAATGTTTGGCTTTCCAACTTCCTAAAATAGTCCCAACCACGTTGCTCAACGAGGTCAGCAATAGTCATCCCGCATGAAATCTGAATATTTTCATCGGTGTCAACAAATTTATACGCTAACACTTCAGCCAACAAATTACCTATTGTCGTCTTCCCTGCACCACGTGCACCTACGATAAATAGAGTTTGCTTCATTGTATTGTTTTTCCTGAAGGTCTGAGCCATTAAAGTTGAATACAAAGTATAGTAACCAAATATTTACACTGATGTAAAAAATATATTTTTACCGCACTATTTTTATCACACTAAAAGCCACACTTAATGGTAAGTGTGGCTTGTTCTGATTTAAAAATTACTAAAACAGAATATTGCCATTAACGACGGGTAAGGTAATCTCCGTAACCAATCCATTTATAAGTTGTCAATGCATCCAGTCCCATTGGACCTCTGGAGTGTAGTTTCTGGGTACTGACAGCAACCTCTGCCCCTAAACCAAACTGACCGCCATCAGTAAAACGTGTACTGGCATTTACATATACAGCCGAAGAGTCTACATGACGAATAAAATAGTCTGCATGCTGTAAAGATTCTGTCAAAATAGCATCCGAATGGGCTGTACCATGAGTACGGATATGTTCAATAGCTTTATCAATATCGCTGACAATTTCTACATTCATATCCAATGACAGCCATTCATCGCAATAGTCTTCTTCTGTCACTTCAACAACTTTTGCCGGGCCATCTTTCAGTAACGCCATAGCCGACGTCCCTGCATGCAGTGTTACTCCCTGCTCTTTCATTCTGACACTTAATGCCGGCAGAAAGTCAGCAGCTATCTTCTCATGCACCAGCAGAGTTTCCAAAGCATTACAGGCACTTGGGCGTTGAACTTTTGCATTGGTGATAACGTCCAATGCTTTTTCGAAATTCACATGTTCATCGACAAACGTGTGACAAACACCTATTCCTCCAGTGATAACCGGAATAGTGGACTGTTCTCGGCAAAGTTTATGCAACCCAGCACCACCTCGCGGGATCAGCATGTCAATATAGCGATCCATTTTCAATAATTCGGCAACCAGTTCACGATCAGGTTTATTAATCGCCTGTACAGCAGTGGCAGTTAAACCACTTTGTTCCAATGCTTGTTGGATCACTTTAACCATTGCCTGATTGGTATGATGGGTTTCCTTACCACCACGTAGTATCACTGCATTCCCTGTTTTCAGGCATAATGATGCCACATCAATAGTGACATTGGGACGAGCTTCATAAATTACGCCAATTACGCCAAGAGGGACACGGCAGCGGCTCAGTTGCAACCCATTATCCAGCAGTTGTCCATCCATCACCTGCCCCACAGGATCAGCCAAGCGACAAACCTGACGCACATCATTAGCAATTGTTTTCAACCGTTCAGGAGTCAGCAATAACCGATCAAGTAATGCCTCATTCATACCCTGTTGACGGGCTTGTTCCATATCCTGCTGATTAGCAGCAAGGATCTCTTCTGTTTCCTGTTCAAGTAAATCAGCAATATGACTCAACGCCTGATTTTTCTGACTGGTGCTCAATTGAGCCAGTTGCCATGATGCTGATTTGGCTGCTTTTCCCATCTGCTCTAGCATGGTGGAATCCTTAACTTACGATCATATCATCACGGTGCACAGCAACTGCACCATACTCATAACCCAATATCTGGCAGATTTTCTGTGAATGGTGACCTGCAATCAGGCGTAAAGCGTCACTGTTGTAACGGCATACACCATGGGCTAACTTCTTGCCGGATAAGCTACAGATGCGGACAACTTCACCACGGGAAAAATCACCTGCAACACGTCTGATCCCTTTCGGCAGTAAAGAGCTGCCTTTCTCAAGAATGGCAGATTCTGCGCCATCATCAACGATGATTTCTCCCGCAGAAGGTGCACCGAAGATCCAGCGCTTACGATTTTCCATCGGACTGGTCAAGCCATGGAAACGTGTACCAACCGATTTGTCCTCAATCACATCAGCAACGACATTAGCTCTATTACCCGCAGCAATAATCACATCAATTCCGGCACGCCCTGCAACACCTGCGGCCTGAAGTTTTGTTGCCATACCACCGGTTCCAAGACCTGAAACGCTGTCCCCGGCCATCATTTTGAGTTCATCACTGATATCATGCACTTCACGAATGAGTTCCGCGTCAGGATTATTACGGGGATCGGCAGTATATAACCCTTCCATGTCTGTCAGAAGCAACAATTTATCCGCACTGCCCAGAATTGCCGCCAAAGCAGAAAGGTTATCATTATCACCCACTTTTATCTCTGCTGTTGCAACTGCATCATTCTCATTAATAATAGGGATAATCTGGTTATCAAGTAGTGCATGAAGTGTATCCCTTGCATTCAGGAAACGTTCACGATCTTCCAGATCTGCCCGTGTTAACAACATTTGGCCGACATGAATACCATAAATGGAGAAAAGCTGCTCCCATAATTGGATCAACCGGCTTTGCCCTACAGCAGCAAACAACTGTTTTGAAGCAATTGTCGCCGGCAGTTCCGGATAACCAAGATGTTCCCGACCCGCTGCAATTGCACCGGAAGTCACAATAATGATACGGTGACCTTTTTCATGTTGCTGCGCGCATTGCCGAACCAACTCCACCATATGAGCACGATTTAAACGACGGGAACCACCAGTCAGTACACTCGTCCCCAGTTTCACAACCAATGTTTGACTGTCATTCATCATATTCCTGCCATTACCATTCATTTGAAAAATAAATAAGACACAGTAAATTTAAAAAACAGAGCTCAGTTTTAGCAGGAGAGAAGCGTCATGCCAACTGGCATAACGCAAAATTCAAAAAAAATTCATGCCAAAATTTAAACCTGAGGAGTGACAGTGTTGCCGGATGGGATCAGCGTCAGTTTGAAGGTATCAAGAGAATTGGACAGACGTTTGTGAAACGCCTGCAATGTTGATTCAAGATGCTTAAGATCAACTTCTTTTTTGATACTCATTGGTTGCCACTCACCATGTTTATCAAACAGACCTATCTGATAGTTATAAACAAACCCTTTTTCCTGTAATTCCAATTCTAACCACCATCCCCAAAACTCTCGTTTTTCTGGGGCTGCTTTTGCACTCACGCAAACAGCCAGACAATCAAAAAAGAAGTAGTGATTTTGGCATTTTAATTCGCGTAAGTAGGGCCCTAATGCAGAAAAACTCTTTAACAACTTATTTCTGGAATAACTTGCGGGTACAGTCATACAAAGGTCTCCTTTATAAACAGAAGCACATTTGTATCAAATGATTAAAAAATTTCAACTATTAAATTTAAGTTTAGTCAACTTTATCTTTCAACCATACACTTGATTCGTGTAATGCCCTACTGAAACCACTGTAGACAGGCGTTGACGGAATTGCCAATAAGGAGCCATCCATTGATGATCTAGCAATAAGTTTTGAGTCTTCTCTTGGGCTGAAAATATCATCTTTCCAATATACCGAAAACATTGGCACAGAACAGCGACGCCCCAGTAGTCCTTGATTTTTCAAGGAATAACAGCTCAGTTCTGAACGCAGAGCAGCCTCATCAACATGGTAAATGCCCAGACGACTGGCAATTACATCTTTGTACATTGACGGAATTTTCTGCTGCAACTTCTCACCATGCAGTAGTTCATGAACAACCGGGCTGACCACAGCCACTCCCTTAATAAGATGAGGTTCCAGATATGCAAGACGAACAGCAATATTGGCACCAAAACGAAAACCAAAAATACCCACTCTTGTATGGTCAATCCACGGAACAGTTTTTAATTGTTGCAATACTTGTTGATGAAGAGCGCAGGTATCCTGTGTCAATGTAAACTTGGCTGAATAACCTACAGAAGGCATATCTACCGTCAACATTGCAAAACCTAACGGTGAGAAATGTTCCCGAAACAATCGCCAACAATCACTTTGCAGACTATCAAGACTGGCACAAACGAGTATTGTCGGACACGGCCCCTGAACACCTGAAGGAATATGCAGTAAACCAGTAACAGTTTTACCTTCTTCTAACCGAAATTTCAGTTTTTTCAATTGATAATCGGAGAAATGTGCTGCATTTTCATAAGCTTTATTAGCTAGGGAAACAGCCTGATCTGCCAACTCGTCACCACGCAGATGGGGATAAGCGGCAATGCTGTATAACATTGAGGCTTTTAACCAACATTCACTGGTTTTGGATCCCTGTTCAGCATGCTGTGCTTTCTGCTGCCAGAACATTGCCTGTTGTGACCATTCAAATGCCCAATTCCCTTTACGATAGCCAACCACTGTGTCCAATAAATGGTCATGACTGCGTTCAGCATTTGTCACTGCAATCCTGCTGAGAACATCTTGAATTTCCAGCGGATTTATCCCCCTCCAGATCCAAGCGAGCCAATTAATCATGCGATACCAGCGTTCCTGGCGCTCTCCACTGAGCATTTTATTACTGATGTTAGTCGCTTGTGGACAAACGTATTTTACCAGTGTGGAAGTTTCCGGATGTTTAACCTGAGGTTTAAACAGCGATTCTGAGAGGTTCTGTTTAGTCATGGCAAAAGAAATTTATCACTGCTTATTATAAAAGTACCCAATAGATTTCGAATTGCATTGCAGTAGCAAGAGAAAAATCCCCAGATGCATAGACAACTATATGACTGGGGTAGCTATGAAGAGTAGCGCAACCAATTAAAGGGCAACTTGAAAGACGAGGGGTATAGTATAATTATTATTCACAAATAGGTGGAATAAACATCACGCCCATATCCCACGGCTGTTCAATCCATATGTTTTGAGGAACATCAACTACATAATCATCCACTAACGGACGGCCAGCAGGTTTAGCAAAAATCGTCACAAAGTGCGCTTTTGGATACATCTCACGGAGTACCTGAGCAGTGCCTCCGGTATCAACCAAATCATCAACGATGATAAAGCCTTCCCCATTCCCTTCAGCTTTTTTCAATACCTTTAACTCACACTGATTATCATGGTCATAGCTGGAAATACAAACTGTATCCACATGACGGATCCCCAGTTCACGAGCCAATAATGCTCCAGGTACAAGCCCGCCACGACTTACAGCAATAATGCCTTTCCACTGCTCTACGGGAAGTAAACGTTGTGCCAGTTTACGGGCATGTATTTGCAACATATCCCACGTTACGACATATTTTTCGCTCATAAAATTTGATCCTGGAAACTAAGAAAATCTCAGAAAAGAGTTTGTTGCGGAATAAAGGTTGCGCGAGATTATAGTGATTTAGGCGAGCAAAAACCAGCAAAAACAAGGGAACATCCTGATCCTGATTGCGCATTATTTACAAGAAAATGGTATTCTCAGGCAAGAGCATAGACACTGGGCAGCTCAAGATGATAAAAGCCCCCGATATGTCAAACATTATATACTTCCCATTTCATCAAGATGCAGTTATAGGAGATCTGACGTGTCCGAATTATCAACACTATCCCCTCAGCCATTATGGGATATTTTTGCTAAAATTTGCTCCATCCCACACCCATCCTATCATGAAGAAGAACTGGCCACTCACATCGTTGAATGGGCCAAAAACAGAAATTTCCATGTTGAGCGCGATGAAGTCGGTAATATCCTGATCAGAAAACCGGCCACAAAAGGCATGGAAAACCGCAAGACGGTTGTACTTCAAGCTCATCTTGATATGGTTCCTCAAAAAAATAATGATACACAACACAATTTTACGAAAGATCCTATCCGTCCTTACATTGACGGTGACTGGATAACGGCTGAAGGTACAACATTAGGGGCAGATAATGGTATTGGTATGGCTTCCGCCTTGGCAGTGCTAGCAGATGAATCTGTCAAACACGGCCCGCTGGAAGTTTTACTGACCATGACTGAAGAAGCAGGTATGGATGGTGCATTCGGCCTTCAACCCGGCTGGTTACAAGCTGATATTCTGATAAATACTGATTCAGAAGAAGAAGGCGAAATCTATATGGGTTGTGCGGGTGGTATTGATTTTGTCTCAACGATAACACTCTCCCGCGAGTCTCTGCCAGCAAACTATCAAACTCTGCAACTAACGCTGAAAGGCTTAAAAGGCGGTCATTCCGGTGGTGATATCCACTTAGGATTAGGTAACGCTAACAAATTACTGGCTCGTTTCCTCGCTACATATACAGAAGAACTTGACCTGAAATTGATTCATTTTCAGGGAGGGACACTGCGCAATGCTATTCCTCGTGAAGGCTCTACTATCATTGCCGTGCCAGTAGAACAGTGCCAAAAGCTACATCAGTTAAAAAATAATTATCTGGAAACATTGAAAAATGAATATGCGGTTGCTGAAGCGAATTTGACTCTCTTATTAGACGAAATTGAAACTTCATCACCAGCATTGACAGCAGATTGCCAGTCTCGTTTTATCTCTATGTTAAACACCATGCCTAACGGTGTTATCCGTATGAGCGATGTCGCTAAAGGTGTCGTAGAAACATCCCTGAACGTAGGTGTTGTTAATATGGAAGCAGACAAAGTGGAAATTATCTGTCTGATCCGTTCATTAATTGAAAGTGGTAAAGCTTATGTTGTCGGAATGCTGAATTCTCTGGCAAAACTGTCCGGCGCAGAAACAACAGCAAGTGGTGGTTATCCGGGCTGGCAGCCGGATGCTAATTCTCCGGTTATGCATTTAGTCCGCGAAACTTATCACCAACTGTTCGACAACACTCCGAATATTATGGTGATCCACGCAGGTCTGGAATGTGGGTTGTTTAAAAAACCATATCCAGATATGGATATGGTCTCCATTGGCCCAACCATTCGTGGCGCGCATTCACCTGATGAAAGAGTTCACATTAAGAGTGTTGGTCAGTATTGGCAATTGCTGACTGCCATTCTGAAATCAATTCCGGTAAAAGAGTAATATCGGCACATTCCCCTGCTCATAAGCAGGGGAATATTCTTTCTTACACGCTTTCCCCATAACAGACAACATTACCATTCCAACAATAACTGCCGTTCCAGTTGTGGATTCTGTAATGTCACATGCAGGCCAACTAACCGAACACCCCGGCCTTCTCTGCGAATTTCCCAAGCCTGTCTGGCTATCCGAAGCAGATCCTGTTTATCTAATAGAGGATGAACATGTTCCTGTGTCGTCAGTTGAAAATCATCAAATTTTAATTTAATGCCCTGACGAGCAATACGGAGATCGGGCTTGACCTTTCCCAACCGCTTTTCCAGTTCAGGGTAAAGATATTCAACCAATTCGGCACAATCACGCCAATCATGAATATCCTGCGCCAGTGTTTTTTCTACACCAACAGACTTACGTAAGCGCTCAGGCTTGATTAAACGCTCATCAATACCATGACAACGCTGCCAAAGTGCCAAGCCAAATTTCCCCAATTTTTTTATTAACTCTAACTTGTCATAGCGTTGCACATCCACACAGGTTTCCAAACCCATATCTGATAATCGATTAGCAGTTACTTTCCCCACGCCAGGAATTTTGTGTAATGGTAAAGATTGTACAAACTCTTCAACTTGTTCAGGAACAATCACATATTGACCATTGGGTTTATTAATATCTGATGCAATTTTGGCCAGAAATTTAACGGGTGCAACACCTGCCGAAGCAGTTAGTTGCAACTCCTTAAAAATTACCTGACGAATCTCTTTAGCAATTAACGTAGCGGAGCCATGACAATATTGGCAATCCGTTACATCCAGATAAGCCTCATCCAGAGAAAGTGGTTCAATCAGTTCGGTATAACGGGAAAAAATTTGGCGGATATGTTGAGAAACTTCTTTATAGAACATCATTCGTCCTGAAATCACTTTCAATTGAGGACAAAGTTTCAATGCCATTGAGGTAGACATAGCGCTGTGTACGCCGAAACGGCGGGCAGGATAATTGGCTGTACTGATAACACCTCGCCTGTCAGCGCTGCCACCAACAGCAATAGGAATATCGCGAAGTGATGGATTATCCCGCATTTCAATAGCAGCAAAAAAGCAGTCCATATCAATATGAATAATCTTGCGCATCTGATCTCTCCACGACAAAGAAACTGTATAAACATACAGTTAAAAATCATAACGCGCTACTTTTTTTAACCATTTTTATCATACAAGCAAATATCAACCTGCATTTCACTCTTATTATCTCTCTTCCAGAGGTCTTTTATTCTAAAAATTAACTAATCAGGAATTAGATTATTTTTCCAACAAGACGGTCTGCAATGACATATTACAGACCGTTTCCGGTTTATACCCCACTTGGGAAAATCAAAGTCTGTCCTGGAGCTTCACGGTTCAAATGAATAAAATTCAGATGTTTTTCATAGTGATCAAGAATATCGCTGATTATTTGTTCTTTTGTGTAGCCCATTAAATCATTACCCTGCGTACCTTCCATCAGAAAGGTTTCCAACCGGAAGTAATAAGACTTACCCAATCTCGCACGATAAGTAAATCCGGGCACGGAATAGCGTTGCGGCCATACCTGATAAATAAAATTCTGTTCTTCCCCCAAATCAACAATCAGTTCAAGCGGGCTAAGGCGCTTATCCTCCTCCGAAGGCAGTGTGCTAAATTGCACTTTCGCACCGCGTAATTCCAACTCTTTTGCAACTTCCTGCATCGCAGGACGACATACCATATCCAACATACGTTGGGTACTTTTCGTTCCCGGAAAATGCATCATACGACTCAGGCGCTGCTTCCAGTTCAAAGAACCATTGTCATGCACCAATGTTGGGGATGTATTCTGCAATGCACTGGCCTTACGGAAGTCTTCCACTCGCAATGATTTATACAATCCCGCCATAATAAAGAAGATCACAAAACTAAACGGTAATCCCATAATTACTGTGGTGTTTTGTAAAGCAGAGATACCATCCGTCATCAATATGCCCAATGTCAGTACACCAATTGCCACAGACCAGAATATCCGCAGCCAGTTTGGTGCGTCATTATTAATATCACTGAGGTTAGATGTGAAATTGCCTAAAACCAACGATCCCGAATCGGCCGATGTGACATAAAATAACAGCCCGGTGATAGTGGCAACGGAAGCACTAAAAGTAAAAGCCGGATAAAGTGCCAGAAGGTTATAAAAACCTTGCTCCGGATGGAGCAATACTGTTTCAGCTAATTGCCGATTACCGTGAAGAATTTCATATAACGCACTGTTACCAAAAATCGATAACCAAAGCAGCGTAAAAACAAATGGAATAACCAGGGTTCCCATTACAAACTGGCGGATCGTTCGGCCACGGGAAATACGCGCAAGGAATAATCCAACAAACGGTGACCAGGCAACCCACCATGCCCAGAAAAATAGTGTCCAGTTATTCATCCATTCGGTCGGACGTTCAAATGCGAAACTATTGAGTGTCATGCTCATAAAACGGCTGATGTAATCACCAACATTCTGCACCAGTCCATTAAGCAAAAATTCTGTATCCCCTACAAACAAGATAAATAGAATCAACCCTAATGCCAGTAACACATTCAATTCGGACAAAAATCGAATGCCTTTGTTCACACCAGAGGTGACAGATACCGTTGCTACTATCACCGACAGCAGTATTAATCCCCCCTGAACGCCCAAGCCCTGTGGCAGCCCGAAAAGCACTTTCAAACCGTAATTTAGCTGCACCACACCGATTCCCAATGTAGTTGCGATACCGAAAATCGTGCCTATTACCGCAGCGATATCCACGGTATGACCGATAGGCCCTTTGATACGATTGCCAAAAATAGGATAGAGCGCTGAACGGATAGTTAATGGCAAGTTGTAACGATAACTGAAATAGCCCAGAGCAATCCCCATCAGAGCATACATAGACCAGCCCGTCAGGCCATAGTGGAACAATGTCCACACCATCGCCTGACGAGCTGCTTCAATCGTTTCTCCTTCCCCCGTAGGTGGACGCATATATTGCGTAACCGGTTCAGCTACTGAGAAAAACATCAAATCAATACCTATCCCGGCAGCAAACAACATTGCCGCCCAACTGAGCAAACTGAACTCAGGCTTAGATTGTTCCGGCCCTAGTTTGATAGAACCAAAACGGGAAGATGCAACAAATATGACAAAGACAATATAAAGCGTTGCAGCCAGCAGGTAGTACCAGCCAAATGTTTTAGATACCCAGTTCAGCGTACTTTTTATCCAGATACTCGTTGCATCCGTAAAGAAAAACGTGAAAAGAGAAAAGACAATAATTAACACTGCTGAGATAAAAAAAACGACAGAGTTCAGTGTATCCTTCTGAGTGTTTTTTGGACTGTCTTGTGTGTTCATAGGCAGTTCCTGAAATTAATGAAAAGAAAAAACGAAAAAGAATAATGAAAATAACCATATGAATAATAAATAAAAAATAAACTAACTCTCAATAGTTCCAATTCCATTTTGTAAAAATATTGTAATAAAACATATTTAATTTTGATTGAACATTCAATTAAAAAAAAGTTTAATAGCGCCGGATCATTGATTTTCTGAGCGTAAGGTCATGCCCAAAATTGGAATACAGTCGATAAGAAAACAACAACTCATTGATGCAACATTAGCGGTCATCAATGAAGTTGGAATGCAGGAAGCAAGTATTGCGCAGATAGCCAGAAAAGCCGGGGTTTCTAACGGTATTATCAGTCACTATTTCAAAGATAAGAACAGATTACTTGAAGCAGCTATGCGGCATCTATTGTATCAACTCAAAATGGCTGTAGCACGACGGTTAAGGCTACTCAACAATGCTACTCCGGCTCAAAGGCTAACAGCCATCGTTGAAGGAAATTTTGACGCCAGTCAAATCAATAATGCAGCCATGAAAACCTGGCTGGCTTTTTGGGCCAGCAGCATGCACCAGCCCAATTTGTACCGATTACAACAAGTGAACGAACGTCGCTTATATTCCAATATCTGTGTTGAATTCAGAAGGACTCTACCCAAAAGAGAAGCGCAACTGGCAGCACAAGGGCTGGCAGCTCTGATTGACGGTATCTGGCTGAGAAGTGCCTTGAGCAGCAAGCCCTTTGATATAGAAAGTGCCTTCACTATCACCATCGATTATATCGAGCAGAAACTCAGATAACCTGTGTACCCTGAATTCTGATCTAAGGAGACTCTATGACCCGTTTTGGTTTACAGAAGCTTTATATCCACGGTGCTTATGTTGATAGTGCCAACCCTGATAGAAACACTTTTGATGCAATCAATCCAGCCAATGGTGAAGTCATTGCTCAATTGCAGGCTGCAACTGAACAAGATGTTGAGCTGGCTGTGGAAAGTGCCCAAAAAGGACAAAAAATCTGGGCAGCAATGACTGCGGTAGAGCGTTCACGGATCTTACTTAAAGCAGCAGATATTCTCCGTGAGCGCAATGATGAATTGTCCGAACTGGAAACACTGGATACCGGCAAACCGCTCTCCGAAACTCAACTAATTGATATCCTTACCGGTGCCGACGTTATGGAATATTATGCCGGTCTGATCCCTGCGATTGAAGGCCAGCAAATTCCATTGCGTGAATCCTCTTTCATCTATACGCGTCGTGAACCACTAGGCGTCGTGGCAGGCATTGGGGCATGGAACTATCCAATCCAAATTGCCTTGTGGAAATCAGCACCAGCGCTGGCGGCTGGTAATGCCATGATTTTCAAACCCAGTGAAGTGACTTCCCTCACCGCCCTGAAGCTCGCTGAAATTTATACTGAAGCGGGTTTACCTGATGGCGTATTTAACGTCCTGACAGGCATGGGGCATGAAGTGGGCCATTATCTGGCTGTCCATCCGAAAATCGCCAAAATGTCTTTTACCGGCGGTATTGTCACCGGCAAGAAAGTGATGGCTAACGCATCCGGCTCAACATTGAAAGAAGTCACAATGGAACTGGGTGGTAAATCTCCGTTGATCATTTTCGATGATGCCAATCTGGATCGGGCTGCCGATATCGCCATGATGGCAAACTTTTTCAGTTCAGGTCAGGTCTGTACCAACGGTACACGCGTTTTTATCCCGAAGGCACTGGCTCCCCATTTTGAAAATAAAATCATGGAGCGTATCAAACGGATCCGCATTGGCTCACCGCTTGATCCGAATACCAATTTTGGCCCATTGGTAAGCTTCCAGCATATGGAATCTGTCTTACGCTACATAGAAAGCGGCAAAAATTCAGGTGCCCGTTTGCTATATGGTGGTAAACGCTTAATGGACGGTGATCTGGCGAAAGGGGCATTTATTGCACCAACCGTATTTACCGACTGTACCGATGACATGCTGATTACCCAGGAAGAAATTTTCGGCCCGGTAATGTGTATTCTGACCTACGAAACAGAAGATGAGGTCATTGCTCGCGCTAATAACACAGATTATGGCCTTGCCGCAGGAGTAGTGACGAAAGATTTATCCCGTGCTCACCGTGTTATCCACCAATTAGAAGCCGGGATTTGTTGGATCAACACATGGGGAGAATCACCGGCAGTTATGCCAGTCGGTGGCTACAAACATTCTGGTGTCGGACGCGAAAATGGGCTGGTTACTCTACAACACTATACACAGATTAAATCAATACAGGTTGAACTAGGAAATTTCGAATCCCTATTTTAACCCACGACTGAAACAGAGGAGATAACAATGGCATTTGACTACATTATTATCGGTGCTGGTTCAGCGGGTAATGTGCTTGCAACTCGTTTAACGGAAGATCCGAATGTTACTGTCCTGTTGCTGGAAGCAGGTGGGCCAGATTACCGATTCGACTTTCGTACTCAAATGCCAGCAGCGCTGGCATATCCCTTGCAGGGAACCCGTTACAACTGGGCGTATGAAACCGATCCCGAACCCTACATGAATAACCGTCGTATGGAATGTGGACGGGGTAAGGGAGTAGGGGGATCGTCATTGATCAATGGCATGTGCTATATCCGTGGCAATGCGATGGACTTTGATAATTGGGCAAAACAACCCGGTCTGGAAGATTGGGGGTATCTCGATTGCCTGCCTTATTTCCGTAAAGCAGAGTCACGGGATATTGGCCCGAATGACTACCATGGCGGCGATGGCCCTGTCAGTGTTACCACACCCAAGGCCGATAATAATGAGCTTTTTCATGCGATGGTAGAAGCCGGTATTCAGGCTGGCTATCCAAGTACTGACGACCTGAATGGCTACCAGCAAGAAGGCTTTGGCCCGATGGATCGTACTGTCACACCAAAAGGCCGTCGCTCCAGCACTGCTCGCGGTTATCTGGATCAAGCCAAATCTAGATCTAACCTAGCCATTATGACTCATGCACTAACAGACACCATCAAATTTAAGGGTAAAACTGCCGTTGGTGTCGATTTCTACCAAGGTAATAGTTCAACACTGACGCAGGCCAAAGCACGCAAAGAAGTTTTGCTCTGTGCCGGAGCCATCGCTTCCCCGCAGATTTTGCAGCGTTCAGGCATTGGCCCTGAAGATGTATTGCATGAATTTGGTATTCCTGCGATACATATTTTGCCCGGTGTAGGGCAAAATCTTCAGGATCATCTTGAAATGTACCTGCAATATGAGTGCCTCGAACCTGTTTCTCTCTATCCTTCTTTGAAATGGTATAACCAACCAATGATTGGGGCTGAATGGTTATTTAAAGGCACTGGTATTGGTGCCAGTAATCATTTTGAAGCCGGTGGTTTTATCCGCACCAGTGAAAAATTTGCCTGGCCCAATATTCAGTATCACTTCTTACCCGTTGCCATTAACTACAATGGCAGTAATGCAGTCAATAAACACGGCTTTCAGGCTCACGTCGGTTCGATGCGTTCCCCAAGTCGGGGGCGTGTGAAAATCAAGTCACGTGACCCACACCAGCATCCAAGCATTTTGTTCAACTATATGTCTACAGAACAGGACTGGCAGGAATTCCGCGATGCCATTCGCATTACACGGGAAATTATGGCACAACCCGCACTTGCTCCTTATTGTGGCCAGGAAATAAGCCCCGGATCTGGTATCCAGACAGATGAGCAGTTGGATGCCTTTATTCGGGAGCGTGCCGAAACAGCGTTTCATCCATCCTGTAGTTGTAAAATGGGATTTGATGAAATGGCTGTTGTTGATAGTCAAGGGCGAGTGCATGGTGTTGAAAACCTGCGTGTCATTGATGCGTCTATAATGCCGGAAATTATTACCGGTAATTTGAATGCCACCACTATCATGATGGCAGAGAAAATTGCCGATAAAATCCGGGGACATCCCCCTCTGCCCCGCAGTCAGGCAAAATATTATGTCGCCAATGGTGCCCCGGTACGCAAATCGCCAGTAAACACATCATCAGAGAGTTCCTGAAAAAAAGGGTGATCATGTTCAGATCACCCTTCCTATATGAATAAATTATCAGAATGATAAATTCTGATACGTTGAATTAACCTTCCTCTTTTTTGCTATTATCACCTTTAAGACTGTTGATTAAATCATCCGTCTTTTTATCGGCATCCGATTTTATTTCTTTCGTCTTCGACTTTACTGCATCTGCAAACTGATTAATTTTATCCGTGGCCTGTTGTTGTATCTCCCCCGCTTTGGCTGTCATCTTATCCGCTGCGTCATTTAGAGATTTTGTAACATCACCCGTCTTGGAAGACTGCGTTTGACTTACCGCATCATGAGTGGAATGGTTTATATTACCCTGTTTTTCCTTGGATTTATCTACCGATTCACGCTCTCCACCCGCAGCATTGTCTTTCATGTCCTGTGATTTTTCTTTTTCATTGTCCGTCATTTCTGAGTTTTTCTGCTCAGTATCCGTTTTCATTTGAGATGCACTATCTTCGGTTTGATGGGTTGAATCCTCCGCTTTTTTGGAAGCATCATCACAGCCTGCAATAAATGCCACAATTCCTACCAAGAACAGCGTACTAAGAATCTTCTTCATTGACTAACCCCTTGCACTTACGGAAATGACCTTGCGAATGAGTGTTTTGGTTTTTATACCACAACATCCCATAAGCACTTTGCAGCAAACCATACCTATAAAAGCTATGTCTATAAAAAGCTATGCCGATAAAAAAACTGTACTGATAAAAAACTGTGCCGATAAAAAACATGCAGATAAAAATAATTCTCATTTTTATCTGCCCGACTTGCTTTCTTAGATGACTTATAACAATGCAATATTTCACACAAACACATTTTAGGAAATTTATGGCAAATAATAGTCAAAATTTAGAAAAACGCCCAATCACAACTTTTATTCGAAAAATCTTAAACGGAACATTTTCGGGAACACTGGTATTAGGTATTGTATTTTCCAATGCCGTTTTAGCGGCAGAAAATCCTGCTGAGAAGGGTGCCGAAAAGAAAAATAAGGTTATACAACTATCAACGCTTTCGGTAATAGGAAGTGTCCACAACAGCACCAGCGCAGGTAGTTCTTCGCTCAAAAAGGAAGATATCGACCGGACTCAGGCTGATAACGTTGCCCAATTACTCGAACAGCTTCCCGGTGTTTCTATGTCCGGCTCGCCGCGCTCCGGTGGGCAAACCTTAAATATCTGGGGAATGGGAGAATCAGAAGACATCAAAATCACACTGGATGATGCACCCAAAGGATTCGAGAAATATCGTCAGGGTTCCATTTTTATAGAACCAGAATTAATCAAACGTATTGATGTTGATAAAGGGCCACACAATTTATTGAATGGCAACGGTGGATTTGGCGGTTCTGTCAAAATTGTGACAAAAGATACCAGCGACTTGTTACGCCCGGATGAAGATTGGGGCGGCTTTATCAAACAAAGCTACCACACCAATGACAGGCAATGGATCAACAGTATTGCGTTATACGGCAGAGATCCTAATGGCTATGCTGATGGATTGCTGTATGCCAACAAACGTGATGGTCATAATATCAAGCGCCCTGATGGTACACGTTTTGAATATTCACAAAACAACCAAACGTCTTATTTATTGAAAACCAATTTCTACCCCAATGACACGCATACTATAAGTTTGTCCGCTATGCGCTCTGAATCAGATGGTTGGCAGCCGTGGGCAGCTAAACGGGATGGAATGGTAGTTCCATCTGATGCTGACATCAAAAGATATGGCTGGGATGGTGCCTGGAAAAGAAAATTGGTCTTCCGTGATCAAATCGATCAAAACTATTCTGCCAAATGGAGTATCGCACCGGAAGATAATCCATGGATAAATTTAACACTTACCTATGCCTATTCCAAAACCAAGCAAAACGATAGTCGCCCTGAGAATGCTGCATCTTCTTTCAGTGGGTTAATGGGTAATAAAAGCTGGGTTGATTACACTGACAATTTGGTTGATATCAATAATAACAGCGTGTTCTCAACAGGTATAATCGAACATGAATTAATAGCAGGAGCCCGTTGGCATAAGAACCAACGCAACGTTTTAATGTTCGATAAAGGCAATAAAAATAATGCTGAATATAATTACGGCTATTACCAGCCTCACTATATGCCAGCAGGCGATCAGCATACTTACAGCGTATATATGCAAGATTCTTTGAAACTAGGGAATATTACAATCACGCCAGGGATTCGCTATGACCATGTTAAAAACATTGGTGAAGAAAATAAGGCACCTCGCTTTAACAACAAATCACCTGAAATCAACCATGACTATAGCAGTGTGACTTATACTGGTTGGACACCTCATTTGGGAGTAATGTGGAAAACCAACCAACATCTTTCACTATTTGCAGATATCAGCCGCACATGGAGAGCACCACTGGTAGATGAACAGTATGAAGTTCAGTCAGCAAAAACCAATCTTCCCGGCTCCAGCCGTAATCTTAAGGTTGAAAGAATGACAGGGATACGACTTGGTGCCATTCTCGATTTCGATGATCTGATGCTTGAAAATGACAGCTTGCAAATTCGTACAACCTTATTCCGTAACCGTGGTAAGGATGAAATCTTCAAAAGACGTGGAATTTATTGTACAGAACAAATTGAAAGTGGTTCGAGTAGCTCATGTGAAAAGCCATTAGCGAATTATCGCAACCTGCCGAGTTATACTATAGAAGGCTTGGAAATAGAGACCTTCTATGACAGCAGAACACTATTCGGAAAATTTTCTTTCTCTACCATTCGCGGCCAGCGTGATGCTTCGATGCGCGATCCGTGGATAGGACATAAGACCTGGATTGCTGAAATTCCGCCAAGATCTGCACATGCTATGCTTGGGTTCAAAATCCCACGCTGGCAGATGGCGATGGGCTGGAAAGGTGATTTTATCCGCAAACAAGATCGTTCATCTGTAGATGGCGATCCAGAAGCATGGCATTGGTCATTACCAAAAACCAGAGGCTATGCCCTGCATGGTCTGTTTGCAAGCTGGCGCCCGCCTCTTATGAAAGGCTTTGAAGCACGGATCACTGTAGATAACCTGTTCAACCGTGATTACTATCCATATTTAGGAGAAGCCGTTTCAGGTATTGGTCGTAATTACAAATTCAGTATTTCACAGCAATTCTAACTGACACGTAACCACTCAACTGATAATCCTTTTAATATCCTGTAAGAAGCCGATAAAAACCCGCTGTTTTGTCTCACAGCGGGCTATCCTTCCAACGTTATTTTTTTAACTGGTGATAGATTTTCTCACAAGAAAAACATCATCAAAGAATGCGGTTTTTCTCCAGTTGCGCATAACGAGCAGCTTCCCTTGCCATACGTTTTTTACGCGCATCACAAGGTTCAGGACAATCGCAGACTTTTTCAACACCTATACTTCCCAAGCCTCCACAACTTCCCTGAATACTTTTGCGCTTAAAGATATAGCCTAATGCCATCCCCACAAAAGCCAGCAGGAAAAAGATAAAGGCTGCGATAAAAACTTCCATAACCTTTCCCTCTTATTTTTTCTGTTGTAAATATTGCTTAAAGGCCGGGCTATAACGTTCTTCAAAACCATCTTTAGTTTTGACTATCATAAAAACCGGAATGTTCAGTTTTTCAGCTAATTCCATTCCCTTAACTGGCCCTAACACATCTATCCCGGTAGAAAAACCATCTGCGCTCATGCAGGTCGGTGCAATAACCGTAATCGAAACCAGATTATGTCTGATGGGGTTCCCTGTTTTGGGATCAATGGTGTGAGAATAACGCACGCCATTCTGTTCAAAATAGTTGCGGTAATCACCCGATGTCGCGACAGCCATCTCACCCGGTTCAATAATTTCCTGAGCACTTTGCGTCATTCCACTATCGGATGGCTTTTCAATCGCAATTCGCCACGGAGTACCCTTACCGTTGTTTCCTGATGTGCGAACTTCACCACCAATATCAACCATGTAATTCCTGATATTCTGAGAAGCCAGATATTCCGCGACCACATCAACACCGTAGCCTTTAGCAATAGAGGAAAGATCAACATATAATTCAGGAATGGACTTAATCAGATTATTACCTTCAACAGATAATTTATCGATCCCAATCCACGCACGGCGTGTTGCCAATTCTTCATCTGTTGGCGCTTTAGTCACTCGTCCTTCCGGCCCAAATCCCCACAAATTCACTAATGGCCCAACAGTCACATCTAAAGCACCATCCGTCAATTGATTAATACGGGTAGCTTCCTTAACCACTTTCGCTGTAGCTGCGGATACCGGAAAGGGTTTATTCACTTCACGACTTTGATTAAAACGACTCAATTCAGAATTTGGCCGATAAGTGGACATCTGGTCGTTTACTTCTTCTAATAAACGATCAATCTCTTTTTGCAGTTTTTCCGGGGAAGGTCCTGATAAATCAGTGATATACTTGATGGAGTAATAAGTTCCCATCGTTTGCCCACTCAGGTTCTGTTGTTCTGGACCACCACATGCTGATAACAGCACGGCCATGAACATCAATACACCCCAGTTGATAATTTTTTTACTCAACATAACTTACTCTTTCTGAATCATCAGCGCCCACGAAATGTGGGCGCTTATCGTTAAATCAAAGTGTTATATACCCGGCGTTTTTCAATCTTAAAATCCATAGGGTATAGATCATGATCTGATTCAGATCATCAGCCACCGAAATCATCCAGCATGATGTTTTCATCTTCTACACCAAGGTCTTTCAGCATCTTAATGACCGCAGCATTCATGACCGGAGGCCCACACATGTAGAATTCACAATCTTCTGGTGCCGGATGGTCTTTCAGATAATTTTCATACAGGACGTTGTGAATAAAGCCTGTATAGCCATCCCAGTTATCTTCCGGCAAGGCATCAGACAGCGCAACATGCCAGGTAAAGTTTTCATTTTCTGCCGCCAGCTGATCGAAATCTTCGGTATAGAACATTTCACGCTTGGAACGGGCACCATACCAGAAAGAGATCTTACGATTGGAACTCAAACGATTGAGCTGATCGAAAATGTGAGAACGCATTGGTGCCATACCTGCACCACCGCCGATGAATACCATTTCAGCATCAGTATCCTTCGCGAAGAATTCACCGAATGGGCCGGAAATCGTCACTTTATCACCGGCTTTTAATGACCAGATGTAAGAAGACATGATACCCGGTGTCACATCAGGGTTTCTTGGCGGAGGTGTGGCAATACGCACGTTCAGCATAATGATGCCATGCTCTTCCGGATAGTTCGCCATTGAGTATGCACGAACTGTCGGCTCATTGACTTCAGAAACATAGCGGAACAAATTAAATTTATCCCAATCTTCGCGGTATTCCTGCGGTACATCAAAATCAACATAACGGGCAATATGTGGAGGACATTCAATCTGAATGTAACCACCTGCACGGAATGGTACGACTTCCCCATCAGGTACTTTCAGTTTCAATTCTTTAATGAAAGTTGCTTTGTTATCGTTAGAGATAACTTCACATTCCCATTTCTTAACGCCGAAGATCTCTTCCGGCAATTCAATTTTCAGGTCTTGCTTAACATTAACCTGACATGCCAGACGGCAGCCTTCTTTTGCTTCACGCTTGTTAATGTGAGACAGCTCTGTAGGCAGGATATCACCACCGCCTTCTCTGATCTTCACACGACACTGACCACAAGAGCCGCCACCACCACATGCTGAAGAAACGAAAATACCCTGATTGGCAAGCATACCCAACAACTTATCACCAGCGGGAGCAGTAAAACTTTTCTCCTCATCGCCGTTGACTTCAACTTTAATATCCCCGGTGTTCACTAACTTCGATTTTGCGAACAAAATCATTGCCGTCAGCGCCAACACAATCAGGGTAAACATTACTACGCCTAGAATGATTATATCCATGAATTCTTCTCTCCTTTAGAGCTGCACGCCGGAGAAGGACATAAAGCCCAATGCCATCAATCCGGTGGTAATAAAGGTGATCCCCAATCCTTTCAAACCTGCCGGAACATCCGCATATTTCATTTTTTCACGAATAGCGGCCATCAGGACAATTGCCAGCATCCAGCCCATACCTGAACCAAAACCATATACGATGGATTCACCAAAGTTATAGTCACGCTGTGCCATGAAAGAAACACCACCGAAAATCGCACAGTTCACCGTAATCAACGGCAGGAAAATCCCCAACGCGTTGTAAAGTGCAGGAACGTAACGATCAAGGATCATTTCCAGAATCTGCACCAGTGCAGCGATCACACCGATAAAGGTAATGAAGTTCAGGAAACTCAGATCAACCCCATCAATCAAGGCTCCATCACGGAGTACCAGATTGTAAACAAGGTTATTGGCAGGAACAGAAATTCCCAAAACAACCGTTACGGCAACGCCCAGACCAAAAGCAGTTTTGACGTTTTTAGACACCGCCAGAAAAGTACACATACCGAGAAAGAAGGATAACGCCATATTCTCGATAAAGACGGCACGGACAAATAAACTGATATAATGTTCCATGTTGTCTGTTACTCCTTATCAACCTGCTCAGGTTTCAGAGTCCGCAGACCCCAAATCAGCATACCAATGATGAAAAATGCACTTGGTGCCAGCAGGAACAGACCGTTAGGCTGATACCAACCACCATTTTTGATGGATTCCATCACAGTAATACCCAACAGCTTTCCTGAGCCAAACAGTTCGCGCAAAAAGCCCACCAGTAACAAAATGACACCATAGCCTAAACCGTTACCGATACCATCCATGAAACTTTCTACTGGAGGAGATTTCATGGCATAGGCTTCTGCACGTCCCATTACGATACAGTTAGTGATGATAAGGCCAACAAACACAGATAGCTGTTTTGAGATTTCATAGGCATATGCCCGCAAAATCTGGTCTACCACAATAACCAACGAGGCAATAATTGCCATCTGCACAATGATTCGCACACTGCCCGGAATGTAATTACGAATCAACGAAATGAAAAAGTTAGAAAATGCTGTTACCAGTGTCACAGCAAGCGTCATCACCAATGCAGTTTCTAGTTTGGTTGTTACCGCTAATGCTGAACACACACCCAAAACCTGCAATGCAATTGGGTTATTATCAAACAGCGGCCCAAGAAGGACGCGTTTTATCTCTTTACTATCAGCCATCTTTCAAGACTCCCTCGCGTACTTTTTTCAGGAACGGGCCAAAACCATTATCACCCAACCAGAAATCAAACATATGCTGAACACCGTTGGAAGTCAGAGTCGCGCCAGACAAACCATCTACACCATAAGGATTATCACCCGCGCCACCACGAACGATTTTGAGCACCGGAGCACCTTCCGGGTTATAAAGTTTTTTGCCAACCCATTGCTTACGCCATTGTGGGTTATCAACTTCACCACCCAATCCCGGTGTTTCGCCGTGAGAGTAGTAAGTAATGCCGCGAGATGTTACGCCATCCACGTCAATGGAAATAAAGGCATACATCATTGACCACAGACCTGAACCATATATCGGCAATACCAGCTCAGTAGTTTTGCCGTGTTCATCTTTAACCAGATAGATTTCTGTCATATCAGCCCGACGACGGATTTTCGCCAGATCCTGTTCTGGGGATAAAGCTATGCTGGTTTCATCACGGCGCAGGGCATTATTCAGGTCAAAATTGCCATCACTTTTTTCGAGTATTGCTGTTTTCAAATCAAGCAATCTTGGCTGGATATGGCTGTCATAAGCTGCTTTGATTTCTGCTGTTGTCATGTCTGGTTTCAGCAAACCAGCAACATCCAGAATATTACGCTGTTTATCCAACAGTTTTTGTTCTTGTTGCTGTGCCCTCAAACCTACGGCTGAACCAGCAACGACAATCGAACATACAAGGCACAACACAAAAACAACAAGAAACGTTCTGCCGATGCTGTCATTATTTTTTGGTTTATCATTAGCCACGGGCTTTTCTCCGCTTAATATTGGCCTGTACGACCAAATAATCGAACAGTGGCGCGAACAGGTTAGCGAATAGAATCGCCAACATCATCCCTTCTGGGTAAGCTGGGTTTACAACACGGATCAGGATACACATCACCCCAATCAGAATGCCGTATGCCCATTTCCCTTTATCCGTAAATGCAGCAGATACGGGATCTGTTGCCATAAAGATCATACCGAAAGCAAAGCCCCCCAGAACCATGTGCCAATACCATGGCATGGTGAACATTGGGTTAGTGTCTGAACCAATCGCATTAAACAGATAGGACATTGCAATCATACCGATCATGACACCAGCAACAATGCGCCATGAAGCGATACGGGCAAACAGAATGATGGCACCACCGATGAAAATCATCAGAGTGGAAACTTCACCAACTGAACCTGGGATGTTACCAAGGAAAGCATCCATCCATGTTACAGGCTGACCTGTGATGGTGTTCATCAGAGCATGCTGGCCCGCATTCGCCCATTGAGACAGTGGGGTTGCCCCGGAAAAACCGTCAGCCGCAGTCCAGACTAAATCACCTGAAATTTGGGCAGGATAAGCAAAAAACAAGAAAGCACGACCCGCCAGAGCCGGGTTAAGGAAGTTACGACCTGTACCACCAAAGATTTCTTTTGCAACTACGACACCAAAAGTAATCCCCAGTGCCGCCTGCCACAATGGCAGTGTTGGCGGAACAATCAGTGCGAACAGAATAGAACTGACAAAGAAGCCTTCGTTGATTTCATGTTTGCGGATAATGGCAAATAAGATTTCCCAAAAGCCACCAACCACAAAAACGACAGCATAAATTGGCAGGAAGTAGGTTGCCCCCAGCAGCATTTTGCTGCCCCACCCTGCATCCGGTGTCAGTGACGCACCAAGATACTGGGCCAATATATAATGCCAGTCAGAAGCCAGAACCTGCTGTAGTACTTCTCCACTGTATAGATGGGTTAATGCAGGTATCGCCTGATTCCCTACATTATACATTCCCCAGAACATGGCCGGAAAAACAGACATCCATACCAGAATCATCATACGCTTGAGGTCGATGGCATCACGGACGTGGGCGGTTCCCTTTGTCACTGTTCCCGGAGTGTAAAAAACGGTGCTTACTGCCTCATAGAGAGGATAATATTTTTCCAGCTTGCCACCGGCCTCAAAATGGTGTTCTACTTTCTCAAATAAATTTTTCAGGCCCATGAATTACCCTTCCTGCTCAATCTTAGTCAGCACTTCACGCAGTACCAGACCATACTCATATTTACCCGGGCAAACATAAGTACACAGTGCCAAATCTTCTTCATCCAACTCCAGACAACCCAGTGCCTGAGCGCTGTCAGTGTCTCCCGCCAGCAAGTCACGCAGCAGATGAGTAGCCATAATGTCCAACGGCATCACCCGCTCATAGTTACCAATTGGCACCATAGAGCGCTCTCCGCCATTTGTAGTGGTTGAGAAAGCAAAACGTTTCTTTTTCAGGAAGTGACCGATGGTAGTACGGGTAATGGAGAATTTATTAATTCCCGGAGCAATCCAGCCAAACAGCTCTTTTTCACGCCCTTCAGCCAGAACAGAGACCAAAGTGTGGAAACGTCCCAGATAATGATGAACTTCATCTGATTTCATACCACACAATACAGAACCGGAAATGATACGGTTCTCACCTGCTTTCAACTGACCTTGCGTCAACTCCAGCAAATCAACGCCCAGACGGGAACGAACTAAACGTGGTGATTTAACCTGCGGCCCTGCCAAAGAGATTATGCGATCAGTATACAGTTCACCGGTTGTGAATAACTTACCGATAGCGATAACATCCTGATATCCCAAGTGCCATACTGTTTTTTGGGCACTGACTGATTCAATGAAATGAATATGCGTTCCAACCAGCCCTGCCGGATGTGGACCGACAAATTGGTTGTACGTAATTTGAGAATTGTTCCCTGCATTTGGAATATTTCCAGCGCCATGGCAGACGTGGATTTTTCCTACTGTCAGCTTTGACAGAATATTCAGACCATCAACAAAGGCCTCTTCCTGTGTCGCAATAACGACAGATGGATCAGCAGCCAGTGGCTGTGTATCTATTGCCGTGACAAAGATTGCCTTTGGTGTGGAACCGGGGACAGGTGAACGACTGAAAGGACGTGTACGCAACGCCGTCCACAGCCCTGATGCAAGCAGGTTTTTTTCTACCTGTTCACGAGTCAGACCAGCAAGCTCGGCACGATCATAACGATCAAATGTGATTTGTTCATCACCACTAACTTCAATCACAACAGATTGCAGTACACGACGTTCTCCGCGTCCAATGGTAACGACTTTCCCACTTGCGGGACTGGTAAAAACTACCCCTGGATTCTTTTTATCTTCAAAAAGAATTTGCCCTTTTTTAACATGCTCACCTTCCTTAACCAGCATAGAAGGACGCATTCCAACATATTCCTCGCCCAATAAGGCGACATAGCGAATTGTCGGACCATCTTCTATAACTTGGGCAGGCGCTCCTGCTATCGGGAGGTCGAGTCCTTTTTTAATTTTAATCATAAGATTTGCACAAGTTTATCAGTTAAATCATATGCTACAGATCATCCTGCGGAATTCCCCTGGGATAATGCAGCGACTTCAGTAATAAAAAACACGTTGAGTGGCATATGTCTCAAATTATTCATGCCGATAATCGTTACAATATTTTCTTAAGTTTCGCCGACAGCAATTCTAACATTTCCCCCAAACGCTGTCTGATTAATCAAGTGATTTAGCTCAAGCAAATAAAAATAATTTCTCTGCTGAACTGTAAACTACTCGATAAAGCCGAACCTAAGCCTCATTTTTCCCGACAAAGGAGTGCTTTTTGCGCAAGCGATTATTTTATGGGAACCAAATATTGCGGTTATATTTACTCAGCATATTGCCATGACCTGATAACCTTAAACTCAGTATTTCATTAATTTATTAACTTTTAGGTAGCAATGTTATGAAAGAAAAATTTATTTATTTCTCACTTATCTTACTTCTTACCAATATGCCAATTTTTACTCTGGCTAAAGGCGCATTATCAAGGAATAATTCATTAAGTGGACACTTACCATTAAAACAGCTCGGCTCTGAGATCTTCATTCAAATATTCAAAGAAGACAAAGTTCTTGAACTCTATACCAAAAGCAACACCGGACAATATCAATTAACCCAACGATATCCTGTTTGCAATTACTCCGGTGGTCTTGGCCCCAAGACATTGACCGGTGATTTCAAAAGCCCGGAAGGTTTTTACCTCGTCAACCTTAAACAGTTAAAGCCGGATAGCAGCTATTATCGGGCCATTAATTTGGGCTTTCCTAACAAATTTGATAAATACCGAGGTTATTCTGGTAAGAATTTAATGATCCATGGTGAATGTAAATCCATTGGCTGCTATGCCATGACTAATCGTTATATGGATGAGATATATCGATATGCGGAAAGTGCACTCCATCATGGGCAACGTGAAATCAAGATTAATATTTACCCTTTCAGGATGACGCCATCAAATATGAGACGTCATCACAATAACGCTAATTACTCATTTTGGGAACAGTTACAGCCTGCCTATGAATATTTTGTCAAAAACAGCACACCCGCTACAGTCAATATCATCAGAGGACAATATATTGTTAGCGTGGCACCTCCACCTGCTCGGCAAAATCAATCAGAATATGCGTTCACCAAGGTGAAATAAAACATAGCTCCCCGACTCAATTTTATTCCAGGTTTCGTTATGCGTTAAAGGCTGAGTTGCGATCACTGATACCACATCATCAGGGTGGGTATGTTGCTGAAAATCAATTTCAATATCCTGATCAAGTAATGTCGCCTTACCGAAAGGTGACCGACGGGTAATCCAATGCAATTGTGTCGAACAATAGGCCATCATAAATTTCCCGTCAGATAACAGCATATTGAACACCCCCTTTTCCCTGAGTGCATCTGCCAATGATGCAATAAAACGGAACACCGTAGACCAGTTAGCAGGTCGCTTAGGATATTTGATTGATAATTGGTGCAATATCCAACAAAATGCCCGCTCACTGTCAGTTTCACCAACCGGACGATAATTTCCCGTTTTCAGGTTACGGTATCCTTTCAATTGACCATTGTGAGCGTAAGTCCAGTGTCTGCCCCACAACTCACGTGTAAACGGATGGGTATTGACCAGAGATACATTGCCGCGGTTGGCCTGACGAATATGGGCAATAATGGCCTCTGATTTGATCGGATAACCCTGAATAAAGCGGGCAACAGGTGAATGACAACAGGGTTGATGATCTTTGAAAGTTCGGTAGCCCAACCCTTGATAGAAAGTAATTCCCCAACCGTCCCTATGAGGGCCGGTATTCCCGCCACGCTGGATCAGGCCACTCAAACTGAAAACAATATCCGTTGGTACATTGGCATTCATGCCAAGTAATTCACACATTGCCTACCTCTAACCTGCTCCTGACAATCTGTAATCAGACTCTTATCATTTCTTTCTCAATTAACTGAATCAAAATATGGATCACTTTGATGTGAATTTCCTGGATGCGATCTGCATAACCGAAATGCGGTACACGAATTTCAACATCTGCGGTTCCTGCCATTTTGCCGCCATCTTTACCAGTCAGCGTAATGACTTTCATCCCTTTTACGCGGGCAGCTTCAATTGCCTTAATAATATTACCGGAATTGCCTGAAGTCGAAATTCCGAGCAAAACATCACCCTTCTGACCAACGGCCTCAATATAACGGGAAAACACATAATCATAGCCAAAATCATTGCTAACACAGGATAAATGACTGGGATCAGAAATAGCGATACCAGGATATCCCGGACGATTTTCGCGATAACGGCCTGTCAATTCTTCCGCAAAATGCATAGCATCACAATGTGAACCGCCATTACCGCACGAAAGCACTTTTCCTCCCGCCTTAAATGAATCAGCCAACAAAACGGCTGCTTTTTGAATGGCCTCAATATTTGTATTATCGTTGAGGAAATTAGCCAGCGTCTCTGCGGCTTCGGATAGCTCACTGCGGATCAGATCTTGATACATGGGACTCATACTCCTGAAAGGAAAGGTCTTCGGGATTAATAACAACAGTTACCCAGTGTAACGGATTCCCCCCCCTGAAAGAAGATACCATCACATCTCTAAAAAATTCCCCTACCAAAAACTTCAATGACTTTGTGAGCTAGATTGTAATTAAGATGTAAATGTATTGATAAATGTCTTTTCCTCAACTAAAAAAGAAGGACATCACAACAGGTCAGACCTCTGACGACTCAACCTGAGATTTACAGGAGTTTTACTATGACCCTCCTCAGCATTATTTTGTTTTTAGTCTTGATTGGTGGGCTTTGTTACCGCAAAGTCAGCCTGACTGTCAGCAGCTTACTGCTTATTGCCTATACATTCATCATGGGTGTTACGGGTCTTTGGAGCTACTGGTTGCTGTTACCACTCGCTATTATCCTGTTCCCTCTTGTCTTCACTCCAACTCGTATCTCTCTATTCTCTGCTCTTGGTTTGAAAGCATTCCGCAAAGTTATGCCAAGTATGTCCAGTACAGAGAAAGAAGCAATTGATGCTGGTACAACATGGTGGGAAGGTGATCTGTTCCGCGGTAACCCTGACTGGAATAAATTGCATAACTATCCAAAACCACAGTTAACCGCTGAAGAACAAGCATTCATTGATGGCCCTGTGGAAGAAGCCTGCCGTATGGCAAATGATTTCCAAATCAGCCATGAATTAGCTGATTTACCTCCAGAGCTTTGGGCCTATCTGAAAGAACACCGTTTCTTTGCCATGATCATCAAAAAAGAATACGGCGGTCTGGAATTCTCAGCTTATGCTCAATCACAAGTGCTGCAAAAACTGGCAGGTGTCTCCGGTATTCTGGCGATAACTGTTGGTGTGCCTAATTCATTGGGGCCTGGTGAATTGTTGCAACACTATGGTACAGATGAGCAGAAAAAACATTACCTTCCCGGCCTCGCCCGTGGTGAAGAGATCCCTTGTTTTGCTTTGACCAGCCCGGAAGCAGGCTCAGATGCAGGGGCAATTCCTGATACTGGTGTCGTCTGTATGGGCGAATGGCAAGGCGAACAAGTGCTCGGTATGCGCCTGAACTGGAACAAGCGTTATATTACCCTTGCTCCTATCGCAACTGTATTGGGCCTGGCATTCAAACTGTATGACCCGGATCACTTATTGGGTGAGACTGAATCATTGGGTATAACCTGTGCCCTGATCCCAACAAACACCCCTGGTGTTGAAATCGGTCATCGTCATTTCCCTCTGAATATTCCATTCCAGAATGGGCCAACCCGCGGTAAAGATATTTTCGTTCCTATCGATTACATCATTGGTGGGCCGAAAATGGCAGGACAAGGCTGGCGTATGTTGGTTGAATGTCTGTCTGTTGGTCGTGGTATTACCCTGCCATCCAATGCAACCGGCGGACTGAAAAGCGCAGCTATGGCTATCGGTGCTTACTCTTATATTCGCCGTCAATTCAAACTGCCTATCGGCAAAATGGAAGGTATTGAAGAGCCACTGGCCCGCATCGCAGGTAACTCTTACCTGATGGATGCTGCGGCAACAATGATCACAAGCGGCATTATGCTGGGCGAAAAACCTGCCGTTCTGTCTGCTATCGTGAAATATCACTGTACCCACAGAGGCCAGCGTTCCATTATTGATGCAATGGATATTGCTGGTGGTAAAGGTATCTGCCTCGGCCCATCCAACTTCCTGGCTCGTGGTTATCAGGGTGCACCTATCGCCATTACCGTAGAAGGTGCAAACATTCTGACCCGCAGCATGATTATCTTTGGTCAAGGTGCAATCCGCTGCCATCCTTATGTTCTGGCTGAAATAGCCGCAGCAGAAAACAATGATGTTAAAGCGTTTGATAAAGCATTGTTCGGTCACTTAGGACACGTTGCCAGCAATACATTGCGCAGCCTGTGGTTAGGTATTACCAATGGCAGAACCAGCAATACCCCAGTCAATGATGCAACGCGTCGTTACTATCAGCACATCAATCGACTGAGTGCAAACCTTGCCTTAATGTCTGATGTTGCCATGGGGGTATTGGGCGGGAGTTTGAAACGCCGTGAACGTATCTCTGCCCGTTTAGGAGATATTCTGAGTCAACTTTTCCTGGCAACAGCGACCTTAAAACGTTACGAAGATGAAGGTCGCCAAAAAGAAGATTTACCACTGGTTCAATGGGCTGTAGAAGATGCCTTGTATCAGGCAGAACAAGCCCTAAACGATTTGCTGCGTAACTTCCCAAATCGCCTGGTTGCCGGTTTAATGCGAGTTATCATCTTCCCGTTAGGTCGCTCACATACTGCACCATCCGATAAATTGGATCACAAACTGGCACAGATATTACAAACACCTTCCGCAACTCGTGACCGGGTTGGTCGTGGGCAATATCTGACACCAAGTGAGCATAATCCTCATGGATTACTGGAAGAAGCACTGCATGACATTATTGCCTCAGAGCCTATTCACACTCGCCTGAGCCGTGAAGCAGGTAAAAATCTGAGTTTCACATGTCTGGATCAGTTGGCTGAAAAAGCATTAGCGGATAATAAGATCACTAAGGAAGAAGCTGATATCCTGAAACGTGCAGAAGTCAGCAGACTGCGTTCAATCAATGTTGATGAATTTGAAGCAGATGCATTTGCTGTCCCCAATGCAACAAAAAAGTCTAAAAATCAGCAACAGACTAAAGCAGCCTGATGCTGGAATGGTACAGATATTAAATAAGTAATGAGAAAAATATGGGGGCTTTATGCCCCCGTATTTTTACATTTATTCCAATGACAACAATTCTTGTATTGTCTGCCGACGTCGAATTAAACGAGGTTCACCATCAACAAACAATACTTCAGGGATCAGAGGCCGACTATTATAATTTGAGGACATAGATGCACCGTAAGCACCTGTATCATGGAAAATCAGATAATCACCGACAGCAACATTAGGCAACATACGGGGAATAACCTCCCCTCCTTCCAACTGAGTAAAGACATCTCCCGATTCGCATAATGGCCCTGCCACCAACGTCTCCTGTAAGTTTGTCCTCTCGCTGCTCTTACCTTCACTATTTTGCCCATTTCCAGATAACTCATTTTCAGACAACACAGAAATATGGTGATAACTGCCATACATTGCTGGACGCATCAAATCATTGAAACCTGCATCTGCCAGCACATAATGGCGACTTCCCATCGACTTTACCGCCCGTACTTCTGCCATCAAAATCCCTGCTTCGGCGACCAAAAAACGGCCGGGTTCAATTTCCAGCTCAATATGATGCCCCAAATGCTGCTCAATACGTTGGCGTGCTTCATGCCATAAACTGTAATAATGGCCAGTATTTACAACTTCTTCACCGATTTTATAGGGGATGGATAACCCTCCTCCTGCTGAAATGGCCTGAATATCCACCTCGCACAATACAACCTGCTCCACCATAGCATTACAGACATTAGCGAGATGTTGATAATCAACTCCTGAACCAATATGCATATGCAAACCTATCAGGTTCAGTTTATATTGACGAACTTTCTCAAGTGCTAAAGGTAGATCCTGAAACCAGATCCCATGCTTACTATTTTCACCGCCGGTATTCGTTTTCTGGCTATGACCATGACCGAATCCCGGATTGATGCGCAGCCAAACCGAATGGCCTGACTGACGCTGACCAATCTGCTCCAGCATATCGATAGAGCCTGCATTAACGGGGATATCTAACTCAATTACACGATCCAACGTCTCTTCATTAATCAGATCAGCAGTGAATACGATTTCAGATTTATCACGTCCTGGCTGAAATCCGGCATGAAGCGCACGTTCAATTTCTCCTAATGACACCGAATCCACTTTGACGCCTTGCTTCCTCATCAAACGCAGAATATGGGTATTGGAACAGGCTTTTTGTGCAAAACGAATAACATCAAACTTATTTAATTGATTTATTTTATTGACAATTATAGCGCTGTCATAGATCCACAGTGGTGTTCCATAAACAGTGGACAAGCTAAGGAGGTTCTCTGGTGTAAAATTATTGCCGAAAGAAACGGTAAGAGTTGGTTTTGTCATTGGGGTTTTCTCATATCAGCAGATGCTTCATTATTGACACCAATAAGACAGGAATAAAAATATCCTTTTTACTATCACCTATTCATCTACGATATCGTTTTGCTTTCTTTTTAAACGCATTATTATATGGTATCCAATTTATATGACTCCCAATATAGATAATTACCTGACGTGAGACAGCAAACCAAATAAAAAGGGGGAAAGTTATGCACGCCTGTTCATGGCGACATATAGAGATTTTTCATGCAGTCATGACCACCAAGAATCTGACTGATGCAGCGGTTTTATTGAAAACCTCACAACCAACGGTGAGCCGTGAACTAGCACGCTTTGAACAATTGCTGAAATTTAAGTTGTTTGATCGGATAAAAGGGCGTTTATTCCCAACGACACAAGGAATAAGACTATTTGAAGAGGTACAGCGCTCCTATTACGGGCTGGAAAGAATACTCAATACGGCAGATTGTATCCGCCAGTTTGAATATGCCCAACTATCCATTACCTGTTTGCCAGTATTCTCCCAATCCTTATTGCCTAAAGCCTGTCATAGCTTTATCCAATCCTACCCTGATGCGCAACTAACAATCATTCCACAAGAATCTCCACTACTGGAAGAATGGCTTTCAGCACAACGCCACGATCTCGGTTTGACTGAACATATGCAGACACCCGCAGGAACTGAACGTGAAACTTTGATGACATTGAACGAAGTTTGTGTTTTGCCTGCCAACCATCCACTCACGCAAAAATCGCGACTAGAACCAGAAGATTTTCATGGACAGCCGTTTATCAGCCTTTCTATTACAGATAGCTACAGGCAACTGATTGATGCGATATTTAATAAGCATCAGGTTTCACGCAAGATGATTATGGAAACCCACAGTGCGGCATCAGTATGTGCCATGATCAGTGAAGGTATTGGTGTATCGATTATTAACCCGCTGACGGCACTGGATTATCTGGATAAAAATGCCGGGTTCTGCATACGACCATTCAGTATCGAAATTCCGTTCACAGTCAGCTTAATTAAACCTATTCACCGCCCATCTTCAGAACCCGTCGAAATATTCATTGCTCATCTAAAACAGCAGGCTGAGCTATTTCCACAAAAATTAGCATTAGCTTTTCAACATTAATTGTTGCCAGTCGGGAGAAGATGCAAACCACTCAACCAGAAAATCCAACAATGCCCGCAAAGTAGCGGGCATATTTTGACGACTAACATAAATACCGTAAATTCCCATTGCCTGAGGTTGGTAATCAGGTAATAGATCAATCAACTGGCCGGATTTTAAGTAAGATGAAACGGAATAATAAGGTTGCATAGTGATACCAGCTCCTTGCAATGTGGCTTCCATAAGTACCGTTGATTCATTGGCACTTAACGTACCACTGACAGGAACTGAATACTGCTGATGCTGTTTTTCGAACAGCCATAAGCTTTTACCAAAAAAGTTATATGTCAAACAATTATGTTCTGCCAGATCGGCGGGTTTTTGCGGGATTATTTTCCCATCTAAATAAGAAGGAGCGGCACAAACAACAGAATGACAAGTCGATAGCGGGCGAGCAATCAAATTTGGCTCCAGATTATTGGTAATGCGGATTGCTAAATCAATACGTTCTTCGACTAGTTTAATGACTTTATTATTGATTTGCAGATTAACAGCGACATGAGGATACTTCCGCATAAATTCAGGAATCGCCACAGACAGAGCGCTGATTCCCAACGATTGAGAACAACCTACCCTTAATAATCCTTTCAGGGTATGAGCCTCTGCCGATTGCTGAGCCGGCATCGCTTCCGCTAACTTCATTAATTTAAGGCTACGCTGATAAGCCTGCTCTCCCGCTGAAGTCAGACTTATTTTGCGCGTTGTGCGATGCAGAAGACGAACTTCTGCCCAGCTTTCCATTTCAGATAGATAACGTGACACCATTGCCCGTGACATATCAAGTCGTTCTGCTGCTGCACTCAAACTGCCTTGTTCAACAATTGTGACAAAAACCTGTGCTGCGGTGATCCTGTCCATCTTGTCTCTGTATCTCCATGTTGATTAGCTCGATATATGCAACAAATAGTTGCCAGTTATGGGATTTTTAAATCGAAATATGCAATTTATGATACGAGTGATTCAAGCAAATAAGCATTTTTGTATATAGGAATTCGATTATGGCTCATAAAACAATACGAAATACCGTTCTGGCTGCAACACTCTCTCTGGGAATGGGGACATTCGCTCAAGCTGCCGATCTTAAGTTAGATGTCTACAATCCGGGCGAAGCCGGCATCTTCCCAGTCTCTTCTGAAATCATCAGTGGCAAACATGAAGTTGTACTGATCGATGCACAATTCAAAAAAAGCGACGCTCAAGAACTGGTCAAAATGATCCAACAGACCGGTAAAAAACTAACAACGATCTACATCAGCCAGTCTGATCCTGATTTTTATTTCGGCCTTGATGTGATCACTGAAGCTTTCCCTGATGCCAAAGTGATCGCCTCACCTGAAACGATTAAAGCTATCAAAGAAACCAAAGATGGTAAACTGGCCTATTGGGGTGGCATCTTACAAGATCAAGCACCCGAAAAAATTATTGTTCCTAAACCATTGAAAGGAAAAACCTTTACTGTAGATGGTGAAAAACTGATTGTTGAAGGTTTAAATGGCCCTGCCGCAGACCGCACTTTCGTATGGATCCCGAAATTAAAAGCAGTTGTTGGTGGTGTAACTGTTTCTGACAACATCCATGTATGGATTGCTGATACTCAGACTAAATTATCGCGCCAGCACTGGATGCAGACATTAGAGCGAATCAAAAGCTTAAAACCTGAAACTGTGGTTCCCGGTCATTATTTGGGGAATTCATCAATGACATTGGAATCAGTAAATTTTACCCAAAATTATCTGACAACACTGGAAAAAGAATTACCAAAAGCAAAAGATTCAGAAGCATTAATTTCAGCCATGAAAAAACATTACCCAAACCTTGCTGATGAATCCAGTCTTGAGTTAAGTGCCAAAGTATTGAAAGGCGAAATGAAATGGCCTCAATAAATTAAAAATATGGGTGTTACGAAAAGTAGCACCCATATTTTATTAGAACAGAAAGCCCTAAAATAAGTACTTTCATCCAACATAAAACTCAAAATATCTCACACTACAATTATAAAACTTAAAAGACTAACGAATAAAATAAACGCTCTCAACCATTCTGCCCAACCACTCTAACAAAAAATAAAGTATCAGAACAAATTAGTGATAACATTTATTTAAAAACTTCCTTTAATGCTTTATATTTATCACTATACAAAACTTAACAAGATAATAGGAAAAACAACAAAAAAACCTATTAGATGAACATAAAATAGCCTTAATTAATATGACATTTATCTCCCTTTTAAGTTCTAAAATAATTAATTAATTTAAGTTGTGATCAATAGGCCATAATTAAATAAATCCGCTTGAATAAAAATCTCACTTTTTTTTAAATTTGGTGTCGGCGGAGAGATAAGCAAACAACCTAAGATAATTAGATGCTTTTAACATCTAGATTATGCAAAGTGACCTGCTTAAAGCCAACTAGATGCTTCTAACGTCTAGCGCATGCAAGATGAGCTGCCTACACCCACTAGATGCTTCCAACGTCTAGCGTATGCAGGATAGCTGCCCAAGCCTACTGGATGCTTTTAACATCCATTGTATGCAAAAAGCAGTTGAGTACATTAGATGCTTTTAACATCTACCATGTGCGTAATGTGTACACTAGGTTCAAATCTTGCTCTCTCCGCCACTTTTTATTTCCCCACAGCCTGTCATTGCCATCAATCAAGTTCAATAGGCTGTCCGGCAGAAATATTCTTTGCATTCGGCAACCATAACCTTCCCCACATACCACTACAGTGACAAGCATAAACATGTTGTATCTTTTCTTTTTTTGATGTACTCCCTGATGTTTAAAAGGGGAAGCATCATGTTTAGATTTGCTGTGATAATTATCTAAAATTACTAAAGCTAAATCACGTTAGCTCCATGAAAATTAAAAACCATCAAAAGTATGGCAGAAAAACAGAGATAAGGCCCAAAAGCGATAAATTCAGGGTAGCTTTTTCTTTTCAGCCAAATCATAACAAACCCTAATAGACCAGATAATGAAGCCAGCAACATCAACACGGGTATCATATCTACACCAATCCATGCACCAATTGCGGCAGTCAACTTTAAATCGCCGTAACCTATCCCCTCTTTCTTCAATGTATACCGACAAAGCCAATATAATATCCATAAAAATAAATACCCTGATATGGCGCCATATATCGCACTCTTTATTGGAACTACTTCATTATTACTATTAAGTACCAATCCAAGCCATAATAAAGGTTGAGTGAGCATATCTGGTAGCTGATAAGTTTTTATATCGATAACTGCTAATAAAAACAAAACGATGCAGAAAAATAAAATTATTATTTCATTCATACTGACTAAATTATTGGACCATTCATTTTTCTCATCCATGAAAATGTTCAATATAGTTTCCATAAAATAACATCCCTGTTATTCCCGACGTCTTTCAAGTTGCAGCTTTTTGACTACATCTTGAAATCCACAGGGCATACCGATATCCCTTATTTATTCTCTGATATTAATCAGAACACGGTGAATACTAAATTCCCGTTCAGCTCATTGGCAATAGGAAATCCATTAAAACAGTCATAATGAAATAAATATGCGAGCCAACTCGCAACTATACATCGGGTTTCTTTTAGTCTGAGAGATAGCTTGATCATGCAATCAGCGCTCATTTATCATGGCGATAAATCAACTTTATGATATAGCGTTAGGCTATATCTGAACTATCTGGAAAGGAACTATCCGGAAAAAAGAAGGAAAGAAAAAATATGCGAATTCCCCGCATCTATCATCCTGAGTCACTCATTGTAGGAACCGTAATCAACCTGAGTGATGATGCTACCAATCATGTTGGCCGTGTGCTCAGAATGAATAGTGGACAACAATTGCAACTCTTTGATGGTAGCAATCAGATTTTTGATACAGAAATTACTGAAGCCAGTAAAAAAGCAGTCAAAGTGCGCATCCTTGCAGGCAAATTGTCTAACTGCGAATCACCATTGGATCTGCATCTGGGGCAAGTCATGTCCCGTGGTGAAAAAATGGAATTCACAATTCAAAAATCCGTTGAATTAGGCGTTAATACTATTACGCCATTACTTTCTGAACGCTGTGGTGTGAAACTGGATGCAGAAAGGCTGGAAAAAAAATTACAGCAATGGAGAAAAATCGTAATTTCTGCCTGTGAGCAATGCGGACGCAATCAGATCCCTGAGATCCGTCCGGTTATGTCACTCGAAGCATGGTGTGCAGAAAACGATAGCAGCCTAAAATTAAATTTACATCCCCGTGCCAGCCAAAGTATCAATACACTGCCATTACCAGTGAAAAAAGTTCGTCTGTTGATTGGCCCAGAAGGGGGATTATCCGACGAAGAAATAGAAATGACGGCAAATCACCAATTTACTGATATCCTGTTAGGCCCTCGCGTCCTGCGGACAGAGACGACGGCACTCACTGCAATTACAGCATTACAAGTGCGTTTTGGTGATCTGGGTTAAGGAGAAAGAATGATCAAGCTCGGTATAGTGATGGATCCAATCTCATCCATCAAAATTAAGAAAGACACTAGTTTTGCCATGCTGCTGGAAGCACAGAAACGCGGATGGGAAATCCATTACATGGAGATGAATGACCTCTATCTGCATCAGGGAGAAGGTCGTGCACGAACCCGTTTACTTACAGTGGAGGAGAACCCTCAACAGTGGTATCAGTTTGGCAGCGAACAGGATATTGCCCTTGATACACTGCATGTTATCCTGATGCGCAAAGACCCTCCTTTTGATACTGAATATATTTACGCTACTTATATTCTGGAAAGAGCTGAAGCCAAAGGCAGCCTGATCGTCAACAAACCACAGAGCCTGCGTGACTGTAATGAAAAACTGTTTACCGCATGGTTCCCCGAATTGACACCAGATACTCTGGTAACACGCAACGCAAAAACTCTGCGTGAATTTCACCAAAAACATGGTGATGTTATCTTTAAACCACTAGATGGTATGGGCGGCGCTTCCATTTTCCGCCTGAAGCAAGATGATCCGAATATCGGTGTGATTATTGAAACCCTGACCGAACATGGTAGCCGCTTCTGTATGGCACAAAATTTTCTGCCAGCCATTAAGGATGGAGATAAACGTGTACTGGTTGTTGATGGCGAGCCAGTGCCTTACTGCTTGGCTCGTATCCCAGCCCAGGGTGAAACCCGTGGTAACCTTGCAGCAGGCGGGCGTGGAGAAGCTCGTCCACTGTCAGAAAGTGACTGGACTATCGCACGCGCAGTCGCTTCTGTCTTAAAAGCGAAAGGTTTAATTTTCGTTGGGCTTGATATCATTGGTGACCGTTTAACTGAAATCAACGTTACCAGCCCAACTTGTGTACGTGAAATAGAAGCCGCTTTTCCTGAAATCTCCATTACAGGCATGTTAATGGATTCGATTGAAAAACGATTGGAAAAACAGACAGTATAATAGGTTAGACAGCTTCCATTGCCTGACAGCATTTGCCATTTATCATGTGAGCCCACATACTGTGTGGGCCAACCCATTCGTACATTGTAAAAATAACTATCAGAAAGCACATGAATCTACAGCATCATTTTCTCATCGCCATGCCTTCGCTCACAGATCCTTATTTCAATCGTTCTGTAGTTTATATCTGCGAACATGATCAAAACGGGGCAATGGGGTTAATTATTAATAAACCGATAGCTCAGATTTCTATTCAAGGGATCTTGAAGAAGTTGGGTATCGCCCCCGGAGACAGAGACGATAATATCAATCTGAATAAGCCTGTAATGGCTGGCGGCCCACTGTCTGAAGAGCATGGTTTTATTTTACACACACCACAACCCGGCTTCAGTTCCAGCATCCAAATCTCTAATGAAACGATGGTTACCACTTCCAAAGATATGTTGGAAGCACTAGGTACACCACGCCAACCGAAAAATGTTTTAATGACTCTTGGATACTCAAGTTGGGAAAAAGGCCAACTGGAAAAAGAAATTATGGAAAATAGCTGGCTTACCGTCAGTGCAGAGGCCTCCATTATTTTCAATACCCCTGTTACCGACCGCTGGCGTGAAGCCGCATCCTTATTGGGAATTAAGATCCACAATCTCGCATTACAAGCAGGACATGCCTGATGAAAAATCGCACAGTGATTGCATTCGATTTTGGTACTCGTAGTATTGGTGCAGCTATCGGGCAGGAAATAACCAGCACAGCCAGAGCATTAGATTCTTTCAAAGCAAAAGAAGGTTCTCCCAATTGGGATATGATTGAAAAGCTCCTCAAAGAGTGGCAACCCGATTTGGTCATTGTTGGCCTGCCACTCAATATGGATGGTACAGAGCAACTGGTTACAGCACAGGCACGCAAATTTGCTAACCGTTTACACGGTCGTTTTGGCATCCAGGTTGAGCTACACGATGAACGCCTAACCACGGTAGAAGCACGATCTCACCTGTTTGATCATGGTGGATATCGCGCTCTTGATAAAGGCAAAGTTGATTCCGCTTCTGCTGTCGTCATTCTGGAAAGCTGGTTTGAGCGACAGTATTCATAGCCAAAAACAGCGATCACTGTGAATTCTGGTCATGATGAATTTTCCATCATGCCATTATTCCACTAGCAACCCCGACGATTTGCGCTGTTGGCGGCTTTGCTCGTAAGTTTGCATACCGCAGGCAGATCCTGTCTGCATTAATGTTGCTATCTGGTGATTTTTTCCTTCCCTGATCAAATGGCTGACTGCCTGGTTGACGACTAGAACTTCATAAATAGCCACCCTGCTTTCGTTTTTAGCAGGAAGCAATTGTTGGGCAATGACCGACTTTAAACTACCCGCCAGTTGACTGCATATCCATCCCTTTTCGTCAGCAGAAAAAACATCCACCAGACGATCTATGGCCTGAATTGCCCCACGAGTATGTAGTGTTGACAGAACCAAGTGTCCGGTTTCAGCGGCTGTCAATGCTAATCGGATCGTTTCCTTATCGCGCAATTCCCCTAGCAAGATCACATCAGGATCTTGCCGTAACGCCCCTTTTAATGCAGTTTGATAATCCGGCACATCTTTCCCGATTTGCCTTTGCTGTATTAAACAGTTTCGGCTGCGGTGTACAAATTCTATCGGATCTTCCAACGTGACAATGTGTTTTCTGACGTGATTGTTAAGAGCATTAATCATCGCTGACAATGTCGTCGATTTACCGCTTCCGGTTGCTCCTGTCACTAATATCAAGCCATTTTCTGTCAGATTGTTTTCTTCCTGTAAAATAAGGCGTTGGATAACCTCTGGAGCATATAGTTGTTCCAACGTCGGGCACTTATCAGGAATTAACCGTAGCACCAATGAAATATGATCTTGTTGATAGAATAGATTTCCCCTTAGCCGCCGTTTATCCGACATTTCTAAGACAAAATCGACATGCCCGACTATCTGTAACTGTTGCTGCTGTTCTTCGGACAATACTGCTTTGCTCCATGCCATGATGAAGTTACCATCAATTTCTGATAGTTGTGTTTGTGGATACAACATATCATTGATGCGCAAAATTGGTACTTGCCCGACACAAAGATGCAGATCGGAAGCATTATGCTTTACACTAAGGGCCACTAATTTTTCCATATTCATTTTTTAATCTCCTGAGTTTCTTATGCACAATATCGAACAAAATCTTCACGATGTCAGGAACCACATCATCCTTGCGGCTCAAAAATGCGGACGCTCTCCAGAAGAAATTACGTTACTTGCAGTCAGTAAAACCAAACCTGTGGAAGCTATCGCAAAAGCTATAGCTACAGGCCAACGGGAATTTGGTGAGAATTACGTTCAGGAAGGTATTGAAAAAATTCAACAGCTTGCTAACCACGACGATTTAGTGTGGCACTTTATCGGCCCTTTGCAGTCTAATAAAAGCCGTCTGGTAGCCGAACATTTTGACTGGTGTCATACCATTGACCGTTTGAAAATCGCCCAGCGCTTGAGCGAACAACGACCTAAAAGCATGGCCCCACTGAATGTCCTGATCCAAATTAATATCAGTGGGGAAAGCAGTAAGTCAGGTATTCTTTTGGAAGAACTGGAGGAACTGGAGGAACTGGCAGCAATTATCAACTCCCTGCCTAATCTGGTATTGCGTGGTTTGATGGCTATCCCTGCACCAGAAAGTGATTCTGAACGACAAACAGACGTTTTTCGCGAAATGGAACAAGCGTTTATTAAATTAAAGGCACAATATCCACAAATAGATACACTTTCTATGGGAATGACTGATGATATGGCAGCAGCTATAGCTTGTGGCTCAACTTTAGTACGCATTGGAACAGCAATTTTCGGTGCCCGCCAATATAGCTCTGCCAAATTAACTGAACAAAATTAACCAGATAATATTCGAGGCAATTTCTTCATGGAAAATAAAAAAATCACCTTTATCGGCGCTGGAAATATGGCTCATGCCATCATCGCCAGATTGGTCAAAAAAGGTTATCCTGCCGAACTTATCACTGTCTGCTCACCAAGTACGACTCGCCGTGATGTTTTGGTTGAAAAGTATGGCATTAACAGCCAAAGTGATAATATTCGCTATGCCCAAGAGGCAGATGTTATTGTGTTAGCAGTTAAGCCTCAAATGATGAAAGAAGTTTGTGGCCCCTTGCGTTCACAGGTAAATCTCGACCAAAAACTCGTTCTTTCCATTGCTGCCGGTATTCCTGTTTCCCGCTTTTACTCATTTCTGCAAGATAATCTCAATATTATCCGTATTATGCCAAATACCCCTGCTCTGATTGGACAAGGGATCAGCGGAATGTTCGCTCCTGAACAGGTCAGCGAGTCTGATCGCCAATTTGCTGAATCATTGATGAATAGTGTCGGTAAAGTCTGCTGGGTGGAGGATGAGGATCGTATCAACAGTATTATTGCGGTTGCAGGAAGTGCCCCGGCTTATTTCTTCCTGTTTATGGAATCGATGCAACAGGAAGCTGAACGTCTGGGCTTCGACAGCCAGACAGCCAGAGAACTTGTCCTGCAAACGGCCATTGGTTCAGCTAAACTTGCTGAATCACAGGCAGAACTTCCTTTTTCTCTCCTGCGCGAACAGGTAACATCTAAAGGGGGAACAACCGCCGAAGCATTACGTATTTTTTACGAAGGCGATCTGCCGGAAATTGTATCCCAAGCCATGCAGGGAGCAATCCGCCGGGCACAAAAAATGGAAAAATTATTTTAAATCAATCAAATATAATTTAATCAGGGCTGTTACATGCAATTCTTAAACTTTCTCCTTTTTACGGTTCTGGACTTATATATCGCAGTTTTACTGCTTCGGGTCTGGATGCAATGGGCGCGTTGCGATTTTTATAATCCATTCTCACAATTTATCGTCAAAATCACCCAATTTGTGGTACGCCCATTGCGTAGAGTCATCCCCGCTATTGGTCCCATTGATACAGCATCAGTTGTTTTAGCTTACTTGCTTGTCCTTATCAAAATGTTACTACCTTTCTGGTTAGCAGCAGGACAATTCTTACTGCCTTCTGCCATGATATTCCTGATCGGGCTAATCGAACTGCTTACCGCTGCCGGAAAATTGGTATTTTGGCTTGTCATCGTCCGTGCATTATTGAGTTGGATCAGCCAGGGACGTAATCCTGTTGATTATGTTCTGTTCCAACTGACAGAACCACTGATGGCGCCGATCCGTCGAATTATCCCTGCAATGGGAGGGATCGATTTCTCAGCCATGATTGTTATATTGATCCTATATGCGCTAAATGCTCTCCGATATGATGTTTTGGCGTGGTTAGTTCCGACCTTAATTGGTTAATAAATAATAAGTTAATTGGATAATAACAATGCAGAAAGTTGTTCTCGCAACGGGAAATGCTGGCAAAGTACGTGAACTGGCCGATTTGCTGGCTGACTTTGGTTTAGCTATCGTAGCCCAAACTGAATTGGACGTGGACTCGGCGGATGAAACAGGTCTGACCTTTATTGAAAATGCTATCATCAAAGCTCGCCATGCCGCGGCTGTCACAGGTTTACCCGCTATTGCTGACGATTCAGGGCTATCAGTCAATGCGTTAGATGGTGCTCCGGGCATCTACTCGGCCCGTTATGCGGGAACAGATGCTTCCGATCAAGATAATCTGGAAAAATTGCTAGAAGCTATGCGCGATGTTCCTGATGAACAACGCCAAGCACAATTTAATTGTGTTCTGGTCTATTTACGTCATGCAGAAGATCCAACACCCCTGGTTTTCCACGGTCGCTGGTCTGGTGTTATCACCCAGGAGCCTGCTGGAAGTGGTGGTTTTGGTTATGATCCCATTTTTTATGTACCAGAATTTGGCTGTACAGCAGCAGAGCTGAGTCGTGAGCAAAAAAATGCTGTTTCACATCGTGGGCAAGCCTTAAAAATGCTGTTGGAAGCTATGCGTAATGCTTAAATTACCACCACTTAGTCTCTATATTCATATTCCCTGGTGTGTACAGAAGTGCCCTTATTGTGATTTCAATTCACATGCGTTAAAGGGGGATGTACCACATCAGGAATATGTCGAACATCTACTGGCTGATTTACGTAATGACCTGCCGATGGTTGATGGTCGTGAGATATCGACGATATTTATCGGCGGTGGTACACCCAGCTTACTAAGCGCTGTAGGGATGCAACGATTTCTTGATGGAGTCAGAGATTCACTGCCACTTTCCCCACAAGCAGAAATTACAATGGAAGCTAATCCGGGAACCGTTGAAGCTGATCGTTTCAGTGCCTATCAACAAGCGGGTATTAACCGGATTTCAATAGGGGTACAGAGCTTTGGCTCTGATAAACTGATCCGTTTAGGGCGTATCCACGGCCCGGAAGAAGCTAAACGGGCGGCACGATTAGCGGATGGGCTTGGATTACGTAGTTTCAATCTGGACTTGATGCACGGTTTGCCTAACCAGACATTGGATGAAGCGCTGAACGATTTGTGCCAGGCCATTGAACTTTCTCCCCCCCATCTGTCCTGGTATCAGTTGACGATTGAACCCAATACCAGTTTCGGTTCCCGCCCACCAATTCTGCCAGATGATGATGCACTATGGGATATCTTCTCTCAAGGTCACCAATTATTAACATCGGCAGGCTATCAGCAGTATGAAACATCAGCATATGCCAAACCCGGCTATCAATGTCAGCATAATCTCAATTACTGGCGTTTTGGCGATTACTTGGGAATTGGCTGTGGTGCGCATGGAAAGATCTCGTTTGCTGATGGGCATATCTTGCGTACAGTGAAAACCAAACATCCGCGCGGCTATATGCAGGGGCGTTATTTGGATCAACAAAATCAGGTGGATAATGAAGATCGTCCATTTGAATTTTTCATGAACCGTTTTCGTCTGCTGGAAGCAATGCCACGGCAAGATTTCAGCCATTTTACTGGATTACCAGAAAACGCTATCCGTCCACAAATTGATAAGGCGCTGGCGAAAAGCTATATCACTGAAAGCGATACACACTGGCAAATTACTAAACACGGCAAATTATTCCTAAATTCACTGTTGGAATTGTTCCTGTAGAAAACTGTTCTTGCAGAAAACCATTCTGGTAAAAATAAGGCTGCACCTGAAACCAAAGGAGCAGCCTTATTTGATCATGTAAGAGAAAATAGATTAGTGTGTATAATTACAACGCATCAGCAACAGCATTAACCTGACGTGTCAAACTATCTAACCCACCACCAGACAGATACCATAAATCAGATTGCAGATAGACTATTTTGCTATTTTTATAAGCATTCGTTGATTTCACCTGTTCAGTTTCAAACTGAGATTTTGTCAGTTCCCCTGCCCCAATCGCTTTACTGCGATCGATAATAAAAATCACATCAGGATTTGCCTGCGCAATCATTTCTGGTGTAACAACTCGGCTCTTATCGTTATCTGATTTAGGCGGCAATTCTGCACGTTGTGTTTTTATCACATTGTAAACAATTGCTTGATTATTCGGATATAATTCACCAGCATTGTGCAATAAAACCAGTGCCTTACTATTTGACGATTTTGCTTTTTTCTGCGCTACCGCAATGGTTTTCTCCAAATCAGCCAAATGAGTTTTCACGGCATCCTGTTTATTAAATAATTCACCTAATAATTTAATGTTACTTTCCACGGATGGCAGGTAGTTTTTACTGTCCGTACTTAAATCTACAGTTGGTGCAATTTTTGATAAACGATCATAAAAAGATCTCTGACGCCCAGTTATAACAATCAAATCCGGTTTGATTTCAGCCATTCTTTCCAAATCCGGTGATTTCATTCCTCCGGCATCATACATATTTTCAGATATGCTACTGCGCACATACTCAGGCAAGCTTTCCTCAGGCAATGCAATAACACGTTCAGCTAACCCTAACTTTGCCATGGAATCGTAAGTACCAAAATCAAATAAGACCACTCTTTCAGGGCTTTTTTTGACCTTAGTTTCACCGGAAAGATGTTTTATTGTGACATACTCACCAGACTGAACTATTACTGAATTTGGCGTAAATGTTTCGGATTGCTGGCTAAATGCGGAATGACTAGTGACAGAGAACAATGAGGCTAAAACAATTGGCAGGATCTTTTTCATTGTGGCACCTGAATTAATCATGTGAATAAAGAAGTGATTTGCATTCTAGGGGCCAAACATAGGATGTCAATCAAATAAGAATCAATTTCATATTGATTCTTATTTGATATAGAGCGTATTGTGATTTAGTTAATGTAATTCAAAAGGTTGGTACGTAACTGTTCCAGCTTATCAGCTTTATTACACACCTCTCCTCTAAAGCGTTTCAGCTCTTTTTCCTGTTTTTTCCATTCTGCGTCAAAGTCATTTTGTGCACCTCCCAATCCACCAAGGAGAGACATTAACATCTGTTTGCCGTCACCATTCTGATTACTCGTCTTACGGCTCATTTCATTAATACTGTCCTGCAAAATACCGCCTAAACTCTGTTGGATAAGGTTCTGCCCTTCCGTTTCTACCTGTTTGACTGCCTGATAATTAAAGGTAATACCATTGGGGCGGGTTTCCAGTACCTTATCAATTTGCTTATTCAGGCCAGATTCCAATTGGCTCAAGCGGACACGAATATTGCTATCCTTTCCCATTGTTTCAGCAACAACTTGATCCAGTGCCTGACGCGCGCCTGCCAAATGACTTAAAGCCGCCTTCTTCACCCAGGGTAAATCCTGACGGACAAGCTGCTGATACTGTTTCGCTTTGCTACATTGATCAGCATTCAGCGACAATGCCTTATCATTGCGAAACACAGAGCCATCAGGCAGAATTTTCAGGTTGCCATTTTCACCAATCATCTGGACAGATTCTGGTGTAACAATAATGTCATCTTTAAGTGTTGTCCGGCATTCTGAACCCGCTTGTACCTGAGCAACAAATAACAGCGATGCAGCCATCACAATTTTTCGTAACATATATTCTCCTGGTATCCTCGGCTTTGCGATCCCTTACTCATCATCATGGGGCTTCCGCAATTATCTGCTAAGGTTTCAAATTAAAAAATAGAACGCCCGATACGTCCGGCTAATTTTTCCAGCGCTGCGCAACCTGCCAAAGAGTTGCCCGAACGATCCAGTTCAGGAGCCCACACCGTGACAGTGAATTCCCCCGGAACCACACAGACAATTCCTCCGCCAACACCCGATTTTCCGGGCATACCGATCCTGAAAGCAAATTCACCTGAACCATCATACATACCGCACGTCAACATAAGGGCATTAATCTGTCTAGTTTGTCGGAGACTTAAAATTTGCTGACCGGAATCTATCATTCGCCCTTGGTTAGCCAAGTAAATAAAACACTGAGATAACTCAACACAATTCATTTTCAGGGCGCAGTACTGAAAATAAGTTTTCAGAACAGTGAGCACATCATTTTCAAAATTACTGAATGACTTCATCAAGTAAGCAATTGCGGCATTACGGCTGGAGTGTTCCATCTCTGAGCGGGCAACAATATCATCATAGCCAATAACTTTTTGCCCTGTGAGGCTGCGTACAAACTCCAGCATTCTACGCTTAGGCGCACTCAAACGTGATTGCAGCATGTCACAGATAACTAATGCTCCTGCATTAATAAAAGGATTACGGGGAATACCTTTTTCCAATTCCAACTGCACTAATGAGTTAAATGGTTGTCCCGAAGGCTCTGTACCTACCCGTTGCCAGATGTCTTCTTCCTTATAACGTGTCATTGCCAATGTCAGACTTAACACCTTGGAAATGGATTGGATGGAGAAACGTTTTTCTGCATCTCCTGCTTTAAAAACCTGCCCATCAACCGTACAAATAGCCATCCCAAAATTATTTACCGGAACTTCTGCCAGAGCGGGAATGTAATCTGCTACTTTTCCTTGGCCAATCAAAGGGCGTACTTCATCTAAGATATCTGCCAATAACGAATTAGAGAACCTTACCTTCACCACTTTTTCTCCAGACAAAAAAGGGCTCACAAGGAGCCCCTGCATACAGCGTTGTTAATTGTGTAAAACACGATTTTTAATGCAACAGCAAATCAATCCCACCACACATCAAATAGTTCTGATGTAACAACCCCTTCCATACCACAATCTTTCAACCAGTTAGCAACCAGCTGACGATGTTCTTCCGTACATTTACCGATTTTCTGCAAGCAGATCATTCCTTCCCACTGCAAATAACCGCTGGCATCCAGAGCAAGGCCATTTGGCTCGATTAGCTCTTCAATCAAAGCAGCAACTGTGCTATCTACAACCTCAACTGAGGTATTGGCTGGGAAGTTCCACTTTACTGAAAAACCCAATTCCTGAAACTCATCAATACGCAGTTTTTTACGCAGACGACGACTACGATTTTTAGCCATTATTTTACCCTCTCGAACATTAGATCCCATACACCATGCCCTAAACGATGACCACGCACCTCGAATTTAGTAACAGGGCGTGAATCAGGGCGTGGTACAAAATCACCACTTTCCGATATGTTGCGATACCCTTCAGCTTCGCTCATAACTTCTAACATATGTTCAGCATATGGCTGCCAGTCCGTCGTCATATGGAATACACCGCCAATTTTCAGTTTTCTTCTGATCAGTTGAGCAAAACCAGGCTGCACAATTCGACGTTTGTTATGACGGGCTTTATGCCATGGATCAGGGAAGAACAACTGAACCATTTCCAGACTTTGTTCCGGGATCATATTTTCCAGCACTTCAATAGCATCGTGACACATCACACGCAGATTGCTAAGATTTTCATCTTGTGCGGAAGCCAGACACGCACCGACTCCCGGAGCATGAACCTCGATCCCGAAAAAATTTTTCTCTGGGTTCTGATTTGCCATCATGACCAGAGAAGCCCCCATACCAAAACCAATTTCCAACACAATAGGGGCAGCACGACCAAACAGTTCTGCCATATCATGCAATTCTGGCTGATAATCTACTCCCATCTTCGGCCACACATTATCAAGTGCTTGCTGCTGACGACTCGTTAACCGTCCCTGCCGACGCACAAAACTGCGGACACGGCGCAAAGCCCTGCCATCTTCATCATATTCCGGTGAAATTACGTTATTTATCATGGTACTGTCTATTGGTACTTTCTATCAGTTTTAAAGGTATTTGCTCAGGCGTCTGAGGCGTTATGTACCGCAGGATTGCCCAAAGAGAGCGCAATTATGCAAAGATGGCTGAGTTTATCAAGTTCGATGCCTGTAAGCACAACTTTAATGTTAAATTGTGTGGCGCTTCGAAACAAAGTTCGGGTTTACACTGAGGTTACACTATGTTGCAATCCTGTTCACGAAACTATTATCAGATATAAAGACAATTATTCTAATGATGGAAGCAGAGCAATTTTCACAAGCAGTACTTGAATGGTATCACCGTTATGGTCGCAAGACATTACCGTGGCAGTTAGAAAAAACATCCTATCACGTCTGGCTCTCAGAAGTGATGCTGCAACAAACACAGGTCGCGACAGTTATACCCTATTTCCAGAAGTTTATTTCACGTTTCCCTGATGTGGCATCACTGGCAGCAGCACCATTGGATGAAGTTCTGCATTTATGGACTGGCTTGGGGTACTACGCACGAGCCCGTAATTTGCACAAAGCGGCTCAACAAATTGTTGAACGGCATCATGGAAAACTCCCGACTACTTTTGATGACGTCGTTGCTCTGCCCGGTGTCGGCCGCTCTACCGCAGGTGCCATCCTTTCGCTTTCTCAAGGAAAACACTTTCCTATCCTTGATGGCAATGTTAAGCGCGTTCTGGCTCGCTGCTATGCCGTTGATGGTTGGCCGGGAAAAAAAGAGGTGGAAAACCAATTATGGGATATCAGTACCCGCGTTACTCCCAACCTGAATGTTGAATATTTTAATCAGGCGATGATGGATTTGGGAGCGATGGTATGCACCCGTAGTAAACCCAAATGTGAAATTTGCCCTCTCAATGCAGGCTGCATCGCTTATGCCAACCACAGCTGGGCAAACTATCCGGGGAAAAAACCGAAACAGAGTATTCCTGAAAAAACAGCTTACTTTTTATTGATGCAGCATGGCGATACAGTTTGGTTAGAACAACGCCCACTATCCGGCATCTGGGGCGGACTATTTGCATTCCCGCAATTTACTGATGCAACTTCACTGGAACTGTGGCTGAAAGCATCGGGTATTTCTCATAACAAGCCTGAACAGTTAACAGCATTTCGCCACACATTCAGCCATTTTCATCTGGATATCGTCCCCATTAAAATTGATATTTTATCTTTTGATTCCTGCATGGATGAAAGTAAAGGACTTTGGTATAACTTACGCCAGCCAGCAACGATTGGATTAGCTGCACCCGTTGAGTACCTTTTGCAGCAGTTGGGCTAAACTTTGCCCCACTATTTTTTGCTCCATTCCATTATTTTGAGGATTAAGAGGATTTAGCATGAGCAGAACTATTTTTTGTACTTTTTTGCAACGAGAAGCAGAAAGCCAAGATTTTCAGTTATATCCAGGGGAACTGGGAAAACGTATTTTCAATGAAATTTCTAAAGAGGCATGGCAACAATGGATGAGCAAACAAACCATGCTGATTAATGAAAAGAAATTAAACACTATGAACCCAGAAGATCGCAAATTACTTGAACAAGAAATGGTGAAATTTCTGTTTGAAGGGAAAGATATTCAAATTGACGGTTACACTCCGCCAGAAAGATAATCTTTAACATCTATTATTTATTGGGTGAAACTAGGATCTAAAAATCACCCAATAAATGAGAATTTACCCTATATACCCAACGGCATCATAAAATGAAAAGACTGCTGGCACTACTTCTGCTCACCCCACTTCTAATTTCCTGTTCTAGTAAACAAGATATTGAATACAAAGAAGAGTATATAAAAGATACTAATGGCTTTGATATCTTAATGGGGCAATTCGCTCATGACATTGAAAATATCTGGGGATTACAAGAAGTTTTAATCGCTGGCCCTAAAGATTACGTAAAATATACAGATCAATATAAAACCCGCAGCCATATTAATTTTGAAGCGGGGACGATCACTATTGAAACAATATCTCCTATTGATCCTACTGAATATTTACGCAGGGCGATTGTAACAACATTGTTGATGGGGGATGATCCAGGTTCTATCGATCTTTATTCTGATTCTAATGATATCGAGATTAGCAAAGAACCATTTCTATATGGACAAGTTTTGGATAACACGGGTGAACCAATTCGTTGGGAATGGAGAGCAAACCATTTTGCCAATTACCTGCTCCAGAATAAATTACAGAAACGTCAATCAGGGCTACATGTAATTTGGTCTGTCACCATGCAGTTAGTTCCTAACCATCTGGACAAACGAGCTCATAAATATCTGTCAATGGTTCGCAAAGCATCTATTAAATATGGTGTTGATGAATCGCTAATCCTTGCCATTATGCAAACAGAATCCAGTTTTAACCCTTACGCCGTCAGCCATGCCGATGCACTGGGATTAATGCAGGTCGTTCAACATACTGCCGGAAAGGATGTATTCAAGATGCAGGGTAAATCTGGTCAACCAAGCCGCAATTATCTTTTTGATCCTGCAAATAACATTGATGCGGGCACCGCCTATCTGGCGATATTACAGAGTATCTATTTAGGTGAAATCCAAAATGCAACCTCTCGTCGCTATGCGGTTATCACAGCATATAACGGTGGTGCGGGCAGTGTATTAAGGGTATTTTCCAGTGATAAGAAGAAAGCTGCTCAAATAATCAACTCAATGGCTTCGGGCGATGTTTATGAGACACTGACAAATAAACATCCATCGGCTGAATCACGCCGTTATTTGATGAAAGTAAATAATGCACAGAAAAGCTATCGTCGATAATTAATCACCACAAACAAAGGGTGGAAAGGAATTTGTCTTTCCGCCCTTTGTTTATATTTATAACTAATTGAGCAAATTGGAAGCACTTAAATAAATTTATGCAGAAAGTCATTGACGAATTGGGCTTAATACGGTTTAATGCGTCCCCGTTAGCCCGGATAGCTCAGTCGGTAGAGCAGGGGATTGAAAATCCCCGTGTCGGTGGTTCGATTCCGCCTCCGGGCACCAAGATTTTAAAGCTAATTTGTTGAATCTTATCAGATAATTAACAAATAAGTTAAAATTTAGGGCTGTTAATTCAATGTTAAACAATTGATCGCCTAATTTGCACACTCAATGTTTAAGAAAGCCGTAAATAATGAATACAGGGTGCCTGCATTTGCAAGCACTCTTTTTTCATTTAAAATAATGATTTCAGTAATTGATTCTGATGTCAAGTAAGGGAAAAACTTTACGGGATGCCGGATCGGTATTAGCCATTTTTCATACCATCGATATTGATGCAGGGCCGTACACTAAGACCTCCACTTCCTAATCCTGTCTGAGGCCTGCCCTGTCTTTTTTTCCCTGATATCCTTACACCGAAATATCCAGATATATCGCCAGTTCATTCTCCAGCGTTTTACCCGCGATTTCCATATCGATATCAATATATTCCAGGGTGGTTGCCAGACTACGATGACCCAGCAAACACCTGACCAGCTGCAAATTACGATCCGGTGCTTTCATCAGCTCTGTTGCCAGTGTATGACGAAAACGGTGAGGCGAGACCGCAAAACCACACTCTTTCGACAACCGATTGAAAAAAGAACGAATATGCTGCCTTTCTTTATCGTGATCATACTGGTAACTGGCCATCCGCCCGTGATGACGAAAACTCAGACGGGTTAAATCAAACAGCGGATCATCATCTTTCGCCCCACAGGCTCTCGCCTGTTCAAGGAGTTGCGCCAGCCGGGGTTTAAGCTGCCGGATCATCGGTATCCGCCACTCACTGTGATTTTTACTGCCCTCGACGCGCAATACAATATAATTGCCATCCAGGTTGATATCCCGTAATCGCAGGTGCAGTAACTGGTTCTGACGCATGCCCGTCAGCCGGAACGTATCCAGCACCGTCAGCCAATACCCGGTCGGGTATAAAGCACAACGCCCTCCCCGGGGAGCAACCTGTGTTCGCTCTTCTTCCCCATACTGCCCCATCAGCAGGTAGAGACGGGTTATCTGGACTTTACTCAGAATTTTCTTCTTTTTCTTCTCTTTTTTCACCGCCGCATTGCTAAACGGGTTCTCGGTAAATGGCAGCAGTTTCCTGTCCATTACGAAGTTAAAAATGGCCCGCAGGTGGGCCACCTTATTGTTCCAGGTATGGCTCGACTGTTTTTTCTCCATCAAAAGATGACGCCGCCACCGTAGCACATCCCGGTGAGTGACCTGTTCCGGCAACACCGTTTCTCCCATAAACTGGATAAAGACCCGGGTAACTTTGCGATAACTCCACTCGGTGGCCGGTCGCAACATATGTGAAAAAAAGTACTCTTCCAATAACTCATCCCAACTGATTTTTTCTGCGGCAGGCAACATGTTATTTTTTCCTTAATATATTAAATAAATCATGACACTCAATTGTTCATAAACTGTTTTATGGAAATACAAGATATAAATAATCAGTTAAACTATTTACATTACAATAATGTATTGTGGTTATCTTTTCTGGCAACATTTTCTTTATCCGATACAGACTGTTTGGCGAATTTCGAGCCGTGATGATGATTTTTTGCCTTCTCCTGATGAGAGGACCCATGACCGGATTGAAATAAAGACAATAACGTCTGGGTATCACTCTCGCCGGATGGCTCAGATGCCGGTGCCATTTCTAATGGGAAATCCGGAGAAGCCTGGCCAGGTTCAGGTGATACCCCAGCGACATCAGACAATTCTGCAGAATTCCCCGGTTTCAATAAAGGCGACTCCACCTGTCCGGCGGCTTCCTGAAGTAATTCATCAATCAACGGTACAGAGGATGAATGGCCACCAAGATGCAATGTCAGACAGGTCCATGCGTCCGGTACCAGAAACAACCAGGTCACCGCGGCTTCCGGCAGTAAACGGGCTGCCATCATGGCGTTCAGTGGCACAGACAAATCTGGCCGGGACGACCGGAACCGGAAACGAAAGCGACGGTCTGGCGTCCACAATCCCGGCTGCCAGTCATGCCTATCATCCAGCTCCCCTTCCAGGTGCTGCAACAGGGGCAGGTGGTAAAATAATGCCGTCCAGAACACAACCGCCTGCCATAGCAGGCTCTGGGCAGCCTGAGTTTCCGGGGCTGCCCCGGGGGGGTAACAGATGTCCCTTCGCCAGCCGCACGGCACAGGTGGTAAACTTTAGCGTCAGGTCAGCAAAATTCCCGCTGCCCGACCAGTTACCTTCCGGTGTTGCCGGCACCTGTTGGACACGGCTCAGCAATTGCTTCACCGGTGCGAGATAAAAACGCTGATACAGCCCTTCGGGCAAGGCAGTGTTTTGCCATAATTGCTGAAGATACTGACGGCGCTGGGAGGTTGCCAGTAACTCGTCAGCCGATTGCGGCCGGAAATAGCCCCGGCTGTCACGAATGGCCTCCGGTTGTTGTTCGGATGATTTTTGCGGTGTGGCAGACTGGCGGGCAAAATGCGATTTAAAACGCTGAAACATGGCTTTTCCTCTTTCGGTTCAAATTGGGCTCAGTGTCGGTGAATCCCGGTCTGAAACAAGGAAAAACTCTTTTTGCGGAAATGAAAATTAAACTGACTCGATTCACCCACCGACTCGCTTATCGGATCACCTTAATTTTCACTATAAATCAATATATTAAAACTACTCGAAAATAAGAAAGCGCCCCGAAAGGCGCATTAGAGTAACAGAACAGAGGCTGAAAAAATTCAGGCGGCCTGTGGCTGCTGATGCGCCCGTAAACGGTTCGACCAGTTACCCAGATAATGGGCCGGCGTGTAACGTGTCCGTTTGCTGCCGCCATCATCCAGCGCATTGCCGACAGTGACCGCTGCCGGAATGCCGGCCAGAGAAAGCTGGACGTAAGCCATCACCGCGGCCAGCGGATCAATATCAATCGCTGACACCCACAGGCTGCATAACGGATCATGTCCCTGCTCTCTCAAGACGTCGGCAGCGGCCAGTGTCATACAGCCCGCCCCACAAGCCGGCTCGTACAGGGTCACAAAGGGTTTCTCCTGCAAGCGTGCGGAAACATCCTGCAACTGTATCTCCGCCATCATTCTGACGACACTCCAGGGCGTAAAGAACTGCTGAAGGTGTTTATTCCCCAGCTCCAGCCGCATAAACACCGTGCCGAGAAAATCGCCGGGCGCTTCTGCCAGTGCCAGCACGGTAGTGGAAAAGAGTTTTACAATCCGGTCAACATCTTCCCGCGCATATTTCCTGATGGTTTTCAGATAAAACTGCTCCAGCTCCTCACTGAAACAATATTTATTGTGAATGGCCGCCATTGCGCAGTGACAAAAATCCCGGAAGACCTGATAACGAGGCTGATAGCGGGCGGTTTGATTAAACAGCGAGATAAATTCCTGTTGGTAATCGGTACGAGACGCCATGGCGTGTTTTCCTTGTCGCATAAAAATAGGGAAAACACGCCCCGGAAGGGGAACGTGCTTCCCCCTTCGGTTGAAGTGAAAATAAAGAATAAGGTACTGAACAAATCGCTACTGTCCGACAGCAATCGCCGGCAGTGCCTGACTGATTTCGGGTTGTTCACCGTTAACCAGATAGAGTGCAGGCCGGTTTTCGCGTCCGGGTAAGCCGTTACCGCTGTCTACATGCTCACCCTGATCATAACAATCGTAGCCTTTGAGGCTTCCTGACGGTTCGCTGTACCAATGGCGGATCTCGCAATCAAACATCGCTGACAGTTCCCCCATCAGTTCCGCAGAGGGCGGTGCCCACGGTGAATCAAAACGCACGGTTAAGCTGCTGACATTACGCCGTTCCCAGCGGACATGGTGACCGAACGGCCATTCCAGCCCGTAGTGCTCGTCGTAGAACTGTACGGTGGAGGCAATGCCTTTCAGCAATCCGCTGCTGCCGTTAATCTCGGTCGCTAACCGGGTCGGCATGATCATCAGCATATCGCAGGGCTGGGCGGATGTCGGAGACACATTCAGCCTGTCCCAGCAGGCGCCGGTATCGGGACTATCAGACCAGCTCACCATACCGAACCAGTCGGTATACTGGCGGATCAGGAGTGATGCGATAATCTCACGCGCCGGTTCCGGAATATTTTCCCAGCGCAGCAGACTTAAGCCCGACTGACGGTACAGATGGTCGATACGTTTAATGGTGTCGCCGGTTAGCAGCGCATTATCCTGTAACAACATCAGCCACTGCTCAAAGGCCAGATGTTGCGCAGTCGGTGCCGCAGTACCTCGTATCAGCGCCGGATAAGGCGCGTAAGTCAGGGGTTTGGTGGGTTTCAATATCCCGGCGCACCCGGCCAGAAACAGCCGCAGACTCTGCAAGACTGCCTGACGGTAACGGGGCGCTTCTTCGCCACAGACCCATTGCTGCATCACATCGATACAAACGGATTTGCCGGTGATGTCCAGTTGATTCGTGATCCACTCTGCCATGGTTAAGTTCCTCTTGATTGATAATGTTAAATAAAGGAGGAACTGTCCCGGCGGGGAGTCAGTTCCCCCGTTGGGTAAGTAAAAAAGGATTTAGTGACTATCCGGTTTTAAAATATCAGCCAGCTGACTGTCGAAAGTGACCATCAGTTCGTCATGCACCTCCAGGTAAGGCGTACTGTGCGTGATGACCGGAGCATTCAGCCGGGTTAAATCGTACTTATCGACTAATTCGTTAATGGCCTCAGAGGGTCGGATGCCGTTTTGTATCAGTTCAGCGACCGTGTCTGTTTCACACAGCGCCGTGTCCTCCAGGTTCAGGCCAAAATGACGCTTCAGCAGCGTACCGGCAATCACCTGCCAGACGGTTAAACGTAAAGGTGCCATAGTCATACCTCATGTGTTCATACCTCATGTGTTAAACGCTGACTGTCGTGCCGTGCCGGAGAATATCCTGCACTTCACGGCACTGTTGGTAACAGGGCGAAACCGCATGCAGCGACAATAAATGCGCCTTATGCCATAATGCCCGGGCAGCCTCTGTATTCTGCCACCCCTGCTCAAGCACGGCTGACTGACACAACTGCTGCTGTTGCTTTTCCAGTAACAGGCGTTCTGATGCCCGTGTCACCGGCTGCGCCCAGACAATCTCGTCATAAAACCGGCCACCGAGCACTTTTCTGTCCCCGGCGTCATAAATCATCACGGTCAGCGGGAAAAAAACGCCCTGCGTTTGATGAGATAACGTTTCCGGCACCGGCCAGTCACCCAGTAAATGGATAACTTTCAGGCGCTGCACCGCTTCGGTTACCGAGGCTGCTTCGCACACGGTCAGGGTTTCTTCCCGCAGTGATTGCCTCGCTTGCGGGTGTTGCATCAGGCCAGTGACCTGCACGGTAAAAATGTCTTCATGGAATGTCGTACCGGCTTCATCTGATGCCGGTAAAAAAATCGGGTTCATCGGTATTTCCTTGACTGGAGGTCAAATAAAAAAACACCCGCCCGATGCCGGGAAGGTGTTTTCGGTTCCCTGGTCAGGCGCTTAAGAAAAGGGTTAACAGCATCACGGGCTGATAACGTTAGTGAGAGTGATTATTTTGATTTTCGATTAATGACGGGCTGATAAAGTCCTCGTGGGGTCCCAATGTCATGACTGACCCTATCAGAGCGTTTTCCGGATGCTGATTCACATATTCCCGCAATTCGCGAAACCGACAGGCATCCGCATTCGGTTCATTCAGTACCGCGATACGGGCAAGCACGATTGACGTCACCGCCAGCCCGAAGGCATCAGCAGACAACGTGACGGTTAACGCACTGTCCGGCAGACAGACAGAATAGGTGGCGGCGGATGTCGGCACCAGATAAGTCAGCTGTTCAGAAACATCCCGCCTGTCCCAGTATTCATACTGATATTCACCACATAACTGTGAGGCGGTATTGGCAATCAGAAACCCCAGAAACAACCGCTCCAGCGGTTTTTTGCCGGGAAATGCCGCAGACAGCGCAGGACTGTCCAGCATGATAAATTCACTTTTTTGCATCATGTTCTCCTGTCAATAAAAAAGACGGAGAACACCCTGCCCGACGGGAAAAATGTTCCCCGTCCGGGTGACTGGCATCGTGCCAGGGTAGATTAAATTATCGTCATGCTCCCGCTAAACCTAAAGCCGCCCGAATACACGGGGCCTGGGGATGTTGCAGCGCGTATGCCCGCAAATCACAAAACCGTTCAGCGACTTCATCCTGCTTCATCAGTGCCGTCAGATAGCCAAGTACGCTCAGGGTGACCATCAGCCCGAACGTATCCGCGGATACTTCGCCGTTAAAGTCAGTGGTCTCGATTTTGACTCCATACGTGTCAGCGCGTGTCGGCACAGCATAGGCAATGTTGTCCGACACTTTCCGGCACTGCCATGTATCACACCGGTAATCTTCACACAGCGTGACCGCCGCTTTAATGACCGTGTGTTCCAGCAGTATCAGTTCAAGGGGGCTGCTTCGCGGAAAGACGTCCGCAAAAGGGGACAATTCAGACGCCGGTACAGCATGCACCGTTGTCCTGGTTTCGTTTTGTTGCATTGTGGACTCCTTAAAAACAACGGAGAACACCTTGCCCGACGGGAAACGTATTCCCCGTTGGGTGGCTGGCGTCATGCCAGGGTGGATTAAATAACCTTCATCATCAATAAAGATGATATCTGCTTCCAAAGGTGGGCAGATGTACCACACAGTGTGTGCTCCCTTGCAGGCTACGGGAGTATTCGTGTCGCTGCCCGAAGGCGATCCTCACAAGCGACCGGATCATTGATAAGTCTGATTACGCTAACCAATGGGAACAGTACGATCAAGCGGTAATTCATTTTCTGATACTGAAAATAATGTCAGAAACGTGAAGTTACTCACTTGAATTGATTAGAGTACACTCTACCAACGCCAATTTCAGGGTATAACCAGATGCGCTAACTCGCTTCTGGATAGGAGTAAGTTAGGGTAAGGAACAGAATTAACTCCATATATTGAGGCGTGGACATTCTGCCACCAAACCCAGTCCATTACACCCTAAACACGAGACTCCCCTCTGAACTTGGTACGTCAGCCATTGAGAGTCACATTAAATACTCTGTCATAATCTTCTTTTCAGCCAAGCCTCGAAGCGTCCTGAGCTATTTTCTGCAATAACAAAACGACCATCAGGTAATACTGCTGTAATAAGATTTTCAGCGTTTAACGATAGAAATTCACCATCAAATGAAGCAAGATTAGTTGAAGTAATTTCATTTACACACTTACTGACACTTTCAAATTCTCTCTCAGCGAATTCTATAAAATCAGGTTTTTTAGTACACACATTACTTTGCGTTAATTGGCAAAATATAGTATATATAGAAGATGGTATTTCTACCGGTTTCCATTCCACTGATGACTCTCTTGATTCAAGAATATCTTTAGATAGCACATCATATTTAAGCATCCAGCCACCTTGATCTTCATTTATCACTGGTTTGGCTCTTAGAAATTCGTTTAACCTCTCAATCTCGATATCATCTCCCCAAGGCATACCTATATCGAATTCAAACGACAACTTTGTCCAAATTAATTCAAGCATAAGCAATACTGGATTCGCCTTGCTTGACATCATAAAATCCCAATATCCATCTCTCATTGGAGACAAGTACGGTCTACCATTACTTTTAACTAATGAGTGCTTTCCACATATAATCAATTGTGGAAAAGATGGAACTCCATAACCTTCACCTTTTTTTCCTTTTCCTTTTTCTTCTGCTTTTTCTTCAAGAAATTTAATAAGCCCTTCTCGCAAAGCAAATTCAGAAGAAAAACCATCATATCCAAGGACAATTTTGACAGGCATTAATTGCTCCATAAAAACTGTGGTGTAGATTAGTTCATTTTCTTGAGTAAGGGTTTCTCTGTCATGATAACTTGGAGCAGTAACACCTGTAATTTGTGAGAAGGTTTTGTAAGAAGGAGATAAATCTATTGTTTTATTTTCCTCATGTTTTCCCTCAAAAAGGTAGTTGAAGTAACTTTCAGTCACCTGTCTTAATTTATAAAATGAGTTGATAAGATCTTTTGAGTACAAGTTTTTCTTTACTTCAAATACAACCAACACATCTTTGACATGCCATTTATACGAGTTGGTATACGGAATTTTCTCTCCTTCACCACGTACTAGCATACAATCCATTTGACCCGATAAAAATTTATCACCATCAGTTACAAACCCATCTACGATTTGTAAATTGAGCTGTGGTGGAATTGCTCGATTCAATAGCTCAGTAGATAATCCTTCATACATATCTCCGATTGTTGGACCATGCTTCAACTCATACGTATTTAGCTTGGCAGTCTCTTCGTTCATGAAAGCTTGCAGCAGTTCCGCAATATTTTTTATCATGTGTGTCTACCCCAATTAAAATATTAGATTTATCTATATTGACAGCAAAAGCATCACTTTTTTCGTTAAAACGTAACGGTGCTTTTTACGTTGATTTTGTTGGTTTTCTTGCTTGGTCTTGACAAATTTACGAGCAAAGTGCGCAGCCACAGCTATCTGCATAATGGTATGTATAACTGATTAATAAATCGATTTGTTTCATGCGACTAACATGGACAAATATGAATAAGCAATACACAAATTGAATTAGAGATGCTCAATAAATCGATATAACTGACGTCAATACAAAGTATGTTTAACTCACTTCGGGGCAAAAATCAGTTAGAGATAGATAAATGAATGGTTAGCCAAATATAAGATTAAGCTGTATTGTACCTACCATAAAATCAGGCTCGTGTATAAATCAGTACACGTTTATTTATTCACCCTCAATATTCTGGTAATACACTTGCCGGATATAGCGTCCCCGCGCATCGCCATGCCCCAAATCCATTGATACCAGTGCCTGTGCTTCCTGCTCGCTGAAACCCTGCGCTTTGTAATGTTCACCAGATTGCTGAGCAAAATGGTAACGCATACTGTGTGGGGCTTTCTTGCCGCTCAGACCGGCACTTCTGACAATATACCGGTAACGATCTATGGCCTGAATAACCGTCGGTTTATCAATCAGTTTGCCGCTGCGCCCTGCCTGCTCGCATTCAGCGTAGACAATAGCATGTAGTAAGGCTTCCCGATCCAGTATCAGCGTCTGTCTGGGGCGCCCGCCTTTGGTGCCGAATACCACCCGCACTGAGGTATACCCGTTTTCCAGCGCTTTTTTCCAGGTCGCTAAGGATTTATAAGCTTCCACCGCTTCTTTGGTACGCAGCCCCAGTACATATGCCAGTTGCATGACCGCCGCCACGCACCGATCTTTTTGCTCAACCTGCTGGAAAACCGCCTGAAACTCCGCAGGCATTAATGCCGTTTTAGTGCCTGTGCGACTCGTCTCGACAATACCCAGTGCCTGGTTACTCAGACGGGGGTTATCCGGTGCGGCCAGTTTAGGTTTGCCCGCCAGCCTTAAAATCGTCCGCAGGGCTGACATCTCATTTTGCAGGGTTCGGTGGCTGATCTTGTTGGCCTTACGCTCAGCAATATAGCGCTCAATATATTTGGCTTTGAGACTGTCCATTTGTCGAAGCCTGATACCCTTGTCTTTCAGAAAGTGAAGGAATTGCCGGGCAATCCGTTCTCGATCTGCGACCGTAGCAAAACTTCCGCGCCCGTTTCGGGCATGGGTGATAAATTCTTTTCTGAATCGTTCGATTTTTGAACGTGCCGATTTCTGCGTCATCCCCGCATCTCCTACTCATTTGCTTATTTTTTCATTTGTTCTTAAATAAGTCCCTGCGTGTCGGTTCAGGTTCACCGTTCCGTGGTGCGTCAGATAATGTGTAGCAGGGGAAAATTGCGTTGAGTTTTTGCAGGAGTTCGCTACGTGCTGAACACGGCGGTGGAGTACTCCCCGTTCAGTGCCTGATTTTCGTCAGGATGAACGCCTCATTAATCATGACGTGGTGTGATTTCTCCTTTTTTACTGCATCAGCCTGTTGTCAGGCATGGGGTTAAAAAACAAACGAATAAAAGGATTCAGGATTAGAAAATGCCTGAAATAACGGGTGACTTTGAGTAATGCGTAGTTCAAATCGGTCGTAAAGCCAGACCGGATATGCTCTGGACGTTGGCCGTCCAGCGGCGTCACTTGGTAATCGCTGCGCTTCAACACAAGTGACGCCGCGCAATATGCGGGACGTTTATTGTGATAAATTCAAAACGCAGTTAAATTTTGTACCGATGAAAACGGTCTTGTTCTGCGTAAGACAGAGCCTATTCTGCCCTGCCAGATGAGTAGCCGGTGGTGAACACACCGGGAGACTTTCATCATCAGACGGAGGGTTAGGTGTCCGAAGATATCTGCTTCCAAAAGTGCGCAGATTTACCGCAATGTTTGCACTCCCTTTCAGGCTACGGGAGTTTTAATTTCACCACCTCATGGGTGATCCTTGCAGGCGATGAGATCACTGAGATAACAGTGACAGAGGTTAATGACTGCATTCGCTCCGGTCAACCTTTTGTTTGACGCAGTGCTTTATTTTATCCCGGATATGTTTAATTCAATTAATTCTCTGTTTCGCTAAAAAAGATAAAAACCATTTTTATATTTCCTATATAAAAATTATCACAAAGTGATATTAACGCTATATGGCAACAGATGATGTATCCCTATTTTAAATTTAACTCAAATAACAATTATTATTATGACGACTTATTTAATAATGGCGTTAATAAATGCGCTTATTTATTCAAAAATGATTTCTGTGATATTAATCATAAAACGAGAATGATCATGACTTTTAAATTTTCTTTATATTTAATATTCAAGTTTTTATGTCATTTTTGCGCTATTTCTTGACAGAAATGGATAAAATAACCGCACTTCCATAGATAAAAAATCAGCATATTATACCAGAACGGCAAGTATTTTAATTTTTTACGCTGTTATTGCCGGGGAAGATTTTCTATTTCACTGAGTCTTATTTGGTTTTTATCCGCGCGTTATTTATTATTCCCACTATTTTACTGAACCGAATTAACCGATTTATTGGACAATAAATTGCGTCCTGGATTAATACCTTTGTCAGCGACAACGTGAGTGAAGTTTAAATTGTGTGCCGTACTGTTTGTCCGGACAGGCCATGTCAGCATGTTTCGTCATCAACTCAGGGAGATACACCGTGTCAGAGAAAAAAATCTTCGATAATTTACAACAGGGGCAATCGTATATTCAGCAAGGGAAAGAGGCTTCCGATTTGCTGGGCGGCGGAGGCAAAGACCTTGCAGACAAACTGACCCGGCGTATTGCCGATAAAGAAGTCCTCGCCAAACTAAAACAGAGGCAATCTTTGGTGTCGCAGGGCAACCCGGCCAGTAGTTTGCCGGGGGGTATCAGAAACGCTATCCCCGGTGGTGGCTTTGCGGGCGGGCTGGCCCAAAAAGCGGCTTCCGGACACAGTGCAGCCAGCAAAGCCCTGCAAAAAGCCAGTCAGTTACCGGGCGGCAGTGGGGGTGCAGGAAGTTCCCCCAGTGGTCTGCAATTTACGCTGACGGCAGGCGGTTTACCCCCGGAAACCTTTGTGGTGACCGATTTCACCCTGAGTGAACATTTTTCCCAGCCGTTTCAGCTGGAAGTCGGGCTGGGGAGTGCTGATCCGGCGATTGATTTTCCAGCGGTACTCGATCACACGGCTACGCTGACTATCACGCAGGATGGCGTCGAACAACGCAGTATCACCGGAATTGTAGCCGGCTTTGAGCAGGGCAATACCGGGTTACACCAGACCACCTACCAGATGAGTATCCGTCCGGATTTGTGGCGCACAACGCTGCGCCAGAATTCGCGTATCTTCCAGCAACTGAATATTGCCGCCATTATCACCACGATACTGAAAGAGCACGGTATCCGTGATGTGGTCTTTAGTCTGCGCCATGCCCACCCTGAACGGGAGTTTTGCGTGCAATATCAGGAAACAGATTTCGCTTTCCTGCAACGTCTGACGGCGGAAGAAGGTATTTTCTATTTCTTTGAATGCGGTAACGGACGCAATACGCTGGTGTTTGCCGATGACTGTGGCTCGGTACCACTGGGCAAGGTTTTTCCTTATCAACCGGGGGAGACCAGCACGATAGGTGAGCCGTCTGTCAGCAGTCTGACTCATCGGGCGCAGGTTCGTCCGGCAAACGTGCAGCTTAAAGATTATACGTTCAAAAACCCAGCGTGGCCGGCTGAATTCAGCCAGCAGATGAAAGAAGATACTCTTCAGCAACTGTACTACGAACATTATGATTATCCGGGGCGTTTTAAGGATGAAGCCCACGGGAAAGATTTCACCCGTTACCGGCTGGAAGCGCTGCGTAATAATGCCGTCATGGGACAGGGACGCGGCAATGCCATTGCTATTCAGCCGGGGAAATTATTCACCCTGAGCAACCATCCACGTGAAGATCTGAATCAGCCGTGGCAGGTGGTAGCCACCAGTCATTCCGGCAGCCAGCCGCAAGCGCTAGAAACGGCTAACAGTGGCACAGGTACCACGTTACACAGCCACTTTCACTTTATCCGCCATAACCAGCACTGGCGCCCATCACCGCTGCCGAAACCGGTGATTGACGGCCCACAAATCGCCAAAGTCGTCGGCCCGGCCGGGGAAGAAATCTTCTGTGACCAGTATGGACGTATCCGCCTCCAGTTCCCGTGGGATCGCTACGGCAAGAGCGATGACCAGAGTTCCTGCTGGATACGGGTCACCCAGCCGTGGGCCGGTCAGGGCTGGGGGATGCTGGCTATTCCGCGTATCGGGCAGGAAGTGGTCGTGGATTTTCTGCATGGTGACCCGGATCAACCGATCGTCACCGGGCGCACCTATCACGCCAGCAATATCCCGCCGGGCGGCCTGCCGGGCAGCAAAACCCAGATGGCCCTCCGCTCCAAAACTCACAAAGGTGAAGGTTACAACGAGCTGTTGTTTGAGGATGCGAAAGGCAGTGAGCGGCTGGCTCTGCATGCACAGAAGGATATGCAGACGACGGTAAAAAATGACCAGAGTTTAGTTGTGGAAGCCGGTAACCGGAGCCTGCTCATCCAGACAGGGGATGAATATAAAACCGTGCAGCAAGGCAACCTGACCGAGAACATCTGCCAGAAACGCAGTACACAAGCCAATGTGGTACAGGTGAAAGCAAACGCCGGTAAAGCCGGGGCGGGAACTCAATTGTATGAAGCCCAGGATGATATCACGCTGAAAGTCGGCAGCGGCACCATCCAAATGACGAAAGCCAACATTAAAATTTCGTTCGGGGGCGCCAGTATTGAACTCAATGCCAGCGGGGTTACCGTATTAGGTGGCCAGGTTAACATCAACAAATAACGCATAGTTATTTTTAAATTGCGGCAAGCCAGAAGGAACTTCCATGAACAATCAACCTGATCTCGCGCCTTTCCACTTCAATCAAGGCACTATTATGCTGCCCGCCAGCTGGCAGGATGCCAGTATTCTGGTGTTGAACAGCCCAGATGAAAAAAATGGCACCAGTTTCACCATCTCCCGCGACAACTTACCTTGGGGACTGGCATTCAGTCAGTTCGCTGAGCGTGAAATGACGGCGATTGGCAAGCAACTGAAAGATTATGAAGCAGTAACGCATGAATCCGGTGAGCTGAACGGGTTTGAGACCGAGACCTTTGAGTTTCGCTGGCGTTCGCCGAACGGTGTGGTGCATCAGCTGATGATGATGCTCAATGCTCCCACTCAGGTGTTAATATTCACCGGTACCTGTCAGGGGGAAATGACTGACGTACAGCGAGCGCAAATGCAGGCGATGATGATGACATTCAAACTGCGTGACATGCAAACGTCAACACCAAGATCTTGACAGGGAGGCAGCTATGGGTGTCACACAAAATATCATGTTTGGCGCAGCAGCGGCAGGGCGGCCGTATATTCCGCCGCAGGTCTACGTGCCGTCATCAGCACGGGAGGGGCCGCCCCTTCCTGTACCACCACAAACTGAACCCTCCTTTTCGGATAAGGCTCTGACTTTTTTACAAAGTGAAACGTTCGAAAATATGAGTCTAACTGCCGCAGGGACTTATGCTTTTGCTACCAAGGGACCGGTCGGCGGTGCGGCGTTTGTGGCGGGCGTGGCTTCGGCAAAACTCGGGGCGAAAATCGGCACATGGGTGGGGGATGCGATCGCCCCCACGGTAGCACCGGTGCTTGCCGGTATCTTTGGGCAGCAGAAAGTATCCACTGAAGGTGAGAATCCGGCGCGGGTGGGAGATGCGATTGCTCATCAGAACAAAAATGCGAGCCTGTGGGGGGCGTTAGGAGGGATTTTAATCGGGGCAGTGGCAGCGGTTGTGGTTGGCGCTCTGGTGATCGGCACGGGCGGGGCCGCTCTGGCGATTGTCGTGGGGGCCGCTGCCGGGGGACTGGCGGGGGGATTTGTCGGAGGCGTCTGTTCCAGTATCGGTGCCGCACTCGGGAACTACGGCAGCAATACCGGGACAATTATCGAGGGATCGCCCGATGTATTCTTTGAGGGTAAACCGGTCGCACGGAAAGGCGATCCCGTGGCGTGCAGTGATCATCCGCCGGGGGTGGTTGCCGAGGGCGCGAAAACCGTGTTTGCCAATGGTAAGCCGATTGCCCGGCTGGGGCACCGCACGACCTGTGACGCCAATATCAACAGTGCGGCGGGATCGATTGCTATCACTCAGGAAACAGGAGAGGCTCTTCCTATTTTGCAGGAGGACAACAAGTGGTTGCAGTGGCTGGTGGTGATTGCCGGATTGCTGCCGTTGCCGCACAATAAAAAAAGCGGAGCGAATTCTAAGAAACCGAGAGAATCGGCGCAAAAACAAAGTAAAAACCCCAAAAAAGATGATTGTTGTAGTGATCCGGTCGACATGGCAACCGGGGATTTTCTGCAACAGTGGCCGATGCTCTCCCTGCCGGGCACCTTGCCGCTGTCACTGACCCGTACTTACCGTTCAACCGAAAATTTTGCCGGCCTGTTCGGTCCTAAGTGGTCTGATGACTGGTCGCAGCAGTTGAGGCGAGCGGGGGAAGTGACGCATTTTACCGATGCAGATGGTGTTGTCTACACCTTCCATACGCCGGATGAAAACGTGTTTTCGGTTAACCTGCATGCCGGGCATTATCTTTTGTTTGGCACGTTAACAGGTGGGTTGCACCTGTTTGATCGTCAGACGCAATTAACGCTGAGTTTTGAACAGTCGGCAGGCGATAAACGTTTATTGTCTGCGATCCGTGACCGTCACAATAACCAAATCACTTTCCATTATGATGATCCCTTTGGAGAGCAACAATACCGGCTGTCACAGGTTATCCATTCCGATGGTTATCGCTTATTACTGGACTACGACCAAAACCGCTTGGCTTCTATCGCGTACCTGACTGAAGAACTGCGCCAGACGCTGGTCACCTGTCAGTACAACGCACAAGATTATCTGTCAGAATGCCATTCGTTTCAGTTCAGTCACCTCTGGCACGAATACGATCCCCGTGGCTATATGACCCGCTGGCATGACACGGATTCAACAGATGTGTCGATGGAGTATGATAACCGGGGGCGGGTAGTCTCGGTCAGCACGCCACAAGGCTACTGGCAGGATCGTTTTTTATATGATGATGTCAACCAGGTCACGACCTATCTGGATGCAGAAGGCGGCTGTACCCGCTATTGGTACAATGAGGACGGCCAGATCACCCGCAAAGTTGATCCTCTGGGGCGGGAAACTCTACTGGAATGGGATCTGAGCCATCTACTCTCTGAAACCGATCCTCTGGGCAGAAAAACGCAGTTTGAATATACGCCCTACGGTGAACTGACCCAACTGACACGACCTTCCGGTGAGGTATTTGTCTACGATTATGATGAATACGGTCAACTGTTGCAGGCCAAACTGCCGGATAGCAAAACGTGGCTTTTTCACTACAGCGACCAGGGCGCACTGGATGCGGTGACCGACCCGCAAGGTCGATTGGAAGAGTACCGTTACAACCAGCATGGCGAAATCCTCAGACGGGTACTGCCGGATGGCACCCAATGGCGTTATGAATATGAACAACACCGGCTTCATGGTGTTCTGGCGCCCAATGGTTATACCACCCGCTATGAACAGGATGGACTGGGGCGATTGCGTGGTATAACCGATGCGCTGGGTCAGCAAACCCGTTATCAGCACTGTGCATTCCATGCCAGCCCGGAAAGCAGCGTCACGGAAATTGAATTGCCGGATGGGGTAAAACAGCACATCAGCTATGACAATGAACGCCGGGTCACGGCGGTTACCGATGGCGAGGGTAATAGCACCCGTTATAGCTATGGCGCCTTTGACCTGCTGACTCAGCTCACCCGCCCGGATGGGACGGTTCTGCATTTTGGTTATGATCGCTTAATTCGCCTGAACTGCGTGACGATGGCCACCGGTGAAACGTATCGCTATGAGCGGGATTTAGCCGGGCAAATTATCCGTGAAACCGATTTTACAGGACGTACGATCGACTATACCTATGATCGGGCAGGGCGCCGAATCCTGACACGGTATCCCAACGGCCAGTTGATCCGGGTTTGTTATAATGCTAACGACCAGATTTTGCGGCAGGAATACTGGCAGGCCGGAAAACTGGAATATACCTTGCAGGCCGAGACTGCCTATACCTACGACCCCAAAGGCAGGATGATCCGGGCCGTCTCCGCGGATGCAGTGGTGGAATTTGATTATGATGAGGCCGGGCATCTGATAAGTGAGCGTCTGAACGGGCGTGAAATCTCGCATGAATGGGATGACCTCAACGACCTGCCTGTCGCAGAAACAGTGGGCAAAGATACACTGCATTTGGGTTATAACCGGATGGGCTGGTTAGACCGTTTCCAGTTTAACCAACACAGCCCGCTGTCTTTACAGTATGACCCACTGGGACAGGAAACGGTGCGGGAAAGCGCCCACGGCTTTATCCTGGCCAGCCGCTATACCGCAACGGGTTTGCTGTCTCATCAGTCAGCAGGCAGGTCAACTCCCCTGTTCCGGGAAACCCTGCAACAAAACGATCCTCACTTCCCCCCACAAGCCACGGCAGTCAACCGTAGTTGGCAATATGACCGGGCGTATAACATCCGGGTGATTGATGATGGCCGCTGGGGACAGACGCGTTACCGTTACAATACTAACGGTCAGATAACACAGACCCTGTATCAGGGGGCACGCCCGTATGAAGAGCAGTTCAGTTATGATGCCAATGGCAACTTAAACCAGCATATTCCGACAGATGCGCATGGTGCAATCACACAAATCACGCAACGCCAGAAAGCGGGGCGGGTGGTGCAGTACGGCAATATCCGTTATCGTTACGACACCAGCGGGCGACTTATTGAAAAAACCGAGCAGCGTGACGGTTTCCGCCCACAAATCTGGCGCTATCGCTGGGATGTGCTGAATCAACTGACGCAATGTGAAACCCCGGACGGCTCACGATGGCACTATCAATACGATGCGTTTGGGAGGCGTATCCGCAAGCTGAAAGTATATGATGGTAAACTGGCCACCGCCAATTTACAGCGCTGGCTAGACGGTAAACCGGATTTAACAGTGAAACCCGATGCCATTTTGGGCTATGATTATTTGTGGAGCGGCGACCAGCTCATTGAGGAAACCCCGCTTTATGCGGATGGCACACCGGTGGAAAATCAGCGTGTCCGCTGGCTCTACGAACCGGGCGCACTCACACCGTCAGCACGTTTTGAGCGAGGCAAGCTGCACTATGTGGTGAGTGACCATCAGGGGACGCCGCGCGAGATGCTCAACGAGGCCGGCCAGCTTATCTTGGCGCAGCGGCTGAGAACCTGGGGGCAGGCAGATCATTCTCAGGTGATTGCGTCCAATGATGCAGATTATCATGTTAACTGCAACCTGCGTTTTATGGGGCAGTACGAGGATGAGGAAAGCGGATTATACTATAATCGGTTCCGGTATTACTCGCCGGAGACCGGGCAGTACATCAGCCCTGACCCCATCGGGCTGCTGGGCGGGGTGAATCCGTATTCGTATGTGCATAATCCGCTGTCTTGGGTTGATCCTTTTGGGTTAACGAGTGCACATAATGCCAAATTATTACAACGAAAGATTAGAGCACTGGAAAAAGCTCAAGGAACTGCTGTAAATATTCGTCACTTACCTGATGGTCGAATACGTTATTACGACAAAGAAGCATTAGCTAGAAATCCAGGGCCAACACGTGGACGTTCTCATGTTACAGAGTGGGATCCAGCCACAGGTCGTGTGAGATCATGGGAAGAAACTTATAACCATGAGGGTAAAGTTAATCGTGTGCATCCTAAGATGCAGAATGGTCAAGTCCTTAATTTACCTCATTATCCTCCAACCAAAGCAGATATAGATGCAGGTTTGGCAACTGATACAGGAAAAGCTATTAACTGTAAACAGGGGGGTATCTGATGGAGGAATTAACCCATATATTCATAAATGGTCTAAATAGAATATTGCAAGAGAATTATACACCTTCCAATATTGCCAGATATGCATATGAATTTTACCTTGATTACGATATAGACGATGAAAAACTGAGATATGTCGTGGATTATTTGAAAGGAATGGATGCCGGTCCTGAGTTTGAATTAAGTAAAGAGGAGGTTATTTCTTTTATCCAAGATAATCTTTTCTGAGTTGGAAAAGCCGGAAAGATCCCCATGATCTTCCGGCTTTATTTTTTTAAGAGCGGCTCACTCCCAGCCCTTAGCGGCTTGTGTAGTCGCCAAGCAGCTCCCGCATTTTCAGCTTAATTTCGCTGATTTGCTCTCGCTGGCGCTGGTATTGCTGTTTGAGGCTGTTAGTCTCGTCACTGTCGGGGATCAGCACCAGACAGCCCTCCATAATCTTGACGGTGAGTGTGCCGCCAATATCGAATCCGGCCTGTTTAAGCCATCTTCCCGTTAAATTTATCGCGGGTCTGGGGTTCGGCCTGCCGTTTTGCGGTACGTATCCCACGGTGTAATAACGTTCTGTTTTTACGGCTTTATTTACTGCACGGTTTTGCTTAGAATGCGCCTTAGCCATAGTAACTACTCCTATAGTTGCTTGTGGTTAGCGGCTAGGTCGTGCTCCTACACGGCCGAACCGCGTTAAAAACATTCTCTCTACTTAGTTGCCAGTTCTATTTACTCCGACTGAATCGGTTGGCGTCATGCTTTAAAATCAATGACTCCAGAAGAACCCGCGCCACTTCCTTCTCTTCAGGGGAAAATTGGCTAACCGCTTCAAACTGTAAAAGCAGTTCTTCATCCGGTCCTCGTTCACCTTCATCAAAAATCAGCGTATCTGCTCTCACAGAAAGAGCACGGGACAGCTTACGTATCACATCCAGCGTAGGCTGTACTTCACCTGATTCATAGCGGCGTACCATTGTGATATGGCATCCCACTTTCTCAGCCAAAGCCGCCTGTGTTAGTTTACGATCCTTACGTAGCGTTGCCAGTCGTTTACCAAAGTCCATAGTCATTAACCGAAAAGAAAATAATGACAGCACTTTAACCCCCAGTTCCGTAAGTGGTGCTTGCAATATACCATATATGCATGTAACAATAAACCAATAATGCGTATTGACAGGTTTTTTGAAGGAACGAAATTATGGCTCGCATCCCCGACGCAGAATTACAGCACCTGAAAGCCGCCGTCTCCTTAGTTGCCATCATTAAGCAGCAGGGGCGGCAACTTTTTAAACGCGGCAAAGACATGACCGTGCTGTGCCCGTTCCATGAGGAGAAAACGCCCTCGATGGTCATTACCCCAGCGAAAAATCTCTACCACTGTTTTGGCTGTGATGCGGGCGGGTCGGTGCTGGACTGGGTCATGCAAACCGAGGGCCTGAGCCTGCGCCATGCCGTGGAGCGCCTGCGTGCCGTGCTGGGGCACAATCCGGCGGTCGAGCCGCTGGTGCAGCCGGAAGAGCTGACCAGTGATGCCATCGGGCAGCAGGTGTTGCTGTCACGGGTGGTTGCGTTTTATCACCATACACTTTTGAATGCCCCGGAAGCGCAGGCCTATCTGGCGAAACGGCGGCTCAACCATCCTGAATTAGTGGCGCAGTTTAAACTGGGCTTTGCCAACCGCACGCTGGGCTACCGTCTGCCGCCGAAGAAGATCAAAGCCGGGGCGGAGATCCGCGCCCGCTTGCAGGCAGCCGGGGTATTGCGGGAGAACGGGCGCGAGCATCTGCGCGGATCGCTGGTTATCCCTGTTATCAGCGCTGAGGGGCAGGTGCACGGGCTGTACGGGCGTAAAATCGGCGGCGATCAGCGCCAGTCCATTATCCGCCATCTGTACCTGCCGGGCGCACATCAAGGGGTCTGGAATGCCGCCGCGCTGGGGGCATCCAAAACGCTGATCCTGTGCGAATCGCTGATTGATGCGATGTCGTTCTGGGTCGCTGGTCATCGCAATGTCACCGCCGCCTATGGGGTGAACGGCGTCACCGCTGACCACTGGCAGATCTTTAAACAGCACGGTATCAGGCAAATCCTGATTGCCTTTGATAGTGATACGGCGGGCAATGATGCGGCCGTGAAACTGGCGGCAGCACTGGTTGCTAAAGGGATCACGCCCTTGCGCGTGGTGTTCCCACCGGGAATGGATGCCAATGCCTGCCTGTGCCAGATGGCGGAACCCGAATCGGCCTTTGCCCTGCTGATTGAGAGTGCCGTGCCGATGCAGGATGCCGCGGATATGGTGGCACTTGAGCGCCAGACACCTAAGCCGGACACCGCGCCAGAACCCGCTTCCTCTTTAGCGGCTGAACCCGCGCCCGGCGTGACGCCGAATGTGGTGTGTGAATCCGGTGAGCATGGCGAGCTGCTTATCTCGATCGGCACACTCCAATGGTGCTTACGGGGCATGGGCGCAGTCAAAGCAGGCGCTGCCACGATGAAACTCAATGCGCAGGTGCTGGACACACAAAGCGGCGTCCTGTTCGCCGACGGGGTTGACCTGATGAGTGCCCGCAGCCGAAACAGCTATGCCAGACTGGCCGCCACCGAACTGGGGCTGGGAGAGGCTGAGTTGCGGCGTTCGCTGGGGCAGGTGTTGCTGGCCGTCGAACAGGGGCAACAGCAACCCACCTCAGGCACCGAACCCCGCGTACCGGCGATGGGGATCGCTGAACGGGAAGCGGCACTGGCGTTACTGCAAGATCCCTACCTGACGGCACGTATTACCGCTGACTTAGCCGCCTGTGGCGTGGTTGGTGAATCCACCAATCTGCTTGCGGGCTATCTGGCGGCGGTGAGCCGAAAGTTACCCAAACCGTTAGCCGTGCTGATCCAGAGCAGCAGCGCCGCCGGGAAATCCTCGCTGATGGAGGCGGTACTGAACCTGATCCCGGAGGAAGAGCGCATCCAGTACAGCGCTATGACCGGGCAAAGCCTGTTCTATCTCGGTGAAACTAATCTCCAGCACAAGATATTAGCTATCGCCGAAGAAGAAGGGGTACGGCAGGCCGCCTATGCGCTGAAGCTGTTGCAAAGTGATGGCGAGCTGACGATGGCGAGCACGGGCAAGGATGAAGCGACCGGAAACCTCGTCACCAAAAGCTACACCGTGAAAGGCCCGGTGATGCTGATGCTCACCACCACCGCCATTGATGTGGATGAAGAACTGCTGAACCGTTGTCTGGTGCTGACGGTCAATGAATCCCGCGAACAGACCGAAGCTATCCATGCGTTGCAGCGCCAGAAACAGACACTCGAAGGCCTGCTGGCTGAAAACGAGCGGGACTATCTCACCGCACTGCACCAGAATGCCCAGCGGCTGCTGAAACCGCTGAATGTGGTCAATCCCTATGCCAGCCAGCTGACCTTTATGTCAGACAAAACCCGTACCCGCCGTGACCATATGAAATACCTGACGTTGATCCAGAGTATCGCGTTGTTGCACCAGTATCAGCGGGAGATCAAGACCGCTGAGCATCGTGGCAAGCGGCTTGAATATATCGAAGTCAGCAAAGACGATATCCGGCTCGCCAATCAGTTAGCGCATGAAATCTTAGGCCGGACGCTCGATGAGATGCCGCCGCAGACCCGCAGGTTGTTGCTGCAGATACAGGCGTGGGTCAGAAACAGCGGCCAGCTCCGCCATGAAATGTTGTTTACCCGCAAGCAGTTACGGGATACAGTGCAGTGGGGTGATACCCAGCTCAAGGTGCATCTCTCACGACTGGTCGAAATGGAATACCTGCTGTTGCACCGTCACGGCCTGACGTTCGTCTATGAACTGCTGTTCGACGGGGCAGACGGTGATGCTTCGCATCTGTGCGGCCTGATCGTGCCCTGAATGGTCGGTACGATACTGTCCGGTCGGGGTCAGGTGGTTATCGGTCGCCCGCAGGTCGGCCTCTGATCGGTAGTGGGTCGGGTTGCCAATATCACCGCAAAGGCTGATGCAACAAGGCTTCAATGCTAATCGGTCGGGGCAGTCCCAAAATCACTGTTCCGGCAACATCAATAAACAATCTCATACCGTACTGCCCTCCCTCTACTCACACAACGAAAAATAAGGAAAATCCGATGACAAGCCCACATACCCCTCTGTTCGCCACCCTGCGCCAGCAACTGGAAGCGTACCTGGATACACAGGCCGCGCAGGGAAAAACCCCGCGCACACGGGAAAGCTACCGGGAACGACTGTTACCGTTCGTCGACTGGTGTGAGCAGCGCACCGTACAGTATCCGGCACAGGTCACGCTGGGGTTGCTGGAAAGCTGGCAACGCTATCTGCGGGCCTACCGCAAGGCCGACGGCCAACCTTATAGCAACAACGGCCAGCGTGAACGCCTGGGCACACTGCGGTTGTGGTTCCGCTGGCTGCTGCAACGCCACCACATCCTCTACAACCCGGCCGAGCAGATGGTGTTGCCAAAAGAAGAGAAACGGTTGCCCGCCCAGATTATGAGTGAACGTGAAACCGCGCAGGTGCTGGACAGTCTTAACGACCCGAGTCTCTTGGGGCAGCGCAACCGGGTGATGCTGGAAATCCTCTGGAGCAGTGGCATCCGGCGTATGGAGCTGCGCCAGCTCCGGCGGGGGGATATTGACGTCGAACGCGGGGCGGTGGTCATCAATCAGGGCAAAGGCCACAAAGACCGGGTGGTGCCCATCGGTGAACGAGCGTTAAGCTGGCTGAAACGTTATCTGGTGCAGGGCCGGCCACAGCTGGCTGAAACGTTATCTGGTGCAGGGCCGGCCACAGCTGGCTGAGGTGTATGACAGTGGCTACCTGTTTATCTCGCAGAAGGGCAGGCCGCTCAGTCCGGGGCACCTGACGCACATCGCGGGCAAAGCCATCCGGCAGCAGGCCCGACTGGACAAGCCGGGCGCCTGCCACCTGTTCCGGCATTCAATGGCGACGCAGATGCTGGACAACGGTGTCGATATCCGCCATATCCAGGCGATGCTGGGACATGAGAAGCTCAACACGACCCAGGTCTATACGCGGGTTGCCATCAAACAGCTCAAGCAGGTTCACAGCCAGACCCATCCGGCCGAGCGTAACACCCAAACCCAGTCGGAAGCAGACAGTCATACCGAACCGCCAAAGAGTAGCTCAGGCGGTGCCAGCGGAGAACCCGACACAGACCCGAAACCACAGCGTACCGGACAGCCCGATCTACCCCGTTGAGTCTGCTGGGTTCAGTGCAGGGGCAGACCGTGGCCGGACTGCCCGTCAGCTTCAGTGTCTGCGGGGGTACGTGGGCAATGGCCGGCCTGAGCCACGATGCCCCCGTTCAGACCGTGCAGGCCGCCCAAAGCCCACTCAACATAATGTGAGGGAATTATACGCCACTCACCGGGCAGCCCCGCAGCCAGCCAGAAGTATCAGAGAGCGGTTCGCAGCGTATAATATACATTATGTCTGCGCCCCCGCTGGTCGGCATCGCCGGGTGTGACGCACAAGGCTGCGCCTTCTGCTGTCAGCGTCTGAGCACCAGCTTGGCAAACACCGCGCCGAACCGGAACACCATGCCAGCGTCCGGCATCGGATCGGCTTCTGCTTTAGTTGCCGTGTTCTCATCCACCCAACAACGCTGTAGGCAGGTCGGCCTGCGGCCTCCGCGGTTTTACCTCCCCCGCCCCGACCCCGCTGCACTGGCTGCGCGCGGCTCGCAGTCGCGGCGCTCCTCGCTCGTTGCCGTGCTCGCCATCGCCGCCCCGTGCAGCCCCCAGAGGGGGCTTCCCTTGAATAAAGCGGTCATGCAAAACCGTGGCAAAGCCCAAAGCAACCGTGCACCAGAGCGTCGCAGGGCGCCGCTGGCAGGCTCTGTGCCGCCCGCACCCGCAGAACGTGCGCCCGCCGCTCAAGCAAGTTGGGCGACGTTCGCCCGTTGCCGTGAAAAATCGCACAAAATCAGGCTGTTCAGCCCATCACAGGGGAAAAAGGGCGCTATACTGCACATCGGAGCAAGCGTAAAAACAGGCCAAAAGTGCACTTCGGCATTTTAGGTTCGCGGGAATGGGCGGAACGGGTAAAAACGGTTCTTTAACAAGCTGATAGTCAAGGAAAAAATCGCTTAAAACCGTATAACCGCACCGGAACCTTCCCTATGACCCCCTGAACCTTGAAGGTGGTTTTAATCCGTATTCTTATGTACATAATCCGGTAGGTTGGGTAGATCCATTTGGATTAAATCAGTTTTTTACAGAACAAGTTACCTGGACTTCGGCGGCAAATAAGGGAACTGGCCAGACATATAAGATTTATCAGCAAGATATTGATTGGGATCTAAAAGTTAAAGGAAAAACTAACTTACAACGTGCATCAGAAGGGGGGACTCCGTATATAATCAAGAATGGTCGACCTGCTCAGATAAACCTACATCATTCACGTCAAGATGCCAGAGGATCTTTATTTGAAATTAGTAATGTCACACACAGAGCGCGTAAGGGCAAAGGGAAAGAAGCACTACACCCTTATGGAAATAAACAACATCCAGATTACCCAGTAGATAGAAAAGCATTCGATGCTGATAGAAAGCAATATTGGGAAGATAGGGCGAAACAAGAGTTAGCTCGTAGAAATACTAAATGTGGAGGCGGATCGTGATACCAAAAAAAGTAAGTGATTATATCAAATCCAAAGACTGGTATATATTGAGAGAAGATAACGCTAGTTGCGTTGATGCCATACGCGCTTTGGGTATAGATCTGTCATCAGAGTTCTCATCCTTTTATCAGGAAATATATTGTGATCTAATCAGTCCCAAACCTATAGCGGATCTATTAGATATCGATGATATAAAAGAACAATTTGATTATATAAAAGATAGGTATGAATTATCTGATGATTATATTCCTTTAACATCAGATGAAAGTGAAGGTATGTATTTATTTAATAAGAAAAATAACTCAGTTTATGATTTTAATCTGTCTGAGTATGACTCTTTTATAGAAGGCAAAATAAATCCACGCTGGAGTTCATTTAACGATTTTTTAATATGGTATTTTGACGAAAGTAATTTAGATGATATTTAATTAAATAGATAAAGCCGGAATAATCTCCATGATATTCCGGCTCTTTTTTTGTGTTTTGTGCCTACCGTGGCAAATAACCGTTCAATCCCTGCTCTCCTACTATATATTCTCCAATCAATCCGTTCCCTACAGGTTAATGTCACTGAGTTGGTCTTGTTGGTACTATATACCTTTTCATAATAGTGAGAATATCAGCATGCGGTGTTCCTTACCCCGCGTGACACGCAGGGTAAGGAATACTCCTATCATTTTGAAAAGCTATTCAGTGCTTCATATTGCGAGGCATTGCTGTCAGGGATCAGCATCAAGCATGAGTGAAATAGAAGGAAACATAAGGAAAGCCTTAGAACGAGGAGAAATTGTTGAAATGAATTCCATTCCTATTTATAAAGGACCTTTCAGAATTCCAGCAAGTATCACAATAAAAGCTGAAGGTTCAGGTGGCTTCTATGAATATGTAACTATTCTTAACCCCCAGGAATGTAGGTAATGAGTATGAAAAATTTAAATAGTATATTGCCCCTGCCTGAGCATCCAAATGAGAATGGCCAGAATGAAAATTGGACATTGATAGATGATCAGCACTCTTTCCCTAAAGATTATATTGATTTTATAACGCAATATGGCACTGGAAAAATTGCTGATTTTATCACTATATTTAACCCGTTTAGCGAAGATGATGATTTGAATTTTTTCAGGCAGAAGGAATGGATTATAGAAGATTTTCAATCTCTTGTTGATTCTTATCCAGATTATTATCCTTTTATTCTTTATCCTGATCCTAATGGGCTACTTCCTATAGGTGTTACTGATAATGGTGATTATATTTTTTGGGTCGCATCATCAGTTAATAGTGATTCATGGAATGTAGCAATTATTGCAGCAAGGGCACCAGAAGTTGAATATAGAAAAGAAAATTTCTCTGATTTTTTAGAGGGTATTTTATCAAAAAAAATCAAATGCACGTCATTTCCTGATAGTTTCCCCTCCAAGAAGATAGAATTTAGTAGTTTTTAAAAATTGGCCAGAAGATCCCCGCGCTCTTCTGGTTTATTTTTTACCGTAATGAAACTATGTTATTGATATTTTCGCTAAACATAATGGTACCGTATGTTTCAGGCATAGCGGGAAGCCATATTAATCCTCTTATCAAATTGGAGAGTTATTCTCCCGCTCATTGTCAATCTTTCCCCTAAAAAAGCTATTTAATTTCCAATGATCTACTGCTATGGAAACAGGAAGATCTCACATAGAATAAGATGTATTCTTCAAACTCAATCCCGAAGCACAACGCTGTTTTCTTATTCTTTTATTTCCAAAGGAATTTTACATTTAATTCCGGTTAGTTCTGACAAATCCACATCGTCTCCTGTCGTGTGAAAGATTTCTTTACGCCTTCGATTAAACAGGTGCTGGCAATGCACACACATGTCATTAACATTATTCGGATTTCTTATAGCTTTTAATGTTCTGACCGCATATTTACCACACCGGCATCTGACGACATAGATGGAATTATTTTTCCCACCACTCCGCTGAGACCAAGGACGGACACCCAACACGGTAAAAAATCCATATTCATAGCCTTGAACCTGTCTCAGTATGTTGATTAAATTAGGCTCCCTTTTACTTAAACGTAAATCATACGTCGTTCTGTAAGGGATAAAATAGTCAGTATGTTTTTTATTTTTCTTGCTCTTACCCTTTTCATTTATATCGTTCGTCACTTTTTTTTAATCCATTTTTTAGCCCATTAAATGCGTTCTAATCTAACTATTTTCATTATTAATTCAATAACGAAATAACTAACCTGCACATTTAAATAAAATCAGCCAAATCAATTTTTCTTATTGTGATACATTAAAAATAATGAAAACACCTATTCCTCAAGACACACAGAATATGGGAACCACCTGAAATTTTATTTAATTATTTAAATAAGACATCTAATCCCATGAAGATTTTCCAATAACTACTTTTACACACTATTTATTGACATGATAATAAGTAGCGAAGCCTCACGGGTTGCAACCCGTGAGGCTTCTATCTTAAATTATCGTCTACTACCCTAAAGAGGATATCGATATAAACATGATATTATAGCAATTCATATATAAGCCATATTGACTGAAATGGCCTTCAATAATTTACTGCTTTGTGATGCAGGTCATCAGTGTTGGGTATTTATGTGAATATAAAATCCAAATGGAGAAGAGTATGCATTAAAACATTAACGCGTCAACATAACTTCTTTAAATTATCGAAATAATTATCAATAGATTAAAAAAAGGAAAATATAAAATTCAGACTCAACTTAAGGAACAGCATCCTGTCCCTTAAGTTTTAAAGAGTGAATCTGATTACTTTCCTTTGGACATCATCTTCTGCATCACCATCTGCCCGAACATGCCGGCAGACTGCCTGACCTGCCCCACGCCCTGACTCATCATGCCAGCTACATCGCCCATCCGCACCCCGGCCCACGCTAATGCCCCCAGCCAAACCATTGGCAGGACAATAAACAGCGTCCCCATCACCAGCCCCATGATTAAATCATCCGAGGTGTTCTGAATACCCGCCAGATTAAACAGGCTGTGAGTGTCTGAGCCGTACAGCGCTTCCAGTAAATGGCTGTCCAGCCAGCGCGCCAGTTCCCACCAGAACGTCAGGAAATTCAGTGCGAAAATCACAAACGTCAGCGTAAAGATGGTCTTAAATTCATAGGCCGCAAACAACAATATCAACGGGATTAAGATATACAAGGCCATCAAAATCACTGCCTGCATCATCGGCAGTGCCTGACGTACCGCATCGAACATCGGCATACTGAGTAATCCACCCAATAAAGCCCCTGCGGAAGTGCCGATTCGATTAGCGCCATCCAACAAGGTGGGATCGGCATTGCCTCCATAGCCTGCGTAGACATAGCCCTCCTGAGAAATCGTCAGATTCACCGGGCTGACCAGACGGCGGATCACCGCTTCCTGATAAGCCGACGTGTTTTTACCCAGTATTTTCAGGGTCGCTGACAGGCGCAACCACACCCCCGGATCGGCCTGCGCCAGTACCCGGTCTTTCAGACCGGTTTGAGCGGCTGACCACCAGGCCTGACACGTCGGATAACCATTCGGCCCGGTATACGGCCGCCCGTTATCCCGGCTCTCCTGCCACGGAAAATCCGCCCGGGGGAGGCGGGATTGCAGCGTCCGGTAATCCCCGGCTAAAAACGTCCGGCTACCCAGCCAGCCGATATCATTCAGGATAATCGGATCGGTGGTGTGTTCCCGATCGCGTTGTTTCCATTGATAAAGCGCTAAAGCATAGCAATCGTGGGTAAAATCCTGCAATTCCGCCGCCAGTGCCGGGTTGCTGATGCGGGTGTGCTGCACGTCAAAGCGCAGTTGCCGCAGATCCGGCCGACAGGGAATGGACGCCACCGCCGCCTGTGTCAGTCCCTTGGATAACCGGTGCACCACCGCCCACCAGAGCGGCACAGCCGCGGTCTGATTATTCAGGCTGGATATCACCGGCGCATAGCCACTGTTATCCGGCGCTGTCGGTGTCCAGGTGCCACAGCTTTTGGCACGGGAAGTATCGTACTGAAGGGTGGTCAGGCTGACATTGACCAGCGGCACACAACACACCACCATCACGAAGAACGCGCCATACAGGGTGTTTTCAATCCGGGCCAGCGACTGTAACCCGGCCTGACCGTCTTCTTCGCCATATTCTCTGACTTTCAGCCAGACAGCAATCACTTTTACCACTAACGGCAGCGTAAACAGTCCGGTCGCAATCAGGATGTGCCACAGGCCATTGTTGATGACCCAGCCAAGTAGTGTCAGAAAATATTCCAGATAGCTGTTGGCCGTCATCGTGTGCCTCCGGTATTGCCTGACAGGGCATACTCACCCAACAGGATAAACAGCAGGCTGACCACCATCATCCGCATCAACGCGGCGCGGTATGCCGGCAGATGTTTTACCCTTTGCCAGGTTTTCTGACCGCCCCAACCCAGTACCGCATACAGGCCTAACCGCCAGACTAACCAGACTCCCCCGGTTTCGGTCACCCAGTGGTGAATGCGATTAAGTTTTTCTGCCTGATGCAGCCCGACCCAGCCTGCCGCTACAGTAATGACCATCACCACAGCGATAACCAGTGATAACACCGCACCTTTTCTGAATACTGAATGCTTCTCTGCTATCATTCGCCTTACCTGCGCTCACGTTTGGGTACTTCCAGCTGATAAAAACGCGCATCGGTGTTGTCCGGCACCTGTTTTTGCGGATGCATATTGATGCGCTGGGTGTCCCGCTCAATAATGGTCAGGATGGCATTACGGAACAGGGCCTGTTTCAGCTGCATTTCATTCTTCAGCGCATTGATTTCCCGGTCCAGCGAGGCAATCCGGCGTTCCCCTTCGGCCAGCGCTTCTGACTGTGCCGCCGCATTGGGTTCAGACATGCCGGTGATAAGCATCCGCCGCATCAGTAACGCTGTTTCTACGGTTTCCGCCATCGCCAGCTCCCCCGCTAAACGGCCCGTCAGGGCAGCTTTGTCCGGGTCACGCTGCAATGCCTGAATGACGCCTTTGGTCACCGTCAGACTGCCGGTTTTCAGTTTCGCCAGATTGACCATCGTCGGTTTTTCCGTGCCACTGACCAACTTCACCAGTTGTTCCGTATTGGTTTGGGTATGGGCTTCCAGCATCGGAGCAAAGCCCGTGCCCGCAACGGTGGTGCCCGGCTGGTGTTTCTCTCCACCGCTGGTGCAGTCTGCCGCCTGAGCACAGGTGCGGATGACCCGGTCGCCCAGCACGCTGACCACCGCTTCGGCTGCCTCACGGGCATTGCTGAATTTACGGCAGGCACTACCCTCACATTTCAGGTTGCTGACCGACGACTGGCTCAGCACCGGCAACTGGTTCATCATATTAAAACCGGCACTGGCTAAATCCCGGGTCGGACGAATGGCATTTTGTCCCTTGCCCCCCTGCCGTTGCCCGCCAACCCACGGATGCCCGCCGGCACCGGTGGCTTTGCTGCCGGCGTTATTGACACGCACCGCATCACCATCGCCGCCGTTAACCAGACTTTTATACTCCTGCAAGGCTGCTGACTGAGTCCATTTATTATTCTGCGCAAAATCCATCATCTTATTGGCCATCGCCTGACAGTTGAACTGGGCTTTATCGAATGCCACATTGGCCTGCAAGACCCCGTTGGTCAGCATGTCGTACAATCCCGGATTGGCGCGTTGGATAATCATCGCCGGCAGGCTGGCCACGGCCCCAGTCGCGCCCTGAATCACATCACCCATCAGGTTCTTGAATCCGGCCGTAATCCCGTTCAACTGATTGCTGACGGTCGCTTTCAGGTCGAAATTACCGCACATCAAATCCGAGCGCCAGCCCAGCTCTAATCCACCGAGAGTGGTGGAACCACTGCGACTGGCCGGTTCAGAAATCACCGAACCTCCCCCTAAGGTATAGAACAACGTATCGGACACCGCACCGCTGGCGTCTGCCCCATAGCCCAGTGCACTGCGGTTCACCTGCGGTAAGGTCAGGGACAGCCCGGTGGCATCGACCTGTGCCGAAGTGATGGCCAGTCCACCGGCTATCAGCCATAACGCGTTTTTTTTCATTATCATTCATCCCTTGTTCAGATATCCGTACTGCTGAGAAAACGCTGTCCGCGCCGCTGGCAACAACTGTAAGGCTGCCACAGGGCATACGCCTGATTGCCATTGATTGCCGCCGTGTGCTCCCCGTCCGGAAACACGGCGCAGGACTGACTTAACGTCGGTGATAACCGCTGCCATTGATGATTTTTGATGCCGGTGTTTTCGGTGACCGATTCAGGTGGCCAGTAACCGTCAGTGCGGGTGCCTTTTAATGTCTGATAAACATGAGGTTGCCCGACACGGGTAATGATATCTGCGACCCGTTGCGCCACCACAGCCGAGGCCTTGTCATCATCAGTCTGATTGACAAACCCTGAGCGCGGGTAAATATTGCCCCACATAGTGCCAGCCATCTGGCTGCCCAGCTCCCGCTGACCGGGTATCAGAGCTTCCGGGTAGAACGATTCCGGCAACCCGGAGCGCCACACCACCGAATCCAGCGTACTGAGAAAATAAGGCATCAGCGGGGTGGCGGCACTGCGACACGAATAGCCGGGAATTTGCCCGCCTATCAGATTAGTTGCCGGATGCCCGATGGCATCGGCATATTTGAAACGCAGACTGGTACGCCGTTGCCCGGCAATCTGGACATTGTGATTCCCTCCACCGGCATTCAGGTGGGATAACGCCCCGGTCACGGTATTTTCCACGCCACCGGAGAGTTGACTGACCTGTGCCAGTTCTGTCCACGGATTATCGCCGGGAGCATGATAGGTGGACACCACCACTTCGGGGAGATAATGGGTCACCTTCACCGAAGTTTTCACCGTACAACCGTGCAGGCCACAGAGCAGCCAGTAACAGATGCCGCTGACCCGCCATTGAATGCAGGCGGGTGAGAGACTGCCAGCAACAATCTGAGCCGTATTGATGGAAGCCTGTGTCGCCGGGGAAAATGCCGCTATCAGGGTGATGAGTGCAGGAAACGTCACACGTTGAAGACTCATGGTTGATGTTGCTCCCTGAGTGCGCGGGCTTTTGCCACATCCGCGGTGCCATACACCACCTCCCTATCATCAAAGACCACGGCCGGATACTTTTTTACACCTGATTGCCAAGCCTGCACCACGGCACGGTAAGCCTTGATGAGCTGTTGTTCCTGCTGATGCCAGTGGGATGATTGGAGTATTGCCTGCGCTTGTTTTGTGGCCTGCTGTGGATCAGCAGAAAGCTGAGCAAAAATTTGCTTTTGCTGTTGGTCAGCGGCATCCAGCCAGACGACCGGTGTTTCAGAAGAAAGGTTAATGGGTGGGTGTTGGCTGTCGGTATAAACGACAATTTTTGCGCTGGCTGATAACGGCAGTACCAATCCTACACAAAACAAGAAATTCAATTTCCTCATAAACCATTTCCCATCAGACAAAATATCGGAATAGCCTGAAGAAACATTTTATCGATGTCAGTAATTAATTAGTTTTCGGGAGAAGGAAATTGATTTATACATCAAAATAAGATGCAATCATAACCTAATGAATTATAGATTAAATCTATTTAATGGATATCTGTTGTATGAATTTATCATGGCGTCAAGTAATACGTTTTTTCATTTTGCTATTAAGTCCAATCATTGTCGAATGTATAGCAATCGCTATTGCCTATGGTGTAGATAGCCTGCCTTTTTTTGATTGGTATTGGCGTTACACATATTGGTACTACCGTGCTTTTGTTTTGTGGCTGACAATGGCCTTGGTTGTACTTTTCCTGACATGGCCATATCGTCGGTGGATTGCTGATTTGCCTTTAGGGAATCTGAAAAATTTTTCTTCTTTTTGGCTGGCAATCGGAGTCGCAATATTACTTTGTCTTACTTTCTATGGGTTTGGTATTCTCTATTTTACACCATCGGAGCATATGCTCGCTGAGTATGATTCAGCATCATTATGGATCTATCTGTCATTTATTTTATTTCCCCCTGTCATAAACGAAATTATTTTTCGTGGGATGCTACTAAACGCCTTCAAGTCAGAATACCCATGGACTTTATGGATAGGCACCTTTATAACTGCCTCAATATTTGCAGGCGTGTCAATGGAAGAACCTTATATCAGCAATTTTGTTCAAAATTTTATTCTAGGAATACTATTAACTATTGCTCGTATACGTAGTGGTGGCTTGCTATTACCCATTTTGCTAAGTATAGAAGCCGCATTGATAGCAGTTATTTTGATAAGTTAACCCGCATCTTGGATGAAAAAAATAAACATCCCCGCCGCAAGCTGCGGGGTATTCAGATATGAAATCACCCGCTTCGCATCGTTCAATTCTTATTTTGACGGATTACTATCCTTTTCATTAATGATAAAAGCGGTAACATGTCGAAAAAGTGCTTCTCAGGCTGTGCTTACATTCTTTTTTTGCCGAGTAAATTGCTAAGTCATCGGTGGATAGGGATCCCATTAAATGTATGAGTACAGCACTGGCACAGGATAGGTATATCATTTTCTGACAGATTTGGATTAACTGTTCTCAAAAAACCAGCGTTATCGACAAATAACCCATTATAATAACTTGATTCACCACAACGGATATAATCTCTTTGTTCATGCTCATGTAACGCAACTATCAAAAATATAGGCTCTGGACGGTCCAGTCGCTGAATGGCTTCACTGTGAACTACATCCCATTTCTCACCCACTTTACTCAGTAAAAACATAAAGAGCGGCGTGTAATCTAAGCCATGCCTTGGCTTACCTTTCATTGACTGAAAATACGGCATATCTTCCCGGATGCGTTTTTGTTTGGCGCGCTCCCATCGATATTCACCACCATGAGAATGAAAAACACAATGAGTTGCTGTATTGACTCGACGATAAAGTTTCTTTTTTCTATGATTTGATTGATGATTTTTCATTCTTATTTTCATCTCATTTTTTAGGTAAGAGGGTGAATTTTTTCTCCGTCAATATATCCGATAATACGGCTGAATATTTATGTCAGTTTCAACCCCCGCGCCAGATCCATTCTCCTTGCCACCAACACCGCCGCCTCCAGTTCACTGCACTGATGTTCCCGCATTAATGCCCGCCGTTCGGCTTTTTCTTCTTTTTCTGTCATACCTAGCGCCAAGTAAAGACTCGGCGGCACGACCCGGAACAGCGCTTCAATCTTTTTCGCCAACACTACGCCTTCGGTGTAACAGCGAGGTAATTTACTGGCGGAGAGCAACACCGCTTTTTGTTCTTCGGTCAGTTTCTTGAAACGCGCGATTTGTTCCACCTCATCCGGTGGCATGGTCAGACACAGCCACCATTCCGCCATATTCAGCATCTTTTCAGCGGTATCCGGGTAGTCGGCCAGGTTCTGCGTCGCCAGCCACAACCAGGCCCCCAGTTTACGCCACATCTTGACGACTTTAGTCATATAGGGAGACAACAGCGGATTGGTGGTGGTGATATGCCCTTCGTCTATCACCAGTTGCAGTTCCCTGTCCTGATACTGGTCGCGTTCGGCGAGGTTATTGACGGTGTTAATCAGTGACACCATCGCCAGTGCCATCTGTGCCGAGTAGTTCTCACGTGCCAATGTCCCCAAATCAATTAACGTCACATCCACTTCCGGCCACGGGGTGCCGGGTTGGTTGAACAGTTCTCCTTCAAAGCCCTGCGTAAACATCGACATGGACCCGGCCATTTCATCCGCTCGTGCCCGACGGTGTGCGGTGATTAATGACTGACCATGTTCATCCTGTCGATGGTTACGGGCGATGGCATACAGCGCAGTTTGTAAATCCGAGGCCACCATCTGATGCCCTGCCTCATAGCTGGTCTGTGCGGCTAACATAATCGCTTCACGAATTAACCCGCGATCTGAACGGGTCAGACGTTCTTCTTCTTTTTTCTCACCGCCGGTGATCATCAGCCGGGCGGCAATTTCCATCTCCCCCAGAATATCACGCTGTTCATCACCGTCTTCCTGTGCTTCATCGGTCTCCGGAATATCGGCTTCATTAATCCGCAATTGTTTGGGACTAAGTTTCAGTAACTGATGCGCATCAGCAAACAGGGCCAGACTGACGCCACAACCCGGTTTGATACCAATTTTATTTACTGTCAGCCCCAGACTGGCGTAATAGTCTGCCAACAGTCCAAAACTGTTTCCCGCTTCGACAATAAACAGACGCGGACGGTGGATCGCCATCAGTTGTACCAGCGAAGCACACAACGTGGCGGATTTCCCTGCCCCGGTCGGGCCAAACAGCAATAAGTGCGCGTTCTGGGTGCGATCCTGTTTGTTCATTGGATCAAAGGTCAGTGGCGCGCCGCCGCGATTAAAAAAACTGAAGCCCGGATGCCCGGTACCGGTTGAGCGTCCGGTGACCGGCATAAGTCCTGCCAGATGCTGGACCCACGTCAAACGACTGTACCAGTGTTTTTTGTCTTTCTGCGGGTTAAAGCCCATCGGTAGGGCGCGTAAATAGGCATTCAGCGGGGACACACTGAACTCCGGCCGCACAGGCTGTAATCCTGCACTCAACAATGTGGAAGAAAGCTGATGTACCCGATGATTCAGATTACCCAAATCTTGCCCCCGCACCAGAAAGGTCAGTGCACTGCGGTACAGTTTATGGCGTCGTCCCAGTAATTCCTTCACGGCCTGTACATCCTGCCGGACGCGCAGCGATTCGGTATTTTCCCCTACGGCATTTTTTGCCAGTCGGGTGAAGCTCTCTTCCAGTGTATCCTGTGCCTGCGCCACAATGGTCAGCGTGACCACCGTGCCTTCCGGCATCATATCCATCAGCGCATTGATATTGTCTCCCCGTTTCACTTCCCCCGTCAGCGTGCCTGGTTCCGGCGGACGCCGCAGGCGCTCAACCGGCACTGCTTTATGCGGCAGGCCGTCAAACCACCAGACACCGTTATCGGGATCCGACACCGGCGGGGTAAACCATAGACTTTCGGCAAAGTCATTATTCACCGGGAGATCCGGCTGTGTGGGGGATTCATAACGCACTGCCCGGTAAAAATCGGCTTTGGCCATGCCCCAGTCCGGGGCCGGATTAAAATGACGCAGCAACCAGCTGTGGATCTGCCCGCCATCCTGCCGGGTCGCCACAATACCGGCTGATGCCAGTGAGGAAACCAGTCGTTCACAGACCTGATTGAGTGCTGCCACCGACGATACCGTTTGAGGGTGAGCCTTCGATTTATGCGCAGGCAACCAGCGGTAGACGACCATGCGCGTCTGGCGCTGCTGCCCTCGCCACGGTTGCCCGGTAATTAAGCTATCCTGAAATATTCCGTCAGGCTGGGCAATGCTGTTCAGGTGACGTGCTGATTCTGCCAGAAAAGCGTCAGTAAAGGCGGTACCCTGCGCCCACGGTTTCACATAGCCCCGCAAGGTATTGAGATAATTGTCAGGATCATCTTCATCCTGACAAAAAAACTGCACTACCCATGGCGACATATCGTCCTCGTCCAGACTGTCCTGAATGGCATCTTCCAGTTGGTCGCGGATTTCAATCAACCGTTCAGCTGGACGCCCTTCGGTGGCGACCGGTTCAATCTGATAGACGGCCCCCACGGACACACCATCATCCAGCAATAAACACTGCCCGTCTTCCAGATATTCCACCCAGGGCAGGTAGTCGATAATAGACGGATTCGCCCGGTAAATCGCCGCTTCATCCGTTTCACTCAGTGTGCTGGGACGAGGCAATGCGTTGGGATTGTCCATTACCGTGCCTCCGTTCGTTCACCCGGCAGGGCATACTGCACCTGCTGATAAAACGGGAATACCGTGCTGTAGCCCGGTATCGGAGTCTTGCCCGCCACCAGATGCGGGTAGACATACATCACCATATCGGGATTGGGGAGCCGGGGAAACTGCTGGCTGATTTCATGCTCTGCCGAACGGCTGTAATGGTTGGGTTCTTCTGACGCCCTGTGGCGTTCAACCGGGGTTAATGCGCGGCGCAGGGTTTGTCTGGCCTTTGTTGCGCTCTGCCCCGCTTTGTTTCCCTGCCACATCGCCAGCACCGTCTGTTCGCCGGCTGGCAGTAACGTATCTTTCGACGTTGAACAGCCTGCCATCAGCCCCGTCAGACCTAACACGATAGCGTAGGTTATTTTTCGCATCCCTGAGCCTCCGTGCTACTAATAAGGGTAAACGTGGCAAATTCCGGGTGTACCGCCAGTTCCGATAAAGTAAACGGCAAGCGCTCCCAGTGTTCAACCTCGCTGTTACCTGCAATCATTGATTGCCACTGAAATTCGCTCAGACGAAAAACGGTAAAATCCCCGTCATTCAGCCGTCGGCATTCATGGCCGCTGGCGAGAGTCAATTGACTGCCTTGGGTACGCCCGGGTCGCCAGTCAAGCTGAACCGGTGTGGGTTCAGCCTGTGGCGTTATATCGATTTGCAGACAATAAGGCGGACTGGCACTAAACAGCCATGGAGAAGAAATCGTTTCCATTAATCTAAGGCTTCCTGATGATGACGTTGAACTGGCTCACTAAAACCGTAATGCACCTTACGACCTGTTGTTTCATAATCAATCGCCAGACTTTGGGTGATATGCACCACTAGCTTCCCGCCGGGCGGAACGTAAATGGCATCGAAGGTCTGGCTGTAGCGTTGTTTGAACCATTCACTCATCTCATTCATGCCCCCGGCCACGGCTTTGCCGAGTGTTGCTTGCCCGGCATTACCGGTTAATGCGGAGGTGATGCCGCCGGCGCCGTTGGTTTGTGCGGTTTGCTGGCTCTCGTTCAGGGCATTGCCGGCGGAATTCATAGCTGACAACGCAAACAATGTTGGTAAATAAGTACTGGCATTGGATTTACGCTCACCGCTGATGCAGGGAATGCCGTTCTCATCAGACAACCAGCCGATACCCTGCTGATTCTGTCCGTTGCCCGGCAAAGTGCGCACGGTGCCATCCTGAAACACAAAGGTGATGGAATTGACCTGACCGCGCACGCAGGACAATGTCCAGTCGCCACTGGCGGAACCGGACACCACCGCCCCTTCCACCTCCGGCAGTTCGATACCGTTAGCGGTCAGGTTGTCTTTGCCGATAATAATTTTAAACGGATAGGGGTCAGTGACTGTGCCATTAACAGGAACGCGACCTAATAATGCGGTCATAGCCTGACTGCCCACCAGAGTGGCATTTTCCGGCAGGGTGTAGACCGTTTTTTCGTTGTCTGCCTTAGCCGATGGAACTTGTGGATGATTTTTTACGGTGGTCGGTTGTTCGCTTAAAAAAGAAGTGGGAAACTGAGTCGCCGTTTTTCCATTGCCCATCGCTTGCCTGTCGGGGATTTTTTCATCGGCCGGGGTAACCCAGATAAGCTCATCCTGTCCTCTGATAGTGCTGGCAGAATATGAACTCCCTGCCAGCCCGCTACCCGGCGGCATCTGATTATCCGGTGCCGACAACGGCGTTGAATTTAACCGTTCAGTGAGCAAATCAATCTGGACCAGCAACCCCTGCTGCTCATCTTGTAGCGTACGCTGGCGCTGTTCATCATCCTGCCGAATAGCCGCAACCGCGGCTTCTATCTGACCGGCAACATCCTGATTTTGTCCTTTTAACTGGTCATTTTCTTTTCGCATCGCAGCATTCTGCTGGTCTAAGCGTTTCTGCTCTGCCCGTACGGTATTGAGGGTCCCGACCAGCGTGCGCAGGGTATCTTCCGGCGTATCCCCGCCGACCCCCAATGCCTGTAACTCTTCCGGAGAGAGAGTCGCCAGCGCGTTATTCTGGGGTTTATCCGGCACGCTATTCTCTGTTGAACTGCAACTTTTAATGCCGATAAAACCGCCGATAGCCAGTACCGTCGGCACCAGTATTTTCACCAGACTATTGGATTTAATCTGCATCACGGCCTCCCGGTTTTACTGGTACCGGCTCAGGGATTAACGCGTTACCCGGCGCCCCTTGGGTAACGAGATAGAGTACCGTGGTATCTTCCGCCGTTCCGGCTTTCCCCAGCCAGCGATGCTGGAAGGTGGCGGTAACGAACTGTCCCTGTAAGGCGCGTGGGTCAAGCATGATAATGCGTTTGGCGGTATTGCGCAGTTTCAGGGCCATCACCGTGTGATGATGCAGCCGCCAGCCGGCCAGCGGGGTCACTTCAATCGGCTCTGACGGATAGAGGGTGGTGATGGATGCGGGTAGATGCAGGTTCACCGGTTGAATGTCGTTGACCGGTTCAACGGTGCGTAGCGGCGCATACAGTTGCTGGGCCGCATAGCGGGTTAACAGCACGGGAATGGGTGCAGACCATGATGATTTGCTCTGTGAGTGCGGTTTATCTTTTGAATCAATTGATTTTTCAGCCGGGTAAATAATACGCATGGGTTCGCTGGCCCCGGTTTTGCCGGCGGTCACATCCAGTAAGATAATTTCGCCATTCTCACTGTCCTGCAATTGCAGGCGGGTAGCTGGGAACGCGCTGTTGGCTTTCAGGTAAACCGCGCCGCCGGTGCTCTGCACCCGCAATTTCTCACCCAGTGCCGGGGGCAGACCGACACGGACATTGCGGTCAGCAAAAATAATCCGCTCCTGACCGACCTTAAGCGTAACCGGTAACGGGATCCGTTCCCATGTCAGCAGCTCATCGGCCTTTACGCTGATGCTGAACAGCAGGATACTGGCCAGTCCCAGCCAGACACCGCGCCAGTCAAATACATCTCTTCTCATTGAAATACGCCTTTTTTCTCTTCCGCTGGCGGTGGCAGAGCTTCCAGCCGCTGTGGCATCCCGTCGTAGCAATCCAGTGCCAGACCGAAGGGGTTACGCTCGGCATCTCCTTCCCAGCGCACCACTTTCAGCGGATAGCGCACCAGTGCCCGTTTCACCGGTTCGGCGTGATAATATTCATCCGCCACCAAATCCAGCCGCACCACCCAGTTATCGCGGTCACGTACCGTCACACTGCGCGTCTCGTAGCCCCGGCCGGGCACTTCATACACCACCCGCACCCGGTCGAGCAGTTCACCGCTGTCGGCGCGGGTTCGGGCATCCTCGCGCAGAAAATCCTGACAGGCCGGCGTCAGATAAGGGGATAAGGCCTCAATTTTGGCCGGATAGTCCTGCGCCCCGTTTTTCGGCCAGGCATGCAGTTGCTGGAAAATATAAAAGGCAAAGCTGTAGACACTCGGTGCCGGCACTTCCCACCACGCCCGGGTGCTGCCACTGCGTAAATCCGGCGGGTTATGAATGGTGAGGTTGCGCGGGGAAGCCATCCAGCCCAGCAGGCTCAGCAGCAGCACCCCCACCAGAATGCCGCACGCCACCCGCAGGGTCAGAATATGCTGGTCCCGGTTTCTGACCGCATGACGAAAACGACTCATCACACGACTCTCCCGTTGCGGTGCGCTTGCCTGCTGCGGCGTAATGACCAGCCCTGCGCCGCAATAATCAATGTCGGGTCATCCAGACCGAACCGGCGTTTTTTCTCGGCCAGTTTCTGCCAGAGATAGTTTTCCGGCTTGCCCCGTTTTAAGGTGGCGAGCCATCGCCCGCCAACGCTCATCAGTAACAACGGCATCATCAGCATTCCGGTCGGCAGCATCACCCAACCGGCAAACGGAATGAAGGGAAGGCTGACCACCAGACCGAGTGCCACCCCCGCAATGGCCGCCAGCCCCATCTCCGGCGTGGTGAAGCCGCGGAATACGACAGGTTCGGCGTTTAAGCGATCGGGTAAAAAGGGGATCGTCTGCATCCGCGGCACCTTAAAAAATAATGTTGGCCGATTTTGCCAGTAACCAGATCACCGCAACCAGCAACACAATACCGACCACGATAATCGAGCCGAACTGGGTCCACGTGGCTTTGCCATCGCGCACTTCGGAGAAGGTTTCCACCGCAGCCGAGGCCACTTTAAAGAACGCCACCGCGGAGAGGATCAACCCGCCAATCACAATGCCATCCTGTGCATACCCTTTCACTTGTCCCATTAATCCGCCACGACCCCCACTTGAGGGCGGTTCAATCGAAGGTAAATCGGCCCAGGCCGACTCACAGGAAAGCCCCAGCAGCAACAGAAAAGTGCTGACCCGGGTCATCAGGTTTGTGCTGAACTGACGGCAGGCCGTAAAAATTCGTTTCATAGTGATTCAGTTCCTTTTTATTGTGTTTATTGACTCAACTGGCAAACATCCAGACAGCCACGACCAGCAATACTGCGGTTCGAAGAGCAAACTGCCTGAGGGTCTGATTACGCACTTTTTCATTCGCCCAGCCGTTCCAGACATCCACCGCCGCCCAGGCCGCCCACAGAAACAACGTGGCCAGAAAAAAGCCGACACACACCAGAGACAGAAAATAAATATCAAAGTGTCCTGAAGCCGCTTCAAAGGCATGGCGCTGGGCAGGGGTCATTGTGGATGTTCCTGACGGTAATCGCCGGAGAGGGATACAGGATCACGGGGCTGATCGCGGGAAGGTGTCAGGTAGTGATCGATACCGGTTTTGATGGTGTTGAGATCCGCCCTGATACGGGAGTAATCAAACTCATAACGAGGATGTTCTGACGGGTCAGATTGTTTTTCTACGATACTGGCACGCTCCAGCGCCATCTGTACCTGCTCAATCAGACGGTTGGCACTGGCCAGCTCATCTTTCTCAGCCGCATAAGCCAGTGGCATACACAATACAGTCAATCCCAGCAAACAGACAGAACCGGATATCGAAAAGCAACCACGCATAAAGACTCCCCTCATCATAAACTCCGAGTGCGAGGATGCGGTGTTTTCTAAATCAGATCAGTAATAAACTCTTTATGCTTTGATGAAAATTAGCTAAATAGTCTGACTAATTTATTTGATTAATGATTTCACAATGAAGGAATAATATGCTGCGGATTGATTTACACGTCCCCGATGATGAGTATGAGACAGTGAAAAAGCTGGGCGCACACTGGGATGCGACCGCCCAAATCTGGTATATCGATGGCAGTTTTGACCCGGAGCCGTTTATGCAGTGGCTGCCGTTTTACAATGTGCATGCGGAATATTGGTATCTCGCCCAAACCCGGATACCCTGTCCGCACTGTCATGAACCCACCACCGTCACTGCCTTTATGTTGCCTGCCAGACATCAATTACTGGAAGCAGATAAGGATGAGGAACCCGACACGGAAGTGGACTACACCGAACAAGACAGCCCGGCATTTGTGTTTTATATCGTCGATATCCCGTCTATCGTGCGTAATGTGCTACCCGGCTTTCACCACACCCTGCGCAAAGCCATCAGCCAACAGTTACACCGACAGCACTGGATAAACCACTGCGAACACTGTGACGCACAGCAGGACGATACCGAACTGTTTGCTGACGTCGGTGGCGCGTTTTTTCCGGCCTCCAAAGAACAGGCGGCGACTATTCAGCTGCACCGAATCGATCAGCCATTCGTAGTGTATTGTGAAGATACTTCGCACGAACATTACTGTTTCGATCCAAAGGGAAGCAACCGAGCCTGTCAGGCCTGTGACTGGTTTGAATGCATGACACAGGTCGTAAATGTACCTTCAAAATATCAGCATTAACCGGAAAAACTGACGCGCCGCCAAGCGGCTTGTCTGCTAAGTCATGGCAGGCAAAACAAATATCCGTTTTGTTTTGCCTGCCATGACTTAGCGACATAAATAATAATTATTAGGAAATCTAAGCTTTTATCAGAATAATTCAGTATCATCTACCTTATACTTAGATAAAATTTCATTTAATTTCTTTATTCTTTTCTTTGATGGACTAGCTATCATAATATATACAGATAAAACCCCAATGGCAGTAATAAACATACTAACAAGTAAAAAATAATATTCTGATGAATTTTTATTTTCAAAATAAAAAATAAGAAAAGAAATATAAATCATAGCAATAAAGAATATGCTTTTCAGCATAACCTCCGAGAACTTGTTTAATTTATAATATCGATCAATTTTAATAATTGGATTTTCATAATTAAATGACACATAAAAATTCAATCTTTTAATATCTCGCACATAATCAAATCTAACACCATCTTTCTCCAAGTTTGGAATTATACTTCTTAATTTTGGCGATCTGGTTTTTGTTACCTTAAACATCACATCTTCATTTATAATATATTTTAAGTATGCTTTATTTTTATCATTTAAAACATCCGAGTATTCATTAAGATAGTGCTTATTTTTTGATGTTTTTCTATTACTGAATAAAGTAATTCCTTTATAAACTCGATGAATTGTTATTCCAACACCAGAAAAAAATGCGGCAATCAACTCCAATACACCTGAATAATTTTGAATTAAATAATTAATAATATCTTTCATTATTTCCTCATCTTGCGGGTTAAAAAATAAGTAAGGATATTATGGATAAGACACTCTATGCTAGCCTTGAAACCGACAATGGGAGATGAGTCAAAAATAATATTGCCATTATACTGCTAAGTGAAAATATGTATTCACAGGTATTTCTTAAACATCGAAGTTGTTATGACTACTGTCATCCCCAGCAAGAGTGCCGCGGGCAGCAATATTACCGTAGGATACACCACATCCGGCCACGATAAATACAATACACAGGGAATGGTACAGGCCGGTTTAATGCCCCGTTTGGCATGATGATAAACAAAACTGGATTCATAGCCTGCCCCATAACGCCGTAAATCCCGCCGTCCCAGTCCATCAACCAGTGCGACCAAAATCACCATCACAAACAACGGAACGGATAACAGCAGGAGCGCCAGCCGGATTAGGGTCACCATTGTGATAAACACGGTAGCCAGACAATATTCCTGCAAATAACCTGATACATCCTGTAATACCGCATTGAATTCACGCAGAAAATCATTGCGGCTATTTAGTTGATATTGTTGCTGCCCCTGTATCCAGTGCATAAAACCACTATCCACAAACAGCCATTGATAGACCTGTAACAGCCATGTTGAGACGATTTGTGCGGGATTTGACAACAGCAGGCTTTGCGTAAACTCCGTGGATAAAAATTGCAGCTCCGTTTTCATCATCGTCTGGCTGTGAGCCGCGCCCTCGTCCGGCCAGAAAAAAGTCATCCCGAGGTATTCCAGTAACAGACTGAACAGCCACGACATCACAATAAAGCCAATGAGCTGCCACGGCCATTCCCATAACACACGATACAGCAACCCATGCTTACGGGGTGGTTGAGAAGGCTGACGGGATGAGTTTTCTGACGGTGCCATGACGCGAAATTACCCCTTCTCTTCCCACCAATTTTCACTGGTGCGGTAGTGTCGTCGCATCTGTTCGGCGATGTTCTGCAAACTCGCCGGCATCAGGGCATCATCGTCATCACCGGTGGGCAAAGGCATGCGAATTTTCCACAACTGTCCGCCTTCCAGTAGCGCAAATGCCTGCCCTTTCGGCAGGTTAATCATCTCAGCCGGCGTCACCAACGGTGTTTTAACCGTGCCGACCCTGTCCTGTGTAGACGAGGTAAAATCCTGCCCCTGCTCGACATCAGCAATATCCGAGTGCCCTGAAACCAATGTCTTACTGTAGATTTCCACTTCCGGCAGCTGGCTGGTGAGTAACTCGGCTGTCCGGTTATCCCGTACCCGCAGCATAATCAGGGTATTGAAGTTGCCAATTACCTGTGCCGTTTTAGCCGGGCTGCCGATACGGGCTTCAATATCCGAGGAAGTCTGGGTATAGGCGGTAACCTGCATACCGGCACCCCCGCCCTTATTAATCAGCGGAATAAACTCATCCCCCATCAGTTCATTGAATTCGTCACAATGCAGGTTAATCGCCAGTTTCCCGTCCTGGCGCACCGGCAACCCCGCATTCATACCGTACTTATAAATCTGCCCGGCCACACTGACCAAATCCGCAAACATGCTGTTGCCCACTGCCGAAGCCACATCACTGTCAGACAATGCATCCAGGCCGATATAAACAATGCCGTTTTTGCGGATCACCTGTTCCCAGTCGAAAATGGGGCGCAAGTCCGCCATATTGAGATAATCCGGTGATAACAGCTCTGCGATTTTTCCTGTGGTCAGTTTTTCCAGCAGAGGCAATAGCGAGGCGACAATTTTATCAAAATAGGTGCGGTCATAACGCACGGCTGAACGTAACCCGTCCAGAATAGGGTCATAGAGCTGTTTACCGGCCTCAGAACTGAGCGTCATTTCCATTGCCCAGAGCCGGAGCGCATCCGGCTGCCCCTGCATATTGCGCGGAATATCTTTTTCTTTCAGCTTGCCGAGGATTTGATTGATTTGTTCCAGCAACACAGGCTGACTGTCTGCCATCACTTTAGTCGCATAGAGCTGATACAGTTCGCTGATATTATTGACGTAACGTGTGATAAGCGTGTAATCCGGCCGATGCCCCAGTGCCACCAACGCACGGGCGACAATATTGACAAACCGCCAGGCAAATTCCCGGAACGCCGCACTGTTCCCTTCCCCACTCAATTGCCCCGCCAGACGGGAAGCCACTTCCGATACCCGGCCAAACCGCCCGACCGCATTATAACGGGCTGAAATCTCCGGCCAGCCCAGATGAAAGAGAGACAGTTCACTGCCACGCCCTGCCCGGTGCGCTTCTGCCCAGATGCGTCTTAATAAATCAGCATCCCCTTTGGGATCAAAGACAATCACCACTTCACCGCGCCGGATATCCTGCGTTATCAGCAATTCAGCCAGCCGGGTTTTTCCCACGCGGGTCGTCCCCATGACTAAGGTATGCCCGACCCGCTCACGCAGATCCATATACACTTCGGCTTCCTGCGGTTCAATACCGTGGATCATCGGATTGCCCCCAACCGGCGGCAATGGTCGCACCGGATTCAACGGGGAATCTTTACACAACAGATTTGACAATGCCGGCCAACGGTATTCGGTTCGATGCTCCAGTAAACGGGCAAGCTGATAAACCTGAGAGGGTTGCACAAATCGTTCGACTTCCGGTCGCCGCGTATCCTGCAAACGCTGGGTATGCTTCTGCTGCCAGCGAAAACCCCGGCCCAGAAACAAGCGCTGATGACTGACGGGAATGTGTTTTGTGCTCATCTGGTAACGCGGTAAACGACTCAGATTTCGGCGATAGCGGATAACCTGAATGCCCTGCCAGGTGCGTATTATCGCTAATACAGTAAAACCCCCGGCCATCACGTAGCTGACTGAAGGTGCCAGTGCAATCGCCCAGGGTGCCCGAATGCAGATAAATGCGGCAACCGCTGAAACCACAGCGGTATTCAGCTCGACAGCCGGACGCAGCAAGGCTTCAACCACATAACGACGGCTCATAGTGAGGGCTGCTGCGTAAGTGCATTTTCAGTGATCAACACCGGATAATGCTGTAACTGCAAACGACGCGCCAGCTCTGTGCCGGAAGCCGGTGATAACAGGATATCCGGTGCTAAAGCGCGCAGTGACTGTAATCCAGTCATTGTACTGACATTAACGACCAGTCCCACCGCGTGCAATGGTGCCAGACGGGCTGCATGCTGACTTAGCCACTGACGAGAGTCAGGATCATCGCCAATCAAAAATAACGCGCCAATCCCCGGCAATTGCAGTGAGCGGTTTACTATTTTTCCCGGTGTCAGTTCCGGTGTGTTAACCGGCAGCATGGCTGCTTCCCCCTCCACTTCTGGCGAGAAAGGGTGTGATTGTGCAGAACGATAATTCGGCTGGGCATTAATGCTTTCATAAAAGGGCGAGGCATCTTTGCCGCCTAAATCGGCAATCACGTTCAGTTCGGCCTGGCCGGTAGTCACCCATAACAGGCCGATAATGGGGAATACATTCACCCGCTTCATGGTAATGACGTAACCTGCCATCCTTGTTTCCCCTGTCGTAATAATGCCGGCATCAATCCTTTACCAAACCGGAACCAGTATCCCGCATCATGATTCAGCGTGATTTGTCGGTTACGGACCTGTTCAACCGGAATATGATGCGTTTTAGCCCACTGCCGTAAGGTGTCATCATTACGTTGGCTGTCGACCAGATAGATATCCACCGGCTGCTTTGCCGCCAGCACTTCGGCCAAACGGGTGTCACATTGCGGACAATCTTTGGCTCTGACAAACAATGCCAGCCGACCATTGTTCTCACGCGATTTTTCCATATTGACCGGCAAAACATCCGGAAACAGCCGCTGCCAGGCAGTATTCACTTCCCGCTGGAAACGCAGCTCTTTTTCCGTTCGGGCAAACTCTGCCTTAACCCACTGTTCAGCATAACGGCGGCGTTCGACATCGCTTTCGGCTTCAATCCCTAATGCGGTCAACGGATCAAGTCCCGGCGACTGAATACCCCTTGGCCCGTTCATCAGTTGCTGATAACGCTGATATTCATCGGTACTTAACTGCCACTGTTCAGCCTGATTATTCAGGGATTGCGGCTGGCTTTCAGTCGTTCGTGTCTGCTGCGAAGCTAACGGTGTCGGTGTTACTGCCCAGACCGAACTGCTCAGCAACCCTGCCAACAGACTGAACTGGTGTAATTTCATCAGCGCCCCCCCGACTGAGTAGATTTAGCCGGAGCCGGGAGCTGATAGCCCTGTCGCAAATGGTGACAAACAACACGTTGTACCTCGTCGACTTCCAGTTGCCAGGCCGGGCCTGCCATCACCTGCAATGCTGTGTGTAATCGAATCGGACCCAACTGAGCGTGTACGGATGGTAGCGGCTGGCGATATAAAATGTCATTCGTCTTGTCAGGCACACAGAGGGCGTAGCCGGATTGACGCGATGCATAACGCATGGCATCAGCCACAGTGGGGCTCTGGGATGTGGGAAGCTGAATATCAATCAACTGGGAAAGTGGATCACGCTGCGCTGCTGTCGGGGCGGTATTGACCAGCACATAGCGCCCGTAGCGGACGACTTCAGGTGTTTGCTGATAAATATCCGGTGAAACAGTTTGAATGTTTTGTGTCAACGTAACGGAAGAAAAACTATTTTGGGAAGATTGAGGGAGCGGTTGTTTCACGGGAGTCGTGCATCCCGTCAGTATAACCGCGATTAAGCCGATTAACACCGTTATTTTCATGCCAAATAGGTTCCTGCTCAGTCGTAAAATAATCCTGACTATGCAAGGAACCCGGTAATGTATTCAATGAACAACTCAACTGTGTTTGCTGAAAATAAAAATACTGAAACAAAAAAGAATGGATAGTCTCTGAACAGGTATTATCACATTGATGATATCAGCGCGTTATTCAACCTCTGGCTGGCTTTCATCAACCGTCTGGCGCACTTTTCGCTCAATAAAATTGCCGTAGTCATCGAAATAACGGCTGGGCCAGATTTCAGCGGGTTCCATTCCCAAACGGGTGGCGATGATGAGTTCCCCTTTGGGCCATGAGCGGGATAAAGTATTTGCCAGAGTGGAAGAACTTAGCCCCGATTCACGGGATAAAGCGGCGAGTGTGGTACCACGTTTGCGTAATGCACAAATAATTTCGGCTGGGTGCCAGTCTTGTTGAGTGTTAATCATACCTGCTTCCCCTTCTGTTGATTATTGGTGGTGGTTCAGACAGGGATTCTCAGGTACCGGAAACACTCAACCGGCGAGGCCGAAGCCTCCCCCGCCTGAACCGCCATTGAAGGTACGATAACAGGCACACTGGTAGAAACTACCTACCAGTGGAGTGTTTTTATGAGGCCTGAGATTCCTCACTACCGGATTTTGCCGATAGCTTTTTTACTTTAACTGATTGAGTTATCTAATTCAATAATAGAATGTGTAAGTTTAACAGGTAAATTTAATTATTTTAGTCACTAGCATTGTTTAAATATAATACAAACCAACGGTAAGGCGATTACAATATACTCAAACGTTTAACTGCTTATGGTAATTTTGCAATGTCGTAAAACGATATTCCAGACTGTTAAGAACATGCCTATCCTTTCTTTTAACTGCCTTAATATATTTTTCCACGTATTTCTCAAATTTTCTTGTGATGAAAAATTCCTTTCCCTGAATATTTTTATGTTGTTCTGGTGGGATCAAAAATATTTCATCAGAAATATATTTCGGATTGGTAATTAATAATGCTTTCGAGTAATCCAATCCTTTACCTTTCATTCCTTTCTGGTTATATTTTTGCGTAATATAGGCTGCATTATGTTTAATCGCAGTTCTCAGAGGAATAGCAAAAGTTAATTGGTTTATGTTAATTACAACAATACCATGTCCGCGCGTTTTACCGGGTGCCCACTTACCATCTTCATTATCAAGTGCTTGTATGAGATAAACATTTTCATCATAGAAGGTTTGATCTAATTTTCTTAATTTCATCCTGATCACTTTTATCTGGAACAAAAAAAACCCCAGTTCAGGGGTTTTTTCTGGCAGTTAATTCAATCTGGAGGCTTCTGTTTTTTTACGTGGGGCGCTCCTACCACCACTATACTTCTGTTTGGAGGTTTCTGTTTTTTACGTGGGGTTCTCCTACCACCACAAACTGCACTTATATGATATAGCTGATGTTTGATCTTGTCAATCAACGATATTGTGGGACGAACTGGTAATCAGTATTAGTTAATTTATCAAGGTATTCATCAAAAGAATTAGCTAATACAATATAACTATCAGGGTCATGCAAATAGCGTATTACTTGTCCAACTTTACCATCATTAATAGGATTGAAATCTATATATAATATAGAGGTACCACCATTATTCATACAATGAGCAAAACAAAGACGCTTATCCATCGGCATATTTATATCAATACGTTTATCAACAAAAATGATGTCTTCTTGTTCTAACCACTCACCATAATCATCTGCAATACTTGTAGCACATTTATTCTCTTCAATGATACCATCACAGGATAAAAGATAATATCCAAAATCTTCACCAACATCCGAGCCAAACAACAAAAAACTGACTGTTACCTCTCCATACTTACGCCAATATGTGCCATCTACACGTTTCAGGAGTTCAAGCAGAGTGATAGGACAATCCGGGTATATAGAAAGTAACTTATTGATAGCATCATCACTTGCTCCTTCTATAACCTGCCAATTATCTTTATCTTCTTCATCCAAGTGTTGCTCTACTCTTTTTAAGTGGGTATCGATCAAAAATTTCATATAAGATACTCGATTTTTTATTTAAAAAATAATTATCATAAAAAAGAAAAAATAACAACCTCATTATTAAAGAAATCACTATAAATATTACCATCTTATGGTTGAGCATTATCTCATGAAAAAGATAAATATTATTTTATAGATATAAAAACAGTGATACAGTGATTAAAATCACACCATAACAGGAAATTAAAATGCATAATGTATTTTATGTAAAATGGATAAACCATATATATATATTATCATTGATAATTAAATTAGTATAAATGGAGGGAGCATGTCAAAAAAAACCATATCACCCGCGAAATATGTTTATATTTATCATTTATTATGTTTCTATATTTCAATATCATTTTTATTATATTATATGAAATCACCCAAAACACCAGTTATTATTTTTTTAGGCATGATATTTATAGTATTAATTATAATATTTCATGAAAAAATAGGTTTAAAAATAAAAATAAATAAAAAAATATCCCTTTATTATACAAGCATCATTTTTTCAATGTTATCATCTTTATTTTTATTATCATCTTGCTTTACTTTTATATTCATAAAAAAAACCGGGGACTCAGCAAGCACAATAGTTCTATTTATATGCTCCATTCTATGCCTACTTATATCCATACTAACATTCACATCGAATTCTATAAACAAAAAAAATAATTTAAATCCTGCATTTTTATCCATAGTTAAAGTTATATGGATTTTATTGAGTTATTTTTTTTATTCTTTTTCAAGAGGTGCTGTTGCAGAAGAATTTGATATAAGTTATGAATCTACACTATCCAAGCCAACCACAATAGGATTAACAATAATTTTTATAACGATGGTGTATTTAACATTCACAGTATTTCTTCCTGTAATTTTAGCTCTTTTTGAAAAAAAACCATTTGATAATAAAAAATCAAAAGAAATATATTACAGCAGCCTACCAATAGCTATTCCAATACTCCTACTTTGGCTTTTTACTTGCATTTTACTCAATGTTAACATTGATAAAGCAATCAATTCAATCATAGAAATAACTATTCCTATGGAAACCAGAAGTACTTTTTTTTGCAATGAAAACTATATGAGTTTACCTGAGAAAAATACAACTCGGTATATGAGTATTAGTAATGACGAATATAGAGCATTTATAAAAACACAAAATTCATGGACAGTTTCAAGATTAAAATGTCAGGATAAGGAACCTTATTATAAGTTAACTCCAGTAAAAACAATTGAAAGTATAAATTAAAAAGAACAAAATTGCCCCATTAATGGGGCATATCAGTTTAATCAATAAAACAAAAATCAGAGTTCATTCTATCTCCTAAACACTCAAAATGGGATCTCATCTGCCCAATCTACGTCTTCTCCTTCTTCCGGCAACGCTGGAATCTGTGCCATTTGTGTTGGCGCACTGCCCTTTTTAGCGTCTTGAGCAGGCTGAAGCTTCTGAACGGGTTTCGGTGTGCTCTGCGGCGCAGCCACGGGTTTTGTATCACCACGACTGCCCAGCATCTGCATGGCGCCATTCACATTGACCACCACTTCGGTGGAATAGCGATCCTGCCCTTGTTGGTCCTGCCACTTACGTGTTTGTAACTGGCCTTCAATGTACACCTGAGCCCCTTTTTGCAGATACTCCGCCGCAATTTCGGCTAATTTTCCGAAGATCACTACCCGGTGCCATTCGGTTTTTTCCCGAGTCTCACCGGTTTGTTTATCCCGCCAGCTGTCTGACGTCGCCAGTGACAGCGTTGCGACCGTACCACCCGTTGGCAGGTAACGGATTTCCGGAGCTTGCCCCAGATGACCCACTAAAATCACTTTGTTAATGCCGCGCGAAGACATGCTGATTTCCTCCCTGTTATGCTGACTGGCGTTGTGTCCAGCGCCCTTGTTGCAGCGCCAGTTCTGCCTGCTCACGGCTGGCAAAATATTCGGTTGATTCACGGGAGCACGGAACGCCCGCCTCCATGGTGCCGATATAAAATCCGGCACGGCTCCGCAACACGGTTAACGGTAACTGTTTATGGCAGTATTGCAGAGCCAGAACACCAATCAGGGAAATATTCATCTCTGTATCCTGTTGTCTTTGAGAATAAAAGGACTGCCCTGAAATATCAGGGCGAGTCGGTGGGGTAAAAGGAATATCAGAATGAATTTTCTGCATATTCAGTTTGCGCAACTCCGTTCTGGGGAGGAGCCGAATCAGACTGTTCGGCCTGATAGACTTTGTCCTGACCGATTTTGATCCAGTCAACTTTAATCAGGCGGGCTTTCAGGCTGACACGCTGTTCGCCGGCATGATCACCGCGTTTCAGGGTAAAAATGTCGGTGGAGGGATTGCTTAACGTAAATCCCAGTAGCACTTTTTTATCCTCATCCACCGATTTCTGGCAACGACCGATCAGACTGGTCGCTTCCTTGCCAACCACAGTAATATCAAAACGCACATAGACCGGGTTATCACCCGGGCCATTTAATGCATTGATCACACAACTCAGAAACGTACCGCTGGCCGTGCTGACATGGCGGATATTATTCAGATAACCCAGTCCTTTAATATTCAGGTTGAAATAGTCGTTTTTGGTTAAGGTTGTGGTGTTCTCAGACATACGATGTTCTCCATAGAAATAAGGTGTGACGGAGAAAATCTCTCCCCTGACGGGAATGATTTTTCCCGCCGGGAGTCAGACTCAGACGTGACTGACGTGCTGATAAAGAATAAAAAAACCTTCATTGCCATTGAGTTGGCAATATCTGCTTCCAAAGGGGGGCAGATGTACCGCGTTGACGCGCTCCCTTTCAGGCTACGGGAGTCTGGCAGCCACCCGGAGGCGATCGTTGCAGGCTTACCGATCTTTAAGAAACAGACTGATTCTTCAGGCATCCCATCAGCGCGTCAATCAACAACCAGATCTTCATGCCCGTTGATTTGCCCGCCTGACCTTGCGCGATTGGGTGACCGCTTTGTCATTCAGCATTCCTTTACAACCCGGGTAGTTCACACAGCCCCAGAATGGCGAGGTTTTTCCCTGCCGCTGCCGCATCCGGCTGCCACAGTTCGGACAGTCCGGGATTTTCGGTAACGTCAGGTGCAGCGGCTGGGCCTTGCCGCGTTCGACTAAATGCAAAAGCCATTGCGCCTGTTTCTGCATAAACACCGCCAGCGATGTTTTGCCCTGCGCAATATCCTCCAGCGACTGCTCCCATAACGCGGTCATCCCCGGACTGGTCAGGACCTCCGGCAGTCCGGCAATCAGTTCCCGTGCCAGCGGAGTTGCGTGAATGGCTTTCTTTTTCCGTTCAATCAATTGGCGTTTAAACAAGGTGTCCAGAATCCCGGCCCGGGTCGCTTCCGTGCCTAATCCGGCACTCTCACGCAGGATCTGCTTTAATTGTGGATCACTGACCAGACTGGCGGCATTTTTCATCGCGGCAATCAGTGTGCCTTCGGTAAACGGGGCCGGTGGTTTGGTGTGCAGTGACTGAATACTGACTGCAATAATCTGGCAGCGATCGCCCTGATGAAAGCGCGGCAGGAGTGAATCCGCTTCGAATTTGTCCTGATCTTCCGCGAAGTTTTCCATAAATAATGTTCTCCAGCCCGTGGTCACATTGACCCGCCCTTTCGCCCGGAAGCGTTGCCCGCCGATATCCAGTGTCACTTCCGTCACATCCGTTTCCTGCGTGGGCAGAAACTGCGCCAGATAATGCTGACGAATAAGCTGATAAACCTGTAACTCGTCGGTCGTTAACCGGGTGAGATCAAAGGCGTGACGGGTGGGGATAATGGCATGGTGGGCCGTGATTTTTTTGTCATTCCAGACCCGGGAAACCTGTTGTTCGTCCAGCTGACTGATAATGTCAGTCATGGCCGGGTCGGTTCGCGTCAGTGCCGTTAATACCACCGGAATATCCGCCTGCATGGACACAGGCAGATACCCGCAATCCGTGCGTGGGTAAGTCGTGGCTTTATGGGTTTCATACAGGGACTGGGCAATCGTCAGCACCTGACTGGCGCCCATACCCCAGAGACGGGATGCCGTCTGCTGCAACGTGCCCAAATCAAAACAGAGCGGCGGCGGGGTTTTCTCCCGTTTTTTGCTGACGGCCATCACTGTGGCCTTTGTGGCCTGCTGGCAACATTGTTGCACAGCCTGTGCCACGGCCTCCCGGGTACAACGGTTTTCTTCATCGCCCTCCTCCGGAGCGGGCAGCCATTTCGCCTGAAAGCGGACAGTGTCTTTTTCCAGATTAGCCATCACCTGCCAGTAGGGTTTCGGCACAAAATTCGCAATGTCCTTATCCCGGCTCACCACCAGTGCCAGTGTCGGTGTCTGTACCCGGCCAATGGATAAGACCTCGCCAAAACCCAGAGCCTGCGCTTTCAGGGTATACAAACGGGTCAGATTGATACCCGTCAACCAGTCGGCTCTCGCCCGCCCCAGTCCGGCTTGATATAACGCTTCCGTCTGCTCCCCCGGTAAGATGACAGCCAGAGCCTGCCGGATGCTGGTTTCATCCAGTGCCGACAGCCACAGCCGCCTGACTGCACCGCTGAAATGGCAATATTCCAATAATTCACGGGCAATCATTTCTCCTTCCCGATCGGCATCGGTGGCAATAATCACTTCATTAGCCTGTTTTAACAGTTGTTCGATGACAGCAAATTGTGCCGCCGTGGCTTCCTTCACCGACCATTGCCACTGTGCGGGCAGTACCGGCAGCACCTCCAGCCGCCACGGCGGACCAAATTGCTCACCATACTGTTCGGGTGCCGCTACCTCCAGCAAATGCCCGATGGCCCAGGTGACAATGATACGGGCACTGAAGAGAAATCCCTGTCCGCGCTGTTTCACCCCCAGAACGTTAGCAATGTCTCTGGCCTGAGAAGGCTTTTCACATAAATAAAGCTGCATCTTTTCCCCTCCGTTAATCGTGTTCGATGGAACGTAACGGGGAGGCGAACGCGGAACGCTGCTTGCCTGACAGACTATCGGGATGCGGTTCACCCAACAGTTTAATGGCATCCAGCCCGGCTGGGGTTTTCTGGGCAATATCCTGCCGGGTGACCGCCAGTGAACGATAAGAACGCACAAAACCATAAATCTGGCGAATGGCTCGGCTGCCGTTATGCAGAAAGGCATCTCGCTCTGCCCGTGAAATCAGTCCGTAATGAAAAGCCTGAAATGTTTTCATCGCCAGCTGGTCGTAACCAACCAGCAACCAGACACAGCGGTAACCTAATGGCGAATGACTGTAAACCCCAATATTCAACGGTTCGACAGAGGAAACGGCGGATAAAGTGATCTGCGGTGGGACAGCATTCAGGGTATCCTGCAAAATAGCCAGATTCTGCCTGAGATTGGCCGATGCGGCTTCCAACGCCTGTTCCAGCTTCACCAGCCAGACATCGGCATACGGATTATCGGCAGCGGAATCCACACTGATATGACCTGCCCGTTTGATCACCTGCGGCATCCCCAGGATCTCCGCAACCTTATGCGTCTTGCTGATTTCTTCCCGCCGGCGCCCCGCCCATAACCGGATGGCATAGTGGGTATGCAGTTCAATCGTTAACGAGGATGTTAAGACACCGGCGCGTAAATGCGGCTGAGATACGTTTTTTTCTTCTGCATCAGACATACACAAAAACTCCTGTTTTGCCCTGATAAGTCAGTCAAACTATCAGGGCAAAACAGGCGGTGATTCAATGGATAACCAGTTATGGGACAAGAAGAAAAGCCGGCAGAATTAACCTGATGTTAAAAATTGATCATTTTTAAATCAATGCTGGCAGTGCCAGCAGTGTGTGATATTTATACAACAGAAAGGTAAAAGTCCCAGAACAAAGATTGAATCTCTGAATGTACCGGATTGTTGATGTTTGCCATCAAAAGGAGATAGCTATTCAGTCTCCGGAAAATAGCCTAAACACCGAAGGAAAAATGGTGATTCAGAGCATCGTAGTTGTCGATGAGGCTGAGCATGAACGCATTCTTGAGCGTACCAATAACGGCCACCCTAAATCTCCTGCTTATTCACTCTGGCTGAAAGTTGTGCTGCACTTTCCTTTGCGTTCACTGTAACGATCAGCAAGATAATCACTGTTACCCCGGATAAGCAAAGTGAACTTCATCATTTCCTCCATAACATCCACAATACGGTCGTAATAGGAAGAAGGTTTCATTCGTCCTGTATCATCAAATTGCTGCCATGCTTTGGCGATGGATGATTGATTCGGAATGGTAAACATACGCATCCAACGCCCCAGAATACGCATTTGGTTGAGTGCATTGAAGGATTGTGAGCCGCCACTGACCTGCATAATTGCGAGTGTTTTCCCCTGTGAAGGCCGTATCGCCCCTTCAGAGAGGGGTATCCAGTCTATCTGCGCTTTCATAATCCCCGTCATAGCACCGTGGCGTTCGGGAGAACACCATACCATCCCCTCTGCCCAGCGTACCCATTCTCTAAGTTCCTGCACTTTAGGATGGGTGTCTGGTGCATCGTCAGGCAACGGCAATCCTGAGGGATCGAAGATATGTATCTCTGCCCCCATCGCCTCCAGCAAACGAGCCGCTTCTTCTGTTGCCAGTCGGCTATATGAACGCTCTCGTACTGAGCCATAGAGCATCAGAATTTTTGGTGGATGATTAAATTGATTCGTATTAAACCATTGCGCTGAAATTTCCGTATCAAATATTTCTGGTTTAATATTGTCTAGCTCATTTTTAAATATTTTCATTGTTCCTCACGGGCATTCTGCTATTCGACAACCCTGCTCATCAATAATTTTTTCACCGTCTTCTTTAATGAATGTGCCTTTTTGTGGTTTCGGTAAAATATCCAATACAACTTCAGACGGACGGTACAGTCGGGTATGTGTTGGTGTGATAACGATCAACCAGTTAATCAGGATAGGATTCGTTAGCATAGTATCAATCAACTGATCATCGCTGAATTTATCTTCGATCAGACCCTGTTCTTCATACGGTTCGACATTTTTGCGTAACAGTGCACGAGGAGTCATGCTCATATCTGCCATCAGTCTGATCAGAATCTCACGGGAAGGCGGGGTTTCTAGGTACAAAATGACTTCAGGTTCAACGCCACTGTTACGGATCAGTCCCAGTGTATTGCGCGAAGTGTCACAGGTCGGATTATGATAAATAGTGATATCTGTCATTATTCATTCTCTTTCTGTTTATCCGGTGATCCAATCCATAATTAAAGGTTTATTAAAACGATAGGCGCAGTGCCAGTGTAGACAACGTCACGAAAAGAACCGGAATGGTCATTACTATCCCGACACGGAAATAATAGCCCCATGAGATGATGATATTTTTCTGCGCGAGAACATGCAGCCAAAGTAACGTCGCCAGGCTGCCAATAGGAGTGATTTTAGGTCCCAGATCACTGCCAATAATATTGGCGTAAATCATGGCTTCTTTGATAACGCCCGTTGCCGTACTGGATTCAACAGAAAGTGCACCAACCAGAACGGTAGGCATGTTGTTCATCACCGATGACAGAATTGCTGTCAGGAAACCCGTGCCCAACGTAGCTGCCCAGAGACCATAATCAGTTAGGATATTCAGTATGCCAGACAGGGCATCGGTGAGACCAACATTACGCAGGCCGTACACCACCAGATACATCCCAAGTGAGAAAATAACGATTTGCCAGGGTGCCTTTTTCAGTACGTTACCCGTATTAATCACATGACTTCGGCGAGCAACCAGCCAGAGGACAAGAGCGGCGACAGCAGCAACCAAACTTACAGGGACGCCTAAAGGCTCAAGAGCAAAGAAACCTGTCAACAACAAGACAAGCACAATCCAACCAGTTTTAAATGTGTGCACATCACGAATAGCCTCATGCGGTAATTTCAATTTCGTAACGTCATAGGTCTTAGGAATATCTTTGCGGAAAAACCAATGTAACATGGCAAGCGTAGCGGTAATAGCAGCGATATCAACCGGTACCATGACTGAGGCATAATTATGAAATCCCAGTTTGAAGAAGTCAGCAGAGACGATATTCACCAGATTGGAAACGATTAACGGTAAACTGGCCGTATCGGCAATAAATCCTGCTGCCATGACGAACGCCAGCGTGGCTCCCCTGCTGAAACCGAGCGCCAGAAGCATAGCAATCACTATCGGAGTCAGAATCAACGCCGCACCATCGTTTGCGAACAGCGCGGAAACACTGGCTCCGAGCAAGATAATATAGGTGAACAGCCAACGGCCTTTGCCACCTCCCCAGCGTGCAACATGCAGAGCTGCCCATTCAAAAAAGCCCGATTCATCAAGCAACAGACTAATGATAATAACAGCGATAAAGGCTGCCGTTGCGTTCCAGACAATTTGCCACACCACTTGAATATCACTGATATGGACAACACCTGTAATCAAGGCAAGTGTGGCACCAATGACGGCACTCCAGCCAATACCAAGCCCCTTTGGTTGCCATATCACCAGAATCAGAGTCAGAATAAAAATTGCTCCTGCAAGCCACATGGTTTTCTCCTAAATATACATATGTGAAAAATCAAATGTGTTTGAATAAATTTTTTCTTGTTACTGACAGACGGATTTACCACTTGTTGCCGAGTTAATCTTCTGAAGTCGCGTACTCAACTGAGCTATCTCAACCTGCTGACATTGAAAAGCCTGTTCAAGCACATTGGCTGCCCAGACCGGTATATGTGGAGACAAACGATAGTAAATCCACTTGCCTTCACGTCGATCTAAAAGCAACCCAGCTTCGCGAAGCATGGCCAGATGGCGCGAAGTTTTAGACTGCTGTTCCTGAAGTGCCGTTGAGATGTCGCAAACACACAGCTCGCCAGTCTCACGTAGCAACAGCATGATGCGGAGGCGCGTCTCATCTGAAAGATATTTGAAAAAATGAAGTGGGATAAGCTGAGTCATAAACACTCCTATTGCTGAACTGAATATCATACTCAGGAGTAACGGATCGTCAATAATACATTTGTTTAAGTGAATATGTTTTTGGGGAAAAGTTAAAAGCCCAATTGCTCAGTATGATGTATTCCACGGGAAATCAGCTGATTATAAGAAGGCGATTATTTAATCACTGCTGGCAGTGCCAGCAGTGATCATTTTTCAATCAATTACATTATAATGATATTTTGCCTGTGTCAGTCGCTGGCGAATCTCTTTCACCATACTGCGGACATGGGTTTGTGAGGAGGGTGACGTAGGGCGTTCAGTTTCCTGTACGCACCTCACCGGCATTTTTGCAGGGACAGAAATAGCGATGGTGGTTTCAGCCTGTGCATACAGTTGCCCGTCCCGTGCCCGTTTCATCATCGTCAGCAGCCAGCCGACCGGATTACCGATTTTCCCTGCCCGTAGCGCCTTGTCCAGACAACTCAGCACGGTCTGCGCCTGTTCAGCGGGCAGCGCCTGCAACTGGCTGGTCAGCATCGTCACATCTTCCGATTCCAGTTGTCGGCACAGCCCTTCCGGCAGAAAAACCGCAGATTGGGGTTCTACGTATGTTTTTTTATTCACACTCTGTGTGAAAGAACGTACATAACAGTTCGGTTTAGCTGAACCACTATAAGACGTTGATTTCAGGCTGAGTTCGGTATCCGAATTCAGTTCAGCCTGCTCCTCTTGTTGACTCAGTCCGGTTTCCGAACCCGGCCTGATTTCCCTGAGTTCGGTTTGATTGTCCTCTTGTTGAAGAGACTTGCGAATCACCCTTTGCTGAGGCGTCTGAACGGCACTTAACCTCTCTTCCAGCAAACGAATATGACTGTGGCGATGTCGCATCAGAGGATCTTCTTTGATGTCGGTCATAACATCCCAAGCCGTCTGGCTGATAGTGCGGTTTTTGCTGCGACAGGCTTCGGCGATGGTATCCAGCCAGTGGGGATCGAGTATTTCGGCATCACGGCAGGTCAGCGGCTCATCGTGTTGCGCATAGATGTTGCCCCGTACCCGCCCGTGCTCATCCCGGATACGTTTGCATAAACTCAGCCAGCCGGTTATTCGCAGCATCAGTAACACCCGGCTGACGGTTTCACGCGAGGCCTTGCCTTTATAAGGCGATGCCAACAGCACCTGCAATTCGTCATAGCTGGGAAACACCGCACCTTCATTATTCAACGCATACAGCCGGATCATCATCCAGCCCGTTTTATCCAGCGGCGACAAGCGATCATCCAGTAACAGGCGGCGGGGATAGGCATCCTGAATATTCCCCATAAACAGCAGACCACTGCGAAGTTGTGAAATGTCATCGTCTGCGCGGTGTTCCAGACGCATTTTCATCTTAGCAATCGTGTGTGTAATTATGCTGTCTGCTGACAGGTTTATCATGATCCTTGATCTCCGGCCTTGGCTTTTAAATTGAATCGGTAAAAATAATGTCAGGGCTGCACCCTGTGACGTTGAACAGGATGCAAAATGACACGACTTCAATACGGACTATTTACGAATTTCATTGTTATAACGTTCATGGAGCATCAGCTCCCACGATTGCCCGTTATCACGGCTTAACAACCGCCAGAACAACCCCACATTGATTTTCAGATACCCGGTCCCTTTTTCTTTCAACCGGACGTAATTGCGCTCGCCCCGCTGGTAGCTGCTCACCTGATGTTGCGCCTTGCGACGCAGTGACAAGGGCGTCGTCAGTGGCACATTCAGGCCGGGCATGATTTCGGTTAATTTTGCTGACATCGTTTCCTGTTCTGTTGAGGGTTAACGGAGGGCTTTCAGGCCTGTTTTTTGACCGGTTCCGGTGCATCGCCCTGCTGCCACTCCTTCACCGCGTGCCAGACGGCCGTCAGCGAAATCTGGTGATCCGCGGCCATCTCCAGCATCATATCCAGCCCTTCGGCGCTGTCCGCATCAGCAATCTTTGCCGATTGCCAGCGCTGCCACAGGTCACGGTTTTCGTCTTCCGTCAGGGGCGAGCCCCGCCCCGGCCGCACGGTCATGCCGGCAATACGACGTCGGGCAGCAATTTCCAGACTCGACAGACCGAAAAAATAGTGCATCAGTTCAATCGAGCCGCCTAACTCCAGTGCCTGGTCAATACGTTGCATCCGCTGCTGTTCAATCCGCGCCTGATGTAAGATGCGGGCCAGATTGGCGTGATGAATATGAACGCTCAGCACCGACACCGGGCTGTTGCCCAGATAATGCAAATCCTCAATCGTCAGGCGCTGCAACATCAGCATTTCAGCGGGTGCCAGCCCCAGTGCCTCACAACGGCGGATATAGCCGTTCTTCAAATCCATCACCAACTGCATCAGCAGGCTGTTGGTTGCTTGCGATAAATGATTCATCTACTTCCTCCACTATCAGGCCAGTCAAAACACAATGAATGAACAACACACGGAAAGCAGGCACCTTGTACGGGTATCACGACATCGTTATATTCTCCCGCGTTATCTGGCGTTGAAGTTCACGCAAACGCCGGAGTACCCGGATAAGACGCAGGAATTTCACCGTCTGGGCATCATCCAGTAACGGTGCGTCCCCCCGTCCCGCAGTGCCGAGCAGAACGGCTGTCAGCGTCAATTCCGTGGGCGCAGCCGCCTCTTCGCCGATCAGCGACAGTAATAAACGTGAAAAAGCCCGTGCTTCCTGCGCATTCCCCAGACAAAAGCCTGCCGACCCTTCATCCGACACGGGCAGCAGGTCGCTGTCACAGCCCATCACTTCCGCCAGTTCAAATGCCAGCCGGAACGCCATGCTTTGCAGATGTTCGATATCGTCCTGCATCGGGGAAATGTCCCAGACGGAACTGACCGGCTCCAGACCAGTCTGAGCAAAATGCAGGCATTCAACCTCAGGAGCTGGCAGGGCAGGTTCAGGTGAATTCTCCTCGCTCTCCGACTGATAAGGCGGGAGCACAGGGTTATTTTTTCGGGGAGAGGGAGCATGCGTTTGCGCCTTATCGGCCGGGGCGTGTATTGTCCCAGAGTCAGGTTGAGAAATTATTCGCGGATTCGGTTCCTTGTTCTGTACCCGAATCCGATTCGCTTTATTCGTCTCAGGTTCTTCCGGCATAGAGCCAAACGCTGTAGCCTGTTCGCCAAAAAGTTGCCGACGGTTACTTTCTTTCGGATCTAGCTCCAATATCCAGCGGTCATAGTTCAATAATGGATGCGGCAATGCTTGTAATAAATCACCGATCAGTTCATCGCGGAACATCTCCGGTGACCAGTCTTCCAATGCATCAAACTTACGGCAACAGAGACCAAAAACCTCATCAAAGGTTACGGTAGGTTCCTGGTTTATACTGAAAACATGTTGTTGCCAGATGTTATCTGCATTCTGACGCAACACCAATAAAGGACGTATTTGTGGTGTTCCCAACCCGGACGCCAGCAGATTAGGCATCCACGGGTAGAGGTACTTCACGGTATGTTCCATTCGACTGATGTGACCATCGCTAACAGGAAAACCTGCTTCACTGAGCAACGCTGAAAATTCACGCAAACTGATTTTTTTCTGTTTCTGCGTTTCATAAATCATTCTGGCTTTGCAGATACCCAGCGCTTTTTCAATAAAGCTGAGATCGCCCCGCAATTCGTTTTCCGCCAGATGCCCGATCACACACTGCAACCGTCCCGGCCACGGTTTAAACAGGCAATGCACCCGGTAAAACCGCTCATCACCGGTTTCCTGCCACAGCTCGGACAAAATCTGATAGCGCGTATTCCCACCATCACTGAAGATATAAACCTCGTCACCGTCCGGATCGCGGGTGACTTTCGGCACCGTATCCAGCCCACGGACTTTGATCGAGGCTTTGATATCGTCATAGCGCGGGTTGCGGCTGGTACGGGGGTTATCCGGATTGGGGCGAAGTTGATCCAGCGTTAACACCATCGGCATTTCCGCCATCGGCGGGCTGTCATTGAGTGTGGCGACGGCCTGCCGCCCCTGCTGTAACAAGGCATGACCTAAATTCAGTGTATTGCGTCCCATAGGTTACCTCCCGCTGCCATCGAAATCAGAAAAACGGGTATATTGCGCCTCAAACCGCACACGCACCGTGCCTGTCGGTCCCTGTCGCTGCTTACCGATAATGATTTCGGCAACTCCCACATCCGGCGTGCCCTCGTGATAGACTTCATCGCGGTAAAGGTGCAATATCAAATCGGCATCCTGCTCCAGTGATCCTGAATCACGCAGGTCACCATTATTGGGCCGTTTATCAGGGCGGTTTTCGACTTGTCGGTTAAGCTGGGACAGTGCCAGTATTGGGCACTCCAATTCTTTACCTAATGCTTTCAGGCTGCGGGAGATATCGGCAATTTCCTGTGTGCGGTTTTCCTGTCCGGGTGCACACATCAGCTGGAGGTAATCCACCATAATCAGGGCCGGTTTACCGTATTTGCGGGTATAACGGCGGGCACGGGCACGTAATAAAGCGGGGGTCTGGAGGCTGCAATCATCAATAATCAGCCGCTGATCCCAACGAGAAAACTGCTCCAGACTCTGGCTGATGCATCCCCACTGTTCATCATCCAGCAGGCCGCTACGCAGCGCGGTTAACGCCACGCCGCCTTCCATCGATGACAAGCGCAGCATCAGTTGAGCTGTCGGCATTTCCAGACTGAAAATCTGGACCACCGCATCATCCCGCTGCCGCAGGGCACCAAGGCAACAGGCCAGACCCAGTGCGGTTTTGCCCATTGAGGGGCGGGCAGCCAGCAGGATAAGGTCACCCGGCTGTAAGCCACAGGTCATGTCATCCAGTACCTGAAACCCGGTCGGTGTTCCGGTAATCCCGTTACTGCCCTGAATGCGTTCCAGATGGGAAATCAGCGCCTCCGCCCCTTGCAACAGGGTCACTGCCTGCTGTTGCCGGGCGGCCCCTTTTTCGGCCAGACGGAACAACTGACTTTCGGCCTGTTCAGCCAGAGTAGCGGCCTGAGCATGGGGTTGAAAAACCTCCGTGCTGAGGGTGTTGCCCAGCGCCAGCAACTGACGTAACTGGCTTTTTTCGGCCACCATGCGGGCATATTCCACAATATTGGCAGCACTGGGCGTGTTTTTGCACACTTCCGCCACATAAGCAAAGCCCCCCACGCTGTCCAGATGCCCCTGATGGGCCAGTAAATCCGTCAGGGTAAGCAAATCATACGGGGTATTTTTTTCTGTCAACTCCGCCATTGCCTGAAACAGTATCCGGTGGGCCGGAAAGAAAAAGTCGTCAGGAGTGAGTATCTGAACAAGGTCATCCCAGCGGTCATTGTCCAGTATCAACCCGCCAATCACGGCCATTTCGGCGTGACCATTACAGGGTTGTACTTCATTAGCGGCTTGTAAGAAATCATGCCGGTGCATTATCGGCCTCCCTACTGACAGTATTCAGCGCCGCGATTAACCGCTGTTGCAGTTGAGGGGAAGCCACCCAGAACAGCACTTCGTTGGTGGTTAAATACTGCGGTTTACCCTGCGCCCAGCCGCATTCCAACAAGGCCACATCATCCGGTGTCCCCGGCATCAGTGACTGCGCACGTAATTCTTCTTCACTACGGGGACTGAAATGCTCAACGAGGTCAGAGGAAACGCCCCAGACAGCCGGTAATAATGCCTGAAACTTTGCCTGCGCCGCTTTACGATCCGGTGCATCGATAAACACAAACCACTCATCCTGCGTATCCGTGAACGGCAGTTCGGCATTGTCATAACAAAAACAGACAGCTCGCCAGATAACATTCATTTTGCGCCTCCCGTCGGCTGGCTGACCAGGACCGCATCAAACCTGGCGGCCCATTCGGGGAACAACTCACAGGCAAGACGGTGCATGGTTTGCGCCGCCGCCGGGCTTTTGCGGGTGGTTTTGTATTCCAGACGATGAACGGGCTGAGCACGAACATGCCCCAGTTTGTAGATATCCAGCAGATCAATACGGGTGCGCAGTAGCTGGTAAACCTGTCTTCCACCCAACGCTGACGTATCGTAACGTTGCTGTTCGATAATATCGGTCAGCTCATTGAGCGTATCTCTGTCCAGATTGGTGCCTTCAATGCCATTGGCCAGTATCTGGATCAGCGGCAGCTGAATACCGTAATTCTCAAAGGATTGCAGTCGGGTCAACATCCGCAACGTACCACGCAAAAACTCGCGGACATCCGGCAGGATAGGTTTAATTATCCCCAGCACACACTGCGTGGCGGTCAGGACCACCAGTTCCGTCATTACGCCGGTCGCACCTTTGGAGTCGATGAGAATGACGTCATACTGATGAAACAAGGGATGTTGCAGAATATTACGCAGACGCAGGCGACCATCCGGGGCATGCAGCATCGCGGTTGGCAACAACTCATCGGGATCGTTGGAAACAAGGATATCAAGATGTCGGATCGTCGAATGGGAAATGATCGTGTCTGCCTGACTCAGATCCACGGTCTGCATCAGCAGTTCATACAAACCCGCCGGGGCTTCATAGTCCAGAATAAAAATACTGCTGGCCGTGGGTTGTGAATAATCAGCGTCAATCAGGAGAGTCTGTAGACCAGCATCAGCAAAAAAGCCAGCCAGATTAGCGGCATGGGTGGATTTACCTTCGCCACCTTTGGGGGAAATTATCGGAAGTATTTTCATGTTGTACACTCAGTAGTTTGAGCGTACAAACCAATGCAAAAATCAACTAGTTACATTTTCTTAACTTTGGAGGGGATTGAAAATCCCCGTGTCCTTGGTTCGATTCCGAGTCCGGGCACCAAATTTCCTAGCTTGAACGTTGAAAGTGAGAAAGTCAACGATCAGTAAAAATTTAGGAAACTGAATTTCAATCATGTCTAGTTGGTAGTTACACACATGGTTGAATGTAAGTTTCAAAAAAGAGCGCATGTTACAGCAAGCGTTCTTTTTTTCATTGCTTTTTATACATAGAGTTGAACAATTCGTCAACTCCATGTAAATTTTTTTTAATTTTTTCGTCTAACGCATCACAGTTAAGCGCTGATGTTCTCCACCTAATCCCATTGTCAAATAATCAGACAATTCGTTTTCCAGCATGTGACGAATATTGTGAATATCTAGACCTATATACTCCATCGTAGAAGATAAGCTTCTATGCCCTAATACATCTTTTGTTAACTGCATGTTACGTTCAGGGTTGCGCATTAGTGTTGTCGCTAATGTATGACGGAACCGATGCGGACTAACTGGAAAACCACATTCTCTAGAGAAACGTCGGAAAAATGATTTCACAGGTTGGCTATCAATCATTTTCTCTTTATCTACTTCCCTATCTGATAGACGATGTACATTGAATAATACATCATCAGGCGTAGCTCCCCTTAACACCATTTCATTCAGCAAATTCTGTAATAATGGAGTCAGTGGGCTTAATAAAGCTACTTGGTATTCACAATGATTTTTACTGCTTTCACTTCGTAGGGTAATGGAGTTTTCTTCGAAATCAATGTCTTTTATTTGAATGTGAGCTAATTGATTTAAACGCATCCCCGTTAATCTAAAAGTTTCCATTACAACAAGCCAAAATCGTGTCGGATATAATGCGCAAGAGCGATAAGTAGCTTGCTGTGCTGACATTTCCTTCTCTAGCTGTGTAAATCTCTCAAAAACACAATACATGGTACGAAGCTGTGCTTTTGTAAAAACTTTTTTCCTTTTTATTCCTGGTTCAACCTGACTATCAAAAAATGGATTATCTATTCTAGTTAACAAACCTTTCTTTATCCAAAAACTATATAACACTTGCATGTGTCTAGCCTTTGTATTCCAAGTTCGCTCGGCAACTTTTTTAACATTTAATTCATGCCTACGCCAACGTAAAACATATTTATGAGTTACTTCCTCCGGGAGGATTTGTATATTTTCTATTTCTTTTAAATAATGAAGAAATAGCCTAACCATCTTACTGTACGTCTTTTCAGTATCTGGACGTAGAACCTTTGCATAAAAATATTCATCCAATAATGCATACCAAATAGGATTGTTCTTTTCCTGCACTAAAGACGTTGTTTTTTTCATAAAGAATACTCCTATACTCCTTTTTTAATCGATATCATACTTATATTACTCCGAGGTAAAATCAACGAAGAGGCTATCTGAAGGTGTTTCTTTTACAAAAATTAAACTTACTTTCACTAGATACCCACTGGCACGTATAAACTTATTATTTCTACGTGTTTCCTCATTAATGGGAATTGGGTAGATCTTGCAAGTATAATGGCGCTTCCTTTTGTTACCCTTCTTTTCTATTCGGTGTACATTTAATGATTCGAACGCAGATAACAATTGCTTATGATCGACTTCTAATTCTGGATGTTGACGCAAAAAAAGAAAAAAAATTGCTGGAGTCTGTAAGAATAAAAATCCTGCGACACAATGTACTTTTGCATTAGCTGTATTATATTCAATGCCCTCAGTCAGCAATCCTTGTTTAAGCCATTGCCAAAACTTTATCTTTAATGATTCATTTTCTCCCTGCTTCTGCCTTTCCATCCTTGTATGCGCCTCTACAGTACTTACGTTTTCATTTCCCTTAAGAATTACATTTTTTTCAATAATTTCAAATGATTTATTTTCTATAATTGAACTATCACACACTTTACTTTCACTTTTGGTTACTTTATAGTCACATTTATGATCAGATGTGCTACATAATGGTAAACTTTCAACAAAATCACACTCTGTTACAGTATTTTCTTTTATGTCTAAAAGTGACATTACTGTTTTCACGTCATCACTAATAGATTCTTCTGTATTTACAGTAAAAGTAGTTTCTGCTACTCCTGATAACTCCTCACTCTGTGAATTAACGTTATTAAAAGCACTTTTTAACAATGCTATGTCTGCATTCTGTATCTCTTCATGATTCTCATTCATTCCACTTTGTATATGTGTTGCAGATGGAATAGAAGATGTATCACTAAAATTTTCGCTGACTTCTAAAACAGGACTATCAACAATTTTCTCCAGATCATCATTTGATTCATTTTGTAATTTTAGAGTAATAATTTGTGATGCGGCTATATTTGGTAGCTTACTCACAGCTTCATCAATCAAATCACTAATATCTCTTCCCCCTTCCCATTTTCCGGCTATACAGTGCATTAGAGCCTGTAATGCTTCTGGTGTTTCACTCAACCAATAAATAGCCTTTTCTGGCAATAGGGTATAACTCATTAATGCTCCTGAAATTGATCGCAGTTCTTCTATATTTGAGCTATCAGATTTAAATCGAAAACGGTAAGCTTTATTCGGCGTAATAATTCCAGGCATCCAACAACGCTGATCTATATATTCTCCGTCAAATTGTCTCATCAAAGGCAACCAATGAAGCATAGAAGCATAAAGTACTACAGCGTTCCAAGCACCACTTTGGCTGGCTTGTTCTTCCGGTAACGCTCCTGTTGGTAATAGCTTCTTTTTTGATAGCCTAACCGAATAAACCATAGTAAGTAATATCAGATCAAGAAGACCCCCTTTCTGAGAAAAAGCTCCCTGTTTAAAAGCTGGTAAGTTCTGAATTCGCTCAGCACACTGTTGAAGAGGAGATAAGAAAAACTCTTGATATTGTGATTTTGACAGTGAAACATTCTCCCAAAGTTGCTGTAAACAGTTCTGACGTAATTCAGTATTTAATAAATCACATGACTTTTTAGGCAAAAAATAGCCATCCGGTGCAGTGAGCATTTCATTCTTTGATTTGTTTCCCCCCGAAACATCGGAAGCGCTATCAGATACATTCTGATTAACTAAATTCTCTTCTGATGGTTTTTCTCTATTAGCAAGCACAATGACAATAATGTCATTAATTATAAGCTTCTTACGTGCACGAGTTGCGGCGACATAGAGTAGGTTTATTTCATCTCTCCTGGCGAGTTCTGTCTGCTTAGGATCGAATAAATCAGGAAAGTCATTATTTAATTCAACAAATTCCCATTCTAACCCCTTAGCTCTATGTGCCGTTGAAACCGTTATATCTGCTTTACTTTCGTTAGTTACCGTAAATTTACGCATTATTTCTAAATTTTGTGGTAGCGGAAAATACCGTTCTAACAGGTTGATAGATTGCATCATTTCAACATCTTGTGTAGCTCTGGCTATTCGACAATATTCATCATAATCTTTGTAATCTCGCATTAAACGAGGCTGTTGTACTTTCTGTGGCATATCTACCGAGAACCAATACAGATCTTCCAGTTCCTCAGTTCGATAAGCTTCAATCCCTCCAACCCAATACACTGATTTTTTTTCTTTTGCAGCCCCTAGTGCTGTATCAATTACACCAGCTACCGTTCGGCTCAATACCGCTTTATGAGGTACATCAAAATATTGTGGTAACAAAACTTCATCTTCTTCCCCCAACCCAATAACCTGGTGAGTTTCACCATCCAAGGCAAGTAACGCATTCGCAATCTCAGCAACATGTGGACCAAAACGAAAACTATTTGTTAGCCATAAGCGATCAGCATCAGCTAATTGTGGCGCATCTAAGGCATTATCTGCCCCCCGGAAACGGTAAATTTGTTGATGCTTATCGCCAACTAAAACCACATTTATGTTTTGGCTTAAAACAATTGCATGAGTGACAGGATTAGCATCTTGAGCTTCATCAAACAAAATCGTTTGATAGTTGCCAGATAAATCAGGTTGGGATAATTGATAAAGTTTTAAATAAGTATCATGTGTAACCGGAAAGGATTCATTCAAATTTTTCATCAAATTCCAAATATGTTCTGATCTTTGAATGACTTTAATAGGGTCAATGCCCTGTATTACCTCTTCATCTGGGCAATGAATTAGTTTTATTTTTATATCATCACTGGATAGGAAACGATTTAACGTACTTTGAACTCGATGTGCTAATGACCAATGACGAGTATTTAAAGCTCGCGCAATGTCTGTAATACGCAGTTGATTAACCAATCTATTTTTATAATGACGTCCTTGGTTTAACCAGGCTAATTGATGTGAGGTTTTACATTCAACATTAAAAGGAAACTTACGTTCTGCTTCTTCTCTTACGGCACGATTAAAAGCCAAATAGAGCATTGAAACTTTAGGATTAGCTAACGCATAATTTACTAATGTAGATGTTTTCCCTGTTCCCGCAAACGCATTTACTACTAATTTTGAACCATTCCATTCCACCACTGCTTTTTGTTCATCCGTCAGTGTAAACATGAATAGCGCCTCTATTTAAAATAGCCAATTTAATTTACGATAATAATTAAAAACGCGGGGACTTAAGTACAGTAAAAACTCTTTTTCCATTTTGATAAAAAAACGCCTCCGAAGAGGCGCGTTTACTTTTTATTTTCTAATAAGAGACTGGTACTTTCGATATATCTATCGGTATTCCTATCTTATTAAAAGCTTCTACAGGTGATACACCTTGCTCAATGAAATCTTTTACTGTCTCATCATCACACAATACTGTATCACTTAATGTTACACCTACATGTTGTATTAACAACATGTGCGCCAGCAATTTGAAACGAATAATGTTGTATCGCATATATTCCCCTATGCTACTTTCGCATTATGGGATGTACGCAAATTTAACAAGTATTCACTTGCTTCCCTGGCTTGCTTACATGCTCTAAAAAGAGCTTTTTTATCCTTTTTTAAAATAGATAACCAATGTTCAATATAACTTTCATGGTTAACTTCACCGAACACTTCCAAATGAGTACAAAGAAAAGCACTTCCCATTTCAGCAACTAATTCTTCAAAAGCATATATAGGATCACCGAATTTTCGAGTTATGCTTGTTATTCCCTCCCTATTCAATCGGCTTGCATGTCCGGTACTATGCACCATTTCATGTAGCAGTGTAGACCAATAGTCAGCTTCCGTATTAAATTGCTCCACAAGAGGCATTACGATACGATCACCAATTATTCCGTAATAAGCCCTATTTTGTGGTAATGAAGTCATCTTTACACCAGTAGCATTCAACATTGTGGATACTTCGCTCCTGATTCTAGGTGAAAGAATTTCCTGTCTATCTTCCGGTATTCGTCCACCTTCATGTAATAGATGTTCTGGCAGCCCGTCACACTGAATAACATTGAATAACTGATTACTCTTCAGCATGGCACACTGCTTCATCAGAGGCTGGCCTTCACTGTCAAACAATAAATCGTTATCCTCATCTCTAGCCTGAATTTCATACGATTTATATATTACAGTAAGAGTAGAACGCTCTCCTTTTCGAACCTGTCCCCCTAACTGTTGAGCTTGACGATACGTTAACCAACTGTTGATATTAGTTCCCATCTCCTCCGCAGACATCCACAACAATAGTATATTCACACCATTATAATGGTTTCCAGTCATTGCATTAGTAGGTAACATATCCCCAAATCGTTTAGTCGCAGAACGCCAGGGCCTTTTCCACGGAAGAGTGCCTTTTTCCAAGGCACTAATAATTTTATCAGTCACCTGTTGATAGATATCCTTTTCTACATCTACATTAGTTTTTTTCTTCAATTGAGAGTACTCCCAAAAAAGTGTACTCTCCCAGGCGGTGAGAGTACACCGCCTGGTGAAATAAGTAAGATAAGAGTATTAAATCAACTCTTTCATGTAACCTTTCGGTTCTTGTTTTCTGAACTATCCGTAATCAAATTACCACCATGCCCAAAGAAACAAATTGTATTTATTAAAATCAAAAGACTTTAATAAACTATTAATCCAGTTTTTTACCCTTTCAACATCCGACCAATAATCTTGATCATATTGAATTGAGCCATAGAAAAAACCATCTGCTGTAGGATATATCTGAATACAATTCTCTTTTGTTAACCTATTTAAATCCGCTAACAATTCTTCAAGCTTATGTTTTGGTATCAATACCTCTTTACAGTTATCAACACTTTGAACATTTCTATCAATCCAGTACAAAAGTGGATTAACTTTTCGAAAGTATCCCATTTCTATATCACGATCAGCACATTTTTTTGTTTTTTCGCCTGAGAAAAAGTGAATATCAAGTCCCATTTTTTTAATCCTTATATAATAAAAATAAAAAGCAGGGACTTTCCCACAGGGAAATTTCCCTGCGAGTTGGTTTATACAATTAACTATTGTTAATTAGTTTCTGTTTTTACAAATATTTCGTCCCATAAAACTACAAAATGATGATTACTATAACGATCTACTTTAAGCTAAATTACTCCATGATGTTCACACTTCATACATGTCACATCATCGTTTTCACAAAGAAAATCACTATCATCATTCTTTACGTACACACCTTGGTACTTACAGTTTTTACATGGATTCAGCCAATTAATGAAGACTTTTGAGAATACCTTTTCCATACTTTCCTCACTAATCATTCCATGAAACCGAAGTATCTTGTAGAAGAATATTATCCATTTCTTCATGTACCAAATACTTGGAGTCGGTAACATGTAATAACAACGAATCAGCCTTTGTCCACAAATACTGAGCTGTACTATAGTTATCCCAACCACGTTCATAGGAGCTTTCATCACGCAAACGCTGACGTTCTTTTTCCAACGCAACAAGCTCATCTTTTCGAGTGACAGAGCGCGCCCAAATAATTTTAGGCGTTATATATCCTCCTAAGACTCTCCTGTTATATCGGTCATAAATTGTTACCCTTCGAGGATTAAAGCTTATAGGTCCCATATCACGTCCAAAATCGGGGTCGTAATAATCTACATCTTCATCCCTAAAGGCCCAATTATCTTCCTCAATAAGGACTTTAAGCTTTTGAACTGCATCAGTGAGCGTTGATGTTTTGCAAACGGTTAATGTTTTTTTGCTGTAATATGTACCATAATTAGGATCATCTTCAGGACACTCAGCATCACCATCGACTAAGACAGTGAATTGGCTCTGAAACACATCCGAACGCAACGAAATGCCCGCTTCATAAGGCGTATATAAAAAAGATAGTTTACTAACATCATTATTAGTTAATGTATTATTCATGAAATTTCTCCAACAAAAGAAAGAAGGAGAAATCTTCCCAGTGAGGAAAATTTCCCCATTGGGTGAAAAGAGTAGAATGATTGATGATGCTATTTTAAGCAATCGTTGTGAAAAGTTTCTTAATCGCTTTAGCGATCCCCGTTTTCAAAGAATAAACGGGTTTACCCAGAGTATTTACTGTCTGCTTTTTCAGGTCCGGCAGATAATGTAGTCACCCGAAGGCGTTCCTCTCAGACTATCGGAACATTGATTAATACAGTCACTCGAAAGCGCTTCTTTCAGACTGTCGAAGCATTGATAGGTTGCATAAAGCAACGATAAGAACAATTTTATTTTCTGCTCAGCTTAACTAATTGTCAACCTCGAAAAGTAATTTTTATGTACTAAAAAAGAGGTAATTAGTAGTTCAAGTACGATTAAGGCCAAAAAGGTTCTAAAATCCAATTTGCAATTAGCTGCCGCTCTTTTTTGTTTAAGTAAAGTCCTGCTTCTGTGAAATCAAAATCCCATTTATTACTTTTAGTCCATATAGATATAAAAAATTGAGCCAATATTTTCTCTTGAAGACTAAGTGTATTCTTATCTCTCTCCCATAAATAGAAATCAATCTCGCGTATCTGCCAATCCCAGAAAATTGAAACACGAGGATAATCATTTATCATAGTACGGAATTTTTCCTGTTCTGGAGATAAAATAACATTATTTTTCATAATAAACCTCTCTTGAAATCAATTTAAAATTTCATTTATTCGACTTTATCTAATAAATCAGTCCTCAATTAACAATATCCTAATCATTCTTATTCCTCCCTCCCACTTTGATAATAGACTTGATTAATATATCGTCCTCTTCCATCCCCATGACCTAGATCCATAGATACCTGGGCTAATACTTCTTTTTGGTTAAATCCAGCTTTCTTATAATGTTCACTTAGCTCTTTGGCAACATAATAACGCATACTATGAGGTGCTTTTTTTCCAACCAATCCGGCTGAGCGTACTATATTTCTATAACGATCAATTGCCTGATGAATATTAGACTTATTGATTAATTTACCTTCACGTTCTTTCATTACGTTTTCAGCATAAATAATAGCATTTTTAAATTGTTCACGGTTTAAAATAGTCGTATCTCTAGGGCGCCCTCCTTTTGTACCAAAAACAACTCTAACAGAATGGTGACCATTATTTAAAGATTGTTTCCACGTATTTATAGATTTACAAGACTGAACTGCCTCTTTCGTTCTAAGCCCTAAAATATATGCCAATTGTAAAGTTGCAGCGACACCTTTATCAATTTTCTCTACTTCTTTAAATGCCTGTTTAAATTCATCAGGAGTTAATGCTTTTTTTGTTCCCATACGGCTTGTACCTGCTATTCCAAGTGAATGATTATTCAACCGCTCATTATTTGGATCTGCTAATTTATGTTTTCCTGCTTGTGAAAGAATCCCGCGTAATGCGGACATTTCATTTTGTAAAGTTCGATTGCTAATATTTTCAGATTTTCTTTTGTCAACATATCCTTCTATATACTTAATTTTTAAGCTATCTAACTGGCGCAACTTAATTCCAGAAGAATTTAAATAATTAAGAAATTGTTTAGCTATTCGAGTGCGATCAGCAACGGTAACAAAACTACCTCCTGCTTTACGGGCACAAGTAATAAAATCTTTCTTAAATGTTTCTACCTTTGAACGTGATGTTTTTTTACTCATAAAAATCTCCAATAGCATTAAAATTATGGATAATTTTTATTATTCATAATTCTACTGCCTCCATCCAAATTGTTAGTTTTTCGTCATTACAGACGTTCCCTGCGTATCGATTATGTGTGTCATCCTGACAGTCAGATATTGTGTAGCAGGGCGCTATCATGTTGAGTTATTACAGGAGCGCGCTCTGTGCTCTGCACTGCGCTTTAATGCTCCCCGTTCAGAGCCTGTTATCAGGGTGAACGCCTCAATATCTTTACTACTTATCTCATATTTATCAAAAAGTTAGTTTCATTTATAAAAACTAAGAGTTGAAATTCTCCCAAGCGACCGTTCGTGAAAACGGGCGCGGCGGGCGCTTTGTGAATTATTTAAAACGATCTCTTACAACGTTTTTGAAACATACCAACTGTTGTCTTCATTTGGTAAAACCGTTTGAAAAGATGTCTTAACGTTAGTTGTAATGCGGTCTGGAAGTTTTACGCCTGGCGGCGTCACTTGGTAATCGCTACGCTTTTACTCAAGTGACGCCGCTCATCTTTCCGCTCCCAATACCGCGACTCGAAAATAACGAAGATACCAAATGTTCCAAATGGCATACCGTTATATCGACGCAGGTAAAGGTCGGAAAAGCTCTCGACGTATTTACAAAAGACGTATTACATCGACAAAAATGTTTGATGTTTTTCTACATCAAACAACTCGTTTGAAAGGGTTCATCACCTTTGATGAACGTTAGTTGAATGTTTCTTAATCGCTTTAGCGATCCCCATTTTCAAAGAATAAATGGGTTTACCCAGAGTATTTACTGTCTGCCTTTTCAGGTCTGGCAGATGGTGTAGTCACCCAAAGGCGTTCCTCTCAGACTACTAGAACATTGATATTTGCAATCACCCGAAGGCGTTCCTCTCAGATTGCCAGAACATTGATTGGCTACCATAAGGTAGCGTTACAACGATAAAAATCTTACACTGGCAATTAATGGTCGTCAACGCTTTAAAATCACGCCACAAAAAATGTCTTCTAAAGAATAAAGGCGTTTTTATATAAACTTCTTGGATTCGACTAATAAGTGCAATTTCTGAGAAAGGCGGTCAGTTGCTATAGTAGGCATCTTTCTCGCCAAAGGAAAATGCACTATGGCCTATACACAACTGACCGAAATAGAAAGATATCAGATTTTCAGTTTAAAAGAAGCCGGTTTTACACAACGCTTTATTGCCACGTCGCTCAATCGAGCCCCATCAACGATTAGCCGGGAATTGAGACGAAACCGGGAAGCACAGAAATACTGTCCTAAACAGGCTCAGCTTAAAGCCTCAGAGCGCCGCTATGCTGCTGTAAAAGCAGTCAAAGTTACACCAGAGATCACAAAGTTGATTAAACAGCTAATTTGGCAAGATTTAAGCCCTGAACAAACAGTCGGTTATCTCAAAAGGGAAAATATAATATCTTTGCATCATGAAACAGTTTATAGATTGATTTATAAGGATAAGCTTAATGGTGGTGATTTATGGCAGCATTTCAGGATTGCTAAAAAACCGTATCGTAAACGCTATGGAAGTTATGAACGAAGAGGAAAAATCAAAAACAGAGTCAGCATTGAAAAGCGCCCAAAATGGGTTGATAAAAAGCAGCGTATTGGTGATTGGGAAGGAGATACTCTCGTTGGCAAAGATCATAAAAGTGCATTATTGACCTTAGTTGAACGAAAATCGTTATTTACTATCATCATTAAACTTGAAGATAAAACAGCAGAAGGTGTCGCAAAAGCGGTAACAAGATACTTATCATTGATAAAACATAAAGTTAAAACAATTACTTTTGATAACGGCCTCGAATTTGCCGAACACGAATTTATCAGTAAAAATTTAGAGACAAAAATTTATTTTGCTCACCCGTATTCCCCTTGGGAAAGAGGGATAAATGAGAATACGAATGGATTAATCAGAAATTACTTTCCCAAAGGAACCGATTTTAATAAGGTATCAGAGCGAGAGGTTAACCTTGTGGCAAACCGATTAAATAATCGCCCTCGTAAAACACGAGATTACAAAACACCAAATGAGTTATTTAAAGGAATACCCACTCATTTACTTCGTTTGTAACGATGTTGCACTTATTATGTGAATGCAAGAAATGTAATATTTTTACAGGTATAATATTAGTGTTTTTTAAATATAATAATGTTTTTTATGTTTTTTATGTTTTTTATGTTTTGTGTGTTGACATTTGTTTGTTTGGATGTAATCTTGCTTAAAAATTTCAGTAAAAATACTCCTTCAATAAGTAGACGTTAGTTTATCTATAAAGTAATTTCTAAATATAAATTCTGTCATTTCTATTATTTTCATTATTTTCGAAACAGAGTCAAAACTTGCTGTTGACCATATATATCACAGTGTGTGGTTTTCAGTGAAAAATAAAATTAATACTTTAAAAGGATAATATAATGGCTAACATGACAACAGTTCCTGTGGGTGGTGGAACGATAATCAAAGGGCAACCCTTCAGTGTAGTTGTTTCAATAGACGGTGAACCAGGTATTACGGATACTGTAGAAGTCAGTGCTAAACTCCCATCGGGTATGACACTACTACATAAATTCCCAGGCCAAGTTACTAAGAGAAAATTTTCTCAGGAACTGATATTCCAGGCCGATGACAGCGGGGGGCCTAAAAAGATCAGCTTTACCTCAAACTCACCGAAACAAGCAAAGACGAATGTAACCTATACCTCAGCGGATAACCCAGACCTGGACCCAGACACTTGTGCATTGAGAGGGTCAGCGGCCTATTTGTATGACCCTAATCCTGTTGAATTTACGGGTACTGGCCCAAGGTTAAATAATCCATTTATTTCTGCATCAATCAATCCGACGATAAAAAAGAGTGGTCCAGTTAAAAACTATGATATTCCGCTTCGTACAACAGCTCCTCTAAGAATATACACAGAGGATATGACGGAAATTCTTCCTTATAAGATTGATCTGGATAACCTGTATTATTATTATCTGATTCGAAAAACATCAACCGCTGCGGTGAACCTAAAAATATACGCTACTAAGAGTGTGAGTGGGTTTGTTGAGTTTGATACGATATTCAATCATGAGGAGTTTGACCAAAAACAAGTCATGTTTGTTACCGCTGTTCCGACTGATATAGCTTACAGCTTTGAGCCACCAAAAGTTGAAGAAGCGCTTTTTTCTTCTACTTTGAGAAGACCGGATCAAGCGGATGATTTTACTTTCATGGTTCCACACTATGAGGGATCACAAATCGGCGATTTTATTATCGGGTTTACGACGGACGATACAGAAGCCCCTTTTAAGCAAGAACTCTTTGCTGAGCAGATAACAAGTGAAGAGGACGGATATTATAAATTTAAAGCCGCCTACAGTGACCTGTATTCAGGAGATAATCATCTTAGCTTTGTTGCGCTTGATCAAACAGGTACGCCAGCAATATCTAAGTTTCATTACATAAATTATGATAACGGTGGTATTAATGGTCCGAGTCCCAATGATGGACACCGGATTTTGGTTGCACCAAAAGTATATGACCAGTACGGGCTACCTATTGGCATACACAATCCAGTCAATATCCACAGTATCGGTACAACAGGACTTGAAGTTCGATTGCCATCAGATTCTCATGATCAGGAGCACACGATTGCCGAAGGTGACAAGATCACGATAAAAGTCTATATCTCACACTGTGTTGATACTCAAAACCCAAAACGACCTTTACCTATTGTGATAAGTGACACTGTGGCATCGACAGTAACAACAGTTGGTTATTATAAGACTATCATTACACCTGATAAACTGATGGGTTATGAGGCAGCAGATGAGTATGCTGTAGGATTGATCACGATAGAGTATAGCCGTCTCGCTCAGAAGCAGAAATCGAAACTTTTCATCAGAAGTTTCGGTACAGTCGCACCTCACTAACTTAAATATGTGACAGCTGATAGTGACTGCTATTGGCTGTCACTTTTTATCAAAACAATTGCTTGTGAAGAGGCCATATCGTAATGAACAACAGCCTTGTACCGCCGTTTTTACCACAAAGCTCCAATGGTATTATTGATGTATCGAAACTAAACCAATCCGTATTGGAGGTATTCATAGACCGATATGAATCCGTCCATATTGGTGATAATATCGTTGTTCATCTGAATGACATATCGTCAGAACCATATTATATTAGAACTGAAAATATCGACTATCCAAAATATGAAATAGAAATACTACTTTCTTCTATTCCTCTGGATAGCTATGATGTTTTCTATACGATTACCGATATAGTGGATAATACATCTAGATCTGAAATTACCCTCGTCACAATTGAAAATTCAGATACTTCTCTTCCTCCACCTCTTGAAGCAGCACTAATAATAACTGGATATCAACAAATCGGTGACGAATACGTAATACTGACAATCCAGGTTCATGATAAACAGACATCTGAACAAATTAAAAATACAGTTTTCTCTTATAAAATAGATCAGGCCGTAAATATAAGTAGTGTGTTAGAAATTAATGGAGATCCCGAAACGATACAGCCCATGACTACAGATGAATACGGGCAGTTCAAAATAAACTTGAAAGGTCAAAAGGGAGGGGCTTGTATTATAAGAGTTACAGCCAATAATCATGTCGGAAACATAAAATATATCATGGGACAAAATTAAGGAGATATTAATAATGGCAACGAAAACACTTAAGTTTATTGATGTAAAAAGTGGGTGGTATATTTCGTATTTTTTTATGACAGAAGCGGGCTATGGCTATAACGTGAAAATATACGATGAAGATACACAAGAAATTTATGCTCAATGGACAAAGCCGGACGATGGAGATAGTGAAATAGATAAATATGATGGTAAATCATTTAAATATATGGGAACAGACGGAAGGCTAGTATGTACTGTCGATTGTCCTGAGAGTAGTCATCTTGATAACAGTTGGAGTGAAGGTTCGATACAACCAAGTTCGGGAACTCCGATACTAGGGAGAACTTATTGTGCAGCTTTTGAGGATTTTGGTGGCTCAATCGATTACAACGACTTCTTTGTTTGTTTGGTAGCGTGGTCCCACGAAGGATAAGCACCGCATTTTGTCATCAAAGTATCTCTTTGAATATTATCACTGTGGGATATCATCCCCACAGTTTTTTTAGTTAATTACGTGGTAGGCATTGACTTAATCACCACGTCACCCTTAGACCAATTTTTGCACTCAGCTCATAGCTATCTGCAAAATTATTAAGGCTGGTGTTAACTGAAGTCTGACCATAGACGAAAGAATTACCCTTATTCCAACTATAGGAACCACCGACACCTGTCTCACCCCAAGTGGGGTCATTCCCACTGAGGAAGACAAGATTAGCCACATCAACCGCGTCATTACGCCCCAGAAGTTCCTGACGAATGTTGAAAAGGCCGTAAAGATTAGCGGCTTTTTCATCCTTGCTCTGATCATCGTGCCACTTTTGGCTGTAGTCTATCGTCGTGCCCACGCGTAATTTCATATTCCTGCTTTGATCAAAGCGGACTTTGGCACCAAATATGTCATGGAAGTTATTCATGTCGATGGAGGAGAACACGAGCTGCGCCTGCGGGGTCAGTGACCATTCTGGACTCAAGTCAAATTGTTGTCCTGTTTCCAGGCTCAACGCATATCCCAGAGCGGACTTATTATTCCCCAGTTGCCGGCTGGCAGTTTTTGAATTCAGGTCATTGCCAAAGTAGGTAACCTGAGCTAACCCATCCAAATAAAATTGATTATTGCCGTACCACGTGCTTGTTGTGCCTATTGTGTAACCCTGCGCACGAATGTTACCTTCACCATGCACAGAGCCTGCATCAGCATTAATATTCGAATATTGCAGGAAAACACCGCCTGCCGCTGAGCCTTGGTCATTTTCATAAAAGCGCCTATCTATGCCGATTTGAGCACGGGTCATGTTATAGGTGATGGCGCCAACACCCGATGTAGAGACACGTGGCGATAATTTACCGTAAGAAGCGGTCATCCGTCCCCATACTCCATTGGGTATCTGGCTTGTACTATCGTCTGTGTTGTGCTCACCAGTAGCGTTTCTGACCCCCTCCATTTCAAACTGCTTGCCCTTACGTCTGCCGATCCGGTCACGCAAGGACGCTGGCGTATTCAGCATCTGTAAAACTCGTCCATAAGCCTCGTAAACGCTAACGCCAGCCTGATAAAGCTGTGTCGGTTTAGCGTTGGGTTTTGAACTGATCAACAATGAGCGCAGATACCAGTTTCCATCCGTATTGTTAGTACCATTCTTATAAAGACGGTAGGCATAGGCACCAGCTACAATGGCAGGATCTCCTCTATAATTATAGTCGCCAACCAGATTGAAAATACCATTTGATGCCCCCAGGACATCAATAACCTTGATACCTTCAGTCGTCTGTGCCCCCGTTCCCCCGACGTTTTTGATCACAAGATGAGTTGAACCCGATGTGCTGCCTTTCACTACAAGTTTGTCAGTCTTTGAGTGATCCCCGCCCAACACGGTTGATAAAGTCACTGTGCCGTTATTGCCCTTGTAATCACTTGCGATAGTCAGTGTACGCCCGACATTTTTGTTATCTCCGCCAAAGAACACAGTGCCACTGTTATTCAAAGCGGAAATTGTTGTGTCATGGTTGAAATAAAGACTACCCGCATTATCAATATTACTGGTGATACTTCCCATTTTATTTCTGTCACCCAGGCGCAATGTGCTGCCAGATAATATCTTGACAGTACCGACATTCATATCGTGGGTATAGGTAATATCCAGATTTTCCGTTGTAGCCCCTTTTCCCCCGATGGTGACAACTGAATTTTTCGACCCGGAAACATTGCCATTCAGGGTTGCATTTGGGCCAGACATATAAAAACTGGCGTTGCCAAGTTCCACATCGCCATCAATAGTGCCTGAATTAGAAATACCATGAGTAATGGTGCCTTTATTATTAATAGAAAACTTATCTCCGCGTATCACGCCTCCAGACTCATTCGTGATGGTATCAACAACGCCTTTATCGTCGATAGAAATTCCATTTCGCTTTCCATATAGCAAGGAAGCATTGGTAATCTGTTTTATCCTGGACGGCCTCATGTTGGAATCATCCAGTAGAGCCTCGCCTTGCCCGGCGACCTGAATTGCGTCCTGCTCAGCCGTGATCCCTTTACTTCCAGAGCGATTATTGAGGTTTTCGAACCGTCCTCCATTTTGAACCAGAACACCATGCTTGGGGCCAGTCACTGTTCCATCATTATTGAAAGTATCGACATTACTGCCAGCATCGATAACAAATGTTGCGAGAGTAGAGCTGATATTATCCTTCAGAGATGTCAATATGCCACTATTATCAAGAGTCTTAAGTGTTGAAGTTATAACAGTTATCCCATCAATCGATCCGCGATTTAGGAGGGTATCTACGTATCCATATGGACCATTATTGGAGCCAATCGCTTCTTGGATCATTATTGCATTAAATGAATTAGGATTATTATTGGCTGTGATTGAGCCATAATTATCTAGCGTATTTATTCGACCAGAAACCCATACGGCGCCGCTCACTCCACTTATGGTTCCATTATTAAGCAACCGCCCAACAGAACCATTGGCAGTTACCGTGACCCCACTGATTCCCTGCAAAAATCCATTATTTTCAATGCTAGTAACGGAAATTTTTTTTTCCAGAATATGGTTAGTACCGATATTGACCGCACTGTATTTCAGACCGTAGATATCGTTGTGGTCATTCCCTTGAGGAACATCAATCAATACGTCCTTCTTGATAGTAAGATTTTCGCCTGATGAGAGATTACAAGAGGTTGTCTCATTTCTAGAAATAGTAGTCTTTGTATTCGACGAGCCGCATGATGATGAATCCGCGATTGCATCAACGCTTATTCCAGGAAAGAAAAATAAAGCCACTCTAAGAGTTATTGGGAATACTGCATGTCTGTATATCTTCATAAGAGGAACCCCTAAATAACTTGATTTTCATTTAAATAATTAAGTGGAGACTATTAAAGTAATTATTACTGTAGAATACATTTACCACAGAGTCGATTATTGCAACCAAAATTTTATATTAATGATTGTCTTAAAGTGGTTACTGGTGAAGGTCATATAGGACCTTGTATTCAGGTCTTTGCAAGAATATACTGCTTTAGCTGATTTTTTAAGATTGTTATTTTGCAAAAATAAAATTTTATGGTTTTATATGAAGGGAGTCATCATTAATAAACTAATTTTTAAACTTTAATAGTAAACTATGTGTAAAGAGCAATGTTTATATTTTAAGGATAAAAATTCGGATTTATAACATTGCCTTTGTCACCTGAAAATTAGATTTAAATAATTTTTTTAGAGGGTAAATATCCATTTTTTGTTGTTAATAAATATAACAAATGTAAGATTTAAGTGAAGAAAAAATTATTATGAAATATATTTTATAGTTTAATTGAGGGTTTGGAACTTCGATTTTTTAGTTTATATGTGAATTTTTGTGATGGGTTTGAATTTACAAAAAGTATCAATCATAGAGTTTTATTTATTCTTTATGGTGGTTTTTTATATATTATTATTTTTTATTTTGTTACTTAATGTGTTTATATTTTTGATAAGGATTTGTGATTATATAGGTTGGGGTTAATTTTTTGTTTTCCAAGTGAGCTTAATATTATTGGCGGTAAATATATATGGTAGTCGTTGCCGATATGTTATGTAATAACAGTGTAGTAAAATACTCGAATATATCCATTAGAAATAATTTCTAAGCTTGCATTCACATAATAAGTGCAACATCGTTACAAACGAAGTAAATGAGTGGGTATTCCTTTAAATAACTCATTTGGTGTTTTGTAATCTCGTGTTTTACGAGGGCGATTATTTAATCGGTTTGCCACAAGGTTAACCTCTCGCTCTGATACCTTATTAAAATCGGTTCCTTTGGGAAAGTAATTTCTGATTAATCCATTCGTATTCTCATTTATCCCTCTTTCCCAAGGGGAATACGGGTGAGCAAAATAAATTTTTGTCTCTAAATTTTTACTGATAAATTCGTGTTCGGCAAATTCGAGGCCGTTATCAAAAGTAATTGTTTTAACTTTATGTTTTATCAATGATAAGTATCTTGTTACCGCTTTTGCGACACCTTCTGCTGTTTTATCTTCAAGTTTAATGATGATAGTAAATAACGATTTTCGTTCAACTAAGGTCAATAATGCACTTTTATGATCTTTGCCAACGAGAGTATCTCCTTCCCAATCACCAATACGCTGCTTTTTATCAACCCATTTTGGGCGCTTTTCAATGCTGACTCTGTTTTTGATTTTTCCTCTTCGTTCATAACTTCCATAGCGTTTACGATACGGTTTTTTAGCAATCCTGAAATGCTGCCATAAATCACCACCATTAAGCTTATCCTTATAAATCAATCTATAAACTGTTTCATGATGCAAAGATATTATATTTTCCCTTTTGAGATAACCGACTGTTTGTTCAGGGCTTAAATCTTGCCAAATTAGCTGTTTAATCAACTTTGTGATCTCTGGTGTAACTTTGACTGCTTTTACAGCAGCATAGCGGCGCTCTGAGGCTTTAAGCTGAGCCTGTTTAGGACAGTATTTCTGTGCTTCCCGGTTTCGTCTCAATTCCCGGCTAATCGTTGATGGGGCTCGATTGAGCGACGTGGCAATAAAGCGTTGTGTAAAACCGGCTTCTTTTAAACTGAAAATCTGATATCTTTCTATTTCGGTCAGTTGTGTATAGGCCATAGTGCATTTTCCTTTGGCGAGAAAGATGCCTACTATAGCAACTGACCGCCTTTCTCAGAAATTGCACTTATTAGTCGAATCCAAGTTTAAATATAATTGAATATAATAAAAAAATAGAATATTAAAGGTAGAGGCTAAAAATGTGTCCGATATTTCTTGACTACTACATATTTATAGATATGTTATTACCTTTCACAAACAATTATCTTAATAAAGGTGACTGCCAAAAAGCAGTAACTATTAGCAATCACATATTCTATTATGGATGCTACGCTACCTAGTTTCCTTCTCCTGGGGCTACTGTACCGAAGCTCCTGGTGAAAAGTTTCGATTTCTGACCCTGGGCAAGACGGCTGTACTCTATCGTGATCAATCCTACAGCATACTCATCTGCTGCCTCATAACCCATCAGTTTATCAGGTGTGATGATAGTCTTATAATAACCAACTGTTGCTACTGTCGATTGCACAGTGTCACTTATCACAATAGGTAAAGGTCGTTTTGGGTTTTGAGTATCAACGCAGTGTGAGATATAGACTTTTATCGTGATCATGTCACCTGCGGCAATTGTATATTCTGGATTACTAACGTCGGATTGTAGTCGAACCTCAAGTCCTTTTGTACCGATGCTGTTGATATTAATTGGATTATATATGCCAATATAGCGACTATATTGGTCATACACCTTTGGAGCAACCAAAGTCCGGTGCTCGTCATTAGGATTTGGACCGTTAATACCGCCGTTGTCATAATTTATGTAATTAAACTTGGATCTTACTGGCGTACCTGTTTGATCAAGCGCAACAAAGCAGAGATGGTTATCTCCTGAATACAGGTCGCTGTAAGCGGCTTTAAATTTATAATATCCGTCTTCTTCTCCTGTTATCTGCTCAGCGAAGAGTTCTTGCTTAAAGGGCGCTTCTTTATCGTCCGTTGTAAACCCGATAATAAAATTGCCAATTTTAGCTCCCTCATAGTGTGGTACCATCACCGTAAACTCATCCTCTTCATCTGGCCTTGTTAAAGTAGAAGACATGAGTGTTTCTTCAATCTCTGGTGGCTCCAAGCTGTAAGCTATATCAGTCGGAACAGCGGTAACAAATATAACTTGTTTTTGATCAAATTCCTCATCATTGAATATCGTATCAAGCTCAACGAACCCACTCACACTCTTAGTAGCGTATATTTTTAGGTTCACCGCAGCTTTTGATGCTTTCTGAATCAGATAATAATAATACAGGTTATCCAGATCAATTTTATAAGGATAAATTTCCGTCATGTCCTCTGTGAATATTCTTAGGGGAGCTGTTGTACGAAGCGGAATATCATAGTTTGAAACTGGGCCACTCTTTTTTATCGTCGGATTGATTGATGCAGAAATAAATGGATTTTTTCCCCCTGGGTCAGCCCCCGTAAATTCAACAGGATTAGGGTCATACAAATAAACCGCTGATCCTCTCAATGCACAAGTATCAGGGTCCAGGTCTGGGTTATCCGCAGGGATATAGGTTACATCAGTATGTGCTTTGTTCAGTGAATCTGAGGTAAACTTGATATGTTGAGGCTCCTTACTTTCACTGGCCTGGAGTATCAGTTGTTGGGAAAATGTTCCCTTAGTAACTTTACCTGGGAATATATGTAGTAGTGTCATACCCGATGGGAGATTAGCACTGACTTCTACGGTATCCGTAATATTTGGTTCACCGCTTATTGAAACAAGTACACTGAAGGGTTGCCCTTTGATAATATTTTTACCATCTGTAGGGAATGTTGTCATGTTAGCCATTATATTATCCTTTCAAAGTATAAATTTTATTTTTAACCTAAAACCACATCTTGTGTGATATGTGGTCAACAGCAAATTTTAACTATGTTTTGAAAATAACAGGAATGACGTATTTATGCTTAGAGCGTACTATATAGAAAAAGTAATATCGACTTCTGAAAGGCTATTTTTACTGAGATTTGCAAACCAGATTACGTTTAAAAAAATAAATGTCAATATACATAACATAAAAAAATTATTATATTTAATCACATTCAAACATAATTAAGATACATTTAAAGTCACATACAAATAAAATTTAAAATCAAATCTCTTCTTTGAAAACTATAAAAACAAATAGTGAAATAGAAAAAATAAAAGCAATCACCTCACCTCATGGACAACGAGCAAAAATTAACCTAACATATTGAGGTAGAAAAAGAACGTTAGAAACGGGAGAAAGTATGAAGAAAAAAACAAAAGCAGCATCACGTGGAGAGCAATGGGGAATAAATGCTGCGCATTTCTATAAGTGGCTTTTCAAAAAGTTAAAGGCGTGGGATGCAACTACTGTTAAGAAAGCAAAATCTATGAATATCCCCGCATGGCTTGGTCATATTCCAGTAATTGCATTATGCTTATTGGTTATAACAATTCTAAGCTTCAGTATATTTATTACTATATCAGTAATAATTATTTCCTTTGTTATAGTAAACATATTCCCTAATATGGGTCCCTGGAAACATGGACATTACGAGATAGATGGTTATCACTATCCTGATGGAAGTATTGATCATAATGATAGATAGTAACCTTTAGCTGCCTGCATTCAAAGTGAGTCATATTTGCAATCATCGTTCTTTTCCAATGCAAGCAGCTAAATTTAAATTACACCTTAACGATATCCATCGGAAAACTAATCATAAAATAACTTAATTGTTTTACCATCATCATGAACATCTATATCTATTGCTTTGTTACTTTTAATTTTTTATTTAAAATTTCTCTTAACTCCAAACCTTCCGAGCTACATTGACTTATATCTGCGGATATATCAACACAATGGAAAAGACATTTATTAAGCTTTTTATTTTCTTTTTCTGTCAACATGATAATGAGAACCTTATTAAAACATTTCGGTATTGTCAGTTATGAAAAATCATTTTTTCAATTTATTAACTGCCGCTTGACCACCTTGACCACCCGCGTTTTTAGATTCGGCAGTTCCTCTTTGCATCGCTCCGTTTTCCAACGTTCCACCGACTTTGACTCCAGCCCAAGATAAAGCTCCCATCCAAACTGCGGGTAATACTAAGAACATTGACCCCATGACAAAGTTGATAATAATGTCATCTGAAGTATTTTGTATTCCCATCAAGTTCCAGCGACTATGTGTATCTGAGCTATATAACGCTTCGATCATCCAGCTATCCAACCAACGAGCTAATTCCCACCAGAACGTTAAGAAATTCAAGGCAAAAATCACAAATGTTAATGTAATTGCTGTTTTAAAGTCGTAGGCTGAAAACATTAAAATCAAAGGCAACATTACATATATAGCCATCAGCAATAAACTCTGAACCATAGGCAGTGATTGCCGCATAGCGTCTAGCGCTGGAAATATTGCTAATGATCCCATAACTTGCCCTACCATAGATCCAGCACGTGTCGCCGTACTCGTCATAGTGAAGAAATCAGCATTACCTCCATATCCCATATATACAGAATTGCCCTGAGACACTTGTAAGCTAGCGGGGCTGACTAAACGGCGAATAACAGCTTCTTGAAACTCCTTTGAATCTTCGTTTATCAATCTTATGGCTGATTTTGCACGTAGCCACATTCCCGGCTCAGCTTGCTCCATTACTAATTTTCTCAGTCCAACTTTTTCATCTGACCACCACTGAGCACAAGTCGGATATCCTCCTATTCCAGTACTAGGATAACCATCATCACGTTTAGAATCCCATGGAAAACCCTCTCTTGGAGTACGTGATTGCAAAGTCTGATAGGCCCCATTTAAAAATGTTCGAGATCCTAGCCATTCTACATCTCTCAAAACACTTTCATTCAACTCCTTACCTTGGTCTTGACTCTTCCAGTCGTATAATGCAAGTGAATAACAATCATTAGTAAAATCCTGTAATGCTGCGACTAATGCACCGTTTTTTATATAGCTATGCTGGACTTCAAAACGAACCTGGCGTAAATCTGGGCGGCATGGAATAGTTGCAACAGAAGCCTGAGTAATCCCCTTAGATAATTTATGGATCAACATCCACCATATTGGTGCTTTAGCCGTTTTATCGTCTAAAGATGAAATAGCACCTCTATAACCAGAGTCTTCTGGCTTTGCTGCTGTCCACGTTCCACAATATTTGCTCCTACTCGAATCAATTTGCATAGTACTAAGACTGACATTAAAAAGCGGAACACAGCAAAAAATCATTACAACAAAAGCACCATAAATTGCATTTTCAATGCGAACAATAGATAAAGTTCCTTTATTCCCTTCATCTTCTCCTTCTTCACGCACTTTTAGCCATATACCCACTACTTTAAATAATAGTGGCACAACAAAAATCCCTGTACTGAGTAATATATTCCATAAGCCATTGTTAATTATCCAACCCAAAAGAGTCAGAAAATACTCAAGATAGTTATTTGTGGTCATGATTACTCTCCACTATTTGTCCAAATTATCATTTCATTGGCAAGGACAAATAACACGCACATTAACACAATACGTTTAAAAGATTGTTTTCCTTCTGAAGGTACTTTTCCTGACCTCCAAAAATCCCATAAAAAGATACCTATCAATATATATATCAGTACCCGCCATAAAAATGAAAAATAGCGCCAATGATACATTAATTGATTAAAGCTTCCGACTAAATCAGGATTAGTCAAACTTAAATGAGCGATAAATAATAACCCCATCATTATAATAATAATAAAAATTGCCCATTTTAAAAAATGCTTAATTTTCATTTTTTATTTCCTTCCATAGCAGGAATACCCAATAAATTTACTCGTTTATCTGTGTTATCCTGAGATTGAGTCTGTGGGTTAGCTAAGGTTCGTTGATGGTCGCGCTCAATAATAGTCAAAACAGTGTTATTAGAAATTTCTCTTCGTAATTGCATTTCATTTTTTAGCGCATTAATTTCACGATCAAGAATATCAATCCGGCGATCACTCTCTTTGACAGCTTGTGACAAATTCGCAGCATTAGGTTCTGATTGTCCGGTCATTAGCATCCTGCGCATGGTTAACACTAATTCAATTGTATCTGCTATGGCTAACTCACCTGCCAAACGCTGTACTAATGCGCCATTGTCAGGATCTCGCCTTAATGATTGAATAACACCTCGTGTAACTACTAAGCTACCCGTTTTTAACTTAGATAAATTTTCAGTTGTTGAAGCAATATTACCGTTGACCAATTTAACTAATTGTTCTTGGTTATATTTAGCTGTCTTTTCAATCACTGGTGCAAATCCAGTTCCAGCTACACTACTTCCAGGCTGGTTTTCTGCTGTTCCGTCTGCACATTGACTGGTGTCTGTACAAGTACGAATTGATTGATCACCCAAAATTTTCACAACAGTTTGTGCGGCTTCTTCACTATTTTTAAATCTCTGACAGGCTCCCCCTGTACACTGACTTGTAGAAATAGTTTGATTACTGTTTACTGGTAAATGATTCATCATATTAAAACCAGCCTTAGCCAGATCACGTGTTGGTTGGATAGCTTTTTGCCCTTTTCCTCCTCGTCTTTGCCCACCAACCCAAGGGATTCCAGCCTCTCCTTTAGCACTATTAAGCTGGTTGTTTGTCCGAACAGCATCACTGCTACCTTGATTCACGATTGTTTTTGACTCTTCCATAACAGCCGCTTGTGACCACCTACTATTATCAGAAAAATCCATCATTCGTTTAGATAGGTTTTGACAGTTAAATTGTGCCTTATCAAAAGCAACATTAGCCTGTAGAACTCCATTAGTCAGCATTTCGTACAATCCTAGATTAGCTCGCTGAATGATTAACCCAGGAAGACTTGCTACAGCTCCTGTTGCTCCTTGAATAACCTCCCCCATTAAATTTTTGAATCCATTTGTAATACCATTTAATTGGTTATTAACGGTAGTTTTTAAATCAAAATTTCCACACATCAAATCATTGGACCATCCCATACCTATTCCCACACGCTGCATAGTACTTCGGCTAGGTGGTTGAGATAAAACAGTGCCCCCTCCAATTGTATAAAACAATTTATCTGATACAGCGCCACTCATATTTTTACCGTAGCCGATTTTATTATCTTCCCAAGCAAAAGAAGAATACGAAATAAATAAAATGCCCATCAATACAGATTGTGAAATAATTTTCTTATTCATTTTTGTTTTTTCCTTAAAAATTAGTACTACTCAGAAATTTCTGCCCACGACGTTTACAACAACTATATGGTTGCCAAAGCGCCCAAGCGTAATTACCATTTTCAGCAACTATCCCCGTTTTATCAGGGAAAACAGCACAGCTATTACTAAGTTGAGGAGATAATCTCTGCCATTTATGATTTTTAGTACCTGTATTTTCTTGCACTGGATCAGGAGGCCAATAACCAGGCTTTCTATTTGCTTTTAGGGGAGAATAAAAATGGGGCTGGCCTGTGCGAGTTATAATATCAGCGACACGCTGAGCTACGACCGCCGCAGCTTTATAATCATCTTGTTGTGTAACAAAGCCGCTACGAGGATAAACATTTCCCCACATATTTCCTGTATATTGCGATCCAATCTCTCTCTTGCCAGGAATAAGAGCTTCAGGGTATAAAGTTTCAGGGATACCTGAACGCCACGGAAAGCTATCTAATGTACTAAGAAAATAGGGATATAACGGCGTTGCAGCACCGCTACAAGAATACCCGGGGATACTCTTTCCAATTAAAGATGCTCCAGGATGCCCAATCGCATCAGCATATTTAAAATGTAGATTATTCTTCCTCTTTGATGTTTTCTGCTCATTATGTCCACCTCCCGCAGATACACCAGACAATGCCCCTGTAACCGCATTTTCCAAACCTCCAGAGGCTCCACTTATCATAGACATTTCTACCCATGGATTTCCGCCTAGTGCATTGTATGTGGATACTACAGCTTCTGGAATAAAATGTTCTACCTTTACTGAAGTTCTTACTTTACACCCCCAAGGAGTGCAGAACAGCCAATAGCAGATCCCTTTTACCCGCCAACTAATACATGATGGCGAGATAGAACTGGCTACAAGAGTAGCACTATTAATACTAGCAACCGCCTGTGGAGTATTAACTACGCCCAGTAACATAGAAACAACCAATAGTTTCAATCTCACTGAAGTCTGCCTTTTCATTAATTATCTCCCCCTACGATACGTATCTACCAAGGTTTGAGCATGATTAATATCAGTACTGCCATACACAACATAACGATCATCTATTACAACGGCTGGATATTTTTTTATCCCAAGCTCCCAGGCACCAGTAATTCCTTGATACGCTGTTACCATATCCCGCTCTTTTTCTCGCCATTCTGGTGACTGTAATAATTCAGTTATCAAAGAAGCGTTATCTGCATTCACAGAAACATTCATAGAACGAAAACAATCTTCTGAAAGTGCATCAGGAGCATCAAGCCAAACAATTTTAATATCTTCTCTGGAGTCAATTTTATTTGGTGGATTTTGATGATCAGTATAAATGACAGTTGACGCTTGAACAGTTGATGTCAAAACTATTACGATAAAACTAGCAAACAATGAGCACCGCTTTTTCATTAGAAATGTCCTCATCCATTAAATTAGGATAAGGTTGCAATAACTTTCTAACAAAATCAGTAAACAATTCATAATCCAATAATTATAATTTTTTTCAATAAAAAAAATTTAAAATCAAATAAATATACCATTTAAAGAAACTTCACTCCTTGCTGTGTAGTAAGTAAGGAGTGAAGTGAAAAAGCAATCTGGTATTTTGAATGCCTAACTATCAAAATCGATATTTAATATTAAACAAACCGTTAACGCCTTGTTTTTCTCCAATATAACCTGTGAATTTAAACTCCCCACTAAAATTAGACTGCTCACCAAAACCGATACCCATTGATGCAAATCCACTCCCACCTTTTGAAGATAAATCTCGAATTTTCATTCTTTCGATAGCTCCTTTTGATTTACCATCAAACTCATACTGATAACCCACTCCAGTATTTAAGGTTACATTTTCCGTAATTTTATTATGTAATATTGCCCCTACCTTAACTTGATGAGAGTTAATTGCATCAAACTTAATATTTTCATTACCCAGTACAGTTTTAATTCCCGCCTTATCATAGTTAATATGTGCATATTGATAATCACCATGGACAGTTAAATTTCTTGTGTTACTAAGCTTAGCTTTTTTATCAATCCCAATATGAGTTCCAATATATAATGAATCGCTATTATATTGGCTCATGATATTCTGGTTTACTCCAAAATCTTGTGATTTGAAGTCATAATTCAGCTTTCCACCTCTTAGAGAACCTGTAATTACCAAATCTTCAAAAGCATTACTTTGTACTAAAACACCTGCACCACGATAATTAACATTTCCTTTTCCTTTAATCACTGGCAAACGGCTTTGATTGAATGAAGTATATGATGCACTGCCAGTTTCAAAAAAAACACCTAATGAGGAACTTATTTTATTAGAATAAATAGCATTCCCTACTAATAAATTAGTTGCTATTAAATTCAGCTTTTCCCCACATTAAAACGGTTTTTACCTGATTCAACTAACACAAAAGACTCAATGTCTATGCCTTTTAGTTCTACTTTTGTCACCAAACTGTCATTAACAACTAAAATTCCAGCATTCCTCCCAGATAAATAAGCTGTTGTCTGCGGATTTAATTCTGGTTCCAGATCAGGTGTCAGCTCTGGTTTTGGCTCAGGCTTGGGTTCCGGCTTCGGTTCTGGTGTCATTTCCGGTTTTGGCTCAGGCTTGGGTTCCGGCTTCGGCTCTGGTGTCGGTTCCGGTTTTGGCTCAGGCTTGGGTTCCGGCTTCGGCTCTGGTATCGGTTCCGGTTTTGGCTCAGGTTTGGGTTTCGGTTCAGGCTCAGGATGCCTTGGGATGACATTAACCACAATAGATTCAGATCCATTCTCTGCTTTCTGTTGTTTCAATGACAAGAGAATTAAGGAAGCTGTTCCTAAAGTCACTTCGGAATCAATAAACTCTGCATCTCCAGTAATATTGCCCATTAATGTTGCCTTACCACCACTTACCAGTTTCGAATTTTTATGAATACCATCAACTGTTACTGTTGACTTCTTCACATCAATTGGCTCGATTGTGTCTAATAAAACATCTCCTTGTTTAATATTTTCATTCAGGTAAAAATTATATTTTTCAAACCCTGAAACAGACCTTATCTTCAAAGGATTAGCTTGAAAATTAAATACATTCCCTGTTAACTTATCACGTCCTCCAAAAGATCTACCTGACTCAATTGATGAATTTTCAGGAGACTTAAACACGATATTACCCACTAGGGTCATATTTACCCCATTAATATTTTTAGGTGTCAATACACTAACACCTAGTATATCTGCATTAGAATTAAAAACCACATCTTCTAAATATATCGCAACAGGTTTATCAATGGATGCCTGAGTAGAGAGCAAACCAGTAATTTCAGTTAAAGAATTAAAAACGGACTTCTTAATATTAATTATGTTATTCTTATTAAGACCATATTTAGCTAAATTCATTGCTCCATAAATTCTTGTATAACCATTAAAAATAGAGTTGCTGATATTGGTTTTATTATCAATTAAATCTGCATTACCTATGTTAGTTGCATAACCTCCTAACAATAGGACGTATTTATCAAACTGTGATTGCTCAATATCAATCAAATTATTCTTCAAAAAAGCATTATTTTTAGGGCTATCTCCACCATAAGCCCCCCGTATCTCAGTCTCTTTCATTAGATGTGAGTTTCTGACCGAAACAACAGAATCTTCTATTGTAGAATCAGCGCTACCTGTAGTGTACGTTCCTGTTAAATCAGCCTTACCGTTAACTTTTACTCCATCTAATAATACTTTATTCTCTCTGGCATAAAGGCTATTCACTGAATAAACGTAGGCACCTGATGATGTTACCCCTCCCATTTCACTATCATTAATAAACACATTATTATTTCCAATGACCTTATCACCATGTACTGCCACGGTATTGCCACCATACAATATGAAATTCTTATCAGAAATAATCCCACTCATTATCAAACCATTATTACTCATTCCTTGTAATTTAGCTTTGCTGGAATATCCCGCCATGCATTCACCTCCTGAACCATTTGTAACAACACAATTATTATTGTACATTCTTTCTATTACAGAGCCACACTCTGTAGCTAATGATTCACCACTAAAAACAGCAGTGCCAATTAAAATAGAAAGCAATGTTCTTCTATTTTTCATAGAATAAATTCACCTTACTGTTCAATTTAAATATATTTTTATACAGTGAGCCGCATGGGGGTATGGCTCACCAAAATAATAAAATCATTAAATTAATACTTTAAAGTCATTTAATTATAGCCAGATAAAATAATTATTAGCTATTTTGTCCGGTATAAGCTCTTTTCAGTTTATCCAAAAATTTATTTACTACCCGAAAATATTTTTTATTTCTTGTGTTACAGTGCTACAACCTGCTAATTTAAATAGCGTAGTTTTCATAGAGTTAATTCACCTTACTGTTCAATTTAATGATATGAGGCTACACGGTGAGTCGTATGGGGGTACGACTCACCACCTTCTTACTCTTTCATTCGCTGATGAATCAACAAGATGAGATAAATCGCATCTGTTGCATCTGCTACATGGATAAACCATCGAGGATGTTTGTATTCTTCTGGTTTGGGCCATTGATGTTCCCCAGACACAGTTATCAAAAGGTTAACGTCATGACCCTGTTCATCTTCCAAGTTAACTGAAATACAATTACTTTTTCCTATACGGTGAGGGTGGCAAGTCATCAAGTGTACTTTTTTTAACCTTCGTCTAATTTCAGTTAGTAATCGCCCCAGAGAACGGGTCGTTTCTTCAGATATAGATGGACATGCCTGGGGCTGGCAATCAAAAACAGAAAATAGCCCAACACCAGAATCAACTTCACGTCTTGTCATCGGAACCAGATATTTCAGCGTTAACATTCAGAGATCACCTTACCAATACTACGTTCACAGTACGGCAAGCCGCGAGCCTTATCCAACTTTGCAGCGACTAAAAAAGCAGCTTCCAGTTCACTGCAATTATGTTTTTTCATTAATTCTCTACGTTCTGCCTTTTCTTCTTTTTCTGTCATTCCCAAAGCTAGAAATAAACTTGGTGGTACTGCCCTAAATAATGCTTCAACTTTTTTCGACAATACAACGCCTTCTGTATAACAACGTGGGAGCTTACTGGCGGAACGTAAGACGGCTTTTTGATCTTCACTCAATGTCTTAAATCGAGCGATATCCTCTATTTCTTTTTGTGGCATGGTTAAACAAACCCACCATTCCGCCATATTGAGCATCTTCGCGGCAATACTAGGGTAGTCTTCTAAGTTTTGAGTAGCTAACCATAACCAAGCCCCTAATTTCCTCCACATTTTTACAACCTTTGTCATATACGGGGATAACAAAGGATTAGTAGTAAGAATGTGAGCCTCATCAACGACAAAATTAATATCACGTTCTAAATATTGATCACGTTCTGCAATATTATTAATCGTATTAATCAACGATACCATTGTTAGTGCCATCGCTGCTTCATACCCTTCACGTGCCAAATGAGCAAGGTCAATCAAAGTGATATCAGCTTCAGGCCAAGCAACTCCAGGTTGATTAAAAAGTTCGCCTTCAAATCCTTGGGTGAAAAGGCTCATTGCTTCCGCCATCTCAGCAGCACGAGCACGACGACGTTCATCTCGATTAAAATCACCAGAAATTTCATTAAGAGCACTCTGCAAATCTTCAGCAAGCATTTGTCTTTTTTGCTCAAAGGTATTTTTCGCAGCCAATAAAATGGCTTCACGGATCATTCCTCTGTCTGCTCTGGTTAACCGCTTTTCTTCGTCAGGTTCGCCCCCGGTGATCATCATACGGGCTGCAATTTCCATCTCCCCTAAGATATCGCGTTCTTCATTTTCTTCATCAGCATTAATATCTGGTAAATCTTCGAGTTCCAAAGAAGCAATATCTGCCTGTAGCAATTTATGTGCATCAGCAAATGGAGGTAAACTCACTTTAGAACCAGGCTTAACGCTAATTTTATGAACACTAAGCCCTAGGCTTTCAAAGTAATCAGCTAACAAACCGAAGCTATTTCCGGCTTCAGCAATAAACAATCTGGGGCGATGGACGGCTACCAATTGTGATAACACAGAACATAATGTTGCAGATTTTCCCGCACCTGTTGGGCCAAATAACAATAAATGAGCATTCTGTGAACGATCATTCTTATTCTGTGGATCAAATGTCAGAACATCGCCACCGCGATTAAAGAAAGAAAACCCAGGGTTTCCTGTACCTGTCGAACGTCCTGTAACGGGTAACAATCCAGATAAATGTTGAACCCACGATAGACGGGTATACCAATGTTTTTTATCGAATTGTGGATTAAAACACATTGGTAAAGCTCTTAAATATCCATTAAGCGGAGCAACGTCATATTCTGGTTTAACCGGTTCTAATCCAGCCGTGAGTAAAGTCGATGTAATTTCAATACGCTTACGATTTAATTCTTCAATATCACCTGCACGTAATAAAAAAGACAAAGAAGCTCTGTATAATTTATGACGTCTCCCCAAGTATTCTTTGACTATCTTGACATCTTCCCGAACACGCCCAGATTCAGTATTCTCACCAACTGCATTTTTTGATAATTTTGTAAACTTTTCTTCTAATGTGTCCTGTGGTTGTACAACAATCGTGATAGAAACAATGGTTCCCTCTGGAAACAGATCCATCAATGTATTGATATTCCTATCTCCACGCCGCTGTTCCCCTGTTAAAAGCCCCGGGTTTGGTGCTTTTCTCAGGCGTTCAACGTTAACCACTCCATGTGCTTTATTATCAAACCACCAAACTCCGTTCTTAGTATCAGAGCGGGGAGGGGTAAACCATAATGTTTCAGCAAAATCGTTATGTACTTCTAGGTTATTTGGTTGTTCATCCTGCTTACTCCAATATGCCCCCTCTCGATACAATGTCTGTTTATCTACCCAGTCAGGCTCTGGGTTAAAAAGACGCAGCAACCAATCATGAACCTGATAACCATTCTGGCGAACACAGATAACACCTGCATTTCCCAAAGCACTACTTAAACGATCACACACTTGGTTCAGCATACCTATTGGTGGCATTGGATCGCGGTGATTTTTTCCTAACCAACGATAAACTACCATACGAGTACGGCGCTGTTGTCCACGCCATGGTTGGCCTGTTACTAACGTATCGTCGAAAAGCCCCTCTGGACGCGCAATACCCTGTAAATGTTTTTCAGTTTCACGTAGCCATACTTCAGTAAATTTCGTACCTTGAGCCGCAGGACGAACATAACTACGTAGTCTATTCAAATAGTCTGTTACGTTACTTTCATCTTGGCAAAAAAACTGAACAACCCATGGATTCTCATCATATTCTTCAAGGCTATCCTGTAACGCATCTTCAACAGTATCCCTTATTTCTTCCAAACGGCTTTCTGGTCGCCCTTCTGTTGGTACTGGTTCTATTGCATATACAGCACCTACTGAAATACCATCATCCAATAATAAACATTGTTCATCATCTAAATATTCAGCCCATGGCAAGTAATCAATAATTGATGGATTAGCGTGATAAAGTTTCTTCTCATCCGATAACGTCATTTTTTTTGGTCGTTCTAATGGTTGACGTTCTTCAATACTAAAATCATCTTGAACTACTACTGATGGTTGATCTTTTATTGATGTCTTATCTTTTTTACTAAAAAATCTCATCATAGCGTTTCTATCCTTTCACCTGGCATTGCATACTGCACTTGTTGGTAAAACGAGAATACCGTGCTATATCCTGGTACGGGTAAATTCCCTTGAGATAAATGAGGGAAAACATACATAACCATATCTGGATTAGGTAGGCGTGGGAATTGCTGACTAATTTCAATTTCCTGTGTACGAGAATAAGTGTCAGACAGCATCATTTGCTTTTCCTGTCCGTACTCTTTCAAAGGCCGTAGTTGAGTATTTCGAGCCAGTTGGATCAACTGTCCAGTAGATACCTTTTTACCAGCTTTACCCTGCCAAATTTCCATCATGTTATGTTCACCAGCAGGCATCAATTTCTCTTTAGAGGTAGAACACCCCATTAAAAATGCTGAAGCAAAGAACAGGACAGTAATTGTTTTTAATTTCATTTGTTTTTCTCCTTAATCCAATTCATTTTCCATATCATCAGCCAGGCTGAATCCATAGTTAACCTTGCGTCCTTTACCTTCATAATCAATCGGAATTTGACGGGTAATATGTACGGCAACTGTTTTACCTGGCGGAACATAAACTGCATCAAACGTTTGTCCATAACGAGATTTCACCCAGTCAGCGACATCTTTAAAACCTCCGCCAACCGCTTTCCCTAAAGCGGCTTGCCCTGCATCTCCTGTAAGAGCTGACGTTATTCCGCCACTACCATTGGTTTGAGTTGTGTATTGATTCTGCGAAAAAGCATCCCCGGCAGAAGCTGCGGCAGTTAAAGCAAACAATGTCGGTAAATATGTACCAGCGTTAGTCTTGCGTTCACCGCTAATACACGGAATACCGCTCTCGTCAGAAAGCCAACCAATAGCACCACCGTTATTACGCCCACTGTTATTACTGCCATCAGTGCGGCTGGTTGACTGTGGAACGGTGCGGACAGTTCCATCAGCAAAAACAAACGTAATTGATGTAATATCTCCACGAACACAAGAAAGTGTCCAATCTCCGGTAGCTGTTCCACTTATCACAGCCCCTTCTACATCGGGTAAATCAATTCCATTAGCAGTTAAATTATCTTTACCAACGACTACCTTGAATGGATACGGATCAGTTACTTTTCCATCTATTGGAACCCTTCCAAGTAATGCGGTCATTGCTTGGCTTCCGACTAATGTTGAATTTTCTGGTAACGTATAAGCTGGTTCAACAATGCCTTTATCAACCGTACCATCAATAGCTCTTTGATTTTTAGCAGCCTTGTCTAATTCAGCTTTTTGACGAGTAATTTCATTGTCTTCTAAAAATGACATAGGATAAGTGGGCTTGGCAGGATAACCGCCTGTATTATTATTTGGATCTGCTGGCTGAGCATCTTGGGGGTCTACCCAAAAAACGCCCCCTTTATAAGAGACAGAAGACTCTCTTTGTTGATCTAATCCCAAACCAATAGGAATATCACTGGATGAACCGGATGAATTTGTAGCTTTATTGCCTAAGCTGAATGAATTCCCTAAATTCTCCAGTCGTGTCATTAAAGTTTGCTGCTCTGCTTGTAATGCTTGCTGTTTTCTATCAGCCTCTTCACGAACTTCATTAACCGCAGCATTAATTTGGCCTGATATATTTTGACTCTTTGTCCGTAAATGTTCATTTTCTGCAATTAACTTTTGGTTTTGTTCATCTAATATGTTTTGCTTGTCACGGACTTTTTTCAACGTGCCAATCAACGTACGTAAAGTATCTTCTGGAGTATCACCTTCAATACCCAATGCTTTCAGTTCATCAGCGTCTAAATTTTTCAATGACTGATCTATATTCTCTGTAGATGTTGTTGGTTTATCTGACTGCCCACAGCTTTTCATGCCGATAAGAATAGCAACCGCTATAACTGACGGAACCAACACTTTCACTAAAGTATTAGACGTAACTTTCATTGCTGGCTCCTTTTATCTTTAGATGCTTTTTTTGACAAAGCGGGTTCAGCAATAAAGGCGTTTTCTGGTTTTCCTTTCATCACCAAATACAAAGTTGTTGTATCTTCAGGCGTACTAGTTGGCCCTACCCATTGATGTTGGAATGTAGCTGTCAAAAAGTGGCCTTGTAGCATACGTGGATCAAGCACTACTTTTTCAGTAGTCAGGTTAGTTAGTTTCAATGCAACAACAGTCACAACATTGGCGCGCCATCCAGCTAACGGCATTACTTGAATACGAGCACTTGGGTATAATGTCGTGATACGTTTCGGCAACGGTAGCGGAATAGAATGGATACCTGGAACAGTTTCAACAGTTCGCAATGGTGCATATAAATTCTGGGCTGCATAGCGCGTTAACAGCACTGGAAGCGGAGCATTATAGGAAGTCTTCTGTTTTTTCTTACCCTGGGCATTAGTATTATTCAGGTTTTGATTGTTATCTTTTGAAGAACGCTGCTGTGTTACATCTCCTGAATAAACAAGCCGCATTGGTTCCATCGTTCCTTTATTAGATTTAGCGGTTACATCTAATAAAATAATTTCACCGTTTTGCACATCTTGTAACTGCAAACGAGTCGTTGGAAACACACCTTCTGCTTTCAGATATACAGTTCCGCCAGTACTTTGAATACGCAATTTACCATTTAATTCAGGAGGAAAACTGACACGAACATTTTTTTCGACAAAAATAATTCGTTCTTCCCCAACATTAAGGTGAACTGGTAACGGAATACGTTCCCACTTAACAAGCTCTACCGCATTAGCTGTAGTAGACATCATTAATGAAGTTACAGGAAAAATTAATGATAAAACCAAAAGTGCCGATGAAGAGTAACATTTCATTTATTTGTTCCTCTTAGCGTCTTGGATTTCAGAAATAGCTTCTAAACGCTGCGGTATTCCATCATAACAATCTAAAACCAATCCAAATGGATTCGATTCTTGATCTCCTTCCCATCGAGTTACTTTAATTGGGTAACGTACAACGGCACGTTTAACAGACTCTGCATGATAATATTCATCAGCAACCACATCTAATTGAACTATCCAATTATCTCTATTAACAATATTAACTTTATTTTCACTATATCCACGACCGGGAACCTCATATATAACTCTAACCCGATCTCTTAATTCCCCAATATCAGTACGATACTGTGCTTCTTTTTGAAAGAAAGCTTTACATGATGGAGTTAGATAAGGTGATAGCATTTCGATTTTTTGGGGAAAGTCAGTTTCTCCATTCTTGGGCCAAGCATTCAATTGTTGAAAAATATAAAAAGTAAAAGCATATACTGTTGAATCAGGTATTTCCCACCATGCGCGGGAACTCCCCGCTCGTAAATCTGGAGGATTATGAATAGTTAAATTACGAGGTGCATTTATCCATCCTCCAAATGCCACTAAAAGGAGTAAAACCAACACACCACAAATAATATGTATTAGTTCAGACTAGATCTGACACTTCGATTTGAAAAGAAGAGAGTTACCCGCTTTGATTAAAGGTGCTGAATCTTAAATCAAAGAAACTAAGAGGTAACTCTCATGCTACATACTAGCAATCCAATTATTAAACACAAAGCGGGTCTTCTCAATCTTGCAGAGGAACTTGGCAATGTATCCAGAGCCTGCAAAGTGATGGGCGTATCACGAGACACTTTTTATCGTTATCAAGAACTCGTTGAAACTGGTGGCATTGATGCGCTTATCAACCAAAGCAGAAGGGCACCCAATCTCAAAAACAGGGTTGATTCTGAAACGGAACAAACGGTTGTCAAATACGCCATTGATTATCCGGCATACGGACAAGTGAGAACCAGTAACGAGCTGCGTAAATTAGGTGTATTTGTCTCACCGAGTGGAGTGCGTTCTATTTGGCTAAGGCATGACCTTGAAAACTTTAAAAAGCGCTTACTGGCGCTCGAAAAACACGTTGCTGAGAATGGAATCATCCTGACGGAAGCACAAGTTGTCGCACTTGAGAGAAAAAAACAGGATGATGAGGCCTGGGGTGAAATCGAAACCGCTCACCCCGGTTATCTAGGTTCACAAGATACGTTCTATGTGGGCAACTTGAAAGGTGTTGGTCGGATTTACCAGCAGACTTTTGTCGATACCTACAGCAAGGTGGCGTTTGCCAAACTCTATACCACCAAGACACCGATTACCGCGGCTGATATTCTTAATGACAAAGTGCTCCCTTTCTTTGAGTCGCATAAATTACCGATACTGAGGATTTTAACAGACCGGGGGACAGAATATTGTGGTCGTGTCGAACACCACGATTATCAGCTTTATTTAGCGATAAATGATATAGACCACACGAAAACGAAAGCGATGTCGCCCCAAACAAATGGTATCTGTGAACGCTTTCATAAGACTATGTTGAACGAGTTTTACCAAGTCACATTCAGAAAGAAATTGTATAGCTCACTCAATGAACTGCAAAAGGATCTGGATGAATGGATAGATGACTACAACCATCATCGTACTCATCAAGGAAAAATGTGTTGTGGTCGTACGCCAATAGAAACCTTATTGGAAGGCAAATTAATCTGGGCTGAAAAAAATCTCACCCAGATTTAATCTGACAGGCACTGCATCAAAGTGGGTGACTGTCAGATCAGGTTTGAACTACTACAATTTAGAAATACGACTGCGCATGCTCCAAAAATAACATGGTCAATACAAGAGCAGGATGCGCTCGATATTCTGTCAATGGTATCCTTGGTTCATCGACGTTTGGATGATGCTATTGAAGCTCAAAAAATGTATCAGGGAAAGTCTTAATAAATTACTCCAGTTGATACAGCTGACCACGTTCATTTTTATGCAATCGCTAAGCTCATTATTGTGACAGTATTGGTGTTATCGTTGCCAGTATGACCAATGTAAAATCTGTTAGACAGTCTCCGCCGTCTTTTCCATCAATTTTGACAGCAGCTTACGCAGTTCTGAAACCTGAGGTCTACCAATTCCTTCGGAGTTTAATGGGCAACTGTATTTAAGGGAACCTCTAAAAACTCTCAATACAAAAAATAAGATCAATTTTGCACTCACCAATAAATGACCTTATTGTGTATGACTTTTTCTTGCTTTTTCAGGGGAAAAAATAAACTCATCGCTTTTTCATCACATACCGGAATTAAAAGGCATGAATGCCGGATTTTCCAAAATAAACCAAACGGTGCAAATCATAGCAGGTTGCCTTCAGAGTCATCGCAAAATTGGCTCGCCGCTGGCCTGTCGTTCGGATAAATTTTTCACCCATCTGAGAGAATGAGCCAAAGATATGTTCTACCCGTGCCCGGGTTTTCGCTATTTTCTTATTTCGGCCTTTCTGGCAGTCTGATAAGGGCTTATTGCGTGACGCTTTCCTCTGAATATGAACACGATAGCCCTGTTCCTTCAGCGCCCGTTCACGCATCTGGCTGGCATACCCTTTATCAGCATAAATGTCCCGACTTGTATTTGACCGCTCCAAAACGGCTTCAAAAAACTGGCTATCATGGACAGCTGCGGTTCCTGTCGCGATGTGGCGGATCACTGTATATTTTGTATCGACATTAATGGTAAGTTTACAGCCAAAATAACTTTTACCGTTCTTTTTCGTCCAGGTTGCCTCGGTGTCTTTCTGGCATCGTTTGTTTGCTGTCCAGTTATCCGGGGTTTTACCCTGACGGAGTTGTTCATTCTCTTCCTTCTTATTGTGCTGCTTAGGAACTGGAATCAACGTGACATCAATGACTTGACCACCTCTGGGAATGAATCCCTGTGGGAAAGATTATGGAAATGTTTCAGGATAATGATGCGAACCATCACCTCAGTCGGGAATGGCGGGCGTCCACCTTGGGGAGCAATAATACGTGGCGCGACACGGTCTATGGTGTCAGCCAGTGCCGAGAAATCAACATACTTATCAAGAACAAGTAGCGGCTCACCTAATTCATCGATTTTTCGACGGGGATATTCGGATGCCAGCTTGTCTTTTTTTGAAGCAGTGACCTGTCCTAAATAAAGTTGACACTTTTCTTCATCTATTTAGGAGAGTGTTATGAAATCAGAAAGTAAACGAACTCAGCGCGATTATTCATTAGCTTTTAACTTGGCTGTTGTTGAACAAGTTGAAAAAGGCGAGATGACTTACAAACAAGCCCAATGTCGATACGGGATTCAAGGACGTTCAACCGTCTTAGTTTGGCTCAGGAAGCATGGTCAGTTAGATTGGCGTCTGGGTTGTACACCTTTACATCCTCAAGGGGCACCGATGACCACATCTTCATCACTCACACCCGAGCAACGAATCAAAGAACTTGAGCAGCAACTGGCTGAAATGGAAAAGAAAGCTGTATTTTTTGAGGCGGTCGTTGATGTTTTAAAGCGGGACTATGGCGTCAGTCTCGTAAAAAAGCCACGAGGCAAACCATCCAGGAGAAAAAAATAGCCGGCTTCACTGTGGCTCAATGTTGCCGTTATCTTGGTCTTACACGACAAGCTTATTACCAGCAATGTCAGCGGGCAGCAATAAAAGCGAGGCATGAGCAAGATGTGCTTATGCAAGTCCAGTCAATCCGCTTAAAGCAACCCCGCATTGGAACGAGAAAACTTCAGTACCTGTTGCATCAATCAAGTGCCTTGGAAATAGGCAGGGACAGGCTGTTCAATTTACTCAGAGTCCATCATCTGTTAGTCATGCCCAGACGGGCTTACCACAAAACGACGCATAGCCATCATCGTTTTTACTGTCACCCTAATTTACTCAAAGCAGGCCCTAATAAGGTCACGCCAACGGGTCCGGAGCAAGTCTGGGTTGCCGATATCACGTATCTCCCCGTGAAAACAGGGGAAGCCTATTTAAGTCTGGTAACGGATGCCTGGTCACGTAAAATCGTGGGGTATCATGTCCACGATAACTTAAAAACAGACTCGGTCATCAAGGCGTACAAACAGGCCTTAAAAAGCCGAAAATTAACCGAACAATCGCTGATCTATCATTCAGACAGGGGGTTACAATATTGTTCAAAACACTATCAAGCATTACATGCCAACAATGAGGTCACCTGCTCAATGACAGACGGCTACGATTGTTACCAGAATGCCTTGGCAGAGCGGGTCAATGGCATACTGAAAAACGAATTTTTACTCTGTAAACCCGCTAACCTTGAAGAAGCGACAATATTGGGGTCATGACTCCAAAGCGTTGTAATGATGTTTTTCAATATATGCACCAATCAGCTTTTCGTGGACTTCTATCGAACGTGAATAACAAATTGTTTTTCTTGCCAATCGTTTGATATGAATACGCAGATTGAGATTATGCCGCTCAATGCGTTGAGTAAAAATTTTTCCCACTAAATGCTTTTCAGACTCAATTTCTCGGGTGTAACTCCCCCAGTCATCCGTCGTGATGAAACGAATGCTAAAAGGGGTCAGTAAGTCGAGCAATTTGCGGCAGGTTGCATCGGTTCGCGGACCGAATACATGGGCTATGACCTGTTTTCTTTTTGTATCAAACGCATACCAAAGCCAGTGGCGTTGTTTTTGTTGCCCACAAAAGACCATTGTTCATCTAATTCACAGATGAGAGTCACATCTTCGTAAACGGCCTGTCTCGTTGTTACTTGTTTTGGCGAGAGTTTTTTAAAGTGCGTATTACCGTATTGATACCGACACCTAAAACGCGGCCAGTGTCTCTCACACCAGAGCCATTCATTGCCATATCAACAATTTTCTCTTTCATGTCAGGTTTATGGCCATTGTAACGATAGTTAAGTTGAAAGGTTTTCCGGCAATCCTTGCAATAATAGCGCGGGAAGCCTGCTTTACCTGTCCCGTGTTTACGTACAGGTTCGGTTTGACCGCAATATCGGCAAACAACTTCTATCTTGACAGTCACATGTGGGTTCCACTAAAAAAACACAAGAATATCAAATTAACGCTTTAGAGTCACGACCAATATTGGTGAGTGAATCGGTAGATATTTATAATCGGTATAGGCCTCACTTAGCCCTAAAATATAAAACGCCCGATGAAGTCCATCATCAGGCGTTAATAAGTGTCAACGTATATCAGGACTAGACATTGATATTCGGAAAAACCATAAAGTTTCCGGATTGTCTATTAGACTAGCCACCTAATGAATTTTAAAATTCATCATTCAATATACTGGCTGAAGCGGAGAAGATATCCATCAGGATCTTGAACAAGAAACTCTCTTTGACAACATTTTGAATCACCTATTTTGTAGTAGTTGTCACCAATACTACGGTATAGCTGAATATTATTTTTCTGAATACGAGAATATATAGATGCGATCTCATCTACTTCAATTTGAAAATTCACCCCTCTTCCAAGTGGCTTAACGAAACGTCCTGTATTCCAGCCTTCCTCATGGTACTGCTCAAGCATTAGTTGTGCTTCACCTAGACAAATATAAGCGAACTCCGGATCGCTACGTCTGACCATGATGCCAAATCCAATAATATCAACGTAAAAATGCAATGAAGAAGGAAAATCTGTTACCGTTAACTCGGGAACCATACGGTTCCAGTAAAGCTCTTTCTTGTCAGTCATTTTAGTTATCCTTTTTAAACAGGAACAGTATACATCAAGGAATACGATAATGAGAGGCTGACGGCTCTGGTGTCATTTTCAAAAGACGACTGCACGGAATGTCAGAAGTGGGCTGCACTAGAGCCTTATAGAGTAGAGTATAAAAATAGATCATACTGCTCCAAGGTAGATGCCTACCGGTGAATCAATTATAATCGACTTCAGTGACCACCCGAACAGCCATCTTTAAAATGAAATGGTAACTACACAAAAGAGGGTACAGGGTCACGACTTGATAAACTCGCTGCTAATGCGACAAAACCTAATGAAGCCCCCATAATGACTCTAATTTTAAAAATAGAGCCATTGATATTTACCTGTAATAGTTATTCCCACAAATTGCGCAAAAATCTTGCCAAAGCTGCGTCATTAATACTATAACAATATCCACCAATGACATGACAATTAGGGTTCTCGTAATAATCGATTAATCACTAACCATCAATCCCTTAGAATTAATGACTTTTACAATTCGCAGATTTGCTGGAGTAGCCGTTGAATTTTTGTATCTAGATACATCTGATTCATAAAATTCTCTATCTATTAAATCACGGGCTCGAGAGCCAAAATCACCCATACTCCAATTATCACCAAGTCTGGCCCCGTGAGTTCCTGAAAGAATGACAACCTCTTTTGGGTTTTCATCATTAATACCAGGGCGTCTGTTTATTCTATTTAGAGGATCTTCAATATAAGAACCGCGAATTTTTTGAGTTGAACCGTAAATCATTTTCCCTTCATGCTCAATTCATTCCCATACTGGAAGATCATTTTCTGCCATAAGCTCGCCTGTAGGCAATTTGTATACTGGCTGTGGCGGACTTCTATACCAATCTAACTTGAAGATGCAGGTTTTAAAATCTGAAAATTGTCAGTAAGTTGAATCGTAAGTTCTTTCGCTTTTTCTGGCAAAGTGACATGAAAAAAGTGACGAAGGGTTTCACGGAACGTCTTCGCATTCGGAAAATAGACATTGTTACACACTTGCTCATTCATATACTTCCACAATCGCTCTATCGGATTGAGGTTTGGGCTGTAAGGCGGTAGGTAATGCAATTCAATATTAAGGACATACGCAATATCTTTCACCAACTCTGCTCGGTGGTAACCCGCACCATCCAGAATAATATGGATTTTTTGCGAAAGCGGGTAAGTTTCCCGGATCGCCTCGAAGAAATACGCGATGTTTTTAGCATTGATGCTCGGATATTCACGGATCACGGTGTCTTCAATTTGTTGTAAATTGAGGGCACCCAGAATATTGAGACGGGTACGACTGCCAGTGGTTTCGACCACTTTTACCTGATTTTTTTCTGCTTTCATCCAGCCATAGCTGAGCTTTGTGGACTATGAAGGATGTCGAATTTATGAGGAACTCCCTTTGGTTTTTTGTAGCTGAAACCTTGGCGGTGAAGCCATTTCGTCATTCCGCCCACGCTGAAAGAAACCTGCCAACGTGCTCGGACATAGGCCACAATTTGAGCGGTAGTATGTATCAAATTTGCCGTCAAATAATCAATCAGATCAACGGTTTGTTCGGCAGACAAACGGCTTTCAGAGCCGCCATTTTCCGGGGTGAGCTTTTCCTGAGCGATGAAATCTTTTAGGTGACGGCTTACCGTACTTTCATGAATACGCAAGGCCTGTGCAATCATCTGAGCTGTCCAGCCTTCGGAGGCCAAAAGCACGGCCTTGATGCGATCACAGACTCGACTGTCACGAGTTGTATCATGCATCAATTCGAGGGCACGTTTTTGTTCTGGTGTCAGATGAATTTTCATGGTTGCAAGCATGATCTGGTTTGGATAAGAAATCAAACATCTTCAATAGCGATTGGTATAGGTAAAATAATGGAACACTCTATTCAGTACTGCTGCTTACCACACGCAAATCCCGTCATCGCCCAGGCATTTCGCGTCCATCTGTCTGTCTCTGCCCAAAATACCCATTTTGCCTGATGTTCTGCTGAGCCTGAACGGGCGGCAAGGTAATCCGTTGATGTCACATAAAATTCCCGTACCCAGCCGTCATAAAGATAAAAATTACCCCACTCCTTACAGAGTTGTTCGAGTGCATATTTGGAGGCAATCCGGCTGCCGAGTGATTGACAAATCTGGTTTGCATTCGAGTAAAAATCTTCCGTCAGGCCTGAGCGCTCAAACCAGGTGTGAACCGTCAAGGTCAATTCGACCTGCTGCCCGGTCTCATCAGTATCGGTGAATCTTACTCCGTCAGGATTTTGCTGCACCGTCACCACATTACCCGATACCGTAACCGAGGGCGAATCGCTCTGCCAGTTTACCCCGCCTGTATTACCTGCCGTGATAATACGGAATTTTGCACCATGCCAGAAAACGAAAGGCCCTCTGATGCCGAATGATTTCTGGTTGGCATTACCGCCCTCACTGTCAACGGCAACGGTATCAACAAGGCGTAACGGTGGGATAAATTCCACAGAGGAGACGATTGGCTGTTCACCAACGTCAGCAGTAACCAAAGCCGGCCCAGCATGACGACTGACAAAAGTGGCTGTCGCGTTTCCCTGACTGTCTGTCCAACCTTCCGCAAAGATCATCTCGCCAAGATTTCCAGACCAGTCAACCGCTTTATCCGCAAGCCCCTGCCCATGAATATCGGTGACCGTGACAGTAAAAATCACCCGATCTTCTCCATCCGTCGCGGCACGGGTTTTATCAACAGTGATAGCCGGTTTCAGTAAACGCTTAAACGTCACCGGAGAAGCATTGAGCATTTTTCCTGACACTTCCGCACTCACTGTTGCCATCCCTGCGGTGCGGCTGACTAACCGGGCTGTTGCCTCCCCCTGGCTGTTTGTCTGCTCCTGCCTATCCAACAGTTGCCCGTTATCCGTTGACCATTGCACTTTGCTGTTGGCAACGGGTCGATCTGCTGCATCGCGCACATTAACTGTATAAAGGATGCTGTCCTGACCATCGGCAATAACGGTTTGTTTGTCCGCCTGAAGCGTGTGCGTTAGCGAGGTAATAAAGCGAATCGGAGAAGCCATCACCGTTTCACTGCCAACCGCCACTGTCACTTCTGCATTTCCTCGGTCAGTAACGTTGATGATAACTGATGCACCCGATGGTTCAGGTCAGTGACATCTTTGCCGCGCACCAGAAAGGTCAGTGCACTGCGGTACAGTTTATGCCGCCATCCCAGTAAGGCTTTGATTTCCTGCACATCCTGCCGGGCACGCGCCGATTCTGTATTTTCCCCACCGCATTTTTTGCCAGCCGGGTAAAATTCTCTTCCAACGTATCCTGTGCCTGCGCCACAATGGTCAAAGAAACCACGGTGCCTTTCGGCATCATATCCATCAGCGCATTGATATTATCGCCCCGTTTCACTTCACCCGTCAGGGTGCCCGGCTCCGGTGGGCGGCGCAGACGTTCAACCGGAATGGCTTTATGTGGCAGACCATCAAACCACCAGAGTCCATTTTCGGGATCAGACACCGGCGGCGTAAACCACAGGCTTTCGGCAAAGTCATTGTTAACCGGGAGTTCGGGTGGCGTAGAGGTTTCATAACTCACCGTATGGTAAAAATCGGCTTTTGCCATGCTCCAGTCCGGGGATGGATTAAAATGACGTAACAACCAACTAAACATTAACTTTTAACAAAAGGATGAATGCAGAAAGGTTGCTTTGGCAGCCAGCATGATGACAAAGACAGGTAAGACCGGGACTCACTAAACCTGAATATTTTTATGAGTTTAAAGCTCGCAAAGGAATGAGGTGTGAGTCGGCGAATGACATAGGGACTCGCAGCTTTAAAGGCTGCAAAAAAGCCGGATATAAAGCTGCAAGCTATCTGTCAGAGTTAGCACAATGGAAGCCGTTGCAAACGGGACGCGTTCATATAAATAAACATGAAAAATAAAAAAATAACGATTGATAAGGTAAAGGAATTTTTCTGCGATGGAATGTCCATTATGGTGGGTGGATTTATGGGTGTGGGTACTCCACCACGTTTAATTACAGCGCTATTAGAAACCGGTGTAAAAGATCTAACCCTCATTACCAATGATACTGCCTTCGTTGATACCGGCCTAGGACCATTGATTGTTAATGGCCGGGTAAAGAAATTAATTGCATCCCATATCGGTGCCAATCCAGACGCTGGCCGCCGCATGATCTCCGGTGAAATGGAAGTACAACTGGTGCCACAAGGTACGCTGGCAGAACGGATCCGCTGCGCTGGTGCTGGATTAGGTGGTTTTCTGACACCAACGGGTGTGGGCACCATGGTGGAAGAAGGCAAAGAGAAAAAAGTCATCAATGGCCGGACATACCTTCTTGAACTCCCGCTATATGCCGATCTGGCACTGATTCAGGCACACAAAGCGGATAATTTCGGCAACCTGACCTATCACCTCAGCGCTCGTAACTTCAACCCGCTTATTGCACTGGCCGCAGATATCACGCTCGCTGAACCGGATGAAATCGTACCGGTTGGCTCTCTCGATCCGGACTGCATTGTCACACCGGGTGCTATCATCGACCATCTCATTGTTAAATAAGGAAAAGATGCCATGAACGCTAAAGAATTTATCGCTCGCCGTGTAGCCCTTGAATTGAACGATGGAGATATCGTTAACCTTGGTATCGGCCTACCGACTCAGGTTGTGAACTACCTGCCTGAAGGGATACATATCACTCTACAGTCTGAAAACGGCTTTCTCGGTCTGGGGCCTGTCACACAACCGGATAAAGATCTGGTGAACGCAGGGGGGCAACCTTGTGGTGTACTACCGGGTGCATCTATGTTTGACAGTGCTTTTTCCTTTGCTCTGATCCGGGGTGGTCACGTTGATGCGAGTGTGCTGGGCGGGTTGCAGGTAGACCAAAATGCTAATCTGGCTAACTGGATGATACCGGGCAAGATGGTGTCGGGCATGGGCGGCGCGATGGATCTGGTGACCGGTGCCCGTAACGTGATCATTGCGATGGAACATTGTGCAAAAGATGGCTCAGCCAAAATCCTACGTAAATGCACCATGCCACTGACAGCAGTGAATGCAGTGAATACACTGGTTACTGAACTTGCGGTATTCCGTTTCGAAAACGGTCAGATGGTGCTGTTTGAATACGCATCAGGTGTGGACATTGACACTATCAAGGCGAAAACCGAGGCCAAATTTATCGTCTCTCCGCACGTGAAAGTGATGTCTCTTGATGTAACTGGAGATAGCCTATGATCGGCCACATTTCTCGTGTAATGACACGGGTTGTGAGCCGCTATTTGCCTGATCCGCTGATCTTTGCAATGCTGCTCACCATGCTCACTTTTATAATCGCACTGTCGTTGACACCTAGCACATCAATGGATCTGGTCAAAATGTGGGGGGACGGCTTCTGGAACCTACTTGCATTCGGAATGCAGATGGCGCTGATTATCGTCACCGGTCACGCATTGGCAAGCTCAGGTCCTGTTAAACGTATTCTGAGGCTAACGGCTTCACTGGCAAAAACGCCCACACAGGGTGTGATGCTAGTGACCTTCTTCGGTTCTGTGGCTTGTGTCATTAACTGGGGATTCGGGTTGGTTGTAGGAGCTATGTTTGCCCGTGAGGTCGCCCATCGGGTTCCCGGTTCTGACTATCCGCTTCTGATAGCCTGCGCCTACATCGGTTTCCTGACGTGGGGTGGTGGTTTTTCCGGCTCAATGCCGCTGTTGGCAGCAACGCCTGGCAATCCGGTTGAGCATATCTCAGGTCTGATCCCAGTCAGCCAGACCATCTTTACCAGTTACAACATCTTTATCACTCTCAGCCTTATCGCCGCCATGCCGTTTGTCACCCGTATGATGATGCCGAAAAAAGAGGATATTGTGATGATCGACCCAGTTTTGCTGGAAGAAGAACCGGATTTCCAGAAAAAACTGCCGAAAGACGCACCACTATCTGAACGCATGGAGGAAAGCCGTGTTATCGCGTGGATCATCGGAATATTGGGTTTCATCTACCTCGGTATGTACTTTGCCAAGAACGGGTTCAACATCACCATTAACACTGTCAACATGATTTTCCTGCTGACCGGTTTATTACTGCACAAAACCCCGATGGCGTATATGCGTGCAGTGGGGGCGGCGGCGAAAAGTACTGCGGGTATTCTGGTGCAGTTCCCCTTCTATGCAGGTATTCAACTGATGATGGAAGGCTCAGGGCTGGGCGGGCTTATCACTGAATTCTTTATCAACGTCGCTAACAAAGACACTTTTCCAATCATGACCTTCTTCAGTTCCGCACTGATTAACCTTGCGGTGCCATCTGGTGGCGGTCACTGGGTTATTCAGGGGCCATTTGTCATGCCTGCTGCTGAAGCGTTGGGCGCAGATTTAGGTAAATCAGTTATGGCTATCGCCTATGGTGAGCAGTGGATGAACATGGCGCAACCGTTCTGGGCATTACCGGCACTGGCTATCGCAGGACTCGGTGTACGCGACATTATGGGCTATTGCATCACAGCACTCTTTTTCTCCGGTCTGATATTTGTTATCGGCCTCACTCTATTTTAACGATGATAAGAATTAAAGATTTATCATGGAAAATATAGTGATTGTCAGCGTTCAGCGTACCGATATCGGCAGTTGACCAATATATCAATAAATTAGAGACACCACCAAATTCCGAAATGGTCAAAGGGGAAAACATTTCCCCTTTTATAGGATGGTCATAGTAGATTGATTATTGCTTAATACGCTAACAGGGGTGAGTGTTCTTCTTATTCAAGTTACAGCAAAGTGCAACCTTGAATCCAATATGTAAATATAATCGAGTTATATCCAATTCATACAAAGACGCTTAGTCTCTCCTGCTTTTTTCAATTCAGTACCAAATTTTAGCGAATCGTGACCTTCATACCAACTGATAATTTCATAAGGGATTGTACCAACCAAACTACGTACACGTTTACCAAGATTATATTTTTCATTACCTATTATTATATGAAACTCTTTATTTTTAAAACAATTATCTATGTCATTGTAATTTTCTTGACTATCATAAGTAAGAACAGAAAAAACAATCTTCGGCGTAGTAAAAACATTTTGAAATTCAGGATACTCATTATTATTAAATTTAACATACTCATTCCACCCAAATATCATAACATAAGCAAATCCTGTACTATTTTTTATTACATTAAAAGAACCATAATCTGGCACTGTTTCCTTTATCGGTATTTCCATTCTTAGTTTATTCAAATACCCCAAGAAATGTTGTCAATAAAACTATTTATCTTATGCACTTTAATTCCTAAAGTAATATCAGCAATCAACATATAATTTGAAAAAGCAATTAGGGGATCATTAACTTCGGACATAAATTCCTCACTTATGTTTATTAAAACTCAAAGTAATTTCATCCTACCGCTAAACCACCAGAAAACTTTACTTAACTGGCATCAAAAAAGGCCGCGCATCTGCGCGACCTATAGAAGTTTAAATTTAATTCAGTTCTTTTTGTCTGATAAAACTTATCTGTTATCCAGAACAATACCAGGCTCTGCGGCGATGTAACCCTGCAACATACCTTCTTTATATACGCCCAAAATGCACTCATAATACATTACGCGCATAGTGCCCATAGGAGGCATCATATTGACTTTGGTCATCAAATAGCAATTTCTCATTTTCTGCATATCCACATCCATTGGATTTCTTATGTCAACAACTGGCATGTATTTTGTGCTGGCAACTATTTTGTGTGGCTCCAGCATTTGAACCATATCACCCTGCATGACTTTCATCATCGGGTCCATTTTCATCATCGGATCCATTTTCATCATCGGGTCCATTTTCATCATCGGATCCATTTTCATCATCGCAACAGAATAGTCAGGATTATTATTTAATGTTACTAAATTCATGCGAATTACATCTCCTACATCGCATTTAACCATTAAATTACCTGAGCAATCAACAGAAGTCACTGTTTCATCTTCATGGATGTAGGTAACATATTTTCTAAAAACATCCGCAGACCACATTGAAACTGGACTATTAATATCTTTGCTAAGTTTACCAAAATCATTCATAATATCTTCAGTTCTTATACCCATTAATACATCAATCATTTTAGACATTATAGTACCCTCATTTGTTTGTGGTATTGGCATGTTTTGCTACGCGACCAACATAACACTGGGTCTGCGTTTTATTTATAAGCTTCTTACAGAACATATCATAACAAAATAATATAAAAACCAAGTCTCAAAAAGTATCCTTATAAATAATTTTTTTATCATAATAAAGAAATATTAAATTGTATTTTATATAGATTAATCACCAATAATATCCAAGTTAACTGCCAAACATAATAACTTACTTGCCATGTTATAATGATGATTATTTACCAAAACATTTCAAAACAATCATGGCCATAAATCTTTAATTAATCGTTATCATTAACACATTGACTTCTCAGATTTAAAAGCAATAACTGGAAATAAATTCATTATAAAAATAATAACATAATATTATTGATAATTTTGTTGTAAAATAAAACGGAATAATTTTTCTCTTACTAGTTTCTTTTTAATATATGACTTTCAAAGTTACATAGATATACAATTCTATTCGATGTATAATTACTTATTATCATTCCACTAACTAAATTAAGCTGAATCTGGAGAAAATATGTTTGGGAAAGGTATCGTGATCAAAGATTATGTCAGCGCTTATCCAAATCCAATTCACTTACAAGCTGGCGATGTTGTCGTAATCAGTCACAGTGATATAGAGTACCCTTACTGGGTTTGGGTAACAGATACATCAGAAATAAGTGGTTGGGTTCCACAACAAATCCTTTGTTTCATTCAGGCCAATCAAGCGATCTGTACAGGAAACTACATCGCTCACGAATTGACTGTGCAAATCGGCGAATGTCTATATTTAGAAAAGTTATTAAACAGTTGGTTTCTGGCACATAAAAGATGTGGTGAAACAGGCTGGATACCGCAAAGCTGCGTGGAACTTTAAAAGAATATTACTTCCCTATTCCAATGGGAACTTCAATTTACAGTCATTTTTCTAGCCGTAAATTAACAGTTAAAGTACGTAATTAGATGAGGGTCTTTCTAGTTAATTTTTTCCCTGATCCTGCTTCAGTCTCCGCCATAATGTTGTGCGGCTAATTCCCAAATGTTCTGCTGCTGCCTGACGGTTACCTGAGAAACGAGCCACAACGTCATGTACTGAAATATCACGTTCTGACAGTAATGTTTCCTTAAAGGGAAAAGCGGCTATCTGCGTTTGCAGGTTGTTATTTGTTGCACCAATATCAACCTGACGTTCAGGTGAAAGTGACAGTATTAATGCAGGAGTCAATACCTGCTCAGGATTAGCACTTATGAAGAGAGCGATTCTCTCCATCAGGTTACGCAATTCCCTCACATTTCCCGGCCAATGATAAGATTGCAATATCTCATCGCAATGAGAAAGTTCGCGTACTCTTGAAGCAGAAACAGGTAAATTGAGTGTCGCAAATGCCCGCCGTAAATATTCCAGAGCCAGCATACTTATATCGTTTTCCCGCTCCCGTAATGCAGGAAGATTAATCCGCAATACATTTAAGCGATAAAATAGATCGACACGGAAACGCCCTTCGCGCACCCATTGATCCAAATCACAGTGAGTTGCACAAATGATGCGAACATCAACCGCAATTGGGCGATATCCCCCGACTCTGACGACAGATTTCTCTTCTAATACTCTTAATAAGCGTGTTTGTAACGGCAATGGCATTTCACCAATTTCGTCCAGAAATAAGGTTCCTCTGTGCGCAATCTCAAATAATCCTGCACGCCCACCCCGTCGGGAGCCGGTAAATGCCCCTTCTTCGTAGCCAAACAATTCAGCCTCTAATAACGACTCAGCAATTGCCCCACAGTTGACGGCAACAAATGGCCGTGGATGCTTTCCCTTTAACTGACCATAACGCATGGTGTATTCATGATGAATAGCCTGTGCAACCAACTCTTTTCCTGTACCACTTTCTCCCTGAATCAATACGGTAGCCGTTGAACGGGCATATAACATAATTGTGCTGCGCACACGCTCTATTGCAGGGGAATTTCCCCGAATATCACTGATAGTATGTCTGATCCGCAGCTTATCTTCAGTAGGATAAGGTGAAATCACGGCTTGATTAAGTTTCGCCATTTTGGCCATATCTAAAGCATCACGAAATGCCTGCCGGATAGAATCAGCAGAATAGACAAACACCCCCACCAGCTCAGCTTCATAAGCCAGATCGGTGATCAATCCGGCACCTACAATCACTTTAATTCCAATCGCTTTCAGGGCATTAATCTGTGCTCTGGCATCTTCTTCTGTCGCATAGCTACGTTGTTCAATACGCAGATTGAAACGTTGCTGAAATTCCTCCAAGGCAGATAAGGAGTTCTGATAAGTGATCACCCCAATGCGGGAGCTAATTTGTCGGGCGCGAGCCAATGCCTGCATAAAATCAAACCCACTGGCTTTGGTTATGATCACCGGCACTGATAAGCGGCTTTTCAGGTATGCGCCATTAGAACCTGCACAAATCACGGCGTCACAATGTTCGTTTTCCAGACGCTTGCGAATATGTTGCACCGCTTGTTCAAAACCAAGATGAATTGGTGTGATATCAGCCTGATGATTAAACTCCGGTGTGATATCTCGAAAAAGATCAAAAAGGCGGGAGACGGAAACTGTCCAGATAACTGGTTTACTACTATCACGTTCTTCGGTTTGTATCGGTATCATATCTCCCCCCTTTTGCTTCTTCTGCCTGTCTTTTACGATGTCTCATTTATTTCCAATGAAACAAAATTGAAACATCATCAGGTTCATTTTGGAACAAGTATATACTATACCTCACGGAAATTCGGAAAGCACAATATAGAAAATCGCCAATTAATCATTTGATTATAAAAATAAAATAGAAAAAAACTCATTATCCGCCTCAATTAACCTCCCGATTATTACTTCTTGGCATAAGCTTTGCTTTATTAACAATTTAATACAAATTAGTTTCATTTTTATAATAGTGGAGTTATACATGGGATTTTATTCTGCTGGTTTGACTTTTCGTCAGGCAATAAAAGAAGAATCTCCGTTACAGGTGGTAGGAACCATCAATGCGAACCATGCATTGTTGGCAAAACGAGCAGGCTATAAAGCTATCTACCTTTCCGGTGGCGGTGTATCAGCCGGTTCATTAGGTCTGCCGGATCTTGGTATCTCAACACTGGATGATGTGCTGACCGATACCCGGCGCATCACCGATGTATGTGACTTACCACTGCTGGTAGATGCAGATATCGGCTTTGGTTCATCAGCATTCAATGTGGCCCGTTCAGTTCGGTCTATTATTAAAGCAGGAGCTGCCGGACTACATATTGAAGATCAGGTCGGTGCAAAACGTTGTGGGCATCGGCCAAACAAAGAGATTGTCTCTAAAGATGAGATGGTAGACCGTATCAAAGCCGCTGTTGACGCCCGTAACGACGAACATTTTGTGATTATGGCCCGTACCGATGCATTGGCAGTAGAAGGATTAAGTGCTGCCCTTGATAGAGCCGAAGCCTATATTGAAGCAGGAGCAGATATGCTGTTTCCAGAAGCAATCACTGAGCTACAAATGTATAAAACGTTTGCTGCAAAAACTCAGGTTCCAATACTGGCAAACATCACTGAATTCGGAGCCACGCCGCTCTTTACTCTCGAAGAGTTAAGAAGCGTGGATGTCTCTATCGCCCTCTATCCCTTGCCAGCTTTTCGCGCCATGAATAAGGCGGCGGAACAGGTCTATACCACGCTCCGTCGCGATGGTACTCAAAAAAATGTGCTCGGTATGATGCAAACCCGTAATGAACTGTATGAAAGCATCAACTATTACGTTTTTGAACAGAAACTGGATGCTCTGTTTTCACAGAAAAACAGCAGAGGTGATACACATGAATGAGCAAAATATAACGACTGAAGCTACACCATTTAAACCGAAAAAATCTGTCGCCTTATCGGGTATTACTGCGGGTAATACCGCACTTTGTACTGTTGGAAAAAATGGCAAGGAGTTACATTACCGGGGTTATGATATTTTTGATTTAGCAGCCCATTGCGAATTTGAAGAGGTTGCTTATCTGTTAATCCATGAAAGACTCCCTTCCCGTGCAGAATTGGCAGCTTACAAAGCCAAACTGAAAGCATTGCGCGGTTTGCCAAGCAGTGTTAAGGCTGTGCTGGAAGCCCTGCCCGCAGTCGCCCATCCAATGGATGTAATGCGTACTGGTGCCTCCGTTCTTGGCTGTACCCTCCCGGAAAAAGAAGATCATAATCTCCCTGGTGCCCGTGATATTGCTGATCGTTTACTTGCCTCCCTCAGCTCCATACTGCTTTATTGGTATCACTATAGTTATAACGGACGCCGTATTGATGTTGAAACTGATGATGATTCCATCGGCGGGCATTTCCTTCATCTTCTGCATGGCAAAAAATCACCAGCATCTTGGGAGAAGGCGATGCACACTTCTCTGATCCTGTATGCAGAACATGAATTCAATGCTTCTACTTTTACCAGCCGCGTGATTGCCGGTACGGCTTCAGATATGTACTCCGCAATTATCGGAGGAATCGGTGCTCTGCGAGGACCAAAACATGGCGGAGCCAATGAGGCTTCATTTGAAATTCAGCAGCGTTATGACACACCAGATGAAGCAGAAGCCGACATTCTCAAGCGATTAGAAAGAAAAGAAGTGATCATTGGCTTTGGTCATCCGGTTTATACCGTTTCTGATCCACGCCATAAAGTGATTAAAGATATCGCCCTGACCCTTTCCAAAGAAACAGGCACACTTCAAATGTTTAATATTGCGGATAGAATTGAATCTGTGATGTGGAATAAGAAAAAAATGTTCCCAAACCTTGATTGGTTTGCAGCCGTGTCATATCACATGATGAGCGTTCCCACCGCCATGTTTACTCCACTGTTTGTTATTGCCCGTACTTCCGGTTGGGCTGCACACATCATTGAGCAGCGTGCTGATAACAAAATTATTCGCCCTTCTGCCAATTATATCGGCCCGGAAAATTTGCTCTTTGTTCCAATTGAACAACGCTGACACCGACTGATAAGTGCCTTTTAAATAGTACTAATTCGTACCTTACATACAATTTTTCAAAAAGGATTGATTATGTCTACCTCTATTCCTGCTTCTACACTAACTCCCGTTGTTAATGATCGTCCCGAATACGATCAGGTGATTGTAGATATCGTGGATTATGTCATGGATTACATCATCGTTTCCCCTATTGCCTATGTCACAGCTCAACACACATTTTTAGATGCATTAGGCTGTGGATTAGAAGCATTGGAGTATCCCGCCTGTACTAAATTATTGGGGCCGATTGTATCCGGTACGGTTGTCCCCAATGGCGCACGGGTGCCGGGTACTCAGTTCGAGCTTGATCCGGTACAGGCAGCGTTCAATATAGGTACTCTTATCCGCTGGCTGGATTTCAACGATACCTGGCTGGCTGCTGAATGGGGACATCCGTCTGACAATATTGGCGGAATACTTGCTGTCGCTGACTGGCTGTCAAGAAATGCTGTAGCTCGTGGGGAACGGCCACTTACTATGTGGGATGTATTCGCCGCCATGATTAAGGCATACGAGATCCAGGGTTGTTTGGCACTGGAGAATGCTTTCAATAAAGTCGGGCTGGATCACGTTGTTCTGGTCAAAATTGCTTCAACCGCTGTAGTTGCTCAAATGTCAGGGCTGGATCGTGAACAGATATTAAGTGCCGTTTCACTCGCTTGGGTAGACGGTCAATCCTTAAGAACTTATCGTCATGCTCCCAATACAGGTTCCCGCAAATCCTGGGCAGCAGGAGATGCAACTTCCCGTGCTGTGCGTCTGGCTCTGATGGCACAAAAAGGTGAGATGGGTTACCCCTCTGTATTAACGGCTAAAACCTGGGGATTTTATGATGTCTTGTTCAACGGCGAGCCATTTCAATTTCAACGTCCCTATGGCAGCTATGTGATGGAAAACATACTGTTCAAGGTTTCTTTCCCCGCTGAGTTTCATGCACAAACTGCGATTGAAGCCGCCATGCAACTGCATAATCAGTTGAAAGAACTTGGCAAAAATGTCGAAGATATCGCCAAAATCACTATTCGTACCCATCAGGCTTGTATCCGCATTATCGATAAACAAGGCCCGTTACATAACCCGGCCGACAGAGATCACTGCATTCAATATATGGTTGCCATTCCATTGCTGTTTGGTCGTCTCACCGCTGCGGATTATGAAGATGATGTCGCCCAAGAGCCGCGTATTGATGCCTTACGGGAAAAAATAGTCTGTGTTGAAAATCCTGATTTCACGAAGGATTATCATGACCCGGAAAAACGCTCTATTGCCAATGCTCTGACTATCTCCTTCAACGATGACAGCCAGCTTGATGAAGTCATAATAGAGTTCCCAATCGGGCATAGACGACGCCGTGCCGATGGTGTCCCCGCTTTGCTGGAAAAATTCAAGACCAATCTGGCTCGGCGCTTCTCAGCAGAACAGCAACAAAAAATACTGTCAGTATCCCTTGAACTTAACGATATCAAAGACATCCCGGTAAACGAATATCTTGATTTGTACGTTGTTTAATCTGCCTATTTAGCGGTTCTCATTTCAGGAACCGCTATCCTTACATTATGTTATGAAAATATTATGTTAGGAAAATATTGCGTTAGGAGAAATTATGTCATTCCAAGATTTTTACCAGCGTTCGATTGATGAACCCAACACCTTCTGGGCAGAACAAGCTAAACGAATTCATTGGCAACACCCTTTTGAACAAGCACTGGATCACAGTAATCCTCCTTTTGCTCGCTGGTTTTGCGGGGGAAAGACCAATTTATGTTACAACGCTTTGGATCGCTGGCTGGAAAGACAACCTGATGCTAAAGCGCTGATTGCGATTTCAACAGAAACGAATACTGAACAAGTCTTCACTTACCAAGAGTTACATCAGGAAGTTAACCAGGCCGCCGCTATCATGCTTTCTCTTGGCGTCAAAAAAGGCGATCTTGTTGTGATTTATATGCCGATGGTGGCAGAAGCCTTATTTATCTTACTTGCCTGCGCCCGTATCGGTGCTATCCACTCGGTGGTTTTTGGCGGTTTTGCCGCCCATAGCCTCGCTACCCGATTAGATAATGCTGAGCCAGTATTGGTCGTTTCTGCTGATGCGGGATCCCGTGGAGGAAAAATCATTCCCTACAAGCCATTACTGGATGAAGCCATTGAATTGGCAGCACATACACCACGTCATGTATTAATGGTCAACCGAGGCCTGGCTGAGATAAATTGGGTCAGAAACCGGGATGTGGATTTTGCCACCTTGAGGCAATCATATCTGGATGCAAAGGTTCCGGTAACATGGCTGGAATCCAATGAAATTTCTTGTGTTCTCTATACATCAGGGACAACAGGAACACCCAAAGGGGTACAACGTGATGTTGGCGGTTATGCAGTAGCACTGGCAACTTCAATGGAGATTATTTTTGGCGGTAAAGCCGGTGGTGTATTCTTTTGTACATCAGATATCGGTTGGATCGTAGGACATTCCTATATCGTGTACGCTCCGCTGATCGCGGGTATGGCAACCATTATGTATGAAGGTTTACCCATCCGGCCAGATGCCAGCATTTGGTGGCAAATTGTGGAAAAATACCGGGTCAACAGGATGTTTTCCGCACCAACAGCCATTCGTGTTCTGAAAAAATATCCTATAGATAATCTCTCTCAATACGATATCTCTTCTCTTGAAACACTCTATCTGGCAGGCGAACCACTTGATGAGCACACTGCACGTTGGATTACTGAAACCATTAACGTACCTGTGATTGACAATTACTGGCAAACAGAAACGGGCTGGCCAATTATGACGATAGCACGAGCACTGGATGACAGACCAAGTCGTTTTGGCAGTACGGGATTCCCGATGTATGGTTTTAACGTCAAATTGATAAATGAATTGACCGGACAGGAGTGTGGTGACAACGAAAAAGGCATGTTGGTCATCAAAGGCCCTTTGCCTCCCGGATGTATCCAAACTATTTATAGTGATGATAACCGTTTTGTGAATACTTACTGGAAGCATTTTGATCAGCAAGTTTACTCCACTTTCGATTGGGGGATCCGGGATCGTGATGGTTACTACTTTATTCTGGGGCGTTCAGATGACGTGATTAATGTTTCGGGGCATCGTCTGGGAACCCGGGAAATCGAAGAGTGTATCGCCAGCCATGAAGATGTTGCTGAAGTCGCAGTTATCGGTATCAAAGATGATATAAAAGGTCAGGCCGCAGTTTCCTTTGTCATCCTCAAAGAAGGGCGTGAAATCCAGAGCACTGACCATTTTGCAACTTTGGAAAAATCACTGATGAGTCTGGTCGATAAGAAAATTGGCAGTGTTGGACGTCCGGCACGTATCTATTTTGTCACACAATTGCCAAAAACACGTTCAGGCAAAATGTTACGCCGCACTATGCAGGCCATTTGTGAAGGTCGTGAACCCAGTGACATTGCTTTAATTGAAAACCCTGCTTCACTGGACGTAATACGAGATGCGGTTTCTCATTAAAAATGGATTAAATAAAAGTGAAGTTCATTCCAATAACCGACTTATTTTGTGGCAGGAAGTGTGATATTTACCTCTTTTCTGTCACAAATAATAAAGCTGCTATTTTCTGATTTAAAACACCACAAAAGATAAAACTTTACTATAATAAATATACATTCTATCTTCAAAACCGATTCCTTTGCTGGCTACTTTCATTTATCGCTTTAATAAAAACCGATATTCATTGAATATATCATATATATTATGCTATATTTTATAAATTTTAAAACTAAAGATATAGAATAGCATGAATAAAATCATTATCAATGGCATTTCAGATAAAAATTTCATAGAAAAATATGCTTACGATTTTCAATATATAATAAATAGGAAAACAGATCTCGACAGCCTCTCAGAAAGATATTATCGTAAAGGAAAATCTTGTTGGGTCATGCAAACTTTAATTAACCTTAATTATTATTATGGAGATTGTCTAGACATTAGATTAACCAATAAAGCCCAAGATAATGCCATTAATATACTACACTATGATAACTTTAGTTCTAAGACTAAACCATGGAGAGGAAATACTATAGTTTGCCAGGCAGATCGCCCATCAGTTCACGGTGCTGATTATGTGATTGTGCAAAATCCCCTACAGGCTAAGAATGGAAAAATTTTCATCCCGCATTGGCCTCAGCCAGGATTAAAACCAAGAGCAAAAAATAATGGCGAAATAAAAACCATTGGCTTTTTTGGGCATGAAGATGCATTACCCGATTTTTTTTCAGATAAAACATTAGAAAAAGAGTTAAATTCAAGAGAAATTAATTTTATAAAATCGATCAAAGATTGGACTGATTATAGCAATATAGATATTGCTATAAGTTTTAGGCACGATCACACAAATATCATAAGAAAACCAGCCAGTAAGCTCATCAATGCATGGAATGCTGGTTGCCCTGTCATTTGCGATGATGAACCCTCAATGAGAGCAATAAAGCTAAGTGAGTTAGATTATTTGATAGCAAAAACTCCTGAAAAATTTATAGATGCAGTGGATAAATTGAGAAATCAGCCAAATTTATACTTATCAATGATATCAAATGGAAAAAGAAGATTTGCAGAATATACCCGCGAATCGACTGCCCAAAAATGGTTTCGTTTAATACAAGAAGTTTATAACAACAATCAAAATTCCAAAAAATTTTCTCGATCCATTAAGTTTTACTTTCACAAATTAATATCACGTTAGAGCAAATCAATCAGAATAGGTTATTTGAAACTTTAACGATAAAAATGAATAAAAAAAGAGGGTTACAATACAACCATAATTGATGTTGTCTCTGGTCATCTCATTTTAGCTTTTGTTTAATCGATGTTTAGCAGAACAGTATTACTATGCTTTTGTACTACATTTTCCCAGCTACTTTTACCCATTCCTGCTCCGTGCCAATGCGGAGCTTTTTTTTGCCCTTTTGATTCGCGTTACGTTTTGAACCAGAGCACGTATATTACGTACCCCGTTCAAAAATTCTGCCACTGCCAAAAGGTGAACTAACTGTAATTAATGCGCTATTGCAGGCTCTTTTGCTGCTGCTTCCACCCACTCTATCATCGCAGGATGATTAAGCATGCGATCAATCCATGCCTGACTGGTAGCAGAAAATATTAACCCGTAAGTCCGGGTACGGAAGGCCACCGGAGCAAAAAAGGCATCTACTGCTGTAAACGAATCTCCCGCCAGCCATTTACCACCAAATTTGGTTAACCCTTCAGTCCAAACTGCATCAAGACGATCAAGATCATTCTGTAATTCAGGAGTTATTTTTTCTAATTTGAGCGTATTTGTGCAATTCATTGCGCACATCTGGCGCAATGTCGTAAAACCAGAGTGCATTTCTGCCGCGGCACTCCTTGCCCATGCTCTGGCAATACGATCTTTTGGCCATACCTGTATATGATCCTCCGCAATATATTCAGCAATAGCCAATGAATCCCAAACTGTAGTATCACCATCCACCAAACAAGGGACAAGACCAGAAGGCGAGAATACTTTGAATTTCTCATGACTACTTTCACCATCCTCAAAGTAACTCAACCGCTCATTGAAAGGAATATTTAGGGCTTTGAGTAAAATCCACGGCCGTAGTGACCAGGAAGAGTAGTTTTTATTAGCTATCCATAATGTATACATTTTATTTCTCTCTGTTAGCCCCTTCATATTTCAATTTACTGCTTTATTGGCTGAAATTAGAAATATATTGGGTATGGTGATGAAATATTGCACATGGAACATTACAATTTCTAACCATATGAGTAAATAAATATATAAATTAACATTATTTATTTTCACATATGAAATAATCACATATGTTATATCTTTATAAACTCTTTAATTATTTAACTACATCCCTAAAGTGAAAAATAATTTTTCAACCCATTTTTAATTAAGTTAATGTATTTTTTATTCCATCAAAAATACGCCAGCCAACTCTATTATTGATAAATTTTGATATTCTTAAACAAATTATTTGGCGAAGATTCACAAAAATAATACTAAACTTCCATCTATTATGATGTTCATCTTTTTTCATTTCTGTTTATTATCTATGTTAAAAGATTATATTGTGTAAGTGTTCAAAAATAAGGAAACAATATGTTGTTAAAAAACACTTCCAAGCAATTTGGTCATATCTCTGTTTTGATCCACTGGTTAATTGCGCTTGCTGTTTATGGAATGTTCGCACTAGGTTTATGGATGGTCACATTAAGTTATTACGATGCCTGGTATCATCGAGCTCCCAATCTTCATAAAAGCATCGGTTTTTTAATCTTTATTATTATGGTCATTCGCGTTATCTGGCGATTTATTTCTCCTCCCCCCAAGCCCCTGAATAGTTACAGCCAACTTACGCGGATCAGTTCAAAATTGGTTCAGTTCACTCTTGGTATCGCCCTGTTTGGCATTTTATTCAGCGGTTATTTTATCTCCACAGCTGATGGTCAAACTATCAGTGTTTTTGGATGGTTTGATATCCCCGCCACACTGGCAAAACAAGGAGTACAAGCAGATACAGCCGGTATTATCCACCTCTATCTTGCCTGGCTGGTCGTTGTGCTTTCACTATTACATGGGCTTGCAGCTCTGAAGCATCACTTTATTGACCGTGATAGTACGCTAAAAAGAATGTTTGGGTTCCCACCCAACTCAAAATAAATTATGGAGAATCAATATGTTGAAAAAAACGCTAATCTGCCTGACAGCAGGTGCTTTATTGATGAGTGCAGGCTCAGCAATCGCTGCCAATTATAAAATTGATACTGCTGGCCAACACGCCTTTATCAAGTTTCGTATCCAACATTTAGGTATGAGCTGGCTTTACGGTAGCTTTAAAAAATTTGATGGTGATTTTACTTTCGATGCAAACAATCCAACAACCGATAAGGTCAGTGTTGTTATTAAAACGGATAGCGTAGATACAAACCATGCTGAGCGCGATAAGCACTTACGCAGTGCTGATTTCTTAAATACCACAAAACATCCAGAAGCCAAATTTACTTCAACCAAGGTGGAGAAAGAGGGAGAGCACTACAAAATTACCGGTAATCTGACATTGAATGGTGTGACTAAACCAGTAACGCTGCAAGCGAGGATAATGGGCGAAGGTAAAGATCCGTGGGGAGGGTATCGTGCAGGCTTTGAAGCTAACGGGAAACTTAAATTGAAAGATTTTAATATTAAAACTGATTTAGGGCCAAAATCTCAGGAAGTTGAACTGAATATTTCGTTAGAAGGTATTCGAGAAAAAGCCTGATACTTTTCAAAATCATTTCCCTTATCCTTTTCGTTTTTCAAGTTGCAGATTTGTTGTCTGCAACTTGAAACTGAACCATGATTTCTATCGCTACTTAAACCGATTGTGCAAGCAATTCGTTAACATGGAATGTAATAGATTCCAAAGCGTTATGAGCAGCATAATCTGCCTTAAGTTTCTGCGCCTGCTGATGCCATTCAGGAGAAGAAAGTATCCGTGTGACTGCCTGGTAGAGCTGTCGTTCACTCGGTGTATCTGTATTCAGGCTGATACCACAGCGTGCCCAAATTACACGGGCAACCGCTTCCAGCTTACCATCTCCCGTTCCAGCCACAACCATAGGTACACCATGACGAATTGCTGCATTGAGAGAACCATATCCACCATTAGTGATAAAAATTGCTGAACGAGGAAGCCAATACTCAAAGTTAAGATATTCCACCACTCTGACATTGTCCGGTATTGATTCTCCCAACATTTCAGTCGGTCTTCCTGCGGTGATAGCCAAAACGCGTACTGGTAAATTAGCTAATGCGCGCAAAGTCGGTATAATTAACTGATTGAAATCGACATTCGCCAATGTACCTTGAGTAACCAGTATGAGAGGTAAACTTTCATCAGGCCATTCCAGCTCTTTTTTATCATCCTGTACATCAACTTTCAGTGCACCAATAAAATCCACTGTTTCCGGTAGATCATCACGCGGAAATTCAAACGACTGAATTGCCAATTGCAGGAAACGATCAGATTGTTTCAAAATGACATCATTGTGATCCTGTGTCAGTGAAGGAGCATTCACTGCTGCCAAAGCTGTATTAAAGGCTTCCCGTACCTGCGCAACCAGCTCTTGTGTTTCCTCATCCACCAGCTGCTCACGTTTTAAATCAGCAGGAAGCAATTCGGGCGGTATACGTGCTCCCCAGAATACAGCATCCCGAGATGACAATAACAGTGGACTTACCCCAATCACCATGACAGGAATGCGTTCATGAGCAGGCTTCTGCAATAAGGGCAATACAGCATAGAACGTATTGTCAACAATCAGCAAATCAGCATCTGCAACCAGTTGTTGCAATTGAGGGTACAGCACAGGGATCGGCCCCGCAAAAAATTGCTTAAGGGCAAACGACGTCTGGGCATTTCCCGGCGGATGCTGCCCACGTTCAGGAAACGTTTCTTCCAAATAACGGTAATCAACATCCACCCTCGAATCAAAAGCAACAAAACTCGCCCCCAGTGCTTCCGACTGCTGCCGAAAAAGAGAACCACTGAATATTGTTACATCATGTCCCTGTTCTATTAAATGTCTGGCAATGGAACAAATGGGAAAAACATGCCCTGGAGTTGCAATTGCTGCCAAAACAATACGTGCCATAAATCAAATCTCCTTCAACTAACCTACTGCTTCAGTACTTGAATGCGGGGTGGAAATAGTCTTAAAGCTGGTGTTATTACATATTGGTGCTCCATGAATATGTACCCTTTGGAGATGGCGGGATGAACGGGTAACAAAAGACTCCCTGCCATGCAGTAAAGTAAAGTTATCACTAATAGCAATATCACCCGTTTGCCACTGATGAGCAAAGAAATAGCGCGGCTCATAAAGCCTGCTCTTCAATTCTTTTTCCAAAATCTTCTGTTGCTCTGATGAAAAACCGGCAAATTCCACTGCGTGATGATCAGAATATTTTTCACTGTCAACCGCCATCGGTTCGTTGTAACGCATTACCCATTTCTCACCATCAGGATGAAGGCAAACCAGTGGAGATACTACCTTACCGCCATAATGTGTTACCCGGCTTGTGCGATAAGTTATTATGGTATTTCTCCAGCTATGGCGTTCATCTTCACTGGCATCAAGGATCAGCTGTTCAGTATTAACAAATGTGGTTCGGCCGCCCTGAGTTGCCTCTGGTGCTGAAACGCAGTGGAATATCTGAAATTCAGGAATAGTTTCTCTATACATCCCATCCCAATGCAGTGGTATTTCGGTACTATCCAATACATGGTCAGAAGGATCCTGATGTTCCATCACATCCAGTACAGCACCAAAAGGCCACATCATGATTTCTCCCCAACGGCGAGAATATTCAGTTAACCTTTCTGGATCTGTAAAACCGGAAGAAAAACCGCGCAATATAACCAGTAAATGAGTACGAGCTAACTCACGTAAAATATCAACGGGTAGCGTGGCCACATCCTGCTCAGGCCAATTTGGCGTAATCATCACACCAAAAGGGGTAATCGGTTCAATATGACAATCGAGTTTGTCTGTATACATATTGCTTTCTCTCAAAGTGCAGTATAACGGTGGGGGATAGGAGTCTTCCTAAGCGGTTTACTCGTTCTGTAATGTAGTCACCAGAGATACATCCTGTTGATTTATTTTAGGTAAACCTTCGATCAGATAATGGCTGGGAATACCACGGATTTCGACCAATTTGCCCTGCATTTTTTTCACTTCATCACTTTTCATCAGCACAAACTGACCATTGATATTGGCCGCAACACCATGCCACGGAGTCAACCAGTCATCTCGGGTAGGCATCATATGAATACCGATTTTAATGTTGTCTATAGGTTGGGGATGGATAGAAAGACGGATGGCTTCAGGGAATTGCTCTGACAGCAGACTTCCCCAAGCCCAGCTACGTTGGATCACTCCAACAGAACGTTGGCGGGCATCTTTCTGCAAAGCATTTTTAGAACCGGTATATTCAGGTAATAAGCTATCTTCATAAAGAAAACGAGTAATAGCCCGATATAATTGGATACCCTCTCCGCTTTCTTTCAGTATGGCTTTAATCTCCTCGGTGGAATAAGCATAGTTACTGACCAGCAATTCACGTAGTTGATCGTAATTGTTGGTATATTGAGTTAATGACTCAACATTGCCGAGATTAAATACCGAGAGATTAGTCGCTCCCAATTCATGTAACAGTTTCTCAATTTCCAATTGGTAATGGGTAACAATTTCGTCATTGACCCGTATCAGATCACTAAATACATGCCCATCAGAACAAATAACAATATGCGCTCCTGGTGGGTAATAAAGCTGAATACGTTGACATAAAGAATTCAAAAAAATCAGCGATAATTTTTCTGCCATATCAGGCATAGTTCCCAACACCTTACGGGGATTTGGTGATTTTGTCGGAAACGCAGGCAGGATACATTTAATCGTTTTGCCTTGTTCAACAAATGCACGAATACGTGGTAACTGAACCTCAGCAACATACTTTTCCTCATATTCAATCGTATGTTCAGATGTTGGAAAACGACGTCGATATTGCAATAATTCATGCAAGATTTTTTCTGACACCTTTTCTATATCAAAGTATTCCATAATTCATTCCTAGCTTATTATATTTACTTCAATACAAATAATTCCTACCTACAGAATATCTGTATTAGATATTTACTAATGATATTATTTGATATAACACAATAAAAAACTCAAAAACAGAGTTGAAAAGTTATAAGGTTATAATTTTTTAAAATATAAAAACTCCAAAACCCAGGAATATTAAAATAATTTAACCAAACAATAAGTTATGCCGATAAAACCATATAAATAATAAAAAAGCGACAAACTTAAGCTTGTCGAAAGTATTATAATTAACCTCCTCAATAAAAATAAACAAAGTAACATCCCATTAACATTAATCATACATGACAGCCATATAATACATAAATAATAATATTTATTGTATATGATTTTTTTTATTACATGTGCATATACACAATAATATTATCAGTTAATATCTTATGAAAAAGAGATACAGAAGAGAAAAATTTACCAAAAAAAATTTAATGAAAAAATATTCACATAACCAAATAAATTAGAAATTTTAATTTATCGATTTAATGTTCTTTACAGCACAAAAGTTTTTATAGTCTATATTATTTACTACTGTTAACAATATTAATTAAGTGAGAAGAAAATGACATATAATACTCTCAGAAATAAACCAGAGAAAAATAATACCTATACGTCACTTTTTTTACGATCAACCACTTAAATCACGATCCGTTATAATATCAGGTGAAATAAATCAACTATAACAGCCAGGGGGAACACGTTGAATCCGGAGATACTCTGCATGATATATTCAAATTTATTAAGCCAGAAGTGTTCATGATTGGCACAGGTTGGGTTGCCAGCGCAGGCATTACTTTTCCTTGCCGCCACGACGCAACTTGAAATCCATTGGGTATAATTACTTTATATTCTAATGTAAATATGGAAAAAAGCCTGAGCAAAATCTTCAGCTCAAAGAACGCTTATCAACGTAAACCAGGGCTTATTGTCTCAGTGATTTCAACTTATATCAGAGAAGATCATATCAGTGATATTTGATTCATGCACAATCCCAAAAAATTAACAGCCTGGCATTAACAATACTGATTTAACAAAGTTATTATTCTTGGATTTTCTCCAACGTCCATACAAAATCTTTCTCTGTAACAGGCTCAAATCCAAGTTTTTTATAAAGCCAACCCGCATTGGAAGTTACTAATGACACGTGTTTTACTTGAGTAATAGCAGGATGTTGTAAAATACACTCTATTAGCCAACGTCCTAATCCTTTCTTCTGATACTCATCGATAATAAATACATCTGAAATATAAGAAAACATGGAAAAATCAGTTATTAATCTGGCAAATCCAATTTCTTTATCGCGATGAAATAATACAAAACATAAACTATTTTCTAATGCGACTTTCACTTTTTCAAATTCAATTCCACGTGCCCAAAATAATTGCGTGAGATTACTATGAACAAATTTCACATCAATTTTATTTTTATCCGTTGTGATCCAATATTCGTCACGTCTCCACTCTATCGCTTCTTTCATCTTCTTTTACTTTTCAGAAAAATTAGCTGTGCTAAAAAAATTAGCACAAAAACACTTAAAAGAAAGCCACACAATTGTGTGGCATTTCAAAATATGAAAATCTCCATGATTTATTCATTTTTTTGTAATAACCCGCGATATACCAAACCACCAATAATCCCCCCAATTAATGGAACCAACCAGAATAACCATAGCTGCTCTATAGCCCAGGTTCCCTGAAAAATCGCAACTGCTGTACTTCTTGCAGGGTTAACTGATGTATTTGTCACAGGTATGCTAATTAAATGGATCAGAGTTAATGCCAAACCAATTGCCAATGGCGCGAACTTCGTCGGTGCATTTTTATCTGTTGCTCCAAAAATCACGATCAAGAAAAATGCCGTTAATACCAATTCAATGATAATTGCAGATTGTAATGAAAATCCTCCGGGGGAGTGCTCCCCATAACCGTTGGATGCAAATCCACTCTCTGTTGCATTAAAGCCACTTTGACCACTGGCAATCAGATAAAGTACCGCTGCGGCTGCAATCCCTCCAATTACCTGAACAATAATATAAAGAATAACGTCTTTAGCTGAAATACGCCCACCAGCAAATAACCCCAATGTCACAGCCGGATTAAAGTGCCCTCCAGAAATATGACCGACAGCATATGCCATTGTCACAACAGTTAAACCAAAAGCCAGAGATACTCCCACAAAACCGATCCCCAGCAATGGAAATGCCGCAGCTAAAACAGCGCTTCCACATCCTCCAAACACTAACCAAAAAGTTCCGAAGAACTCTGCTGATAATTTTTTAAGCATTCTATTAATCCTCAATAATATTTTCATGAATGCAAAAGAATCCAAACAAAGTTTAGTTAGTATTTTTAAGTATGTTCAAGGAACTGTCAGCAGAGAATAAGTGACAGAAAAATATTACGAATAATGATTTTATAATTATCCAGATAGAAGATATCTGAACCTAATGAAAAGTAGGCAATAAGTCATTTACCATGATGAATAAATTAATCTGAGGTACACAACGATCATATTAAATACATAACAACCTGAGTTTAAATAATAATAAACTCAGGTTGCTGATTTACTTAATTAATGATTTATTTCTCTACCGCGTTATTAACCTTACCTGACGCCTGCCAAATGCGGTATTTCACTTTTATGGTATCTGGTGTATATACTACAATTGGTAATTTACTGTTATAACGTACAGCTGCATCTTTTCCTAAATTCACCTGAACGAACTTCATGGTTTTCTTGTCATCAGGACATGCCATCTTGGTTGAAATAGGACCCACGACTTTATCCAGAACGTAATAATTATATCCCCACCCTTCCAAGATTTTCGTTTCAAGCTTGCCACCAAATGAGTGATGATTGCAATCCACCAGCATATCCTTACCAATTATCAACTCTACCATATAATTATTTTCGTTCTTTTCAGGTGCTAATGTAATCACACTGCGAACCATACCCTTTGAAGCTTCAGGATAAGGAGCTACATTTTCAAGTTTATCAGCCTGAGCATAAACAGAAACAGCCATAGCAGCTAAAGCAAGTAGATATTTTTTCATTTTTCACCTCTTGATATGTTTAACAATGCAAGAGAATCATAACAGCGAAAGTCCCTAAAGAAATTATGCTTTTTTGGCAAAGCACTGATTTTTACCACTATTCCTTTGAGGGAAAGTCATTCTTTCCGAATATAAAATAAATTTTCATTAATAATCATAAAGATACATAGTTTCTACAAAATATTTTTTATGTGATATTTCTCAAATCTGGTATTACAATGGGCTGCTACACTCATAATGTGGTAGCAAACTTCGTATAGGAGGTCCCATGTTTCCAGAAGATCACAATTTAGTATCTTTAGTATCTAACCTGAAAGAATCTCACCCCCGTTTCCAATCCCTGTTTGAAAAACATAACCGCCTTGACCACGAGATATCGCAACTTGAAGGCCCGAACGGAGCTGGCTATAACGAAAAAGTTGTGCGATTAAAAAAAGAAAAATTACATATAAAGGATGAAATGCAAAGGATCCTACAGGCAGAATCTCAGAAGTAACTCTGCCATAGACTGACGCCTGCTACGCTGAAAAGCGGGCGTCTCATGAAAGCGCTAATTTTAATTACGATTCCCCTTCCACAAGGTTCTCAATTCAAGAACCCATTATTGTTAAACATCCATAAAAAAGCCACCATAAAGGTGGCAAAACTGGAGCAAGGTTTCTTCATTATTTATTGGTTTACAGCGGATTGTGCAATAGCTTTCTGGCGAGGTTGTCTTTTCGTTTTTACCCTTGGATGTGGCATAACACTTTCAACTTCCCCCGGCTTAGAGATAAAGCGCACAAACGTTTCATGGCTGACGAACGTTGCCCCACAATTGACATTCTGGCATTGGTTATAACGCTCCTTTGTTTGGCTGGAATGCTCGAAGCTGCTACGAGTATGCGCTGACTGACCACACAGAGGACACTTAATCATAATTGTTCACCTTTCTTGAAAGCATTGTTTTTAATGAAATAACACCATCTCGTCTGGTGAACAATATACCAAAGTTCTCATATTGAGATCAAGCGTTTATTTTGGTATCCTCTGGTTTGATTTCTATTTCATCAAGCTTAATCTCAAGATCTAAAGATGTTGTGAAACCACTGTCATTGAGATTGTGAGTCACTTTAACTATCGTCCAATCAGTTCCATCTATCTGTGGTTTAAACCCTCTAATCTGAACAGGTGTTTCAGGATAGATGTCAGCACGTCCTCTAGCCAAAGTGATAGAAAACTGCGCTGTACCTCGTTGAATTTTTTCCCAGGCTGCTTTGGCAGCACGTTCTGCATCTGCTTTGTTGTGATAGACCCGCGAAAGTGTCAGTATATTCTCCGCTGTTCCCTGCAAATATTCTTGTGTTTGTTGTTGTGTCGTTGTTGTTTGATGAGATTCATGCACAGATTCTTGCTGTTCCTCATAGGAATGACTTTCATCTCTACGGATATTTTTATCATGCCGATTTCCTCCTGTATGACGAGTCTTATCATAAGGAGATTTTTTCCCTTTTTTCGGTTTAGGATTTTTTTTCGACAAGTCAATAGCACCCGAATTTTTATTTTTTAGTTTTTCTCTATCCTTATGTTTAGAAGGCTTATTGCTTAACTGAGAATGACTTTTAGTTGATGACTTAGTTTTGCTGCTTTCATAGTGAACGGAGACATCAACTTTTGTGTTTTTCGACTCCTGTCGTTGATATGTTACTGTCTGTTTAGACGCTGTACCTGTGTCCCACCATTGAGCAGTCACACCAGTATAAGCTTCACGATCAGACAGAGAGAATCGATGGCTATCCCCTGATTCACGAGTAATCACAACAGGAGTAATAGGTGTACCACTTACAGTCTTATTTTTTCCCTGACAAATAAACAACAATTCGCCATTTTTAACTGAAACAATCGCTCCTTCCTGCTTAGCCACCCGCGTTAAAAAGCTCACATCAGATTCATTAGTTTGATCAATATGCACAGAGATCCCTTTCAATTCCTTACTGACTTGAAATTTCAGTTGGTTTCTCGTAGCAATCGTACTGACAATGTTCTCTAACGTGAGTTTATGATAAGAAGCTTCGCGCTTGACGTTCAGATCACCACGAAAGTCCGCGCTACGAGCACGGATAGTCAATCGGTCAGGTGCACCTGAATGTTCAATTTCATCAACGACATATTTTCCCTTTGGCGTTAAAGTGTGGCCATGCCACCCCAGTTCCAATGTCAAAATATCGCCTCGGGAAGGAAAAATAAGTTTGTGATCCGCATCATCCAATTCAATATCGAGCTGATCTGACTCCAAACCACGGTTATCTGTCAGTGTTAATGACATTAAACGCGACTGAATTTTTCCTGTGATATCTTTGTTATTGGTTTCCAACCGAAAAGCTGGCGCCCCCGCTTTCCCAATAATCAAATCAAATTTGGGAATCCAATCCGTGCTTGGTGTCAATTGACTGAAATCTATCATAAGAATACTTCCTTAACTTTATCCATTGATCCGCTTTTTAAGCTCAGAAAGCTTATTCAGCGATTTAGATAGATTATCCTTGATGTCAGATAGCTGATCCTGCAAATCACCCAACATCTCAAACAGATTGTTGTCTACCCGCCGTAAAGTCAGCGTAAAGCTAATCTTGCGGGGCGCCCCGTCTGACATAAATTCGGTTTTGGTCTCATCAATACTTTCAATGACAAACATGCCGTAAATCGAGCCACTGCCATCAATAAAAGACCAAGCTTTGCCACTATCTGCCATCAATTTCAATACAGTCAGTGAAAGCGAACCGCCAGTCAGTTCAGGATAAAGTTCTCCCGATAACGTTATCGTATCGTTATCTGAGCCAACAAACTGCCATGCAGGCCGTGCTCCCACACGGCTATTAAAGGCATGTCTCCAGCTTTGTTTATGCTGAAAACTTTGGTATGGCGTGGTCTTCAACATAAAAACAAATAAACCAAGTGCAGCCATCATCAGAAATCTTCTCCTCTGTCAGAAAGTGAGCTACGCATGCGGGCTTGCTGCATACGTTCCCGTTGTTCCAGTTCTTGCCTGACCATTCGGGCGATATCCTGTGCGGACTGTCCCTGAGAGCCATAGACATAGATGTTATATTGCGGTGTTGCGCCACTGTATTGCTGTGGCTGGCTCCGCTCCCATTTTGCCTGAACTTCCTCATAAGCATGAGCAGGTAAACTTTGTGCGTGCAACGGGGCATCCTGCGCCGCAGCAGGCAATGACATTGAGCTGACGGCAAGCCCCAAAGCAGCCAGTTTTGCAGTATTTTTTCTACTGGTAACATTGGCAGGACCGTTGATAATTTCAGGACCATATTCACCCACGAGGCCTAGCTTCCCGGCTGGAATAAATCCTCCTGAATCGTGCTGAGTAATTTGTGCCGCTTGTTGTGTTGTGTCGCTTTTAGTAATTTGTGCCGCTTGTTGTATTGTGTCGTTCTTAGTAATTTCCTGCGATGTTTTTACAGCAATTTCCTTTTTATCATCGCCAGACCACCACGATTTAAAAAAATCTGTAATTGAGGAAAACTTACTTTTCAGGTTTTCCCATTTCTCCTGAATACCAACTAGCAAACTATCGATCATTTCTGACCCAGCCGTTTTTAATTTTTCAGGAATAGCCTGAACATCAGCAACAATTTCATTCCATTTATCTGAAATTGATTTTTTAACGCTCTCCCAGATTTCAGATGTACTCTGTTTAACAGATTCCCAAGCCCCACTTATTATCGTCTTAACAAACTCCCAGGCTTCTGAGGCACTTTGTTTAATGGTGTCCCAGTTTTGGTAAATAATGCCGATTAACCCACCACTCATGAAATAATTCTTAATACCTTCCCACGCCGTACTGACAAGGTTTTTAATTCCTTCCCAAGCAATACCAAAGATATTTTTTACACCATCCCATAAAGCAGTGAATTTTGGCCCTAATGATTCCCAATTCTGCCAAATATAAATAGCAGCCATTGCGATAACACCAATAACAGCAAAAATTGGGTTTGCCATCATAGCCCGGCCAATAAACAGTATTGCCTTACCTAACACGCTGAAAGCACCACTTAAAAAAGACAGGCCTTTTACACCAACACTTGCCAGAATATTTATGCCATTACCCAAAACACCAAAAACTTTTTGACCAATATTCCCTAATGCACCTAAGCCTCTTCTTTGTTTTCCAAAAGTATCCTTATTACCTTTGTTAGATAGCAAATCAACACCATTATTAAGTGAGCCAAAAACCTTATCCCCGGTTTTACCAAAAAAATCCATGGCAGCTCTTAGTGCTTCCAAAGCCTCGGTTCCGAATTGTGCGAATGCCTTCAAGCCATCTCTTAAATTCTCCATAGCCTGAATACCGACTTGCGCAAATCTATTCAGATTGGCTCTTAATTCTTCCAGTCCCTGAACCCCAATCTGGGTAAATATATCCAGACTGGATTTCAATTTATCCAGTGCCTGAACTCCTAGCTGTGCAAAGAAATTGAGGCTGGCTTTTAATTCTTCCAGAGCCTGCATACCCAATTTAGCGAATATATCCAGCGGAGATGTTAATTTATTCAGCGCCTGAACCCCTAACTGCACAAACGCATCCAGTGTGGATTTTAATTTATCCAACGCCTGAGTACCCAGTTGTGCAAATATATCCAGTGGGGCTGTTAATTTATTCAGTGCCTGAACCCCCAACTGCACAAATGCATCCAGTGTGGATTTTAATTTATCCACAGCCTGAGTACCCAGTTGTGCAAATATATCCAGTGGGGCCGTTAATTTATTCAGCGCCTGAACCCCCAACTGCACAAATGCATCCAGTGTGGATTTTAATTTATCCAGCGCTTGAACGCCTAATTGTGCAAAAAAGTTCAGGCTAGCTTTTAATTCCTCAAAGGCTTTAAGTCCCAACTGCACAAATGTATCCAAGCTGGATTTCAATTTATCCAATGCCTGAATACCTAATTGAGCAAAGAAATTGAGGCTGGCTTTTAGCTCTTCAAAGGCTTTGATCCCTAACTGGACAAACATATCTAAAGGATATGTTAATTTATTCAGAGCCTGAGTCCCTAACTGTACAAACGCATTCAAGCTGGTCTTTAATGTTTCCAGTGCATGGCTACCTAATTCTGCAAACCTATTCAGGCTGGATCTCAGCGTCTCCAAAGCCTTAATGCCCAACTGCGCAAAAGTATTCAGACTGGCTTTTAGTTCGATAAAAGCACTAACTCCCAACTGCGCAAAGAAGTTCAGACTGGCCCTTAATTCGACAAATGCCTGAATCCCCAGCAAGGAAAATATATTTAATCTGATTCTTAACGTGTCAAATGCTTTTATACCGATATTACCAAATATTTGTATATGACTAATTAATGTTTGGAATGTGACTTTTACAAAACCAGCAGTTAAATTCAAAACCCCATTAATTTTATTCAGCATGCCAAATAAAATAGTTATCTGAGGATTAATATTAATGACCAATTTATCTAACAATTTAAAATTGTTAGTCATATTGCCTGTCACACCAAGATTAAATTCATTTTTTTTACTGGATGAATTTTCCTGTTGGACATTCTGGGTCATTTGGACCACATTAGCTGATTGGCTGGCGGCATTTACCTGTATCACTTTTGGGGAATTTTGCCGCACAGAAAAAGATTGTTTAATTGTTTGATTATAGGCCTTAAGTTCGGCCCGCATACGCGCAGTTTCCTGCGCATAACCTATAATGGGTTTTAATTTTTCAACACTCTTATTGAGTTTTTTAAACTGGTTATAAATTTTATCTACTGAACCTACCAGTTTTTTCTGATGCTGTTGAAAAGATTTAAAGGAACTGGTCAGCTTACCAACAGTACTCAGTACCTTGTTAAGCTGTGACTGTATATTACTCATTTTCTGCACCACTTCTTAAAATGGCCCGATGTCGCCAGTCCAATAATTCCGACAATAACATTTCATCTGTGTCTGCCGGAGTCCAGTGAAAAACGGTGGCAATATCTGCCACCAGTTCATCAACGGTTAATCGTTCTGGGAATCGGACTTGACCGACTTCGGCAACAAAAAATTGACCACCTCCACACTGAGATTAATCAGATCACCAGGTGACATCATAATCAGGTCATTTTTGGTCAATGCAGGAGTGGTAACACGTGGCAGAACCAGCAACATAGAATCCACATCCATTTCCAGCAGTGCCTGTAAACGAGCACCGCGCAACGCGCCACTGGTAGGTTTACGTACCGTCACTTCTGTGATTTTTCCGTTGCCTCGCGCCAGTGGAGCTTCCAATTCGATTGTGCGCAGATCTTCATCTTGAGTTTTCAGTGCTTCAGTCATAATTCAACCTTGTTTATCCGAGTAAAAACCTGTCTCAGCCGCGATATGCTGATTGAGACAGGAAATAAGTTTTAAATTTGTTAATAAAAGAGTGATTAAAAAAGACCGATAGCGCGGCGATGCTGCGCCAGGCGATCTTCTCCGCCCACTTTCTCAACCATGTTGACGGTGTCGATTTCAATCAGTTCCTCACCATTCCAAGTCAGTTTGAAATAAGTATTTTTAGCGGTAATTTTGGTTTGAGTGTTGTCGCCTTGTTTATAAGTACCGTGATCGAATTCCTGGAAACGGCCACGCATAACAACTTCAACTGCAACCACGTCACCCGTGTCTTCGCGCTCAAAAGAGCCAGCAAAGCGCAACATAACACCATCAACTTGTGCGATGCCCCACTGTTTGTACAGTTGAGCTTCAACGCCACCCAGAGTGAATTCCGCATCCAGTGCGCCTTCATCCAGACCCAGATCAACCATTGCACTGCCGTTCATACCGGCGCCTCGGTAGGCTTCCAGTTTGCGGCTCAGCTTAGGAAGAGTTAGCTCTTCCACAATACCCTGATAATTGTTGCCATCATTGAACAAGTTCAGGTACTTAAGTTTGCGAGGTAATGCCATCAGTTAGCCCCTTATTTATTGATACTTTTTGCGAAATCCATCAGGTAACTATCTGTAATGCGCTGGCGTAACATCATGTTTTCCAGTGGTGGTACAGGTGTATAGTCGTAATCGATGGTCAGTTTGCCTGCTTTCAGGGTGTCTTTATCGTTGGCTTTATCGTCATACCAGCAGCGGCCATCGATGATGTAGCCACCGGCTTTCAGTTCGCGGAACTTAGCATTGATACCTTCGAGAATGTCGCGTACCAGCGATGGGGTCAGTGGTTTATCAATTGCCCACATGTGCGCTTCAGCCATCGTATCAGCCAGAACCTGAGCGGTACGGGTGTAGCTTTCGAACTGGAACAGTGGATCATCTGCACAAGTACGAGAACCCCAGAAACGGAAACCGTTTTTGCGTATCAGTGTAGTGACGCCACTTTTGTTCAACAGATCAGCGTCAGTCGCGGTATCTTGCAAATCCCAGAAGACATCAGCAGACAGACCCGTCACACCGTTGACACCAACGTTGGACAGGGTTTTATGCCAGCCAGTCTCTTCGTCGATTTTGGCGCGCAGACCCAGAGCACGAGCGGTTGCAAACGCGATAGCTTCGCTATTGGTAACGGTATCCCAACTCAGGAAATCTGGCCAAATCAGCATCAGCTCACGCTGATTGAAATTGTCGCGATATTTGATCACTTCTGAGATATTTTTACAGCCATAAGCGCTGACATACGCCATTGCTTTTAGTTTCTGGGCAACACTTGCCAGTTCAACAGCAACTGCTTTTGAATCCAGACCCGGAACTCCTAGAATGCGTGGTTTAACACCGAGTTGGCTTTGTGCTGCCAACAGGGCCTGCATACCGGTTTTCTTACCTGCATCAGTGACACCACCGATGATGTTAGAAACGGTTACTTCTTCAGATTCGCCCTCAGCCACACGAACAACCACAGTCACAGGCAAAGCCTGAGCAGCAATTGCTTTTAGTGATGCAGACAAAGTGCCTTTTTTTCCAGCCTTACCACTGGCGCTCATAACGTCAGTAATCAGGACTGGAGTATTTAATGGAAATGTTTTTTCGTCTGCGTCAGGAGCAGTACAAACCATACCTACGATAGCGGTGCTAACGGTAGTGATGGTACGAGTACCTTCGTTAATTTCCTGTACACGGACTCCGTGATGATAATCTTGTGCCATATTAGCGTTCTCTCCTGTTAAGGTGTGCTGATATATTGGCGGATTGAACGGGGGAAATCATTCGATTGGCTGTGTGTGGGGGAAGGTACAAATCTATATTAATATTTTTATTAATAATCAATATGTTAATTTTATATTTGATTTGTTTTTGGATGGGAGAGAGAAATGAGTAGTTTTTGGTGAGGGCAGCCTTTTATTGACCAAATAATAACCTTTTTCAGTATATTTTTAGACCAAAATTGGTTTAAAATTTATTCTATTCAATATTATTTCAAGTAATTCGAGCTTTTGGTTATTTTTTGACAAGCTAAATTGGGCCATTTTCACCTCTATTTATTGGTTTTCAGGGGATAGGAGATTGGATCTTAGCTAGGATCATAAGGATCTAAGGATTGTAAAAAACCTCGGTTTAACAGAAACCGTGGGTATGGCGAAAAATGCGGTGCCGACGTCAAGGAAAATAAATGGGAAATCGTTGGGGGAAGATGTGACCCTGAATGCACAAGATGTACAGGGTGAACCGCGTTTTAACATGACGATAGATCTGACCGGGTTAAGCACTGACCGTTATTATCCGGTATGGTGGAATTTCCCATCGAATGATGGAGCAAACTCGTGGTTAACGATTCATCGCTGGTATGCTGAAGACAGAGAAAAAGACCTATTTAGTAAAGGTGAATTTCATATTGCTGGGTTGTTGTTGCAGATTGAAGGAGGGGATTATCTGTGGGGAGGCGATGCCCATTACCTGAATATTAAACGGATTCATCAGAGATACCGTAAGACCGTTAAAAATATTTGTTATGGCATGATGAGTATTGCAAGGCCAATTGATGGTAAATATCCCCTTTATGAAAAGGTTAAGTCTGGAGATATTGTTTATTGCAAAAGATTCAGTGGTTGTTATTTACGTGGCGGTTTAACTTACCATGTAACAAGTAATTTTTCCGATATTCATTATTCTCGTAAAGATGATGAAGTTGAGATCTCTAGTGCTTTGGAGCCTCAGAGTAATTTTGAAATGAAATGGGTCGTGAAATCCTATGCCATTGATGACCCTCTGTTAGGAAAAGATTACGATGATACTATATTTCCTTATTCACATGATATTATAGAATTCATTAAAAAACACCGCTAAAAAATAGCTTAAATGTTGGTGGAAATATGGCGATATAGACTTAATGATACAATGGGATAGAACAAGAACAATCAATGGATATAATAGAAGAATATCATATTCATGGTTAAAAAAACCAGATGGGGAATTATATTTTAAAATAATCAATTAATAAAAATGGATGGCTATTAGATAAATTTTTAGTTAATAGAAATGATTACAGGGGCATAATGCCCCTGATTATTATTCTGGTTTTTCAGGCCAATCAATTTCTGATGAAGAAGAACAATCTATACGACTCAGTAAGATACGGTATTTCTTCCATTCGTCCAGCATTTTTTGCTCTTTCTCTGTTGCTATCTTCAAGTCTACAGCATCCTGTAATGGAGAAATAGCCATATTAGCTTTAATCAATAATTCTTGTTTATTCCTTTTTGCTTGGGAAAGTATCTCAGGCAAAGTATATTCGCGAGGGACAATCATATCATTAATATATTGCCAGTTACCAAATGTATCGACGTCGTCTGGCAATGAGTCTAACTCAACAATACTCCCATTATCTGGGCATAATTTGCTGGCATCAGTGTTAAATGCGACAACAACATTATTAGCATCATATTTTATTTTATAAGTTTTTTCCTTAAATAGTGGAAGACTTTTATACCAATCATAGCCATCTTCACTGTGATAAAAAATAGCATTAAATTTTCGTTCAATTTCCTTTTCTTCCTTAGTATCTGGAAAATATTTTTTGAAGTTTTTTAAATGTAACATTATATAGTTCCTATGTTATACCAAGTTCCATTGACTAGTTTTTGGAATGGGCGACGTTCAACATTATCGGGAACATCATCTGCATTATGGTTTATAATACCGGTAATAACATATGGTGGGGTATCAGAATATCCATATCCACGCCAAAGACGTGCATTTTCCACTGACCCCAAACGAATATCTTGTATATATCTTGAATTGGCGCTCTCAACGGTTAATAACTCAGCCCAATTTTCTTCAAAACCGTAAGCATCACGTGCAGAACGATAAAACAAGCCTCCATTTCTATAGTTTGCTAACAATTGCAATGTGGGACAACTCCCAACTCCCATATTAAAATTTACTATCATTTTAGTGTGGGTAAGAAAATTGGCATTATATAAGCCACTGTTTGCATTCCAAGGAACATTATATTCAGATACAGTCTGAGTCAGACCTAACATTTGATATTTAGTATCAGACTCAGATTTAGTATAATTATCATCCTGATAAGCTAACTTTCGTGAGTTATGAGTCACTGAATCAGCATGTAGAGTTAATATACTGTTAAGTTTTTCATTAGCAATATTAAAATACTTAGCATTATCGCTAGGAAAACCTAAATATGCACTTCTTCCTGCACCTTCATACCATGAAATATAATTATGTTTACCTTCGTCATATTTAAGATAGAAATTTTCTGTATTTATCGTTTTGAAATCAAATGATTGGTTGTAAACTCCGCCACTAGCAGATACAGCACCTATTTCTCCCGCATTCAAATTAATATCATTCGTAAGCGGTTTTCCGTTGATTTTTCGGCTATTAGGCACCGCATTTTTTGCCAAATTGATAGTTTCTGCATAATCATGAGCATAAGGTAAAACAGTATCGTCGTAATCTTTCCCTAACAGAGGGTCATCAATGGCATAGGATTTCACGACCCATTTCATTTCAAAATTACTCTGAGGCTCCAAAGCACTAGAGATCTCAACTTCATCATCTTTACGAGAATAATGAATATCGGAAAAATTACTTGTTACATGGTAAGTTAAACCGCCACGTAAATAACAACCACTGAATCTTTTGCAATAAACAATATCTCCAGACTTAACCTTTTCATAAAGGGGATATTTACCATCAATTGGCCTTGCAATACTCATCATGCCATAACAAATATTTTTAACGGTCTTACGGTATCTCTGATGAATCCGTTTAATATTCAGGTACTTGGCATCCCCTCCCCATGGAACATCTCCACCTTCAATTTGCAATAACAACCCAGCAATATGAACTTCACCTTTACTAAATAGGTCTTTTTCTCTGTCTTCAGCATACCAGCGATGAATCGTTAACCACGGATTTGCTCCATCATTCGATGGGAAACGCCACCATACCGGATAATAACGGTCAGTGCTTAACCCGGTCAGATCTATCGTCATGTTAAAACGCGGTTCACCCTGTACATCTTGTGCATTCAGGGTCACATCTTCCCCCAACGATTTCCCATTTATTTTCCTTGACGTCGGCACCGCATTTTTCGCCATACCCACGGTTTCTGTTAAACCGAGGTTTTTTACAAACTCATCTTTGTTTGGAATATCCGCACCATTCTTGTTTTTTTCCAGACGAGTATTGGCATTATTATTTGCTGCATCTGCCTGTGCTTTAGCTTCACGCACCTTAGCTTCGGTTTCTTCCTTAGAATACGCCCCAACATCCGCAGAATTCAGTGAAATATCCGCCGAAAGAGCCTTACCATTCACCTTACGACCAGACGGAACACGACCATTAGCATTATTATCCGCCGCATTAGCCAAATCATAAGCCGCCTTTACCGATTTCGGTGTTGCTGCATGAGTTTCGCTATTGCTATCCACCGCGCTGCTCAGGATCGCAAATCCCTTTTCTTTCAGCGTCGCATCAGGATGGGTACGGCTATTCTCATGTTTCTTAATAGAATCATCTACATACTCACGTGTTGCCAGGATCACAGACGGATCAACTTTCAAAGTCACTGCATCAGCGCTGCTGACAATCAAGATCATACGGATCGTTTGTGTACGACCGGAGCCTTCCTGCAATTGGGGTTTGTAGGTTTCTGCACAGTTACCAACAGCAATCAGAATGCCATCTTTGTCATACAGGCCGATTTCACGGATCCACCAGCCACCTTCATTTTCAGGAATAACCTGTTCTGCAACGATTTGGTTGGTGTTTTTCGGATCGATGCTCAGCGTATTAATCGCTGCACGACGTTTTTCATTAATCAATTTGGTTTGTTTAGTGTCTGGCGTCGGCAGGCTGCCACCACCATCACCAACGGCCATATGGGTAATTTCGATTTTAGTACCCAGTGCCGCAGCATTTGCCAATTTATCTGCACCCAACTGTGTCAGCAGCGCAAAATATTTGGTACTCATGGTCTAATCCTCATGTCATCAATAATATGTACTCCCGCGCCCACAATTTCTGAGCCGGATACTGTCACTTCTTTCGGGAAATAGGGATAAACTGTCAGCTCGTCACCGCTGTAAGTCGCTGCCGAATAGTGATATTCACCACGCGTATCCAGGTTGATATCCAATCCAATCAAATGTCGGCTGACTGGCTTGGCATCGAAAATCAAATTTTCCAGCTCTTCGAACATTTCATGGGTGATACCACTATCTAGTACGCCGATATCCAGCCGGAAAGTGCCCGGCTCATCGTTGGTCTGCCACCATTCCCGTACTCGGATGAGATAACCCAACGGTTCAACCACCCGCCGAATTGCACCAATCGTTCCTTTGTGTTTGTGTAGGAACAACGAACCTTTGATCACTTCCCTTTTGGTGCTCTCAGGCCAGTTTTCGTCCCAGCGATCCACTGACCACGCCCATGCCAGATAAGGCAGTAACGATGCCGGACAAGTATCTGGATTCCACAGTTCCCGTAATGGCACTTTGATCTTCTGCAACTCAGCACAAGCTTTAGCCGCTGCAAGTTCTAACTGGGTTGAGCCCATCGGCAGCAGGCGATCATTCATCAGAACCTCCCATCGTCAATGTGGTCTTGGTGCAGTAAGAAGCCTGGGTTTTATCCAGCACAACGTCTTTCAGCGGGGCTTTCAGTTCTACACGCTGGACACCTTCCACATGCAATGCGGCATAAATCGCTGACAAACGAATGTCACGCCCCAAACGATGCTGTGCTTCGACGTAATGTTTCAGTTTTTGCTCAGCCGCTTTACGGATAGGTTCTGATTCCGGCGTCGGGAAGATGTACAACACCGCATCAATTTCATATTCCACGATGTTCGCTGACTGGACTTTCAGGCGATCTGCTACCGGACGTACATTTTCGTCGTTCAGGGTTTTTTCAACGATTTCCAGCAATTCTTTGGATGCCACGCCTTTGTCTTCACGGGACATGATTGTTACCGTGACGTTGGCTGGTGACGGGCTGATAGCCGAAGCATCCGCGACACGACCATCCGCACTGCGGGCATGATACTCATATGCCCCAACCGGACCTGCAACGCTCAGACCTTCAAAGGCTTGAGGAATACGCACGCGGTAATCGTTGTCGGATTCCATGACAGCCAGTGTCGGCGGTATGGTGGAATTATCCGCAGAACGCAAAACCATGCGGGATACATTGTTGTTCGCACCCAATTGATCCAGATCGCTACCGGTTGAATAAGCAACCATTACCGCACGTGCAGCTTCATTAACTCGCTGGCGCAGAAGCAGTTCGCGGTACACGTTCTCTTCCAGCAACTTCACCAAAGGTTCAGATTCAAGTTGTAAAGTTCGTGCAATCGCATCCTTCTGTTCTTCAGGATAAAGCGATATCAACCCTCTTTTACGCTCTTCTAGCAGTTGTTCGTAATCCAGTGGCTCAACCACATCCGGTGGTGGCAACTGGCTTAAATCGATTGTTGGCATACCTTACCTCTCAGAAATAGCCTCACCGGGAATGGCTCACCGGAATAGAAAGTGAAAATTCTCTGGCGGATTGATGGTAAGTACCCGTGATATCCACCACCATTCTACCGTCCTGTAGGGTTTCCATCGTGATTGACGTCAGCGTCACACGTGGTTCCCAACGGCTAATTGCGGTATAACTAGCCGCCATGACCTGAAGCCTGAGCGCTGGGTTCTGCGGCCAATCAATCAGCTCAGGCAGCAAAGAGCCGTAAGTTCGCCGTGCAATACGGCTACCCACAGAGGTCAGTAAAATATCGCTGACAGATTGCCGGACATGATCCAGATCGGTCAGCTCCCTACCTGTCTGTCGGTTCATACCCAGATACATCATACGGGGCCTCCTGATGTGTCACCGCCTGACCGAATACCGGTGTGTTTATGGGAATCCACGACCACGCCGTTGGAACTGAATGTGCCGCCGGTGTGTTCAATATTGCCCGTCATTTTGCCGCCGTTGCGCACGATCAGATTCCCCGTGCTCATTAGCTGCGTACAGATGACTTCCGGTGTATTCAGCGTGATCCTGGTGCTGGCAACACAGGTAATTTCCGGCGCAGTAATATGAACGGAATCCGATGCAGTCACTGTCGCGGTTTTGATGCCAGTCACAGTCAATGCGCCTGATTGCGGTTCATATTCCATCACTGCACCATCCGGAAACTTAATATGCGTTGCTTCAGGAGACGTTGATGGTGCCGGAAACTCATCTGAAAAAATTGCTGGCAATACAAAGGCGGTGGTCAGTTCGCCGCCTATGGACAGTAATAAAACCTGCTCACCAACACTGGGCGCCCACCACGTGCGGGAGTTTCCCGCTCTGGATGTCAACCAGTGCAGCCAGTCGGTTTCAAGGTTGCCTGTCGCGACTCGGCACATTCCCTTTGTGGTATCCACCTGGGTAATGACGCCTGTTCGGATCAGGTTGCGCAATAAGCGCATCAGTTCAGTGAGTTGTGTGTTCATAACGTAAGAATGCCATGAAAAAGCAGGTGAAACATTAAACTGGACTTGTAGGAACAGACACACAAAACAACAGATAAAATCAAATTAAATCAATAAAATAAAAGCCTTCTTCTAGAATAAAAAAGGCTTTTAGGGGTCATGTAAGGGAGTTCTGTTAAATCATGCGGAATGACTAGGGCTTACATTGCCGGACAACTTTACGGACATACTGTTGCAGGTAATCTAATTTGGCTTGGTCGCTGATGATCCCGGCTCGGATATCGTAAATAGTGCGTCCAGCTTTTGCAGTGAGTTCGATTTGGGTTCCATCGCCCACGCTGTAGGAGCTGGTATTTCGGTTTTGGGTGAGTTGACAGGTAGCAAGGTTAGAGATGGCGATTTGCACCCGACGATGACCAGCGGCAATATCAGCCCGCAAAGCGGTATTTTTTTCAGTAACATAAGCTAATTTTCCAGAATAGTATTCATCCAATTGGGTGGCCCTGTTCTGTGCATCTTTCATTTGTTGAATAGCAGACAATGTTTCCTGGCTTGTTTTCTGGTAGATAGCAGCGATTTGAGCAGAATGTTGCTGCTTCAAGTTTGCCACTTCGCTAAGAAACAGTGAACGGTGTCCCCACCAGCCAAAACATCCTCCAATTACGAGAGTGACAATTAAAGGTATTTTCTTCATTGTTCCAGCCCCCAACAAGCCAGTTCAGATTCCTGATCACGCCGTAAGACCTGCCCATAACAGCCGTTCGGCTGCCCTTTAGTTTTTCGGCAATCATGCCCTCCATCATAAATCCAGCGTTTAATCTCCTGACAAGCACCTTTTCTATCTCCGGCATTGAGCTTGCGATAAAATGTGGAAGAAAAGCACTTTGAGGGACCGATGTTATACGGGCAAAAACTGGCAATCCCTGCAATTTGTGGTTCAGTCAGCGGGATGTGGATATTCTTTTTTACCCAATCAATCGCTTTATCAGCTTCAATCCGGTTCAAGGCTTCACATTGTTCAGAGGTCAACTGCATTCCTTTATATACCGCTTTACCATCAATGCGCGTCACCCCCCGACATATCGTCCAAACCCCACCAGCATCCTGATAGGCTGTAAGTCGATTACCCTCTTTCTCATCAAGGAACTGGGAAAGAATGACGGAAGAACTGGCACCACCAATGATAAGACCAATAAGCAACCGACTAAGTTTAGTTTTGAAATCCTGCATACATATCACAGCTCTTTTGGTGCGTGACTTATCAGCTCGCTGACAATACTGGCTGATTTTGACGCAGGATCTACCTCCAGATTTTCCAGAATTTCTTTTAAGATCAAAGTACGTTTCATTTGCTCACGACGATTGAGACGATAAGTCAGAATTCCGAGAGCAATGCTGGCGAATGCTCCCAGCAGGAAACTCCACTCATATAAAGAAAGACCGGAAAAAATAGCGGTGGTGCTGGCGCAGGCATAAGTTGCATGGCTGTATTTATCCATTCATACCCCTTAATCCCAAAGCTGGATCATGGGTTTGCTGGCCGCAGGCATAAAGTCCGGCATTTCAACTTTCGTTCCATGAGGCAATATCGCGCCAAAATCAGCAAGTCCCGGATTGGCCAGCAATACACGCTCCGCCATACCCAATGTCTGACCATAATGGCGCCAGCACAAAGCATCAACCGTCTCATTTTGTTGTGCAATAATTTGCATACACTCTCCTTTTCTTTGCAGAAAATAGTCAATAAATCGGAAAGTTATGATCGAATAATCAGCGGAATGCCTCAATGAAACAGCATTGTTAGGGAAGTAGTACAAATGAAGAACAACTCTGCTGGGATATTTATCTTTTTAAAAAGCATAAGGGCAGGAATTGCCCTGCCCTTATGTTATTTAAATTGCTTGCTATTTGTAGGTGAATTCAATCTATTAGGCCTAATCCGCTAGCCAGCTATCATCCTCCCAGACACTTTGGATGAGTTCCATTATTTGGTTGTGTTCATTACTGTTTTTATTTCCTGTCACTTTTACGGATGTATTGCTGCTGACGGCAATTCTAAAACGCGTATCTGGATACTGAGGTAGTATTTTCTTTTTAAGTTCATTTTCAAGTGCAGACATGACTGATTCAGAAACATTAGCTCGCTTATCGAAAAGTATTTCAACTCGCATCATTTTCTCCCGTCAAAGTCTATTCTTCTACCGAATCTGAATTTACCGACCATTCCCTTTCTAATAAATTATTTTTATACAACTTATTATAACCACTGAGTCTTTTTTCATAAGGTGCAGATAACTCAGCTATCCAGACCAATGCCAATTCTTTGTCTTCTGCTTGATTGCATTCACAACTTGTCGCCATTCTGGCAATAAAATTAATACGTTGTGCTACCAATGATTCCATAAGAGAGTCCACTGATATATACGCCTCCACTCAAAACTGTATATATATACAGTACACCTAATTAGTGAAAATTTAAAGTAGTTTTTTCCCTTCCTAAAGATAAAAATTAATAGTTAATAACTATTATTTATTTCTTTTATGGAATTTTTTTTTGTAAAAATAACATTACTTAAAATAATTTCACATCCATATCACAACAATACCTTTCCTGTCTATCCGTACAGTTATTGACAGAACTCCAAGAGCACCATTTTCTGTTTCTTTTATAGACAATCTTTTCCGATGTCGGAATCGCATCAGATTTTGGTACAATTGTCCATTGATGGATTCGTGTACAGATATATTTCGCATAAGACAGCAAAGAAGACGTGACTCCTTGAATGGCATGGACATCTTCACCATAAGGGCTACCAAATGGAATCTGTTTGTAAGAGAGCCGAATGACCAAATCACGACGAGCAACCCACGGCCCACCCTGAGCCTGTGTATAGGCGGCCCAATTTCCTTCATCTGCGGCCTGTAAAACCGCATTCATTTTATTATCAGATAAACGTACTTCTTTGAGTCGACGCAATTCACGCCAAACTGAAACCGGAGCGCCACCAATTTGTTGAAATTGGCGAATACGCCAACGACTTGCCCATGCTGTTACCGATTTAGCCATATCGCGCAATGATTCGCCCGTTTCATGGTCGATTTCATCTTCTAACGCATAACCATCGATATTTTTAGAAATATACTTTGCGATATAACCTGTCGCACTACCTTGATGAGGATCTATCTCCCTGTAATCAAAACGGGATTTTTTGTCATTATTACGATTACGTAGCAACTCTTCCTCCTCTTCCTGACAAGCGTAATGTTCAAGGATTTTTCTGACCTGCTGCACATGTTCTGGCAACATAAATAATAAAATATGCCAATGCGGAGTACCATCATGGTGAGGTTCAACAACACGAAAACCAAACAGATTAATTCCCGCACGGGCAATAGCAGCACGAGCTTTTGCCCATACACTACATAAATAACGCTGTGTATCACTGGGGGTGACTCCCTCCCACTGTTTGACAAACCCTCCTTGATACCGGACTGCGTGGTATTTTGATGGGGCCGTAATAGTATAGAATTCCCCTACACATCCCATTTTGTCAGCAATATCCTCGAAACCGCGCATTCTGACCATCAATTCACAACGACGAATAGCAGGATTCGCATTACTGTGAACTACCGTTTCAGCTAATGAAATACGTTCTCCCGCTTCATTTTCCAGATCAAAATGCTGGAAAAACTCACGATTGCGTCGCTTCTGCTCCAGCCATTCACGCAAAGCATGCTGCGAAACATAAGGCGATGCCACTTTCTGAACCTGTCCAACTGCAATTGCCATATGTTCCGATTGAATATCCCGCAGTCGCTTTAAACGGAAGTACCACCAGCGGGCGGACATCATACGCAACATTCCCGCACAGAGCTGATCGACAGAAAGTGCTTTGCGTCCATGGTTAAATCGTTGCCAATAAGGTGGATTAGTACCACATTGCAACGTTAGTTTTGCCAATAATTGATAAACTTCTGCGATACGAGAAAATTGTTCCGCTTCGCTATCCAAAGATTTCGTTTGGCTATATTGGGACTCTTGCAAAAAAGGTTTTTGCAAAGAAGAGAGATTTAAAGAAGCAGGTTCCACAGAGGGTTTCAGAGAGTAGTACTCATAGTTCTCCATGATAAACACAGAGACTTCATGAGCGAGCTTCAAAAGCTGCTTGCGATCATAAGTCACCACGTTATCCAATTGTGCAATAAAAGGGAAAGGAGCGATACCAGACACACGGTGTTTGAATTGGTATCTGTGCTTAACCAACTGTAACCGTGGCAACACATTCTGCCCGACAGTTTTTCTCAGATAAGAATTAGCATCCCTGCGCCCTGATTTGGTAAAAATATCGGCATAACGGCGGCTGAAATATTTCGCCAGAAAGTCCGGCATCTGACCGATATATTGATGGCACCATTGATAATCTTCTGCATTCGCCTCCCACAATAAACATTCTGCCATTGAAACGTTCTGTGAGATGTTTGGTCGGTACATCCCCGGCTGCTTATTGTTGGCAATATAATTGCCAGCGTGATATTCATGAGAGAAAAAAACACTATTCATCCATGCCACCATATTAAAGATATGTGAGTGCCTGGCATACACATGCCATCTGTTCAAAAATGCTATTTATTCAAAAAATAAACAGAAAAAATGTTTAAAAGAGTAATTAATTGGATAACGTCAAATGTTTGGGAAACTGACTAACTACAACCTTAATATGATTCATCGCTTTGATCAGAGACTGTTTTTCCTCTAGAGTAAGTTGGCTGATTTCACTGTCATGACGGGAACGTGGGATATTCGCCAAATAAAAAATAGCGGATAGCACCCGCTTATTCTCTTCATAATGACAATCCCTTTTGTCACGCATATCAGCAAGAAACCGTCTTAATTCTTTCTCATCATCTCCCCAGTATATCGCTCTGATCCTCGACAAATGGTTCAATCCTTCCAATCGCTGACCGAGGTTAACTTGGGCAAATTTTTCTTTCTCTGTATTCGCCATATTTTCCTCACTCTTTTACCTTCAGAGAGATTATTGTCAGAGCAATACCTGGAACACAGCTGATCTCTGGTATAAGGATTGAAATTTGGCAATTCATGATGCAATATCTCTCAATGGTTTTCGCATTAACCAATCTGGGCCCACACTAGATCTCAATTAGAGAACTTAAGTGGGATAATAATTTCCATTATCTATACTGTCAATGAAAAATACCAATATTGAGATCAAGATGGGGGCTGATAGTGGTGGGCGACCAGCTATCGAGCGCCTTGTCCGCGCGTATGGATATAAGTCTCGTCAGGCTCTGAGTGACCATTTAGGCGTGTCCAAAAGCACTATGGCAAACCGCTATCTTCGTGATAGTTTTCCGGCTGATTGGATTATCCAGTGTCATCTAGAAACTGGTGCTTCACTGCTATGGTTAAGTACAGGGCAAGGAGAGATGTTCCCAAACGGCGAAGAGGGTAAAAAAACGGAACGGTTGGAAGATATCATCGCGCCGTCAATCTCTCGTGTAAAACTGTCAGGGGGAAAACTAAATGAGGCTGATCCGGTTATCCTGGACAGTGAGCTAATTTCCAAAGACCTCAGAGAACCGCTGGTGGTTGATGATGGTATATCCTGGTATCTGCTTAATGCTCAGGAAGACAACATTCAGGATGGTTTATGGCTGGTAGACATTGAAGGAATGCACAGTATCAAGAAAATAGCCAAAATCCCTGTCAGTAAAATTCGGGTCAGTGATGATGATGTCACCTTTGACTGTGCGATCAGTGATATTCAATTCATTGGCCGCGTCACTTTGGTGATCTCCAGGCAATAACGGTTTATGTAGTAATACGTTTTCCATCAAGGTCATTTCTGCCCATCAGAATAACCTTGATGGCGTTTATTTAATCATCCGGACACTTGATCCGGTACAGAACGTGCTCCCGCAACGGGTTATCTTCCTCAACTGCTGGATGCATGAATGTTTTTTCATCTCTGGTCATACCCAATTTTTTCATCACACTTTCTGAGCGATAATTCAACAAGGAAGTGAACGCTACAATTTCATCCAGTCCAATTTCTGTAAAAGCAAAATCAAGAACTTTACGGGCAGCTTCACAAGCATAACCTTTTCCCCAAAATGGTTTATCAAGACGCCAACCTATTTCAACAAAAGGAGAAAATGGAAATTCAAGATTAGGGATATTCAGCCCGACAAAACCAATAAATTCGCCACTCTGCCTTAATTCAACTGCCCATAATCCCCAACCTCCCTGTATTTCGAATTTACGAATACAATTATCAACTAACATGTCACTTTGCTCTTTTGTCAGCGTTTTGGGGAAAAATTCCATCACTTCTGGATTACTGTTTAAGCGAAAGAAAAGTTCTCTATCTTCTTCCTTCCAGGCGCGAAGCCATAACCTTTCTGTTTCCAGCTCTATAATCACAGTACCTCCTTGAAATCCATTAGGTATAAATCAATTGACTATAAAAACAAAAACTGCCGGAAAATTCTACATATTCCCGGCAGAAATACATGGAGTTTTATACTCTATGAATCTCAATAGATTGAAATACGAGGAGTATTTTATCGGCAGATATCAGGCAGTAGTTTTAGATTTTGGCTTGTCTGCCTGACTTTCCTTGATAGAAACAATTCGCTCTGCTTCCTGTTTTTTCTTATTCTCTACTTGTTCAGACTGACCAACAAATAATCCACCACGTCGGATTGACAGACTTCCGCAACGGCTAATACCCCGTAATTCTCCGTGCTCAAAAATATCCAATGTTTCTGCACAGCACGTTCCTTCAACATGACCATCAATAATAATTTCAGGTGCACTTAGTTCACCTTCCACTTTTCCGGCGTGCATAACACGGATAGCACCTCCTTTTACGCGGATATTCCCGACAACTTTTCCCCAAATCTGAATATCTCCTTCCATATCAATATCCCCTTTGAAGACAGAATTCTTCGCGATAATTGTATTCGCGCGGGCTTCAGTACCGGAGATTTTTTTCTCTTCAATTTGCATGGGAATGATTTGTGTGACCGGGCTGGCAGCAGATGCCTCAGTTTTTTTTCCAAACATAACTTTGATTCTCTGTTTCATATTAGTAAAGTAAAATACTAAGGCTAAAAAAGATAAAATTGCTGTTATGGCACAACTAATATTTGCACCATACATGTACAATCCCAGTGTAATAGCCCAAAAGAGCCATAGACTGTATAAAAAAACGCTATCTGAAAAACGATACTTTTCCATACTTTTCTCGTTCTTGTGATCTTTTATCTTTCATCAGCAAATATATCAATGAGTATGCCTTAGCGGATATAGAAGAAAGGCGATGAAAATACATCCTAGCATTGTATCAGTATAAAAAACAATCTACAAAGCTATAACAGAGGTATTTGTAACGCTATTACACCGATAACGTTGTCTCTAAAGCCTAATGTACTGAATTATTGGTGATTCTCTCTTAAACTCCAACATAAAAAGCTCACTTCAACAGCTTTATCTTACTATTTTCAATATAAAAACCATATAAACCAATAAATCCGCAACACAATTAAACTAATAATTAACAAAATAACATCACAGGTGATACAGTAATATTGCTGTGCTCCAATACCTAAACAATGAAAGAATAATCATGAGAGCATAAACTCTAGTATAAATATGACTCTATTCTTTTACCTTCTCTAATATAAATATTTATTTCAAAAAATAATCAATCCATTGGGATTTAAATTTACCCGATTAAAAATTGATAACTTTTATTAACGGAATGGATAAAAACATATCACCGTCTCAGCCTCTCTAGCGTGAGAAAAAATAAATTTAAATCTAAATTTTTGACATTTAAAACTAACATAAATATTAATTTGAAGATATAATACTGGAGTAATTTAATTGATGTTACGCATACGATTTTGATATCTGCCAAGATGTTTAATCCTACATTCAATTTATCAATATATATTCAATAAGTTTTGAGTTGCAAAAAAGCCACTTGAAAGATAGCGGGTATGGTCAATGGATCTCAGATTACTCATGATACGGAAGATTAGGAGTATAAAATGAAAAGGACGACAGGCTTAAACAAAAAGAGTATTTTCTCTTTACAGTTAACCATGCCGGACTTCAATATTCTCGAACATAAACAAAGAGGGCTGTATATTTTACTTGATGGCGAAATGATATGGAAAGATTGCACCAAAACCTATCACATCAAGTCAAATGATATCCTTCTTACCCATCCGGGAAACTATGCCGCAAAAACTAATACAAAAAATTGTCAGGCATTATGGCTACCATTACATATGGATTTTTTACGTAGTTTTATAAAACGTTTTGGAGCGCTATTAAGTAACGTAGAGCGCCATGATTTCCCAGCTTATCGGTTAATTCCTTTCAATCAGTTTCCTTTATTAACAGAAAGTGTCCGTGGATTAGTCAACTTACTTGCTCATGACTATCCCCCAGCATTAATTCAGTTAAGAATTGAAGAGCTACTTTTATTACTTTCTCTCGGAAAGCAAGGCTCATTATTGATATCGGTTCTGCGGCAGTTGAGTAATCGTCAGGTAGAACGATTGCAAACATTTATGGAGGCTCATTATCTCAAAGAATGGAGGCTGAATGATTTTGCCCGCGAATTTGGTATGGGATTAACCTCCTTCAAGGAGCTTTTTAACCGTGTTTACGGCATATCACCACGTGCCTGGATCAGTGAACAGCGTATTCTTTATGCACATCAATTATTACTAAACAGTGGAATGAGTATTGCGGATATCTCGCTGGAATCTGGTTTTTCCAGTCAGTCTTACTTTACTCAAAGTTATCGGAAACGTTTTGGATGTACACCCAATCGAGCCAGATATGGCAAAAATTAATTATAGTTTTTTTGCCTCATCAAAACTCAGACAAATATGATGAGGCAAAAAATAACAAACCTGCCTCCATATCAAAATGGTGGACAGGTAATTAAATAAGAGAGAATGATTTAATCGACAGTGATAGTAATTAATGATCTTTCTTATCACAGTTTTTATTACTTTTTTTATCGCTATCTGCACTATAAAATACAGTACCGAGTTTTATTCTTTCCCGTCCGGTCGCCAAACGATGTCGATTAGTATCGCGCAGAGAATAAATACAGCCGCAATATTCTTGCTGATAAAATTCTTCGCGTTTACTGATTTCTATCATACGCGCAGAACCACCGCCTTTACGCCAGTTATATTCCCAATATGTTAACCCCGGATAACGGGAAGCCGCGCGGATACCACACTCATTAATTTGCTGCATATTTTTCCAGCGTGAAATACCAAGTGAACTGGTAATAACAGGAAAACCATGTTCATGAGCATATAGCGCCGTCCGCTCAAAACGCATGTCAAAACACATAGTACAACGAATGCCGCGTTCAGGCTCGTTCTCCATGCCTTTTGCTCGTTCAAACCAGTTATCACGATCATAATCAGCATCAATAAAAGGAATGCCCATCTGCTCTGCAAAACGAATATTTTCATCTTTACGCAGTTCATATTCCTTTAGCGGATGAATATTCGGATTATAGAAAAATATCGTGAAATCTATCCCCGAAGCTAACATTGCTTCCATCACTTCCCCTGAGCACGGCGCACAACATGAGTGCAGCAGTACTTCATTATGTCCATTGGGTAGCGGAAGCGACTTACGTTCATAGTTCAATAACATAGTATTTTACCTAACTCAGACAATAAAAAACCAGGAAGAGAATATGCTTCCCCTCCCTGTGTTTATTAGTTGCCCATCTTACCTTTTTCTTCTGCCTTACGACAACGGACAGAAAGAAAAGAATAGAAAGAAAAGGCGATTTTGATCACATTAGGTCAATCAAACACCTTGTATTTCTGGCAATACCTGCCCACCATCAACCACAATTGTCTGTCCGGTTATATATTTCGCTTCATCAGAAGCCAGGAAACAAGCAGTATGACCAATATCTTCCGGTGTTCCCAAGGTACGCATTGGGGTTGTAGCTTCAAGCTGTTTCAAAAAATCCTCACCGAATGCCTGCAAGCCTTCAGTGACAATCATGCCGGGCATGATGGAATTAATCGTAATACCCTGAGTCGCATATTCAAGTGCCGCACTTCGCATAAACCCTAGCTGCCCTGCTTTACTAGCACCGTAATGGCTGTATCCCGGCATTCCTACCATCTCACCAGTGATAGATGAAGTAATTATAATTCGTCCATATTGCTGCTTCTCCATTACATTCAACGCAGCCTGAACTAATAAGAATGTGCCTTTCAGGTTGACGGTATACACTAAATCCCAATCTTCAACCGTCATCTCTTTTAAAGAATGTTGTGGAAAAATACCCGCATTTGAACAAAGAATATCAAGCCTGCCATATTTTTCGACAATTCCATCAATCACATTTTTACATGCAGCCTGATCCGTGACATCAAGGGAGATAAAATCAACACCCAATTCTTTGGCGATAACCTCCCCTTTTACTTTATCCGTACCTGAAATAATGGTCGTGGCACCTGCCCGTTTAAATACCTGAGCAATCCCTTTACCAATACCTTTGGTTCCTCCAGAAATAAATGCAATTTTTCCGGTTAAATTAAACATTTTTGTTTCCTTTTATATCGGTAGATACAGTATTTTTGCTACCTTACACTTAATTTCCCAATATATTTTCGGCATATTATTTTATCAATAACAATAAATATAATCGATATACTAAAAACAATAAAATATCAATTTAATATCTAAATAAAAAGTGTGATGTTATTTAACTTAATTTCGTGAGAAATTTATTGAGAAAAGAGCACTCATAATTATTTATTATGGATTGCATATTCTCATAACCACGATTACTTTTAGTAATAAGTGAAGATACAGGGTAAAAAATATGACTCTCTCTAATTCATTCTTAAATGAATATGACGGTAGTGCACTATCACCTATTTTATTTCTCAAAAGATCCATATTAAGTAATGGTGACTATCCTGCGGTAATAGATGGAGAGCAGTGTTGGACGTGGCAACAATATGCAAAGCGCTGTGAAAAAGTTGCAGTTGCACTTCAGCAAATGGGAGTAGGTAAAGGTAGTGTTGTCTCCACACTATTACCCAATATCCATGAACTGCTGGAGCTACATTATGCTGTTCCGCTATCCGGTGGGATCCTCAATGCCTTAAGTATCAGAACAGATTCAGCTACACTAAATTTTATTTTTGAGAAAATTAATCCTGAGATATTGGTTATAGATAAAACCTATCTTCCATTGTTAGATGATGTTGTTTTTAATAATCCGATAAAAATCGTTGTGGTTACTGGAAATATTGTAGTGACTGAAAATAATTCGGCCATATCAATATCAGAGCCTGATCAGGATTTTATCTACTATGAATCACTATTAACCCAATATCCATCCAAGACCCTGAATTTTTATCCCATTGATGAACAGGAAGCCATCAGCATTAATTTCACTTCGGGAACCAGTGGACATCCCAAATTGGTTGTCTATTCACACCGAGGAACATTCCTTAATGCTATTTCCAATATCCTGGATTGGGATATGCCTAAGCGCCCTACTTATTTATGGACACTACCAATGTTTCATTGCAATGGCTGGTGTTTTTCCTGGACTATAGCTGCACGTGCCGGTACACATATCTGCATGCGCAAATTTGATGCAGAAGAAGCCATACAGCTTATGCAGAAACATCAGGTTACACACTATTGTGGCGCTCCAATTGTGCATTATTCCCTGGGACAAGAAGCTCAAAAACGCGGTATCTCTTTTAATAATAATGTCTACGGTCTTATTGCCGGCGCTCCACCAACAGAGAAAATCTTTGCTCTACTTGACGCTGTCGGGATCGCTGTTACCCAAGTCTATGGCCTGACAGAAACTTATGGGCCGGTCGTTGTTTGTGAAGATAAACACGATTGGGAAACACTACCAACATCAGAAACAATTTTAAAAAAGATGCGTCAGGGTATTGTTTCTAATTTACAAGGAGAAGTCAGGGTTATTGATGAAAACAGTGGATTAACAGTCCCTTCTGACGGGCAATCCATTGGTGAGATTGCCATCCGGGGCAATATTGTTGCCTCTTATGATCTTGCCCACCGTGTTACATCTGATATGACAAATCAGTGGTTTTTTACTGGGGACTTAGCCGTTGTTGATTGCGATGGTTATATTAAAATTATCGATCGGAAAAAAGATATCATTATTTCTGGTGGTGAGAATATTTCCAGCCTTGAGTTGGAGAATGCTCTGTCAAATTATCCCGGAGTTTTGGCTGTCGCTATTGTGGCAAAACCTGATGAATATTGGGGTGAAGTTCCCCATGCCTTTATTGAACTTGATGAACATACATTGATTACTGAACAAGAATTGGATGACTATATCTGTACCGTTGTAGCACGCTATAAGCGACCCAAAGGCTATACTTTTTTAGCACTGCCTCGCAATGTAAACGGGAAGATCCTCAAAGAACAATTAAGAAAATTAGCTAAAGACCTATAACATACAGGACATGGTAAAATGCAAGGATTCATGCAGTAATATAACATTACTCCCGAAAAAACTTAACTCAATGGAGTAACGCAGGAAATCGAATCCCACTTTTTGCCAGATACCCCATATTGCGATACATGGCACAGGCAGCATCAATCAGAGACATTGCAATTGCTGCCCCGCTGCCTTCACCAAGACGCAGATCTAAATGCAGATAAGGCTGTAGCCCCAAATGCTGTAATGCCAATACTGCACCTTTTTCTGCTGACATATGAGATGGAATACAATAATCCCGAACAGAGGGAGCCATCTGAACTGCCGCCAGCGCAGATGCGTAAGAAATAAAGCCATCAAGGACGACCGGAACACCTGCTGCTGCTGCTCCCAAAATCACTCCTGCCATCCCCACAAGCTCAAACCCACCCACCTTTGCTAATACATCAAGAGGGGACTGCACATCAGGCTGATTCACATCAATAGCACGACGTACAACAGATTCTTTATGCCTGAGTCGTTCAATCGGCAAATTAGCGCCCAATCCAACCACATCACAGGGCTCGCTTCCGGTAAGGACACTGATGACTGCCGCTGCTGGTGTAGTATTTGCAATTCCCAGCTCTCCCACACCAAACACTGAAACTCCTGCTACAATACGCTGTTGAACTAGTTGTGCACTTGCCAACAATAATGCTTCTGCATATTCATAAGGCATAGCTGGGCCTTGTGTAATATTGCCACAGCCCCTGGCTAATTTGAGGGATAGCAAATTATCTATTGGCTCACAATCGATACCAATATCTACAGGCAAAACATGAGTATTGCTATTTTTCGCCAATACACAAACCCCTGTCAGCCCTTGCAACATATTCCGTGCCTGTATAGCCGTCACATTCCTGGGAGAAATAGCCACACCTTCATCATAAACGCCGTGATCAGCACACATAACGACGATCTCTTTTTGCAGATCTCGCAGATCTTCAATACCGGGCATTCCCGCAAGTTGTATTGCCAGAGTCTCCAGACGCCCCAGGCTGCCAATCGGTTTGACCAAGCTGTTGATATGCTGTGCTGCTTTCTCCATTTTTGCCCGATCAAGTGGTTGAATTTTATCAAACAAAATCGACAAAGATTGAAAGGCCATAATTATCCTTCCGGCTACATTTCAGATTGGATGCTTAAAGAAAACCACATTCATTTACTCTCCATAAACCCATTTTTAAAAGCTATTTCCAAATCAAAATCAAAGTCAGTAAAAAAACCACTTCGCCTATTTCAATTGCCGCTCCCATCGTATCTCCGGTCTGCCCTCCCAACCGATAATTAAAATAGAGAGAAAGTAAAAAAATGGCGATCATCGTAACCATCATTGCAGATAATCCCTGCCAATCGCCAAGTATCATCACCAATACTGTCCCTGTCAGTAAAACGAGTATCGTACCACGTGGAGTAATACGACCAATATAACTGCTCCCCATCCCTTCATTTTCACGGGCATAACGCTGCTCAAACATCAAAAGCACAACAACAGTACGTCCAACAACAGGAGCACAGGATAATAAGGCTAATAACTTCAGGGGAGGATGATAGGCAAGTTCAACAACAACAAGAATTTTAATGAGGATACAAAAAATCAGGGCCAGCCCGCCATACGTTCCAAGACGACTATCCTGCATAATTTCCAGCATTCTTTCCCTCTGACGGCTGGAGAAAATCCCGTCACAGGTATCAGCCAGACCATCTAAATGCAATCCGCCAGTCAGAAGCGCCAAAGCTAACGCATAACCGATTGCACCAATATACACGCCCCCGCCAGATTGACTTATTGCCAGAGCAATACAAGATGCAATTACACCGACAATAAGACCAATCAAAGGGAAAACAGGTACACCACGCCCTAGTTGGCGAAAATCAATACCCTGGGCCCATTTTGCAGGCACAGGAAGCCGTGTCATAAACTGTAATGTTGCCCAAAAAAGTTTCAATTTCATTTAATCTTCACTCCAATACCAGAAACCATCAGCCAGACTGATTCTGCTGTCTGTGCCAGTTTCTGGTTAGCTCGTCCGGCAATATCAATAAAATGACGAGCCAGTCGATTTTCAGGGGTAATTCCCATCCCTAGTTCATTGGTCACTAAATAAATGGGCATCGGACAATTCAGGCAAGCATCGACCAAGTCATCTATCTGGTGGTGGACAAATACCTCCAATGAGGTGAAATCCAGTTTATCAGGTGACACACCTTCTGATTTATCAAAAAGAAGGTTAGCAATTAATGTGGTTACACACTCAAGTATAACTCCCTCTTCCGGTTTACGGTGCTGGCGAATAACATTTCCCAGATCCTGATGTCCTTCCCAGGTTCGCCAATGTGAGGGGCGATTTTGCTGATGCCGCTCTATACGAGCAGCCATCTCCTCATCCGTGATTTGAGCCGTAGCAATATACAATACCTGTTCGCAGCGCTCTGTGATCAACCGTTCAGCATAAGCACTCTTTCCACTACGAGCTCCGCCAGTGACTAAAATCATTTGTTGGCTCCAGAAAATTGCACAGTATTTTGTGATTACAACAAACTCTGGCTAAGCCAGCTTATATCGTTGCCATAGAATAACGTATTGAATAACTATTTGATGAATTCATACAGATAAGTGTTTTGTATCGATGTGAATTAGCTCACAAAGTCAAACAAATATTCGTATGTGCTGTCTGTTACAATAATATTCCAATATAATTACCCTATTATTAACAGATATACAGACATGCAAAATCCAGAAAATCACCTCACAGATATATCTACTTTTATGGCCCTCGATATTCGTGTTGGCAGAATCACCAAAGCTGAAAAAATGTGACCTTAGGGACACGGATGCTGTAGTTTTAAATAGGAATACTATGAGAATACAAAAAAGATGTGGGTTACATTGCTATTGTTGTTGATGATTACGACAAAGCTATTGATTACTACACCAACAAATTGGGTTTTACGCTGGTGGAAGATACTCCCCAACTAAGTAAAAGTGAAGATATTTATGGTAACCGTTTGGATTTATATCAAAACGCAATTTCTTAATATAAAGATTATCCAAATTTAAAAAACAGCTTAATTCAAATTCTAAAATATCAATGGCGCAATATTATTACGCCATTGATGTTAGTTATAAATGATAATAAAACGATGCTCACTTTATTTATAGCCTTTTATTTCACTTTCAAGCGCTCTGCTTTTTTCATCATAATTTTGAATATCTGTATATGGAATTTTTTTATTTACAATATTGGAAATGATTTCTGGCAAACTCGCTATAAATTCAATAGGCGATTCAGGTAATTTTACTGACACTTTTTCTCCTTTACTATATGCAGTTACTGAATGATTTTCTATTTCCTGAGTATTCAAATTGACAGGTTTATTAGGGCTGTCAATTTTCGCCCCAGTCAGATAAGTTTTACCAACTACGCTCAGATCTACACCATTAGCACCAAAAATACCAGACTGATTTGCCAAAGCCTCATCATCGTATTTTTCGTAATCAACCTTTAATTTATCTTTTGTCCCGATTAAAATATTTTTGATTTTACTCAATACACCCCAAATGCCGGTTGGCTGTTTATCATTAAATAAATTACCACTACTAAACATAATTCCAGCATCTACATATGTCTTTTGTCCATTATTTATATTCTTAACAGTTTCAATATTGAGATTACCTCCCATTTTACCATTCACTCTATCTGCTACAATATTAGAACTTTTGAGTGTAGTATCTTTTCCACTAGTTAATGTAACAGTTTCACCTGTAATCTGGCTGTTATGGTTGGTAACTGCATTTGCATAACCTTTGCCGAATTCTCCATAAGCCTTCACACCAAATTGACCTAATTTAGAACCAGTTATTGCAGCCACGAATCCCCCTTCACCACCAACTTGAAGACTATTTTTCTTTGTAATATCCTGCGCTGATGTAATAATAATCTCGCCCCGTTTTGCTGTTAAATCTATCTGATGACCAGAAACATTTGTGCCTTGTAAGGACAGATTATTATCAGCAGTTAAGCTAACACCTTGTGCACCTTTAATATTACTGCTTTTTGCTATTATCGTCCCCAGGGTGAGATCACGAACGTTATTTAATCAAAATTAATCCATTTGACCCACGAATTCAGTTGTGATCTTATACTCCTTTTTTTGGGAGTACCCTAATGGAACTCGATGCTTTTTCTCAGCATTTCGGTGAAATCAAAGATCCTCGTCAGTCTGCCAAAATCAGCTATCCCCTGTTTGATGTGCTTTTTCTGACAATGTGTGCCGTCTTGACGGGCGCTGAAGGTTGGGAAGATATCGAAGATTTTGGGAATATGCGCATCAACTGGCTTCAGGAAAAGGGATTTTTTCAAACCGGCTTACCTGTACATGATACAATAGCACGTATCATTTCCCGCCTTGACCCTGTCCAGTTTCAACACTGCTTTATTCGCTGGACTCAGTCGGTCAGCAAACGTACCGATGGTGAAATCATCGCGATTGATGGCAAGGCATTACGGGGAACCGGGCATTGGCATAAACGATTATCGGCTATCCATATGGTGAGCGCATTTGCTACGGCCAATGGCGTTGTCATGGGACAGTTAAAAACTGAAAAAAAATCTAATTAAATCAATGCGATCCCGAAGTTAATTGATTTACTGGACATCAAAAGTTGTTTGTTCACCCTTGATGCGATGGGATGCCAGACTAAAATTGCTAAAAAAATTATCGCCCAGGGCGGTGATTATCTGCGGGCGGTAAAAAATAATCAGGAAACGCTACATCGCGCGGTTAAACAAACACTGTCAGCGCAAGTCACTGCCGTCAGGCAATCAGAAAATGTCTGTATAGAACAAGGGCATGGGCGAATTGAATTACGTGAATATCATGTATTACCGGCGGGAGAACTTGCCTCGCAATTTCCGGAATGGAAAGGCTTAAAAAGCATTGGTGTGGCAATACGATATCGCCTTGATAAAGCGAGAAAAAAGAATCACTGGATTATCATTATCATATCAGCTCTGCCGAACTTGAATCAGACCGTTTTAGGGAGGCGGTACGGGGTCATTGGGGTATCGAAAATCGCGTTCATTGGGTGCTTGACGTATCAATGAATGAAGATGCGTGTGCCATTCGTCGCGGCAATGCTGCTGAGATATTAGCGGGTATGCGGCACTTCTCGCTTAATATGCTGCGTGCAGAAACCAGTGTAAAAGCCAGCATGCGACGCAAAGCAAACATGACCAATATGAGCAGTGAGTATTTGGACAAAGTTTTCATTGCAGGTTTTCAGGTGTTGGGCAAGAAATGAACATTCATGCTTTTGCCCTGCTACCAATACTTAATGTCAGAGAGCCTTGAGGTATAGAGATCGGATAAGACAATGTATTTTTTAAATACCGACCATTTTCAGAGCATAAAAAACTTTCATTAAATCCCCGAATATTATTTTTATCACTAATATCTATACATTCCATAGCTGGTAACCGATTTCGACTATATTGCGTATAAAATTTGCTATAAAAAAAATAGGATGATTTAAACAGTGTCAATCTCTTTTTCAGATTCAGTGACATTTGACCTTTAATAAAATCCTTGTCCATAACTGTCTGTACATCAAACCATGGCATTCCTTTATCAATTCCAATATAAAAGGTAAAAACACCTGTAGGAATAACTTGCAAATGATTAACACTAAGAGAAACAAGACTAACGGTTTCACTATTTGTTATGAGTTTTTCATCATTTAAATAATTATTTCCTTTTTTATATATGACCTGTGTACTTAATGTATCTATTTGTTTTTGATTACGATGAAATACCCAATCAACACGCATTCCTGTTTGCTCAGCATTTCCTCTTATATTTATTGACCTAACCTGTAAATGCATCTTATTTCTATATTGGGAATCAACATAAAATCCGCTGAATGTCATCTCACCATAAGGAAGTGAGTAAAGTAAGATATAAGAATGGTTATACTTTTTTTTAAAAGTATTTAATGTAGAGCTTCCACTGAAACTAATAAAATCCGATAATCCCAATGGGCTGTCAAAACTGGTATTTAACCTTCCCATCCACTTCCCGGTACTTTTTTGCCCATAATTATCGGTTGTCACAGAGACTTTCCAGGGCGCACTATGTTTGTTACTCAAGAGAATGATAGAACCTCCATTGACTGTACCCGGCAAAATATCCAACGTGGTTCTATTTGATTGCAGACGATTTGCCTGATCTAACCCTTGATCAAGTTGATGTATATTTAATGACTTATTCTTTAAATCAGGAAAAAGAGTCTGGCTATTAACCCAGCGATCTCCTCCCTGAATATCTTCAACAAAACCCTCTATAACGCTAATCCCCAATTTCTTATCATAATCAGGCGGAATGAGTTTTACTCTGGCTGTAACATAACCTTTCTGAATATAAAGATTCGTAATTTCTGATGCTAATCTATTAATATAACTACTGGTAATACAATCACTAGGAATAGCACTTAACGTTTTCAGGTCAGAGGTTGACAATAATGATATTCCCTGCATATAAATGCCACTAATTGGCAAACATCTTTTTGACTCCACAAGCGTTGGTGATGATTTTTTTGCAGAATTCTGTTCTGATCGATTGAGTATTGCCTGATGCCGTCTCTGTTCAATGAGTTTGTTAATCTCTCTTTCACTGTTCTGTAAATTATTTATTCCTTCACTCACAACAGATGGCGATAAATTTTCATTAAGGCTTACCGGAGAGGCAGATACTGTAAACGAAATATACGGTATTAAAAATATAAATATTGTTGTGAATTTTCTAATCATATACGGCACCAAAATAATCAATTAATACTTATCATTAATACATTAATTCACACTGAAAATTTTTTAATCACAATTAATTAACATCAAATTTAGTACTTACATATTGCCATATTTTTTTAAGTCAAATACAAACAATTCATAAACACCAACAAGAAAGAGATTAATATGAAACTACTTAATAACATTAACGTAATAAAAAATCGCTCATTATCCCTATGAAAATCATAAGAAATAAAATTAATAATCTATTTTTGGCAATATAATCAAACTCATAAAATGTTTTATTCAGATGGTAAAAATAAATATATATTTAAATAACGGAAATTTGTGAAAAACACCTCATATCATGAAGATAGACTTAAATACCAACGTTGTTATCTGAATACAGAAATCAGATTTATTTCTGATAGCATTAGGCAGGTTTACACAAAATTTTTAATTTCATGATGTGAATTTAATATAGTAAGATATGAAATATCTTTCGCTATCACATGATATTAAAAGCTCTTCCATAAAAACCAAACACTTGTTTGTAAGAAACATAATTATCCATAATGCATTGATATTAAATAATTTTATTTAGAATAAAATATAGTTTACAATCTAAACACTTTTATTATCCTAAACATTTCTGATTTATTAGAATAATATTTATGATACAGATCACAATTTTATCACAAAATCAATCCAACCAAACTTACGATCACTTTCTCAAAAGCCGAATAAACTATAAAAATAACCTTTACTGTCCGCTCAATATGAAATAAAAGTATGAATACAAAAAGTAACCAAGGCCATAATATGTCAAATAGGGAAACCCAAATACTGCAAATTTTAAAACGAGATCCTTTTATCCAACAGCAAGAAATTGCAGATATTCTTGGAATTAGTCGCTCGTGTGTTGCAGGGCATATTATGAACCTAAGTAAAAAAGGTTATATCAAAGGGAAAGGTTATATTTTATCCAATGATGTTTATGCTGTTACGATTGGTGCAACTAATATAGATATAACCAGCTATACCTTTGCTAAAGTAGTATATGATGATTCCAACCCAGGGAAAATAATCTCGACCCCCGGTGGGGTCGGGAGAAATATCGCTCAGAATATTGCTGCATTAAAGAATGAAAGTTATTTAATTTCCGTCGTTGGTAACGACCAACATGGCAAATTTCTGTCAGAACAAACAAAATTATCTGGCGTTAATATTAAATGTTTACATAAGCTGGATGATGAAAAAACATTAATCTGCAATTCATTTATTGATGAAAATGGAAAATGTATCATATCTGTAAATGATATGAGCATTCTGGATAAACTTACTCCCTCGTTACTGACTCAATCTAAAAAACTTATCCAAAATGCCAGTGTATTAGTTCTTGATTGCAATTTATCTCAGGAATCATTGGAATGGATATTCAGCCACGCTAATAATGTTCCGATTTTTGTTGATACTGTTTCCACCTTCAAAGCGTCTAATATCCGCCATTGGCTATCCTATATCCATACTCTGAAACCTAATCGCTCCGAAGCCAAAATACTCAGTGGTATTGAGATTGAAACATTGGAAGACGCAGCCATTGCTGCATCTTGGTTTCATCAACAGGGTGTCCAACGAATAATTTTAAGTATGGATGCAGAGGGTGTGTATTATAGTGAATTAGATAACAAAGCAGGTCATTCTCACGCACTAATGAGTAATGTCGTCAATACAAATGGAGCTGGTGATGCAATGATGGCAGGGCTTGCTCACTGTTGGCTGGCCGGAATGACACTGGAAGATAGTGTTCAATTTTCTCAGCAATGTTCTGCATTCACATTGTCATCGGAAGACATTGTAATCTTTCCCAATAAATTTAAACATCGGTAGCCTTGTTTGGTATCAATTTTTTTCATAAACATCTGGACGAAATATTTGCCAGACAAAAATCTCACGATTAACAGGAGAATAGCCAAACTTTTCGTATAACGAATGTGCAGATGAAGTCACCAGCATTACTCTTCGCAATCGTTGAATAATAGGAATTGTGTGTTTAGGTATTCTGTTGGCGATAGGGAACTTGTGATATTTCAGAAGAGTATCGATTAGACGTCCGTGTCTAGATTGGTATGAGATCAATATATGCTTATACACCCTATCATCATTTTGGCTGTTCAGGCCATACGATATCAGGGGCCATAGAACAGTCTACCCGGTTGAGCAGAACCCGATATCTGCGCCAGACGGTAAGTTTTGATTTCTCTGTATCGGTGGCAATGCCTAAATCAATGGCATCCTGTAGTGGAGCAATCCGATGAAACACCTCAATCAGCAATTGTTGTTTCTGAGATTCTGCCTGCTGCACCTCATACTGACTCTGTGCTCCAACATCCGTCACCCACTGCGTACCATTCCATTTATCAAAGGGAGTTTTCGGCTCCAGTAACGTTAATTCTGTGGGAATATCCCCAATTTCTGTTATCTCAATGTGCTTACGAGTCTGAATATGGTATGCCATTTTACCCCGGTAATCTGGTACGTACTCCCATGATTTGCCGTCAACTGTCCGGCAAATCACCTTATTCGGAGCTTTGGGCAGTTTGGGTTCATCCAGATACGATCCCGCAGATAAAGTAACGCCAATAAAGGTACGTTCCAGTTTTGTTCCGATGTATTCCCGGTTTACCGCACTCGTGCAATAAACCTGTATCCAGCCATAGGACAGGGCAAATCCATTTTCATCAAATTGTACCGATGGTTCTGTTGGCTGAGTCATTACCTTCCCCTTACTAAAAATATCACTGCAACGTTTTTCATTCTATTTTCAGACGATGTTGGGACAACGGAAGAAGCACGAAATTCTCGATCCTCATAAGTGTAAATGTTGGTTCCTGGAGTATAAGCCTGATATTCCCTACCCTGATTGATAGTAGTGAATGCCCCTGTTGTATTATCGGGAGCTTCATCTGTCTTACGACTACCTGTCCTAATTACTCCTGTGATATCCCTAATAGCATCGGACTGAAATGATCCCAGCTCTCTATCAAATTCCGGGTCAACTCCTCCGGTTTGATCCCATCCACGAGGCACATAACCCCGCCAATCTGGCAGATTTCCCAAAGGGTAATATTTAAGTAATTCAGGATATTGATTAGGGTCAATTTGTCCACCCTCCATCGGCAAGAAGTTATTGGGGTGCGGTAGATCACTGCCCCACATTAAAATGCCACCGATGGGAACTGCCAATAACTCAGCGTCTTCTTTTTTGATGCACTCACTAATCAGCATAGTTGTCACATTTTGGCTCATCACAAGGTCATTAGATACCCCAGTTTGTTGAACAATGGCTGATTTTTGCAAGGCATTTTCCGCCTGATTGACTGTATCTCGTAATCCGAGATTGTTTATAAAAGCGTCTTTATCAGGAATATCAGCTCCGTTCTGGCCTTTCGCTAAGCGGGTATTGGCATTGCTATTCGCATTGTTGGCATTTTGGTTGGCTGTATTAGCTAAATCATATGCTGTTTTCACCGCTTTTGGTGTTGCTGCATCAGTCTCGCTATTACTACCGACATCATTGCTCAGGATAACAAATCCTTTATCTTGTAGCGTTGCATCTGGATGGTTGCGACTTAGGGCGTGTTTTTCTATCGCTTTTTTAATTGAATCTTTGACATACTCCGGTGTTGTAACGGTCACAAAGCTGCTATCGTCTAATGCCTTTGTCTCAGGTTTTTTATCTTGCATATTTATTCCCTCATTTAATCAACAATACACATTGCTAAATAATATGAAGGCGGTGGAATACTTCTCCGCCTGTGAACATCAACAAAATTGGTTCATCAATACTAGAGAGTACGGCTTGGCTAAGTTCAGTGTAGCGGTCAAGAAATTCCGGACACATTTTTAGCCACCCTTTCAGGCTACGGGAGTTTTGATTTGCCACCCGAAGGCGCTCCTGACAGGCGACAGATCGTTTTTGTAGAAAAAATATTAACGGTTAGGTAGGGTGGTGTCAAATTGTTGCTGTTCCTGCCATCCTTATTTCTGCCTGAATTTCCGTGCAAATTCCGCTAACACCTCCATATTCCGCCAAAATCAGACGAAAATTGGATTTAATTTGTTAATTAATTTTATTGATGTATGTGTGCAATAAACCACCTTTATTGGTCGGATACCCATGTTATCTCCACCTGATGCAGACATCACCGATCCCTGATTAATAAAACATCTGACATGACTAAGTGAAAATAATGAAAAACAACAAGGAATCGCTGTATCTACAAGAACGCACAGTGAAAAAAACCGGCATCCACAGTGAAATTATTCTGACCCTGTGTCAAACCGGCACGGTGTCTCCGGTCTGGCGAAGCGGAGCATTGTCTTTTTTTCTCGGCACTGACACGGAAAAGGCGGCACAGCTCAGTCTCTGGCTCGATCAGCATCTCTGTGATGTCAGCCTGACAATACAGGGAGAGCAGCGAAAACTGCGCTGTTCCCCTTATGTCTGGCATAACCTGTTTGATAGTCCGGTGCTGCCTGCGTCAAAGAATACCTATTCTGGCCTACAACCGTTGGTGGAATATTATGCGCTGCCCCAGCTTTATAACTTTGTTACCCTCGATATCCGTAGTCACTGCGTGGAAATTCCGCTGAATGCGGACGGCACGTTTGAGCTGGTTTTTCGTTTCGAGGGTGAACTACCGCTGAATAATGTCGATGAGGCGTTTTTGTTGGGCTACGTCCCGGCCATTCATCTGGAAAATCAGACCAGCCCGTCCATTCTGCTGGATTCCGGCAATCACAGTTACCCGCTGCCATTGGGGGAATCAGTGCGATTATTCCGGTTGCGCGATATTCAGGTGGTGCAACAGCCCGATGACAATGAGCAACGCGGTACACCTTATCACTGGCTGCCGATTGAACAGTTTACCCCCGCCGGGTATTTTCTGGATGAGGATTACCAACCCGACACTTTTTACTACCAGCTTCAAACCGAGCGTGATTTTCTGGACAGGACACAGCACCGGCTGCACTTTTTTGATTTGATGGGCAAACCAGCAAACCACTTGCCGACCCTTTCGGTATCGGGCTATTTCATCGGCTACTATGAGCAGGCGTGCGCCTTGGAACAAGGCACTATCACTGTGACGCAGGAAGGCTCGCCGTCCCTATCTCATCGTACATAATATCACGCCAGTTACCCCCTGATTTGTCACCGAAAGCCTGAAACAGTTTCTCCGACTGTTTGACCCTTATGCTGACACGAATCGCCCATTGAGCCGCCGGCTCTCATATGCAGAGCAGCGAAGGGTTCCGCGATTTTGGTAGCCAGACGCCCTATACCGTGTTTGAAAGTTACGGCCGTTTTCAGAAAGATGCCGCCGCCAAACCGTTTTTAAAATACCGGCAGGAAGCACTGGATAACCAGAAGCAAACCGGCAGCGGCAGTAGTAACTGCATCAAACTGATGCCGGGCAAAATCTTCGAGATAAAAAGTCACCCGCACGCGCCGCTCAATACCCGCAGGCACTGGGACACGATGCCAGTGAAGGCACCACGCTCTCCAATCATTTCAGTTTTATTTCCGGCTTTGATGATTACCGCCCGCCTTTCCACTACAAACCCTTAGCGGACGGGGATGAAACGGCGATGGTAGTTGGGCCGGAAGGAGGGGAAATCTTCGTCAATAAAGATGGTGCCATTAAAGTCCATTTCCACTGGAACCGCTATGACCAGCCGGATGATGGGGTTTCGTGCTGGGTACGTGTTGCGTAGGGCTGGAATGGTAATGGCTTCGGTTTTATGGCGATACCGCGTATCGGGCAGGAAGTGATTATTTCTTATTTAAACGGTGATATTGACCGCCCAATCGTCACCGGATGTGTTTACAACGGTCTGAACCGCCCGCCACTGGATTTACCAGCAGAAAAAACCCGCACTACCTTTAAGACCAAGACGCACAAAGGTAAAGGCTTTAACGAACTGCGCTTTGAGGACGCGAAAGACAGTGAAGAAATCTATTTCCGCGGTCAGAAAGATTTTACCGCGCATATCAGAAACGATGCCTACTGGCATATCAAGCATGACCAGAAACAGCGTATCGATAACAACCGTTACCACGATATCCGCGCTGATGATCATCATCAGGTCGCCGGTTCACGCAAAATTACCACCGAAGGAAATGTTTCCCACCGGATTGCCGGCAGCCAGCATATCCAGACAGGGGATGTCACCGTGATTGACAGTGGGCAGGAAATTCACCTGAAAAGTGGCGCTGGAAGCCGCGTCAGAAATCACGCTGAAAGTGGACGGTTTATCACGAGTCATACAAGGCGCTATTTTATGACTCCAGCGAAATAAGGTACGCATAGAAATGTCAAAATGGGCACTCGTTTGTTCGAAAGTCAACGAATGCTTGTCTTTGTATGCCAGTACTCGCTTTCGAAAATCCAAACTGTAGCCCATCTTACTTTATCCCTTGTCAGTTGAATCCAGACATTATGCCATATTAATATGATTCTGCTATATAAACCCATTGTGCACCACAGTGAGCCGCTGCCTTATGAGAAATGGTGGTTTAAATTGCGCACTCCTGAATATTTTCCCGCCAGCATCAGCTTTGTTCAGTTTCAGGATGAGGATAATTACGTTGTACAAAAATTTATGCCTGATGGCGCAAATCCAGATTATGAAAGTCTGAATAGTTGGAATAAACGATTAGGAGGGAGTCGTGGTATCCGAAACAATGGAGAAGCGCTGCCCCAATGGATACAAATCTGTTGGGATTCCGTGATTGATAAAAAATCTTATCAGACAACTTTTAAATTTACTCCCGAAGTCTGGCAACTGATGCGTGAACCTTATATCGGGCGTGCAGTTAAGGGATATGTATTCTATCGGGATACAATACTTGTTGGATTAGCTCTCGGTGGAACTACCTGGGCTTGGTTACGTGATTATGATAAAAATAACGGTGATAATATTTTAGTTGCCACTGGTGAATCCGTTTCCGGTGATAAAATGGCTATTTGTCAGGGAAAAACAAACCATCCGGATGGTTATGATGAATATTCCGAACGTATCAAGAACTTTATCAAAGGAAAAAATATCCCTACGGAGAATGGTAAAACGCTTGTCTTGAAGCCATCACAACATCAGAAATTAATATAAATTATTTATGATTTCTGATGTTTTTGCTGACTTAATCATTGATAACCGAATTTTTCAGGTATGAGGTCAAACATGGCAAAAAAAGCCGTTATTTTATTAAACGACACCACCGATCACGGTGGAAAAGTGATTACTGCTGTGGGTGGCTACACCTAAAAAGGTATTCCCGTTGCTGGAGAATCGGATTTAGTTGAGTGCCCCAAATGTGATGGCGTTTTTCCTATTGTCGAAGGCAGTGATAATTTAAAAACTAAAGGAAATCTATCGCTGTGGAAGGGATGTACACAGCCTGTGGTGCCAAACTGATTGCCAGCCAGAAAGAGTTTCTCGCGTAATCTAGTTATTTTGGCCTATTCTGAGCGTCACTGACGCGCTGCGCTTGTCTTCTCCTCACTTTTTATTTTTTTCCTCACTGTAAAAACGCCCCGCTCAACAGACTGAGCAGGGCGTTATTCATCGATTTTAATCAAAAAGCGATTATTTGTTCGGACGCATGGCCGGGAACAAGATCACGTCACGAATGGTATGGCTGTTAGTGAACAGCATCACCATACGGTCGATACCAATACCCAAACCCGCTGTTGGTGGCATACCGTGTTCCAATGCGGTTACGTAGTCATCATCGTAGAACATGGCTTCGTCATCACCTTCGTCTTTCTGACGAACCTGCTCTGCAAAACGTTCTGCCTGATCTTCTGCATCGTTCAGCTCGGAGAAACCATTACCGATTTCACGTCCACCAATGAAGAATTCAAAACGGTCAGTAATGAATGGATTATCGTCATTACGACGTGCCAGTGGAGAAACTTCTGCCGGATATTCAGTAATAAATGTTGGCTGAATCAGATGGCTTTCCGCAGTTTCTTCAAAGATTTCACACTGAACACGGCCCAATCCCCAACCTTTTTCAACTTCAATACCAAGAGATTCAGCGATAGCAACAGCTTTATTCATATCATCCAGATCCGCCACATTGGTTTCCGGGCGATATTTGCAAATCGCTTCTTTCATGGTCATTTTCACGAAAGGTTTGCCAAAATCAAACTCTTGTTCGCCGTATCTGACCAGAGTTGTACCCAACACATCCTGAGTCAGTGTGCGGAACAGTTCTTCAGTCAGAACGATCAAATCCTGATAATCAGCATAGGCCATGTAGAGTTCCATCATGGTGAACTCTGGGTTATGCCGTGGTGAAACCCCTTCATTTCGGAAGTTACGGTTGATTTCGAACACACGTTCAAAACCACCCACCACCAGACGTTTCAGGTAAAGCTCTGGTGCTATACGCAGATACATATCGATATCCAACGCATTGTGGTGAGTAATAAATGGACGCGCACTCGCTCCGCCAGGGATCGCCTGCATCATTGGCGTTTCAACTTCCATGAAATTTTTACTGATCATGAAATTACGCAACGCGGACATAACCCGGGAACGGATCTGGAATGCCTGACGCGATTCATCATTCGAGATCAGATCCAGATAACGCTGACGGTAACGGGTTTCCTGATCCGCCAGACCGTGGAATTTATCCGGCAGTGGGCGCAGTGCCTTAGTCAATAAACGCAGTTCACTACAATGAATGGAAAGCTCACCGGTTTTAGTTTTAAATAATTTACCGCGTGCACCTAAAATGTCACCTAAGTCCCATTTTTTGAACTGTTCGTTATAAATGCCTTCCGGCAGGTCGTCACGGGAAACGTAGATCTGAATACGACCGCCCATATCCTGTAAGGTTGCAAAAGATGCCTTACCCATGATACGGCGGGTCATCATACGACCTGCAATAGTCACTTCAATGTTCAGCGCTTCCAGCTCTTCCTGAGTCTTGTCATCGTATTTTGCATGCAGATCTTCAGAAATGTTTTCACGACGAAAATCATTCGGGAATGCAATGCCGTTGCTGCGCAGTGTAGCCAGTTTTTCACGGCGTGTTTTCAGTTCGTTATTTAAATCAGGAGCCTGTTCAGCCCCCTGCTGTTGTTGTGACATTTTAGTTCCTCATAGGCCAGCTTTTAAGCTTGCTTCAATGAATTTGTCCAAATCACCATCCAGCACAGACTGCGTATTGCGGGTTTCAACACCTGTACGCAAGTCTTTAATGCGGGAATCATCCAAAACATAAGAGCGGATCTGACTACCCCAACCGATATCCGATTTGTTCTCTTCCATGGCCTGTTTATCAGCATTTTTCTTCTGCATTTCCAGCTCATACAGTTTGGCTTTCAACTGTTTCATCGCCTGATCTTTGTTTTTATGCTGAGAACGGTCTGTCTGACACTGAGTAACAATACCCGTCGGTATGTGAGTAATACGCACCGCAGATTCGGTTTTGTTGACGTGCTGACCACCCGCACCAGAAGCACGGTATACATCGATACGCAAATCAGCAGGATTGATTTCGATATCAATGTCATCATCAACTTCCGGGTAAATAAAAGCTGAGCTGAATGATGTATGACGGCGACCACCAGAATCAAACGGGCTTTTACGTACCAGACGATGTACGCCAGTTTCTGTACGTAACCATCCGTAGGCATATTCACCGATAATTTTGATGGTAGCGGATTTCAGACCTGCAACATCACCATCAGATTCTTCAATAATTTCGGTCTTAAAGCCTTTAGATTCCGCCCAGCGCAGATACATGCGCATCAACATACTTGCCCAATCCTGTGCTTCCGTACCACCAGAACCTGCCTGTAAATCCAAATAACAGTTTGCACTGTCATATTGACCAGAGAACATACGACGGAATTCAAGCTGGCCCAGTTTTTCTTCCAATTGCTCCAATTCAGCTACCGCTTCATTGAAAGTTTCTTCATCATCAGCTTCAACAGCCAGTTCCAACAAGCCGTTTACATCTTCTAAGCCTTGTTCAAGCTGATCAATCGTTTCTACAATGCTTTCCAGTGATGAACGCTCTTTACCCAACGCCTGTGCCCGCTCCGGTTCATTCCAGACATCAGGCTGTTCCAATTCAGCATTGACTTCTTCTAAACGTTCTTTCTTGGCATCATAGTCAAAGATACCCCCTCAGAACTGCTGTCCGCTCAGACAGGTTCTGAATATGGTTTTTTACCGGATTAATTTCAAACATATTTCGTGTCTTATACGTTGTGTTTTTATAAAAAACGATGTTTTTTACAGAAAGATGATCGCATGGATATTTTCGAACCGCGTATTGTAACGGATCTGGCAAAGGGTTTATAGCATTTCAAGTGACTTGCCACATAATCACATTTGATTATGTGGCAATGGATAAATGGTTAGTCACACTACCTTAGACACTCGATCGACTCAGTCAATGAGGCCAATTCAGTGAGGCCAGATGTGCTGGATTAAAAGCTGAACATCACGGTTACCGCGAAATTCGTTGATATCCAGTTTATAAGCCAGTTCCACCGTCTTAACGCTGTTATCTGGCCAGAATTTTGTATCGATGTTAAACGCGATACCATCCAACATCGGCCCTCCTTTTAACGGCTCAAGCATGACTTTCAGATGATTTTCACCAACAATCCGCTGTTGCAGAAGCTTGAATTTACCGTCAAATACCGGCTCAGAAAATGCCTGCCCCCAAGGACCGCCATCTCGCAGGATCTCAGCAACTTCCAGTGACAACTCTTTTAATGCCAGCTCACCATCACTCCAGATTACCCCTTCAAGTTGAGCGATATCCAGCCAGTCTGCCACCAACTCAGAGAAATGGCGCTGAAACTGGTCGAATTTATCCTGCTCAATCGATAGCCCGGCTGCCATGGCATGGCCACCGAATTTCAGCATTAATCCCGGATATAAGGTATCAAGGCGCTCAAGGGCATCTCGCATATGTAGTCCATTTACGGAACGGCCTGAACCTTTCAGTGTTCCGTCTCCCGCAGGGGCAAAAGCGATAACCGGACGATAAAAACGTTCTTTAATACGAGATGCCAAAATGCCCACAACTCCCTGATGCCATTCAGGATGATAAATAGCCAGCCCGTAAGGTAATTCAGTATGAGTACGCTCAATTTGGTCACAGATCTGCAAGGCTTCCTGCTGCATACCCTGTTCAATTTCACGGCGGGTTTGGTTCAATCCATCTAATTCACAGGCAATCTGTCGCGCCTGTGCGATATCATCGGTTAGTAACAATGCGACACCAACGGACATATCATCCAGTCGCCCTGCTGCATTTAACCGTGGGCCAAGGGAGAACCCCAAATCGCTGGCAGCCAGCTTTCCTGATTCCCGTTTAGAAACTTCCAGTAATGCACGAATACCGGCACAACAACGCCCTGCCCGGATCCGGTTCAATCCCTGATACACCAGAATACGGTTATTGGTATCAAGAGGAACGACATCTGCCACTGTTCCCAATGCAACCAAATCAAGCAATTCTGCCAGATTCGGCAAAGGAATACCCTGTTGCTCAAACCACCTTATTTTACGTAGTTCCGCTCTGAGTGCGGACATCAGATAAAAGGCAACACCAACACCCGCCAATGCTTTCGAAGGAAAGGAGCAATCCACCAGATTGGGGTTGATAATAGCATCTGCGGCTGGCAATGTTTCTCCCGGCAAATGGTGATCTGTGACGATCACTTTGATGCCATGCTGATGTGCTGCCATAACACCATCATGGGAAGATATCCCATTATCGACGGTAATGATCAGATCAGCCCCTCTTTTGGCGACATCATTCACGACCGGCACACTTAGGCCATAACCATCTTCAAAACGATTAGGCACAAAATAATCCAGATCCCGATATCCCATTGCACGTAATGCACGGATGCTTAATGCGGTGCTGGTTGCTCCATCAGCATCAAAATCACCAGCAATAACAATGCGCCAATGTTGGTGCAACGCTGTGATAAGCAAGGAAACAGCCTCTTCAATGCCATTAAGAGATTGATAATTAAGTAACCCTTTTGCTCCGCGTTCTAACTCATCAGTCTGGCGTATACCACGCGTAGCATATAAACGGCGCAATAACGGATGGATACTATCGGGAAGGTGGCTATCATCCGCCGCTGGACGGCGGCGGAGCTGTGTTTTTCTATTCACTGGGCTTAATTCACTACCTGTTATTAACTAAATCAGGATCCGTTGGCGATGGATTATTCAGCATGCTGTGCTAATGCGTCAGCTAAATCTTTTGGTGGCATAAAACCACTAATCATACTGCCATCTTTGAGTATCATAGCTGGTGTTCCACTGACACCAAACTGTAAGCCTAGCTCATAATGTTTGGCAATATCCTTCTTACAACTTTCAATAGGTGAAATTTTCTCACCTTTAAAAGCATCATCCAATGCTTTAGCAGGCTTCGCACTACACCAAATAGATTGCATATCTTTCGCTGATTGGTGTTGCAAACCATGACGAGGGAATGACAGATAACGGATAGTAATTCCTTCATCATTATATTCCTTAATATTTTCATGTAACTTACGGCAATATCCACAAGTAATGTCTGTAAATACAGTAACTACATGTTTTTCTTTTGGAGCCTTATAAATGATCATTTGATCTTTCAAGGTTTCCAGTTTTTCTACCAAAGCCTTATTAATCACGTGTTTTGGTATTTTTCCACTGAGATCGTAAAGTGGCCCCTGGAACAAATATTTACCATCATTGGATATATAAAGAGTTCCATGCTGGGTCAAAGCAGTACTTACCCCGGTAATATGTGATGGAGTAATACTTTCTGCCTTAAGCCCCATTTTTGACAATGATTTATTAATCATGCTGTCGTCAGCAAAGGTATTGTTGGTAAAAGCAGTTAGTATCAAGGAAAGACAAAACGCAATCTTCTTCATTACTTTGTTCCTTTTTTTCATCTTTCTTCGCAACCTATTCATAAGCTGTTATCAACGAACAGTCATTTATGAGTTGTTATCCGCGAGGATGATGTTGTTGATGCAGCACTTTAAGACGTTCAGTTGCCACATGTGTATAAATTTGTGTTGTGGAGAGATCACTATGTCCGAGTAACATCTGCACAACCCGTAAATCAGCACCATGATTGATTAAATGTGTTGCAAAAGCATGGCGTAAAACGTGCGGGGATAAACGCTCGGAATCAATACCAGCCAATACAGCATAATGTTTGATCCGATGCCAGAAAGTCTGGCGCGTCATCTGTGTTCCCCGTTTACTGGGGAAAAACACATCGGACACTATGCCATTCAGTAACCATGAGCGTCCATACTCTAGATATTGTTCCAGCCAGTAGAGAGCTTCTTCTCCTAAAGGAACTAACCTCTCTTTGTTCCCCTTACCCACGATCCTGACAACGCCCTGACGTAAGCTCACATCCGATAATGTTAACCCAACCAATTCGGATACGCGTAACCCACAGGCATAAAGCACTTCAAGCATCGCTTTATCCCGCAGTTCTATTGGTTGATCAGTCGAGGGAGCGTTTAGCAAATTTTCAACCTGTTTTTCGCTTAAATCTTTTGGTAAGCGCTTAGGTAATTTTGGAGCAGATAAAAGCGCAGTTGGATCATCCGTCCGCATTTTTTCGCGATAGAGATACTGAAACAATCTGCGCATGGAGCTCAACAAACGCGCAGAGCTACTGGCTTTATAACCGCCATCCACCCGTTCAGCCAAAAATGATTGTAATTCGATAGACTGTACAGAAAGCAAATCATAGCCACCATGCACCAGCCAATTATTCAGGGATTGTAAATCAAGCCGATAAGAAGCCAATGTGTTTTCTGCCAGATCTTTTTCCAGCCAGATCGTATCCAAAAATTGTTCTATCAGGGGATTAGCCGACGGGCTCTGTTCCGATACATCAGTTTTTAATACGTGTTTGCTTGGCACAAGCCCTCCTTTATATCTGTGCCTTCCGATCGGCTATTATGCCTGAAAAAGCAATTCTTCTGTTACAATACCCTCTCTTATATTAGAAATTCCCTGATAAATAATGATGAAAATTGGTCTCTTTTACGGCTCTACCACTTGCTATACTGAAATGGTAGCAGAAAAAATACGCGATATTCTTGGTGAAGATCTGATTGAGCTGCACAACATCAAAGATTGTGATCTTAAATTGATGGAAGAATATTCTGTCTTGATCCTCGGCATTCCTACATGGGATTTTGGTGAAATACAGGAAGATTGGCTGACTATTTGGGATCAACTTCCATCACTGAATTTGGCAGGGAAAATTGTTGCCATGTATGGCATGGGCGATCAAATTGATTACAGCGAATGGTTTCTGGATGCTCTGGGAATGCTGTATCACCATTTACTTCCTACGGGCGTACAGTTTATCGGCTTCTGGCCGACTGAAGGTTATGAATTCACCAGTCCAAAACCACTGATCGAAGATGGCAAACAGTTTGTTGGCCTTGCTCTGGATGATGTGAACCAGTTTGAAGAGACTGAGGAACGCTTGAATCAATGGTGTATGCAGATATTGGCAGAGATGGAAGCACTGTTTTAACATCACTTAAGCTTTCTTAAAAGTTCAGAGCGAGCCTGAACAGTTAATCCGAAGAAAGCAGCCAAAAAGCTGCTTTATCTGGTTAAATTTTAATTGCAATCGCCAGAAATTTTAATAAGAGCGGCTTTATAAACTACGTCATTTTCAGAAGCAAACACAGCAATACCTTTGACGGACTTGCCCGCTTTCAGTGTGCCCTGATTCAAGTCTTCATCAACCGTATCCAGCCTAAATTCTTTTTCGTCAGAAGAGTAAGCTTTCAGGCAAAGCTTCGACAAATCAATATCCTTACCGGATAAGTTCGCTACTGCAACCTCGAAGGATTTAGTGTAAGCATTTTTGCCACCCACTGACATAGAGCCGTTAGATTTCTCTGTAGAATAAACAGCAACATTATCAAGAGTAGACGCGTTTGCAACAAAGCAAAAGCCAGCCAAAGCAACTGATGCGACAAATGTGGAAACCTTCATATAAGTCCCTTCTTTAGTTGAAATTTCGTAATAACTGTACGTATGCAAGATACAGTCTCAATTATGATACTACCTTTAAGTAACTAATCCATCAGTAAAGTGATATTTCAATATTATTGCAGGATTGGATGACATTTTTAAATTGCAATGACACAAAATAATTCAGATTGTTACCACTTATAATATCCTGAAAAATGCCTCAAAAAAAATCTTGTAGAAATTTTATCTAAAGACCCTGATTATTTTAAAGTTAATTAAAATTAAACCAATGATAAATTACTTAGTTATTAGTAGAAACATATTGCTCATAAATAAATTGGCATTAATTTATAACTAGTAAATATATAATAAAATGTAAATCCTATTTGCAAAATTAATTTACTACCATAAAAAATTGAGAAATATGTGCTAACGCTTAAATTATTTTATAATTAAAACCAACAACAATTTAAAAAAAATTTAACAACATGTACGCCAACATATTTGTCAGAAATTCCGTACAATATTGATGGAAAAAATTTAATATCAAAACTACATCGCGTAATTTTATCTTTTTTACTTTATTTTTCATTATCATTAGAAACACCACTAAAACAAAATATATAGAGCTAATGCTGTTTCATTCGCTACAGTTGCCTCTAAAAGAGTCCTGATAAACTGGCTCAGGCCACAGAGATTTAATTAAAATCGAATCATTCATGCCTATAATATAATCAAAATCAAGTCACTTAGCAGTGCTTGACACTATAAAAGTGCTATGTTATCTATATGTCTAACGGTCATATAAACAAATGTTTTTTATATTTATTCATAATCATAGAAAATGATTATATAGTTACTTATTATTAAGATATTAGCATCTCAATTATCCGAAGTATTTGTAAGGATATTATCGAGAGCAAATAAACTTGATAATTTAATTAAAGCAGTCAAGAAACCGTAACAGTGGAAATCAGCGCTGCAATTTATATTAGTAGTTATTTCAATAAGTACCAACATAATGGGAAAGTACAATGGTTGAAAATACAATGGTTATAAAATCCGTAACAACTTCGAGTGTAATACAATTAACTCCTGATGATAGAGGTGAAGATTATCTACCCGTTGAAAAGCAAATAGCGAACGAAATAATACGTGTACTAAACTTTAGGCAAGAAGAAGATGGAAGTTATACATCAACATCTACAAAGGAATTTCGAGCTAAAAGAACAATATTAGCATATGCTTTAGCGGTAAGTGGTATTCATAATGTATCTCAACTTCCAGGTTACTATTATCATAAAGATACTGCAGAGAGAATTTTTCAAGAATATATGCCTAATCTTTCATCTGCACTATTGGGTGAGAATGGTGATCAAATTTCTAAAGATATGGCAAATGGATTTCTCCAGAACGAACTGGATTTTGAAGGTGAATATCCTGAAAATATCTGGGATGTTCCTGACCTTGAAAATAAGCCATTGAGTGATTATTTAGATGAAGATAAATTATTAGCACTCTATTTCTTTGCTTCACAAGAAATCCCACTGGAGGAAAATCAACAATCAAACGCCACAAGATTTTTTAAATTAATTGATTTTTTATTTATCTTATCTGCTGCAACATCACTAGGAAAGAGGATTTTTTCAAGAAATTTTTACAATAGACTAGAAACTAAATCATTAGAGAATTATATTGGGAGAAAAAAACTTTCTCAGCCTTTCTTTCGACCACCTCAGAAATTACCTGATGGCAGGATAGGTTATCTGGCAGGCCCAACAAAAGCACCTAAATTGGGTTCAGCAGCATCGTCCACAACAGCACCGTCTAAATGGAAAGTTAGTTTGCAAAAACTTAGAGATAACAAATCCAAGAATGGATTTGCTAATATGGACGACGCTGCAAAACAAAAATATAGCTCCTTTATAAAAGAGGTGCAAAAGGGTAATGATCCAATTACAGCAGCAAAAAACATTGGTACAGCAAACGGCAGTAACTTCGAAAAACTGCAAGGTAGAGATTTATTTAGTATAAGGCTAAGCCAAGAACACAGGGTAACATTCATCAAAAATGACACTGACAAAATAATTGAGATTCAAAGTGTTGGAACTCATTATAAAAATTTGTAGCCTGATTTATAGATGGTGATAAGAGGTGAGATAAATGTGAAGGTTACAATTCTATTGTACTGGGTGTAAAAAATGGGTGGTAAAAATAGGCAACGTGGTTGACGTGGCTAATGGAGCCTGTATTGCATTTTGTGTAAATGCCTTTTCTAGAGGTGACCGTCCAGACGGTCACCGAATTCGCTAATAAAACAGCTTATTGCCATTCGCTAGTCCAGCAGTGACATATCCATTTCTTAGCCACAACAGATTCCCCACACAAGAATAAGACAGTCAGATTCTCATGATCTTTCTGCCTTTACCTTTTCTTTCCACAATTCTGTACTACGCATAATCTGGCTAAAACTACGCCAAGCTTCAACCGACACACTATCCGATGCTACCCATAATCGAATATTAGACGGGAGGCAGAAACTTTCCGTTTGCTCAAAGGCACGTAGTGTGAGCATTATTCCATAACGGCTAAGCCACGGTGGCTGAGTCATTTTCCATCTTTCTTTTTGCCAATGCACTTTATTGCCACGAAACAGTATTAGTTTTCCCTGACACTGCATGATATTTCTCTGGCTCCTTATCCAACTCGCCACTATGGAGATAATGATCGGCAGCAGAAGCCAGACATAAAAACTATTGGCAAACCACGGTGCTAATAGAGCAGCTAGGGCTATCACTCCATGCACGCCAGAGGAAAACAGGCGGGTTCGGAGGGATACTCTCAGTTCACTGTGCCACAGGGCCACGAGCTTGGTTTCTGCTTTGAATCAATTGCACCATGTTAAAAAGCTCCTCATCTTCCGGGCGGCCATGATTCATCAGCCAATTGAAAAGATCAGGATCTGGACATTCCAGCAAACGAACAAAAATGCGTTTTTCATCATCACTCAACAAGTCATATTCATATTCAAAAAATGGCATGATAGAAATATCCAGTTCACGCATCCCGCGACGACATGCCCAGTGAATACGCGCTTTATTGTCAATATCCATGTTTAAAAAGCCTCTTGATTATTTTCATTCGTGCCATTGGGACGGCAATGCTTTATCACTGTAAAAACCTGTTACAGTAAAAGCCTGTAATTATCAATGATTCTGGGCTGTTTTTCATCATTGGCAACGATTGAACTGTTGGTATCTCTACAATATGCGAAGAGTATCGCAATAAAATGTATCGCTACAATCAGCCAATAAACCTTCAACCAGCAAATAAAAGAATAACTCCTTTGCATTGAGCTTCATCTCTTTTACCATTAACGTTATTTCTCAGATAGTTTATGGCAGGAGCTGTTATGGCTTACCAAATTCCGTTTTCTGCACAATCTCTATTATCTTCCACAATACTTCCACTGACGTTAATTTCCCTTGATGATTGGGCAATGGCTACTGTAACCGGGGCTGATACAGAAAAATATCTGCAAGGTCAGATGACAGCAGATATTAATTCCCTGGATGTAAATCAACATGTACTATGCGCCCACTGTGATGCCAAAGGAAAGATGTGGAGCAACCTGCGACTGTTTCATCGTGGAGAAGGTTTTGCCTATATTGAACGTCGTTCGGTATTGGATATACAACTGACTGAATTGAAAAAATATGCGGTATTCTCCAAAGTGGCCTTTGCCAAAGATGAAAAAAGTATCTTACTTGGTATTGCCGGAGCGGGAAGCCGGGAAGCACTGGCAACACTTTTCCCCATTTTACCTGACGCAGAAACAGCAGTTATCCAACATGAAACAACAACTATTCTTCATTTCTCTCTCCCTACAGAACGTTTTCTTTTAGTTACAGATAGCACTACTGCAACCAAATTAGCAGAAGTGTTAGTTGAAAAATTTCAGGCACAATTGAACGATAGCCAACAGTGGCTGGCGCTAGAGATTGAAGCAGGGTTCCCCGTAATTGATGGAGCAAACAGTACACAATTTATTCCACAAGCTACTAATCTTCAGGCCATCAAAGACAGTATCAGTTTCAAAAAAGGCTGCTATGCCGGTCAGGAAATGGTAGCACGTGCTAAATATCGCGGTGTTAATAAGCGGGCCATGTATTGGCTGGCAGGTAGCGCATCTTCTCTTCCTGTAGCCGGTGATGAACTGGAGTGGCAGTTAGGCGATAAATGGCGCCGGACTGGCTCAGTTCTCGCTGCGGTCAAATTGGCTGATGGCTCCGTTTGGGTGCAGATCGTTATGAGCAATGATATGGAAGCAGATAATGTATTCCGTATTCGCAACGATGAAGGGCATTCTCTTTCTATTCAGACACTGCCTTATTCATTGGAAGAAAAATAATATTTGAGGTTTAGTTTTTTATGTCATCAAATGTATCTCCTGTTAATTTCGGCCCGTTTACCGATGTTATCTCCTTTATCATGGAGCTGGATAAATTAAAATATGTCCATCGTAAAACGAAAATCCTGAACAATCAGCGCAATGAAAATTCTGCGGAACATAGCTGGCACTTTGCTCTTGCAGTTATCAGTTTTGCCCCTTATGCCGGAGAGGTAAATATCAGCCGTGTTATACAGATGGCATTGATTCACGATATTGTGGAAATCGATGCCGGGGATGTTATCGCGTTTGATTTAGCCGCCCGTGAAGCTATCCACGAGCAAGAAGTGCAAGCTGCCAAGCGTATTTTCGGCTTACTGCCAGAAACGCAGAGAGATTATTTTCTGGCCCTTTGGCACGAATATGAAGACGGTGAAACACCTGAAGCGCGTTTCGCCAAAATGCTCGACAGGGTCATGCCAGTATTTATGAATCTGCATAATAATGGTCAGAGTTGGGTAGAAAATAATATTCGTTTTGAACAAGTCTTTAACCTGCTCCAGTTTATTTCTGAAAGTTACCCTGAATTTTGGAAATATTTGCTACCACAACTGGAAGCAGCAAGAGAAAAAGGTTGGTTGAAGGAATAATCCTCTATCCCCAATTAAAATCGTTCAGTTTACCGTCACGACTTAAAAACCGTCGTGACGATTATATCAATCAATTCAAATTTATATATTGGTTAGCCAATTTATCAAGAAAAACAAATAATTTATTATTCATCTCACTATAATCATGGGAGCGTAATATTTCTGGTGTTTGAACAAATGTATGCTCATCCGCTTTACTAAGGTCTTTTTCTGAATTTTGAATAAGCAATTCAACTACCTCTGTAGTCAGCTCCATATGACACTGGAAAGCATAAACCAGACTTTGGTATTCAATGATCTGTCTGGGGCAACCTTCACTAAAAGCGATAATCTTTGCATCCTGGGTCAAACCCGGCATATCGTTATGCCAATGCCCAACTTCAAGAAGTTCACCGAAATGAGTAAATTTATCATTTTTTAAACCTTCCGCAGTAAGCATAATTGGATACTTTCCTATTTCTTTCTCAGGACTATGCTCAAAAGCAGCCCCCAATGCTTCTCCAATTAACTGTGCGCCAAGACAGACACCAATAACTATCTTATCTGATGCAATCGCTTTTACAATAAGTTGCTTTTCCGCTGCTGCATCAAAATGTGCACAGTCAGTCGTTGTGGTTGCAGGGCTTTGCGGCCCTCCCATAACTATCAGGAAATCAATACCCTCAACTGAATCTGGTAATTTATCTCCAAGATAAGTCCGTGAAAATGTAGTCTGATATCCTCTTGCGTTAGCCCAATCTTCATATGCCCCAGGTGCTTCAAAATATTCATGTACTACAAAATGGATTCTTATCACTTTATCACCTTAGAAAAGGATTGAATTATTCCAGCGGATGTCTCTAGCTGATATAAAAAAGCAGTGTGAGATGACTCTCAACACTGCTTTTATTTCCAATCGATTTTATTCTAAATCAATTAGCGACACCATGATTACCGATAATCTTCAATCGGTACACAGGAACAATGCAAGTTACGATCCCCATACACATCATCAAGACGTTTCACCGTCGGCCAATATTTATTTGCTTTTGTCTCTGCTGTCGGGAAAACGGCAATTTCACGGCTATACGCATGGTCCCAGTCAGTAATCAGCTCAGTCTGAATATGTGGTGCATTCACCAGCGGGTTATCTTCCAGTGGCCAGTCACCTTCCGCCACTTTTTTGATTTCTCCGCGGATTGCCAGCATCGCATCAATAAAACGATCAATTTCGATCTTACTTTCTGATTCTGTTGGCTCAACCATCAGAGTTCCAACGACAGGGAATGACATAGTGGGTGCATGGAAGCCATAGTCAATCAAACGCTTGGCGATATCCATTTCACTAATACCAAATTCTTCTTTCAGTGGGCGAATATCCAAAATACACTCATGGGCAACATAACCATCGCGGCCGGTATAAAGGATTTCATAAGCGTCTTTCAGACGAGCTGCGATGTAGTTTGCATTCAAGATCGCAGCCTGACTAGCTTGTTTCAACCCTTTTGCCCCCATCATGCGGATGTACATCCAGCTAATCGGCAGAATAGACGCACTGCCAAATGGTGCGGCCGATACTGCACCTGATGTGGTTAATGACCCCATTTCCACCACGGTATGCCCCGGAAGGAAAGGGGCAAGGTGTTTTTTCACACCAATCGGCCCCATACCCGGACCACCACCACCATGCGGAATGCAGAAAGTTTTATGCAGGTTCAGGTGTGAAACATCAGCACCAATAAAGCCCGGAGTTGTGATCCCAACCTGAGCATTCATATTTGCACCATCAAGATAAACCTGCCCACCATTTTGATGAATAATGTCACAAATCTGGCGGATGGTTTCTTCATATACACCGTGGGTTGATGGATAGGTAACCATGATACAAGCCAATTCATCATGGTGTTTTTCCGCTTTTTCACGCAGGTCTGTCAGATCGATATTGCCTTCTTTATCACAATTCACCACAACCACTGTCATGCCTGCCATATGTGCAGATGCAGGGTTTGTGCCGTGGGCTGAGCTTGGGATCAGGCAGATATGACGGTGTTGTTCACCGCGGCTGGCATAGTAATGACGAATAGCCAGTAAACCAGAATATTCTCCTTGGGCACCAGAGTTTGGCTGCATAGATACTGCATCGTATCCTGTCAGTAATACCAGCCAATGTGAGAGCTGGCTAATCAATTGTTGATAACCCTGTGCTTGTTCTGACGGACAGAAAGGATGCAGGTCAGTAAATTCAGGCCATGTGATTGGTATGAGTTCAGCGGCCGCATTCAGTTTCATTGTGCATGATCCTAGTGGGATCATCGCCTGATTCAGTGCCAGATCTTTACGTTCCAGACTATGCATATAGCGCATCATATCTGTTTCGCTATGATAACGGCGGAAGGTATCATGTGTCAGAATTTCATCATCGCGCAGCATTGAAGCCGGTATGGATTGGCTGTTCCCTGATACTTCACTATCAAGAACATCAACATCTAACACGGTTTCAGAACCAGTTAAAACTTGATACAAGGTTATCAAGTCTTCACGACTGGTTTTTTCACTCAATGACACGCCAACAGCACCAAGAATATCAGTACGTAAGTTGATTTGTGCTTTTTCCGCTCGTGCCAGTACTGATGCCTTATCGATGACTTCTACAGCCAATGTATCAAACCATGTTTTGTGACGCAGCGTTATGCCCGCTTTTTGTAGACCAGCAGCTAAAATGTCAGTCAATCGGTGAATGCGCCCCGCAATTCTTTTCAGACCTTCAGCACCGTGGTAAACCGCATACATACCAGCAATATTCGCTAGTAATACCTGTGAAGTACAAATATTGGAATTCGCCTTTTCACGGCGAATATGCTGTTCACGTGTTTGCATCGCCATACGCAATGCCCGGTTGCCAGCGGCATCGCGGGAAACACCTATAATACGACCCGGCATTGAGCGTTTATATTCGTCACGGCAAGCAAAGAATGCAGCATGCGGACCGCCGTATCCCATAGGGACACCAAAACGTTGTGCTGAACCAAAGACAATATCAGCGCCTTGTTTGCCCGGCGCAGTCAGCATAACCAGTGCCATAATATCAGCGGCAACGCTGACAATGATGTTTTGCTGTTTCAGTTTTGCGATAAGATCGCTGTAATCATGGATCTGACCTGTAGTACCAACTTGTTGCAGCAAAACACCAAAAACACCCTCTAGTTCCAGTACTCTTTCTGCTTTATCAACAATAACATCAAACCCAAATGTTGCCGCTCGTGTACGCACCACATCTAATACCTGTGGATGAATATCATCAGCTACGAAGAAACGCTCCGCATTCTTCAGTTTGCTAACCCGTTTTGCCATTGCCATCGCTTCGGCTGCTGCGGTGGCTTCATCCAACAGTGATGCTGAAGCAAGATCTAATCCGGTCAGATCGATGGTGACTTGCTGGAAGTTCAGCAAGGCTTCTAATCTCCCTTGAGAAACTTCAGGCTGGTAAGGCGTATATGCTGTGTACCAACCGGGATTCTCCAGTAAATTACGCAGGATAACCGACGGTAGTATTGCGGGAGCATACCCCATACCGATATAAGATTGATAACGTTTGTTCTGACCCGCTATTGCTTTCAGTTCAGCCAGTGCCTGTTGCTCTGTTGCACCTTCACCTACTGCGGGTGGCTCTGGCAATGCGATATCACAGGGAACAATTTTATTAGTGAGATCGTCAAGAGAGTTCGAGCCAACCATTGCCAGCATTTCTTTTTGCTGTTCAGCAGAGGAACCAATGTGGCGACGAATGAATTCACCTTGATTTTCAAGTTGGATTAGAGTCTGGATCATTGATAATAATTTCCTGAAACAAGCTAAAAAACGGCACATATAAAAAACGCCCCACTCACTGTGTAACGTCGGCGACGTTGATGATGTGGGGCGGTGATTACTTACTCTTCTTCTTCCAATAGTGACCGATAACTTTCTGCATCCAGCAGGTTGGTCAATTCACTTTCATCAGTAACCTTGATGCGGAATAACCAGCCTTCGTTATAAGGTTCGCTATTCACTAATTCGGGCGAACCTTCTAAAGCTGGGTTGACGGCGATAACTTCACCACTCAGTGGTGCGTAAATATCGGAAGCTGCCTTGACTGATTCAACGACTGCACAATCATCACCGCTGTTTACGACCGCTCCGATGTCAGGCAAGTCAACAAATACCATATCACCCAATAATTGCTGGGCATGTTCGGTAATACCCACGGTATATTCGCCATTTCCTTCAGAACGAATCCATTCGTGTGATTCGGTATATTTTAACTCAGTTGGTACATGACTCATCGGTTCCATCTCCTTATTTTTATTTATTAAAATGTTGCGACCAAAATCATCCTACAAGCGATTTTCCCAGCCTGACAAAACCCGGTTTAACAACCTGAACCGGCATTTCGCGATTACGGATCTGGACAATCACCTGTTCTCCAACCCCTTGCGGCACCCTTGCAAGAGCAATACTGAATCCTAATGTGGGTGAGAATGTTCCACTGGTAATAATACCAAAACGTACTTCACCCGTTTCATCAGTGAAACTCACCGTTAACCCACTGCGTAAGACGCCTTTTTCACGCATAATTAACCCAATCAATTGTTCTGTCCCAGCTTCACGCTGTTTCAACAGGGCTTCACGGCCAATAAATTGGCGCTCTTCCGGTGCCCATGCAATTGTCCATCCCATATTCGCAGCCAAAGGTGAGATGGATTCATCCATTTCCTGACCATAAAGGTTCATACCAGCTTCAAGGCGCAGTGTATCCCGTGCTCCCAGTCCTGCTGGTTTAACACCTTCTTTCAGTAACTGCTGCCAAAAATCAATAGCTTGCTCCTGAGGCAATGCAATTTCATAACCCGCTTCACCGGTATAACCGGTAGTTGCGATAAATAAGTCACCAGATTGCACACCAAAGAAAGGTTTCAGACCTGCAATGGATTGTTTTTGCTCATTATTTAACAAAGACTGAACTCTGGATTGTGCGTTAGGTCCTTGAACTGCAATCAACGCCAAATCATTACGCACGGTGATCTCAACAGGGTATTTCTCCGCATGTTGTTGGATCCAGGCTAAATCTTTTTCACGTGTTGCCGAGTTAACGACCATACGATAAAAATTATCAGTGAAAAAATAGACAATCAGGTCATCGATAACACCACCGGAAGCATTAAGCATGCCGGTATAAAGCGCCTTACCTTTTTCAGTCAGCTTAGCAATATCATTTGCCAGAAGATAACGGAGAAAATCACGGCAACCTGCGCCGTGCAAATCCATAATGGTCATATGGGAAACGTCGAACATACCTGCGTCAGTACGCACCGCATGATGCTCGTCGATTTGTGAACCGTAGTGAAGGGGCATCATCCAGCCATGAAAATCCACCATGCGTGCCCCGCATGCCAGATGTTGATCATATAGTGGGGTGTGTTTTGACATTATTTCCCTCTTTCCATTTTTAGCATGAAAACGTTCTTGATCTGAGTAACATACATACGGCGTATTAACCGGCAAATGTTGGATCATGAAGCAAAGAAGCGGTTAATAACGCAAACGATACCTTGGACTAGAAGTTATCACTGAAAATGGAAATGAACCATAAAATAAATTATCAACATAACAATGATACCTTCAAAAACCTTTCACTATCATGCGGAATTTTTTTCTATTTTATTGTGTGGGAACGCTAAAAAATGGCAGTAATATGTAAAAAATATTCTTTTTTTTATTACAAACAGACTAAAGCATGAAGCAAATCAACTGAATACACTTTAGCCTGATATAAAAAAAACTAATCCAAAATAAGAGAAATAATTAGATTTTTTCAACTGAAGAGGTTTGAGTAATCAACCAATCCGGCAGATCATGAAGACCCATCGCATGACGGAGTAATTGTGGTTTCACTCCGGGGAAACTGTTAGCCAAAGTCAGCCCTACATCACGAAATAGTTTCTTGAAAGGATTATTTCCATCAAATAGTAGACGAAATCCCTGCATACCAACCAGCATGACAGCCGCACTGTGTTTACGGCGACGCTCATAACGACCAAGATAGAGATATTGACCGATATCTTTGCTTTGCTGGTTCAATCGGTTCAATTCTCCGATCAACTCTGCTACATCCATAAACCCCAGATTGACTCCTTGCCCGGCCAATGGATGGATTGTGTGTGCTGCATCTCCCAATAAAGCTAACCGATGTGCAGCAAAATTACGAGCATAACGTCCCATTAATGGGATAGTTTGACGGTCACTGATCAACTCACACTGCCCCAATCGCATGTCAAAAGTGACACTCAATTGCCGATTAAACAACTCAGTCTCCATTGTCTTACGTTGTTGCGCCGCTTCCGCAGGCAATGACCAGACAATAGAACATAAATGAGGATCAGAAAGTGGCAGGAAAGCAAGAATACCATCCCCATGAAAAACCTGGCGTGCAACGCCCTGATGAGATTCCGCAGTACGAATAGTCGCGACCAATGCATGATGTTCGTAATCCCAGAAAGTCAGTGGAATATCTGCATGCTGACGCAGCCATGAATGAGCACCATCTGCACCAACGACTAACCGTGAAGTCAGCATTCGCTCATCGGACAGGGTAATAAAGGCTTCGTTTTCTCCCCAGGCAACATTCTTAAGAGAAACAGAGCTAAACATGGTTACATCAGATAAACTTTCAGCCTGTTGCCAGAGAGCCTGTCGGATCACATTATTTTCAATAATATGTCCAAGATGATTGAGGCCATTTTCCGCCGCATTGAACTGAATACGACCGAAGCTATCCTGATCCCAGACTTCCATTCCCTGATAAGGGCTGACACGCATTGCGAGGAGCTTCTGCCAGACACCGAGATGGGTTAATAACCGCTCACTGGCTGCATTGATGGCAGAAACACGCAACGTATGTTCATCATCAGCATGAAAAGTGCTGGTTGGTGGATGCTCTTCTACAATCGCAATGCGCAGACCGCTACTATGTAAACCACAGGCCAGCGCAAGGCCAACCATACCGCCTCCTGCGATCACAACATCAAATGATTGCATGTTTTTATTCCTCTTAATCTGACTTATTCTGCCGTTAAAAGATGGGCGCCCCAACCCAATGTCTGTCGGGCCAATGGACCCTTTATCAGTGGCAACATTTCCATCGCCATCAGGCCAAGATTGCGTCCGATTCTCAACGGAAAGTAGTCATTGGCAAACAGCCTGACCAACCCATCAGTAATACCGATCGTCGCCTCACGATCTGCAAAACGTTGCTGTTGGTAACGAGTCAGAATGTTATAAGAGCCGATATCGTGCCCCTCAATCGCAGCAGCTGAAATAACCTGAGCTAATGCCATTACATCACGCATACCTAAGTTAAAGCCCTGCCCTGCAATTGGATGCAGAGTTTGGGATGAGTTACCTACTAATGCCAAACGATGGCTGATCTGCCGTTTGGATGTAGATAAAGTCAGTGGATAACTGTACCGCTGACCTGTTTCCAACATTTTCCCCAGCCGCCAGCCAAACGCTTTTTGCAGTTGATGGCGAAACTCGGCATCTTCCCACTGATTAATTTCCGCCCATTTATCCAATGGATGACACCAGACTAAAGAGCTGCGCCCTTCTGACATTGGCAACAGTGCCAATGGGCCATGTTCAGTAAAACGCTCAAATGCCCGGCCTCGGGGATGTTCAGATGTCAGAACATTGGCAATGATGGCAACCTGACCGTAATCCTGCCGCTGCCACGGGATATTACAAGCTTTTGCTACGGAAGACTGGCTTCCGTCCGCTGCTATCAACAGTTTTCCCGTAATTTTTTCGCCACTATTCAAGGTAATAGAAACTGAAGTGTCCAGCCGCTCAACAGAATTCACTTTAGCCGGACAATAAAGTTTGATATTAGGTGCCTGTCTTAATAAATCAAACAGACTGTTTCCAGCATCGTGCAGCTCAATAACATGACCCAATGCCGGAATGTCATAATCGTCAGTCCGGATATTGACAAAACCACTACAACCACGGTCACTGACATGAACGTGAGTAATTGGGGTCACACAACCTTTCAGTGCAGACCAGACACCTATCTGGCTCAAACGCTGACATGTACCATAAGCTAAGGCAATCGCCCTTGCATCAAAACCCGGATGTTCCTGTGTTGGCTCTGCTGCTTCAACTAAAGAGACTTGCAACTGCCCCCGACTCAAAGAAGAAATAGCAAGCGCTAATGTTGCACCAGCCATCCCTCCTCCCACGATAATCACGCTCATTATGACTTGACTTCCTGATTACTGTAACCCTGTTTTGCCTGTGCCATCAGTGCTTCAATTTCATCAGGATCTTTAACGACATACTCAGTCAAATTCTCATTGCCTGATTCTGTAATCACAATATCGTCTTCAATGCGGATCCCAATACCACGGTATTCCGACGGCACATCAGCATCCGGTGCGATATACAGCCCCGGCTCAACAGTCAGTACCATGCCAGGTTCCAGAATGCGATCACGATCAACACCGTAATGCCCCACATCGTGGACATCCAGCCCCAGCCAATGACTTAAACCATGCATGAAAAATTGACGATAGGCATTGGTCTCGATCAAATATTCCACTTCACCATGCATAATGCCTAGTTTAACCAGCTCTTCAACCATGATGCGCACAACCTGCTCAGTCACTTCACGAATGCTAGTACCCGGTTTATAAAGTTCAAGGGAGACATTGATGGATTTCAGCACAATGTCATAAATTTCTCGTTGAGGACGGGTAAATTTGCCATTAACCGGAAACGTCCGCGTAATATCCCCCGCATACCCTTCATATTCACAACCTGCATCGATCAACACTAAATCGCCATCTTTCATACGACGGTCGTTTTCTGTGTAATGCAGGATACAAGCATTTTCTCCTGTACCAACAATGGTGTTATAAGCAGGGTAGCGCGCACCGTGATAAGTAAATTCATGGTGAATATCAGCTTCAAGCTGATATTCAAACATATCCGGGCGGCAGTTTCTCATAGCTCTGGTGTGTGCCTGAGCACTGATTTTCCCGGCTTTGCGCATGATTTCCAATTCAGCTTCTGATTTAAACAAGCGCATTTCATGCAGCCATGGACGCCAGTCTGCTATTATTGATGGGGCGCTGAGATTACGGCGACTATTCTTACGTAACTTATCCAGAGCACTGAATACGATCTTATCAGCATATTCAAATTCCCCCTGAGAGTGATAAACCACATCTAACCCATTCAGCAAGAGGTAGAGTTGTTCATCAATATCATTAAATGGCAGAGCACGATCCACCCCCAGTTTTTCTGGAGCAGCTTCCTGCCCAAGCCGACGACCAAACCAGATTTCTGCGGTGAGATCACGCACTCGATTAAACAACACACTGTGGTTGTGAGTTTCATCGCTTTTAATAAGAATAAGAACAGCTTCTGGTTCATTAAACCCGGTCAGGTAAAGAAAATCACTGTGCTGACGATAAGAATATTCACTATCTGAGTTGCGTGTCGCAGGCGGAGCCGCAAAAATAATGGCCGCACTGGCTGGTGCCATTTTTGACAATAATGCCTGACGACGGGATAAATATTCTTGTTTAGTCATACCCTCTCCTGCAATCTCGTTATTATTAATTAGTTAATTACCAATCAATGCAGCGTTGGTTTTTCATCTTTTTTCGTTGTATTGCCTGCTTTTTTGGGCGTCGCTAGTGCAATGTAACAGAGCTGCACTGCAACACGGACATATTCCAATACTTCTTCCAGTGCCTGAGATAGCTCTTCTTGATATTCGCTTTCGTCGTATCCCAGCATACCTATATTACGTAAATCAGTAATAACTTCCTGAATTTCTTTTTTTTCTGTTATTTTTGGATCTACAACCCCCAATCCCAACAGGAAATGGTTTACCCATCCTGCCAACGCGTCAGCACATGCAAAGACACCAGCTTCATCATCAGGAAGTAGTAAATTAAAATTAAAGTTACTATCATCCAATGATTCGAAAGTGACTTCATACAATTCTCTGATTGGCTGTGCGAGTGTCTGTGAAAATGCAAAGCCATCATTAGTGAGATCATGTACAAGAGTCTGCCAGCTACTGTCGTGATTTCCACCACATAATAAACCACTTATTAAGCCATGCATTTCTGCGGCTGTCAGTGCAACGGACTGTTGATGCAAAATTTCATCAAATGATTGATAATTAGGTAATGAGTTTTGTATAGACATGTATATTGATCATCGTTGGCGATATAAGTTCATGCTATGCTACCATCAAGGGGAGTCGCTATACCAGACAACATAATCAGGTTGTCTTTTGGTATTGTATGATAATGATTGGTGTCGGCCTTATTTTTATACCAAAATATGTTTTTTTACCCCCAATAAATTTCGAGTTGCAGCTATAACATAACAACTTGAAAGATGAGGGACGTATAACAGAATTAAGGTATCAACAAAGGTATCGATACAGTAATAAATCAGGAAGGTGTCATGTCTGCACAACCAGTAGATATTCAGATTTTTGGGCGGTCATTACGTGTCAATTGTCCACCGGAGCAGATAGAAGCATTACAAGCTGCGGCGGAGGAACTTGATCAGCGTTTGCATAACCTCAAAGAACGCACCAGAGTGACTAACACTGAGCAACTGGTTTTTATTGTGGCACTGAATATCTGTCACGAGTTAGCACAAGAAAAAATGAAAACCCGTGATTATTCCTATAATATGGAACAGAAAATTAAAATGCTCCAGCAGACTATTGAGCAAGCCTTATTAGAGCAAGGTAACAAAATTAGCTGACCGCCTACCTGTTAATAAACAGATCTTTGTTGATAAATCAGGCAGTAGTCACGATAGATGAATATAACCAGTTGCTTTCTCCATTTAGTTCCATACAATAGGTTGCATGATGTTGCTTAAAACCAAATGGGTAGGTTCCTGATTTAATGGTTCTCTGCTAATGGTTTAAGTAGTAAAAAATTTTCTCTGAGGTGTTCGTGTGCAGGGAAGTCCCCTGAGCCGATATTTCATATCTATAGAATGTGGTATTCCGTTCCTTGTGAGCATGCTTGGCCAGACCAAGAAGCCTAATAGGGGCGACTCCACGTTCACCTTGAACCAAGGGTTCAAGGGTTACCACCTGTAACGGCATCTTGGAGAATCCTATCTATCTGTTTTGTATCCTTTTCTGCACTACTAAATAGGTAGGTATCATGCAATCAGATTCTTTTTTCTCTCTCCGAAAAAGCATCAGACAAAAAATCCGACAACTGCGTAAAAGCCTTTCCCCTGAACAACAACTGCAATTTGCTCTACAGGCTGCCGAGCGAGTCATAGTTCATCCAAGGATCCTCCAAGCGAAAAAAATTGCCCTGTATCTCTCTTTTGATGGAGAACTAGATACACGTCCATTGATTCAACAACTTTGGCAGCAAAATAAACAGGTTTACCTACCGGTATTGCATCCTTTCAGCCGGAATCACCTATTATTCTTGCATTATCAACCTGATACTCCTCTTGTCCAAAACCACTTTAATATAGAAGAACCGCGACTAGACGTCAGACAGGTTTTACCTATCTCTGAACTGGATATTATGTTTATCCCTCTGGTTGCTTTCGATCATACAGGGCAACGGTTAGGCATGGGAGGAGGGTTCTACGACAGAACACTAGCCAAATGGCAACAGCAAAATTTTTATCCGATTGGGCTAGTACACAATTTTCAGTTCGTTAATACGCTGCCCAGCACAAGCTGGGATATTCCGTTACCGGAAATTATCACACCAGAAAAAATATGGCATTGGTCGTAATAATTGCAGGGGATTGAGTTTAGCCGATTAGTCCAAAGGCTATTGTTTCTTCAATAGCCCTTATTTTATTTGGTTACGTGTTTTTCACCTAACTTACTTATTCACTTAAGTACAGCTCGCCTTAGTAAAGTAGACGGGAGCGGATCGTGCCAGGTAAGGCCTTCAATTGTTGCAAAACTAATTCAGCCTGGGCCGGATTTTGCGTCATGATATCGATAACCACATAACCAATATCACCTTCAGTACGCAGGTATTGTGCTTCAATATTGATTTCCTGATCGGTGAAAACCTGGTTGATGCTGGTTAAGATACCCGGACGGTTTTCATGGATGTGCAGTAATCGATTAGTATCCTTAGCATGTACTGGCAGTGAAACTTCCGGGAAATTAACCGCCGACAGTGTAGAACCGTTGTCAGAATACTTGACCAATTTTCCGGCGACTTCATAACCAATATTCTGTTGTGCTTCTTGTGTGGATCCACCGATATGTGGCGTCAGCAATACATTGTCAAATTTGATTAATGGGGAGACGAAAGGCTCGTTGTTGGTTGCTGGCTCCACGGGGAATACATCAATTGCAGCGCCGGCAATGTGCCCAATTTCTAGCGCTTCAACTAACGCAGGAATATCAATAACAGTACCGCGTGAAGCATTGATTAAAATTGAACCTGGTTTCATCCGCTCTAATTCTGCCGCACCAATCATATTTTTAGTTGAAGATGTTTCAGGAACATGCAGGCTCACGACATCACTCATATTTAACAATTCAGATAAGTGATGAACTTGTTGGGCGTTCCCCAGCGGTAGTTTATGTTCAATATCAAAGAAATAGACATTCATACCGATATTTTCAGCCAGAACACTAAGTTGTGAACCGATATGACCGTAACCGATAATGCCTAATTTTTTGCCACGTGCTTCATAACAACCCGCAGCCTGTTTGTTCCATTCTCCTTTGTGAGCTTTGGCATTAACTTCTGGAACACGACGCAATAGCAGCAGCAGCTCTCCCAATACCATTTCAGCCACTGAGCGTGTATTGGAGAATGGAGCGTTAAATACGGGAATACCGCGTTTTGCTGCGGCGTTCAGATCAACTTGATTAGTTCCAATGCAGAAACATCCAACTGCAACCAATTTTTCAGCGGCAGCAAAAATTTCTTCGGTTAACTGAGTACGGGAACGGATCCCCACAAATCTGGCATCGCGGATCGCTTCTTTCAGTTCTTCCGGTTCTAATGCGCCCTTATGATACTCAATATTGCTGTACCCTGCTGCCCGCAAATTGTCTACTGTGCTCTGATGAACACCTTCCAGCAACAGAAACTTAATTTTATCTTTTTCTAAAGATACCTTAACCATTTATCCGCCTTATTTGTACTAATTTTCGTAATGCCGATAGGTTTCACTAAAATAACAAAAAAAACGTCAACAGCAATACAATCGTTTGCCTGTAAAACAGCATAAGAAACAGTAAAAAAGTTGTTATGCAAAGTAAAAATTTTAGTTACGAGATAAATATAGAACTTTGAGTTAGAATTAGACAAATATACAATATATATATCTGAATTTTATTTTTTGAATATAAATCTGAAATTTTTTTAAGGGCAGAGTATTCTGCCCCCAACTAATAATTACTCTGCAATCGTTTTTACACCATTAGCTGTACCAATCAGTACGACATTCGCACCACGATTAGCAAATAAGCCAACAGTTACTACACCAGCAATAGCATTAATTTTGTTTTCTAATTCGATTGGGTTAAGAATAGCAAGATTGTGAACATCTAAAATGACATTACCATTATCAGTGACAACGTTCTGACGGTAAACCGGAGTTCCTCCTAATTTCACCAACTCACGGGCAACATAAGCACGTGCCATCGGAATAACTTCAACCGGTAACGGGAATTTACCCAATATATCAACCTGCTTGGATTCATCAATAATACAAATGAATTTCTTTGCCACAGCAGAAATGATTTTCTCTCTGGTCAGTGCAGCTCCACCACCTTTAATCATCTGCATGTTGCCATTGATTTCATCAGCACCATCAACATAAATGTCCAAAGAATCAACTTCATTACAATCAAGCACAAGAATGCCAAGACTTTTCAATTTCTCTGTCGATGCTTCCGAGCTGGATACTGCACCTTCAATTTTGTCTTTCATTGTACCCAACGCATCAATAAAATGGGATGCCGTTGAACCTGTACCAACCCCAACAATTGTTCCTGGTCTGACATACTCCAGTGCTGCCCAACCTACCGCTTTTTTCAGTTCGTCCTGTGTCATATCAATTACTGCCTATAATCAATTACAAGAAAAATCCAGCCGCCAGTATAAACAATATTTTATCTTATCCTGTGAAAAAATATGGCATAGTGCTACCTAGACCCAAAAATCTTTTGAGCACACAATATATTTTTGAGTCAACAACGGTTTCTGAACACACAATTTTGAACACGCAATCTAGTGCCCTGATAATCAAAGAGAAGAGTAAAAATGGAGAGCCTGATTTTCAATGAAACGCCCTGATTACCGATCCCTACAAGCGTTGGATGCCGTGATCCGTGAACGCGGTTTCGAACGTGCAGCACAAAAGCTTTGTATCACTCAATCCGCAGTATCCCAACGTATCAAGCAATTAGAAAACTTATTCGGTCAACCGTTATTGGTTCGTACCGTTCCCCCCCGCCCGACAGAGCAAGGGCAAAAACTGCTTGCGTTATTACATCAGGTAGAGTTGCTCGAAGCACAATGGCTCGGTGATGAAAATGGAAATGAGACTCCTCTGTTGCTTTCTCTTGCCGTCAATGCGGATAGTCTGGCAACCTGGCTCTTACCGGCCCTTCATCCCGTGCTCTCTGATTTGCCTATCCGGCTCAATATTCAGGTGGAAGACGAAACACGTACGCAAGAAAGCTTGAGGCGCGGGGAAGTTGTTGGTGCAATCAGTATTCAATCACAACCCCTACCAAGCTGTCTGGTGGATAAATTAGGTGCTCTTGATTATCTGTTCGTCGCTTCCCCTAAATTCGCTGAACGTTTTTTCCCCAATGGGGTAACTCGCTCAGCTTTACTGAAAGCGCCTGCTGTTGCATTCGACCATTTGGATGATATGCATCAGGCCTTTTTACAGCAATATTTTGATTTATCACCGGGCAGTGTGCCTTGCCATATCGTTAACTCGTCCGAAGCTTTCGTTCAATTGGCAAGGCAAGGATCGACATGTTGTATGATCCCCCATTTACAAATCGACAAAGAATTGAAGGCAGGTGAATTGGTTGATTTAACACCCGGTCTGTGTCAACGCCGTATGCTTTACTGGCATCGCTTTGCCCCGGAAAGCAGCGCTATGAGAAAAGTGACTGACGCCCTGTTAAAACTAGGACGCCAGACGTTACGTCAGGAAGATAATGAAGCTAATTAACGCTGTAATTCAAAAACTGCATCAACATGATCAGAAAACTCTATGCTCTGCGGTTCATAAGTTTCATCGGCTGAATTTTCCGCAGAAGCCGCAGACATTAGAGCTGATTTGAATTGCAGCCGACTCATTGGAAAAGGCACTGCTTCAGGTGGACGATAAGTGATGCTATATACGGAACCTAATTTACTGTTAAAACCTTTTGCCAATTCGGTTGCCTGTTGAATCGCATTCGCAATTGCTTTCTGTCTGGCTTCATCACGATAGCGCTGAGGATCGGCTACGCTGAACTGTACAGAATTAATTTCATTTAATCCCGCTCTCAAGGCTCCATCCAAAAGTGTATTCAGTTGATCCAACTTACGAACTTTAACTTCAACTGCGCGGGAAGCGTTATATCCCGTAAGAGTTGATTTGCCTGTTTTCTGATCATACTGATATTCTGGCTGAGTACGTATATTAGCAGCATTAATATCTTTCTTTTCGATACCATTTGCTTTCAAAAAATCAAAATATTTCGCAACACGCTCATCAACTTTTTTCTTTGCATCTGCCGCACTTTTCTGACTCACTTTCACATGGATCAACAAAGTCGCCATATCTGGAGCCGCTTTGATTGTCGAATTTCCAGAAGTTGATATATGCGGAGTGGATGGTAATTCCGCAGCCGAAGCCGTCATACATGACAAACTACCTACAGCTAACATAACAGCAAATATCAGTGAGTTACGTTTCACTAAAACCTCCTTTCGGATATACCCTTTATCTATCAGGTATACAGCAAATAAATAAGTATTTTCTACAGAATTCTCATATTAAGACAAGTTTCTTTCAGAAACATTAGCACACTATTTTTATAAAGAACCATATTTATAAAGAACAGTTTGAATTATAAAGAAGCATTTAAATTATAAAGAAATGTTTAATTTAATTAAAAATCTGTAATCCTTGCTTAAACAAATTCCATGCGATATACCACATCACACAACCAACAAATAAGTTAATGATGCGCTGAGATCGTGGCTGATTAAGAATCGGTGAAAACCATGCAGCCAGAATAGCCAATGCGAAAAACCAACTGATGGATGCGGCAACTGCACCGAGAGTAAACCACGGCCTGTGTTCTGCTGATAATCGTCCTCCAACGCTACCTAATACAACGAAAGTATCCAGATAAACATGAGGATTAAACCAGGTTACTGCAAATAATGTCACAATTACCCGCCAGCGGCTTTGAGCCAGAGCTTCTGGGTTCTGTCGCATTAAGCGGTCATCAGGTAAGCTCCCCTGTTTTTGAGCGAGTCCAGAACGATGTCCCTGATCCGAAACGCGTTTAAACGCCTCCATTATCCTGTTGATATCATGGCCCAATGTGTTCGTTGGTATCTGGCCTACGCCCTGAGCCTGCGCAATCTCGAGGAAATGATGGCGGAGCGGGGGATTGAGGTTGACCACGCTACCATCTCCCGCTGGGTTCATCGACTGGTTCCACTGATTGTCAAACGTTACCGACGCCGGATGCCTGCGGTTGGCGGCCGCTGGCGAATGGATGAAACCGATATCAAAATTAAAGGCCAGTGGCGCTATCTTCACCGGGCGGTGGATTCGGCCGGCAATACGGTAGACTTCCTGTTGACCGCCAACCGGGATGCCGATGCCGCCCGTCGCTTTTTCAACAAGGGCATTCGTCAACACGGACGACCGGAGGTCGTGACCCTCGATAAAAGCGGGGCCAACAAAGCGGCGCTGGCTGGCCTCAATGCGGGCAAGCCGAAGAAAAATCGTATCAAAATTCGGCAAAGCAAATACCTGAATAACCTGATAGAGCAGGATCATCGGCGGATTAAACGGCGTATCCGCCTGATGCTGGGGTTCAAAAATTTTCGGCAGGCACAGACCCTGCTGGCGGGCATAGAATTGCTTTGCATGCTCAGCAAAGGTCAGTATGTGCAACAGTACGGGATCTCGATTTCTCCCGCGGAATACTTCTATCTACTGCTCGCCTAAAAAATAATCACCGCAATTTTTGCTAATTTGCCGTCGTTAATGCGACAGAACCGAAATTAACGATCACCGGTGAGTCAACTTTCGAGAACGAAATAGGGGGCAAGTGTGGTTTGTAGCACGGCCACGAACGTCGACCAACCAACCCCACATTTACTCAGGCTTTCTCTGTTAATGCGACAGAACCCTAATTCTCTACGCTGCTCCTTCGAAAAAATGGATATCTTAGCTTACTACCGTCGGCTATTTGCAACAGTGTCGTTATAATTGGTCTTTATTTAACCTAAATAACCTTGCTAAAAATATGATATCTAGCCCTGTGTTATCACCATAGTTAATGTAATTAAATTTGGAATTTATCGCTGCCGAATAATTTCGGCAGCTTATTTTAATGGTTAAACAAATTTTTATAATTTATTTGTCTGTTAGTTTTTACTATTGTTTTTTCACTGAAAAAGTGATGGAAAATGCTTATTATCATAATTATCAGTTATATCATCAAGATATCCAATAGCTTCTCCATTTTCTTTTACAACGCTTATTTCAAATTGACCTGAATTATTTTCATAATAATCAGTTGCAGATAAAAAGATAAACTTTAATTCCCCCCCCATCTTCAGGGATTTCTTTATGAAGAACTCCATTTCCTATCTCGTAGATATTATTGCCAATTTTTGCTGCAAGAAAAAATTGCTTTGGATTACTAGGAGGAACAATAGGTAATACACCTTGGGGTGAAGATAGGTATTGATTGGGATTTGGATTACCTCCATTTGGTATATTCCCTGAGTAATCAGCCCACCCTGTAGCAACAACAGATATTACATCACCTTTATTTAGCATTATTTCTGTAGGGCTACCTTCTTTTGAATTAGCTAGAACTTTTCCAGTCCAATAATTTAAAGAACTCATGATATCACCTTTGTTCATTATGTTTGAAAATATAATTAAAATAATTAAATGATATATTAAATTATTTATTTTGTATATGAAAGTTAAATGAGATTATTATCAGGAAAAATAAGAGTTGTCTATTATTTTTTTTAATAGACGCTGGATTAGATTTTAAACTAGACAATGCGATGGATTTACATTCGGTGAAATATATGTAATATTTTTCTCTGTCAGTATTGTTAATCGGGGCTATACTGACAAAGAGGGGAATTTAATGAGAACAACCTAATATTTTTACATTCTTATTATTTTTGATAAACCATTTAATTATATTTATAATAAAAAACATTAGTATTTTACAAAAATTAAATAGTGTTTTGATTTTTATTTTATGCTAGTATGTATTTTAACCAATAAGTGCAATTTCTAAGAAAGGCGGTAAGTTGCTATAGTAGGCATTTCATCTTTCTCGCCAAAGGAAAATGCACTATGGCCTATACACAACTTACCTAAATAGAAAGATATCAGATTTCCAGTTTAAAAGAAGCCGGTTTTAAACAACGTTTTATTCTTCTTTTTTTATAACGAATAAAATAAAGTGTCACACACTTTTTTTATGCCTTCGTGTAATTTTTAACAAAACAAAAATTATAACTTCAGGATAGATAATTGACGTATCGTGTAGTCGATGCATATCCGGATTTTCAGTCCGTTAATCTCTAATTATAAAGGTGACGTTATGAATTATAATGTAGGTGGATATATTTATACACCTAAAAACCACGATGAATCTGTTGCATCCATATTACGTAATTATGATGATCAAGATAATTCAGAAATTAGTGATGCAAGAGTCTTATCAGTAACTGATACGGTAGACAATATTTCAGATATTTTGTCTTTTATTGGAACTTCATTTAGTACAGTAGCAGCTGGAAAATCAGCATTTCCATTAATAGGTAACAAAAAAATATTCAATATAACTTGCATTCACATAATAAGTGCAACATCGTTACAAACGAAGTAAATGAGTGGGTATTCCTTTAAATAACTCATTTGGTGTTTTGTAATCTCGTGTTTTACGAGGGCGATTATTTAATCGGTTTGCCACAAGGTTAACCTCTCGCTCTGATACCTTATTAAAATCGGTTCCTTTGGGAAAGTAATTTCTGATTAATCCATTCGTATTCTCATTTATCCCTCTTTCCCAAGGGGAATACGGGTGAGCAAAATAAATTTTTGTCTCTAAATTTTTACTGATAAATTCGTGTTCGGCAAATTCGAGGCCGTTATCAAAAGTAATTGTTTTAACTTTATGTTTTATCAATGATAAGTATCTTGTTACCGCTTTTGCGACACCTTCTGCTGTTTTATCTTCAAGTTTAATGATGATAGTAAATAACGATTTTCGTTCAACTAAGGTCAATAATGCACTTTTATGATCTTTGCCAACGAGAGTATCTCCTTCCCAATCACCAATACGCTGCTTTTTATCAACCCATTTTGGGCGCTTTTCAATGCTGACTCTGTTTTTGATTTTTCCTCTTCGTTCATAACTTCCATAGCGTTTACGATACGGTTTTTTAGCAATCCTGAAATGCTGCCATAAATCACCACCATTAAGCTTATCCTTATAAATCAATCTATAAACTGTTTCATGATGCAAAGATATTATATTTTCCCTTTTGAGATAACCGACTGTTTGTTCAGGGCTTAAATCTTGCCAAATTAGCTGTTTAATCAACTTTGTGATCTCTGGTGTAACTTTGACTGCTTTTACAGCAGCATAGCGGCGCTCTGAGGCTTTAAGCTGAGCCTGTTTAGGACAGTATTTCTGTGCTTCCCGGTTTCGTCTCAATTCCCGGCTAATCGTTGATGGGGCTCGATTGAGCGACGTGGCAATAAAGCGTTGTGTAAAACCGGCTTCTTTTAAACTGAAAATCTGATATCTTTCTATTTCGGTCAGTTGTGTATAGGCCATAGTGCATTTTCCTTTGGCGAGAAAGATGCCTACTATAGCAACTGACCGCCTTTCTCAGAAATTGCACTTATTAGTCGAATCCAAGCTATATTTAAACCACGTGAATTTTCAGATTCTGATATTGAGGTTATTGAGTTATCAGAAAAATATGTGAGCAAAGGATATAATGATGAGCTTTATAAATATTATGTTCGTTTTCATGAAAAAAATGATATAAAAACAGGGGCAGCATCAGGTGAGGAAAATTTATTTTTTTATTATAAACAATCAGGAAATTATAAAGTTTGTGGAACATCAACAGATATGTCTGTTCAATATTGTGAAAATAAAACATTTATAGCTAAGTTTTCATTCAGTTCATCATGGACCATTGAAGTAACATCAAAAAATCATCAAAAAATCGGAGTCTGTTTCTGGCTTTATCGCGTATGGCATGGAGCTCTCTGGCAGTATAATGAATGGCAAAAACCTTATAGTTTTTATCTATATGATCAGTATGGTAACTCTGTAAATATCAGGGTGAATGTTACTGGAGGAGGAACTTCTCTTGGGTTCGAAGTTATTAAACATTAGTTGTAGGTGCTATTCCACGCATTCGTGGGTCGTGACGGGGTTCTGTCGCATTAACGACGGCAAATTAGCAAAAATTGCGGTGATTATTTTTTAGGCGAGCAGTAGATAGAAGTATTCCGCGGGAGAAATCGAGATCCCGTACTGTTGCACATACTGACCTTTGCTGAGCATGCAAAGCAATTCTATGCCCGCCAGCAGGGTCTGTGCCTGCCGAAAATTTTTGAACCCCAGCATCAGGCGGATACGCCGTTTAATCCGCCGATGATCCTGCTCTATCAGGTTATTCAGGTATTTGCTTTGCCGAATTTTGATACGATTTTTCTTCGGCTTGCCCGCATTGAGGCCAGCCAGCGCCGCTTTGTTGGCCCCGCTTTTATCGAGGGTCACGACCTCCGGTCGTCCGTGTTGACGAATGCCCTTGTTGAAAAAGCGACGGGCGGCATCGGCATCCCGGTTGGCGGTCAACAGGAAGTCTACCGTATTGCCGGCCGAATCCACCGCCCGGTGAAGATAGCGCCACTGGCCTTTAATTTTGATATCGGTTTCATCCATTCGCCAGCGGCCGCCAACCGCAGGCATCCGGCGTCGGTAACGTTTGACAATCAGTGGAACCAGTCGATGAACCCAGCGGGAGATGGTAGCGTGGTCAACCTCAATCCCCCGCTCCGCCATCATTTCCTCGAGATTGCGCAGGCTCAGGGCGTAGGCCAGATACCAACGAACACATTGGGCCATGATATCAACAGGATAATGGAGGCGTTTAAACGCGTTTCGGATCAGGGACATCGTTCTGGACTCGCTCAAAAACAGGGGAGCTTACCTGATGACCGCTTAATGCGACAGAACCGCCAATCCCAATTTCCCTCCATAATGTCAAAATCAACCGTTTCACCAGTACCAGCGAGGATGCGCTCATTGGCATTGATAATATTAGTCAGTCCGAGCATATCTCTAGCGTTGCCGGTAAAAGAAGACAGGCCTTGTGATAAATAACCGACATCACAAAAATGTTTTACACTGCCTTCTGAAGGTGGGATCTGTTGTGCCAATATTGATGCTAACCAAGATTTGCCAATACCGTTACGGCCCACTAAAGCGTGTTGTTCTGTATGCAAAAAAATATCAATATTAGAAAATAATGGGTTGATTTCACCAGAAAATTGATAGGTTATTTGTCTTGCTTCGATTAATGGTTGATCTTCATATTGCATGAATGATTTTTCCTCAATCTTTAAGATGTAAAATGCTTATTTTTAATTATTGGGCAGAGCCTTATTTGCAATTTTTCCTGTTCATTTCCCAAGTTACCTCACAGTTGTATTTTCTAATTATTGCATTTAAATCAAAAATTTAACCATAAGTGTACAGTGATTGCCACTATGATGTAATTTGAAATCTATTGAGTATCTGTATACATAATATTCTCTTATCTGTGGAAGGTTTGGTAAAAAGAGGTAAGAAGTGACGCAGATCTCGTGATATTAATCCTGTGTTTTTCCCGTAAGGCTGCTTTATTATGGTTTGTGAGAAAGACTATTCTGGAAAAGCATTATGGAAAAAAAACATCTGCATATTGCGGCAGGAATTATTAAAGATAGCAATGATGAAATTTTTATCACCCAACGCCGTGCTGATTCACACATGGGGGGATTTTGGGAGTTTCCGGGGGGGAAGCTTGAACAGGGAGAAACACCAGAACAGGCTTTGATCAGGGAATTAAAAGAAGAAGTTGGTATCACGGTAACTCATTGTGAATTGCTGGAAACTATCACACATGAATTCTCGGACAGAAATATTACCCTTTACTTTTATTTGGTTGATCGGTGGAAGAATGAGCCATTTGGTAAAGAGGGGCAACCTTACCGTTGGATCCCGCAAACTGAATTAGTTGCTGATGAATTTCCACCAGCAAATCGCAGCATTGTCAATTTATTAACTAAAGATTGAACTCATTGAAACAAATATCGCGGTAGTGTCAGATGATTCGATACTACCGTGATATATTTTAGCGAAAAGCACCGTAAACTCTCGCCTAATACAGGCGGGAATATAAAATGTGATTACTAATCCGGTTGTTCACTCCAGTCATCATTTTCTGTGCTGTCGCCCTGGCTGGGGATTTTCTTTTCCTCATTAGCCCACTCGCCCAAGTCAATTAACTGACAACGTTTACTACAAAATGGGCGATGAGGGCTGATTTCACCCCATATTATTGTCTTGCCGCATGTTGGGCATGCGACAGTCAATACTTCAGACATTTTAGTTCTCTTCTCCTGCTTAGTTTGATTGATTATATTAACGGTTCTGTCGCATTAAGCGGTCATCAGGTAAGCTCCCCTGTTTTTGAGCGAGTCCAGAACGATGTCCCTGATCCGAAACGCGTTTAAACGCCTCCATTATCCTGTCGATATCATGGCCCAATGTGTTCGTTGGTATCTGGCCTACGCCCTGAGCCTGCGCAATCTCGAGGAAATGATGGCGGAGCGGGGGATTGAGGTTGACCACGCTACCATCTCCCGCTGGGTTCATCGACTGGTTCCACTGATTGTCAAACGTTACCGACGCCGGATGCCTGCGGTTGGCGGCCGCTGGCGAATGGATGAAACCGATATCAAAATTAAAGGCCAGTGGCGCTATCTTCACCGGGCGGTGGATTCGGCCGGCAATACGGTAGACTTCCTGTTGACCGCCAACCGGGATGCCGATGCCGCCCGTCGCTTTTTCAACAAGGGCATTCGTCAACACGGACGACCGGAGGTCGTGACCCTCGATAAAAGCGGGGCCAACAAAGCGGCGCTGGCTGGCCTCAATGCGGGCAAGCCGAAGAAAAATCGTATCAAAATTCGGCAAAGCAAATACCTGAATAACCTGATAGAGCAGGATCATCGGCGGATTAAACGGCGTATCCGCCTGATGCTGGGGTTCAAAAATTTTCGGCAGGCACAGACCCTGCTGGCGGGCATAGAATTGCTTTGCATGCTCAGCAAAGGTCAGTATGTGCAACAGTACGGGATCTCGATTTCTCCCGCGGAATACTTCTATCTACTGCTCGCCTAAAAAATAATCACCGCAATTTTTGCTAATTTGCCGTCGTTAATGCGACAGAACCATATTAACAGCAGGCCAATTCAAATGACAAATGCGTAGGTACAGTACCGTTTTCACTATCCATTGGTAAGAAACGGATAGCAAAACGGGTTTTGTGGCCGGAGATTTGTGGATAAATCAGTGAGTTCAGTACAATATCTAATTTTAATCTCAATAGATCCCCCTCATCAGCATTTCCTTGATAGAAACCGTTATGACTGATTTGCGCAGAGAACATCGTTGAGTGGCGTATCAACCCCAGAATACTTTCTAATGCTTGTTTTAATGGTAACAAACTGTTCAGCCAGGATTTAACTGTCTCATCCCGGATAGATTGTGGTAGATGCAGCCACAGATGTAATGTCGGTAAGTCAAAACTGCAACATCCTCCCGGGATGCTGAGCCGTTGACGCACCATGCTGATGATACGATCTTCTTTGATTTGCTGGCTAAGGCGCGGAGCATGATGTAATGCGATGCTCCGCTCTTTTAGCTGCTCCATCAGTTTGTGAATCATAGGAGTGTCCACATTAGGTGCACTAAACCATTGTTTTAATTTTATTTGTTGACGATCCAGTTCCTTTAATAATTCAGAGCGTACTTCACCACGTTCCAATATCTCAATTAATTCAGCAATCGTACGAAAAAATGCGAGGCTGTTTGCTTGTGAATCCAGATAGCACTGTTTTTCTAGCTGTTGTAGTGAAGATTCAATCCTCAACCATGAACGCATTTTCTCATTTAGTGGGTGTTCAAAAATAATAGTGGAGGTTGCATCACTCATTACGTTCTTCCTGTCTAACTAATTCTGCTTGTTTCAAATAGTTTTGATGTAATCCGATTATACGTGCAGCGAGATCTTGCTCTTTTTGATCGTTAAGGATGACATCATCCGCCTTTTCCAGGCGTTCTTGACGACTGACTTGCGCGGCCAGAATATTTTCGACTTGTTCACGGTTGACGCCATCACGTGTGATTGTCCGGCTGATTTGTATGTCAGGAGGAACATCAACAACCAAGATACGGTTAGCCAAGTGCATTAAGTTATTTTCTATTAACAGAGGAACGACCCAAATGACATAAGGATAACTGACCTGATTTAATTGCCGTTGTGTTTCTGCATGTATTAGTGGATGAAGAAGTGAGTTGAGCCATTGTTTTTCTTCTGGGGCTGAGAAAATCTTCTGACGTAGCGCGGCGCGGTTTAAACTGCCATCTGATAATAAGATGTCGGAGCCAAAGTGTTCTGAGATTGCTTGTAATGCGGGAGAACCAGGAGTAACAACTTCTCTGGCAATAATATCTGCATCAACAAGCGGGACACCAAGGGATGAAAATACATTAGAGATAGTCGTTTTACCGCTACCAATTCCACCTGTGAGTGCAACAATATAATTCATTCTATCCCTTAAAAGATTTCTGATAGCATATGCAAATTGTAACTCAAGGGATGCACATGGGCTATAAACAAACATGTATAATTTCGGTTCTTACAACCCTCGAGAAAAAATAATGATATTGAAAATATGCAAATTAAGCTGTTACATCAAAATAGTACCTAATTGAAAGATAGGCAGGTACATGGCGAGTAGTAGTAAGCCAACAATCACCGCCATAATCAGCATTAATACAGGTTCAAGTAATTGCACTAATTTATCAGCACAGTTGATAAATTGTTCTTGATACCATAACGCTAGATTACCCAAAAATACTTCAAGTTCACCTGATTCTTCACCAATTATGACAAATTGTTTACATAATGGTGGAAAACAGTCTTCTCTTTTCAAGGCACTGCTCATTGGTATCCCTTGCTGGATCTGTCGGTGAAGGCTTTTTATCCCCGTTATAAATAAAGGATGATGCGTTGCATTCAGTGCGCATTCCAGACCGCTGGTTAAGGTTAATCCTGCTTTCTGTGTCATAAACAGAATATGGAATATTTGGCTGGTATGTTGGTAGCTTGTGAGTTTTCTGAAAAGAGGGAGCTTCAGAAGAAGCATTTTTTCCTTTGAGTACAACACCGGGTATCGTAAACGTAGCCAAGAATAGAGGCTGACCAATATTAATATCGTTGTTAAAAATAGTATGCCCCAGTTAATCAGAAAGTCGGATGCTGACAAAACTCCCTGTGTTAATAAAGGAAGTGAGGCATTAAATGCAGAATATACCTGTTTGAATTCGGGCAGGACAACAATCAACATTAGCAAAATGACAAGGACTGTGATGAAGGCGATTATCAAAGGATAGCGATACGCTTTTCGGATCTTTTTATGCAGTATATTTTGTTGTTCTAATCTATCAATGAGTAGTTGGCAGCAGGTTTCGAGTTGGCCGGTTTGCTCTCCTACTGCGATAATTTGGCAAAATAAGGGAGAAAATAATCGGGGATAGTGTTTCAATGCGGTGGAAAATGGCTCTCCCTGGCTGATTTTTTGAATAAGATCTGTCAGTACACATCGCCAAATGATGTTTTTGCATTCTTGCAATAGGATAGTCAGCCCCTGCAACAAAGGGATACCTGATGTCAGTAATGTATTTAGTTGATGGATGAAATGCAGACGATAAGTAATTTCCTTTTCGCTGTAATAAATAAATTTTTTACATTTTATCGTATAAGGTTGTAAATCAAGTTGACTCAGGTACTGGAAAATAGAGTGTTTGTTTCGGCCAATACTTTCTCCTCTTATAATACTTCCTTTTTTATTAACTGCTTGCCATTGATAAATATATTCCATTTTCATTCTGTACTCTCTGCCTTAATATCTATTGGATACGTTTCTTGTCCTGTAATTTGATAAATCTCTTCCAGTGTTGTTGTGCCCTGTTCTACTAATTCCAATCCAGCAGAAAAAAGAGTTGTTTGCTGGTGTAAGATGGGCAGACAGGGAAATTTGTCAGAAGATTTTTCTGATAAAGCTTGCTGGAATTCAGGCTTGATTTCGAGAAATTCATAGATGGCTGTTCTGCCATAATAACCAGAAAAACAGTGTTCACAGCCGACGGCTACCCATTGCTGCACAGTAATTTGTTGTTTTATTTCTCTGTTTTCAAAATGTATGATCGTAGGTTCTTCCATTTTTTGTCGGCAATGAGGGCAAAGTTTGCGAACTAATCGTTGGGCAATAATTAATTTTACACATGATGCAGTGGTATAGCCTGGAATCCCAAGATTTTGCAGGCGAGATAGTGTGTCTATTGTGGAGTTCGTATGCAGGGTGGATAAAACCAGATGGCCTGTTTGAGCGGCTTTCATCGATATTTCAGCCGTTTCGTTATCACGAATTTCACCAACCATGATGATATCAGGATCTTGCCGCAGTAATGCCCGTAAAACTTTAGCGAAATCGAGTCCAATTTTGTTATTTACCTGTGTTTGATTGATGCCCGTTAAAGGAATTTCTACCGGGTCTTCAACACTACAGATATTCTTCTTCGCTTGATTTAAATATTTCAGGCAACTATACAATGTGATAGTTTTACCGCTTCCTGTCGGGCCTGTGACTATAATCATTCCCTGTGGTACACGAAGTTTCTGCTTTAAAAGCTGTAACTGGGACTCAGATAGACCGAGTTGTTCCAATGATAATTGGTGTATGGTGTTTAAAATTCGCAGAACAATTTTTTCTCCATACAGCGTTGGCAAGGTAGATATACGTATTGCATAACTGATTTTATGATCATTCCAGTTAAATTGCCCATCTTGCGGTTGGCGTTTTTCAGCGATATTAAGTTTTGCCATGATTTTTAAGCGAGCAGGAATACCCGTATTTATTTGAGAAGAGGGTGATGGCATAGAATGCAACACACCATCAACCCGAATGCGTATCCGATAGTTGTATTGAGAAGGCTCAAAATGAATATCTGATGCTCTTTTCTGTATAGAGATTGAGATTGTCTGATTAATTAACTGAATGACAGGCGTATCAATATTTTCGGTATAGCTGTCATTCAATTGTGCATCATTGTGGTTATTGTCTGGAATACCTAAGTTTTCTGTTCGATAGATTTCTGTTTCATCATTTTCAGCACAGTAACTTTCTGTACAAGGTATAAATGATCCTTCTTGTGTCAACATGGATTCAATTTTAGCTTTTGGCCAAATATCAAAATTAATTATTGCACCAGAAATAAAACGTAGTGAAGAAATGAACTCTTCATTAGGGGATTGGCTACAGGCAATAGTTATGGTGTAAGCATCCCTTTTTATAATAATTGCCTGATGTTTTTGGCAGAGTTCTTTGATTTTTCTTTCAATTAAAATATTTTCCGTGTTTTTCATTTATTATATTCCTTTGTTGTTTAAATAGATTAATGGTTTTAGTTTGTCCAAATCCCATCTTGGAAAACTGATATTTTTCCATAAGAATGCTTGATCATAGATTGCAATTATTAACTAATGACTAAATTAATGACTTTTAAAACTTCAGTGTCTCCTGACATTTTATTTTCAATGATTCGTTTTCGGCATTACATACCGTTTGCCAATGTGTAATACCTGTTTTAATGTCCTGAATTGGTTTTAAGATGGCATTGAGTCCATTGAGATTTTGTTTACCAACGATAGTTATTTCTCCCATTTTTACAGTTATGGTACTGATATAACGGCTATTGTGACCAGATGGAATGGATGTATGGCCAGTGTTGCATTCTTTGTAGCTTTCTGTTTCAAAATGGCAAATTTCAACACCGGATTTATAAGGTACAATTGCCTGGAGCACATCGGTTAATGCAGCCTTTTGAATATAGCCTTGATAGCTGGGAATACCAATTGCACCAAGGATAGATACAATTGCCATCACAACCATGACTTCCATTAATGTAAATCCTTGTTGATTCATATTATCTCCTTTTTATTTTCTTCTTTTATGTGTTTTTCTGCATATTCTCTCTATATTTTTTCAGAGCAATGCATGATTTTTAATATGAGTTGGTGCTAATAAGGATGGAGATTTTTTTTAAAAAGAAAATGGTGTTAGTACATTTTGTGGAAATGGTTCGAAAAGATAACTATTGATTACATTTTTTACCGGAAAATTTTCGAGCCTACTCGCAAGTGAAAGCACGAGCGAAAATATCTTTCGATTGAAAATGCTAACATACTGATCTGTTACATTTTGATCGGTTGTCTTCCAATTTAGTGGAAAAATTAGCGATGAAACAGTTCGATGGAGTAAGAGAATGAAGTTAAATGAAGGGTGGATTGACGATGCCAGAAAAGTTACTTCTCCACATTATGATTTGCGCCCGGAAAGTGAAATCCCATCATTACTTGTCATTCATAACATTAGTTTACCACCTGGTAAGTTTGGCGGGCCGTATATTGATCAGTTATTTATGAGAACGTTGGATCCCGATGAAGATCCTTTCTTTGAAGAGATAAAAGGGCTGCGTGTTTCTGCTCACTGTTTGATTCGCCGGTTCTGTCGCATTAAGCGGTCATCAGGTAAGCTCCCCTGTTTTTGAGCGAGTCCAGAACGATGTCCCTGATCCGAAACGCGTTTAAACGCCTCCATTATCCTGTCGATATCATGGCCCAATGTGTTCGTTGGTATCTGGCCTACGCCCTGAGCCTGCGCAATCTCGAGGAAATGATGGCGGAGCGGGGGATTGAGGTTGACCACGCTACCATCTCCCGCTGGGTTCATCGACTGGTTCCACTGATTGTCAAACGTTACCGACGCCGGATGCCTGCGGTTGGCGGCCGCTGGCGAATGGATGAAACCGATATCAAAATTAAAGGCCAGTGGCACTATCTTCACCGGGCGGTGGATTCGGCCGGCAATACGGTAGACTTCCTGTTGACCGCCAACCGGGATGCCGATGCCGCCCGTCGCTTTTTCAACAAGGGCATTCGTCAACACGGACGACCGGAGGTCGTGACCCTCGATAAAAGCGGGGCCAACAAAGCGGCGCTGGCTGGCCTCAATGCGGGCAAGCCGAAGAAAAATCGTATCAAAATTCGGCAAAGCAAATACCTGAATAACCTGATAGAGCAGGATCATCGGCGGATTAAACGGCGTATCCGCCTGATGCTGGGGACAGACCCTGCTGGCGGGCATAGAATTGCTTTGCATGCTCAGCAAAGGTCAGTATGTGCAACAGTACGGGATCTCGATTTCTCCCGCAGAATACTTCTATCTGCTGCTCGCCTAAAAAATAATCACCGCAATTTTTGCTAATTTGCCGTCGTTAATGCGACAGAACCTTTAATAAACTGAAACAGCGCCGGAAAGTATCATGTGACGGAATACGGTTCTGTCGCGTTCCCCTTATTATTCTATATTTACACAAAACACCCATAAAAGGGGTTTATATGTGAATGTATAATTGGTATGATAGCCATCTATACACAAAAAAACCATATCAAGGGTATAGCTGTGGAGATAATGGAATGGATAGGATTACAGCAATTAACACATTAGACAAGTTCAGCAAAATGGGAAAACGTATTTTCCTTTTGCGGGATTTGGAAGTTATCTTTGCTGACGACCCTCCTCGGACACTGCAAAAATCTATTGATCGCCTCATCAATGCCGGATTGCTAGTCCGTATCACCAAAGGTGTTTATGCGTATGCGCGGGATGGTCTGGGGTCTTATCCGCTGGAGACAATTTCAACAAATATCCGTCGTGGCGAATACAATTACGTCAGCCTAGAATCGGCGTTGTCTCAGTATGGCCTGATTTCACAAATTCCCATCGACCGACTGACGATTATGTCTACTGGCAGATCGGGAGAATTTGAAACGCCGTGGGGAGTTATTGAGATCACCCACACCAGCAGGGAGCCAAGCGAAATTCTGAAAGGAACATTGGAAAACCGGGGACCACTGCGCATCGCAAGAAAAGAAACGGCTCTTCGTGACTTGAAAAGAGTGGGGAGAAACATGCACCTGGTTCAAATGGAGGAATTTGCGCATGCCTGAGCACGTCAATTTTAACGCCCTTGTCGATGAGGTCATTACCCAAGATGGGCTTGCCAATATCAGGCCTGTCGTGGAGAAAGAGCTGCTGCACTATGACATTCTGTTTTGCCTCGCTAAAGACGGTTTGCTCAGGGAAATTACCTTTCAGGGCGGCACATCGTTAAGACTCTGCTATAGTTCCAACCGATTCAGCGAAGATCTAGATTTTGCTGGTGGCCGTGACTTTTGTTCAACGGACATGAATAGGATTAAGGAGAGCGTGGAAAGTTATCTGGAGGCGCGTTATGGGATTGAAGTCACGGTGAAGGAACCCAATGAGCTTCGAAAGGAGCCGGAGTATGCCGATGTGAAAATCGATAAATGGCAAATCTCCGTCACAACAGCCCCGGAAAGAAAAGATTTACCAAAGCAACGCATCAAAATTGAGATCGCCAACGTTCCGGCGTATACAAGAGATGCGCGTCCATTAAAGCGGAATTACTCCGTGCTGCCTGATGGCTACTCCGAAACCATCGTATCGGTCGAGACACTGGCTGAAATCATGGCGGATAAGTTGATTTCGTTCCCTGTGACAACATCTCACATTCGCCATCGCGATATGTGGGATTTGGTGTGGCTGAAACAGCAAGATGTTGAGCCCGATTTAGACCTAATCAAGAGCAAACTATCAGATTATCGTATTACTGATTTTTACAAACTCGTTCAGGCACGACTGGACTCTATCGACAGCCTTATTGCTTCCGGTAACTTCCAGACTGAAATGAAACGATTTATTCCCGCGCCCGTTTACAACAGAACTATCGAGCAGGATCCTTTTTTACACTATCTCACAACGATCCTAAAAGAATTGCTAACGACTGTGCAAAAAGGATTGTACTCACCGGGAACCCGTACCGTTCCATTCAAAATGTAACGATTAAACCTGTAATCATTCTTAGCCCGACGGGTTCTGTCGCATTAACAGAGAAAGTTTGTACGGAGGTGGGAATGATGACTCTTTATGCAGTCAATCGATAAAATATCTCTGCCGGTGACAATGTCTTATCTTCGGGTTGTGAATATTGCCCTTTACGCAGCATCGAAACGAGCTCTATCCTCGCTAAAATCGTTTGGGCCCGGCGAAACGATTTAAAACCTAACATGGGTCGTATCCGACGTTTGACATGGCGATGCTCTTGCTCAATGCGGTTATTCAGGTATTTATTTTGCCGGATTTCAATCCCCTGCTGAGGCGATCCTTCCGCATTGAGGAGGGTGAGCGCGGCGGTATTGGCCCCACTTTTATCGATAGTCACGACGGCGGGTCTGCCGTGCTGGCGTATCGCTTTACGGAAAAAACGCCGGGCTGCCGTTGCATCGCGGCGAGCGGTCAGCAGGAAGTCAATCGTCTGACCGTCGGTATCGACCGCCCGGTAAAGGTATTTCCACTGACCTTTAATTTTGATATCGGTTTCATCCATTCGCCAGCGTCGCCCTGTGGGACGTTTGCGTCGACGGAATACCTTATCCAGTAATGGAATCAGTCGGATAACCCAGCGATGTATCGTGGCGTGGTCGATGAAGAGCCCCCGTTCTGCCATCATCTCTTCCAGATTGCGCGAACTCAGCGTATAAGCGAGATACCAACGGACACCTTGGGCAATGATATCGACAGGATAATGGAGGCGTTTGAACGCGTTTCGGATCAGGGACATCGCTCTGGATTCGCTCAAAAACAGGGGAGCTTACCTGATGTTCCGCTAATGCGACAGGACTCTGTTTTCTCGTAAGTTTTGTACGGTTCGTAAAGAAACTCCCAACTTTTCAGAGGCACGATCTTGCGTCCAGTTCAATCCTCGCTGCCAAAGGCGCAATTCAAAACCCATCATCAACTTCATACCTTTTAGTACCTAAAGCTTTGTTCATTATATCATTACAAGTGCAAAATTTGTACTTGTAATGATATAAGCTATTCGGTGCATTCAAGCAGAAATTTACGATACTATTTAAGTATATTTTTAATGCACTAATGAACAGGATACCTTTAAACAATAAATGAGCTGATGGAGTTTTCTAGTAGCTTGTGTGTTCAGGTTGTCTGTTGATTCATTGTGTTAGATACACAATATCCAGAGTATCAAAAACAATTAGAAAGATAGAATAAAAAATAAAACATGATTTAAATTAATGGTTCTGTCGCATTAAGCGGTCATCAGGTAAGCTCCCCTGTTTTTGAGCGAATCCAGAGCGATGTCCCTGATCCGAAACACGTTCAAACGCCTCCATTATCCTGTCGATATCATGGCCCAATGTGTTCGTTGGTATCTGGCCTACGCCCTGAGCCTGCGCAATCTCGAGGAAATGATGGCGGAGCGGGGGATTGAGGTTGACCACGCTACCATCTCCCGCTGGGTTCATCGACTGGTTCCACTGATTGTCAAACGTTACCGACGCCGGATGCCTGCGGTTGGCGGCCGCTGGCGAATGGATGAAACCGATATCAAAATTAAAGGCCAGTGGCGCTATCTTTACCGGGCGGTGGATTCGGCCGGCAATACGGTAGACTTCCTGTTGACCGCCAACCGGGATGCCGATGCCGCCCGTCGCTTTTTCAACAAGGGCATTCGTCAACACGGACGACCGGGGGTCGTGACCCTCGATAAAAGCGGGGCCAACAAAGCGGCGCTGGCTGGCCTCAATGCGGGCAAGCCGAAGAAAAATCGTATCAAAATTCGGCAAAGCAAATACCTGAATAACCTGATAGAGCAGGATCATCGGCGGATTAAACGGCGTATCCGCCTGATGCTGGGGACAGACCCTGCTGGCGGGCATAGAATTGCTTTGCATGCTCAGCAAAGGTCAGTATGTGCAACAGTACGGGATCTCGATTTCTCCCGCAGAATACTTCTATCTGCTGCTCGCCTAAAAAATAATCACCGCAATTTTTGCTAATTTGCCGTCGTTAATGCGACAGAACCCTTCTTTATTTAAACTTAGTGCTTAACTTTTAGCGCTTAATTTTCCCCGTCCCCGGCAATATATCGGGCGATAATATCCCCCATTTCATCAGTGCTGACTGCTTTGTCATTACCTGCTAAATCAGCCGTTCGATAACCCTGTTCCAGTGCGTCATTGATAGTGTTTTCAATAGTATCTGCAATATCATCACGTCCAAGGCTATAACGTAGTAACAGTGCTGTGGATAAAATCTGGGCGATTGGGTTAGCGATATTTTTGCCAGCGATGTCGGGAGCAGAGCCGCCAGCAGGTTCATATAAGCCAAATCCTTTTTCATTCAAGCTGGCAGAAGGCAACATGCCCATTGAACCGGTGATCATGGCACATTCATCGGATAAAATGTCACCAAAAATATTAGAGCACAACAGAACATCAAATTGAGAAGGATCTTTGATCAACTGCATGGTGGCGTTGTCGATATACATGTGATTGACTTCAACGTCAGGATATTCCTTCGCAATCTCACTAACGACTTCACGCCACAAAATAGAGCTTTGCAAAACGTTCGCTTTATCAATTGAAGTGACTTTGTGCTGACGTTTGCGAGCGGATTCGAAAGCAATACGGGCGATTCGTTCTATTTCAAAGCGATGGTAGATTTCAGTGTCAAAAGCGCGTTCGTATTTTCCTTCACCTTCTCGTCCTTTGGGTTGACCAAAATAGATCCCGCCAGTTAACTCACGCACGCATAAAATGTCGAAACCTTTCTCCGCAATATCATGACGAAGCGGGCAAAAAGATTCTAAGCCAGAATATAAACGCGCTGGTCGCAGATTGCTGAATAGTCTGAAATGCTTGCGTAATGGTAACAATGCGCCCCGTTCTGGCTGACTGGCTGGTGGTAAATGTTCCCACTTGGGGCCCCCAACGGAGCCAAACAGGATGGCATCTGCTTTTTCACAACCAACGATTGTTGCTTCAGGTAAAGGGCAACCATGTCGGTCAATGGCAATTCCCCCAATATCGTATTCGCTGGTTGTGATGCGAATATTAAAACGATGACGGATAGCTTCCAACACCTTGTAGGCTTGCTTCATGACTTCAGGGCCAATGCCGTCACCAGGTAATACTGCAATATGATGGTGAGTTGATGTTTGTTTGTTTGCAATAGAGTGGTTTGACATCGTTATTCCGCTTCCTTTGTAACGTTCTGAGACACGTTTTTCTGGGAAATATTCTGGTTAATATTTTTAGAAAGAAAGACTTGTATACGTTGCTTTTCTTTTTTAACCTGTTCTGCCTGCCAAATATTGTTCAGGGCGTGGATCATCGCCTTAGCAGATGACTCAATGATATCCGTTTCCAAGCCCATACCATGAAAACGGCGGCCAAAGCATTCCACAATAATATTTACCTGTCCGAGAGCATCCTCACCATGACCTTTGCTGGATAACTGATAGGAGATCAATTTCAGTGGATAACCCGTAACGCGATTAATCGCATGATAGATAGCATCGACAGTCCCATTTCCGGTCGCAGCTTCAGATTTAATTTCATCACCACAAGTCAGACGCACAGTTGCTGTTGGGACAATATTGGTTCCGGATTGGATGCTAAAATAATCCAGTTGATAATATTCATTTTCCTGATGTTGTCGATTAATGAATACCAATGCTTCCAGATCGTAATCAAATACCTGACCTTTTTTGTCTGCTAACCGCAGGAAGGCTTGGTACAGTGCATCAAGATCATAATCCTGTTCCTGATAGCCCATTTCAGTCATGCGATGCTTTACGGCAGAGCGGCCAGAGCGGGAAGTCAGATTCAGTTGGGTATCTTTCAGGCCGATGGAATCTGGTGTCATGATTTCGTAAGTTTCGCGGTTTTTCAGAACACCATCCTGATGAATACCTGACGAATGGGCAAAAGCATTACTGCCTACAACTGCTTTATTAGCTGGAATCGGGGTATTGCAGATTTGGCTGACTAATTGGCTGGTACGATAAATTTCTTTGTGATTAATGTTGGTATGCACTCCCAACATCTGTTGGCGGGTTTTGATTGCCATGATCACTTCTTCCAGTGAACAGTTTCCGGCACGTTCGCCTAAGCCATTAATGGTTCCCTCAATCTGCCTGGCTCCGGCCTGAACTGCGGTAATAGAATTGGCTACTGACATGCCTAAATCATCATGGCAATGGACAGAAATAATGGCTTGATCAATATTAGGCACCCGATCAAATAAAGTTTGGATAATACCGCCAAATTGGTAGGGTATTGTGTAACCGACTGTATCAGGAATATTGATCGTTGTTGCTCCTGCTTTGATAGCCTGTTCTACGATATGACATAAGTTATCGATATTGGAACGACCTGCATCTTCACAGGAAAACTCGACATCATCGGTATAATTGCGTGCTCGTTTGATAGAACGAATTGCCATTTCGACAACATCGTCAAACCCTTTTTTTAATTTATGTTCGACATGCAGGCTGGAGGTGGCTAAAAATACATGCAGACGAAAAGCTTCTGCAACTCTCAAAGCTTCAGCCGCAACGTCAATATCATTATCAACACAGCGAGACAATGCACAGATGCGGCTGTTTTTAATCTCACGGGCAATAGTCTGGACTGATTCAAAATCCCCCGGAGAAGAAACCGGGAAGCCAGCTTCAATGATATCAACGCCCAGTCTCTCCAATGCATAAGCGATTTGCAGTTTTTCTTTCACACTTAAGCTGGCTTGTAACGCCTGTTCCCCGTCGCGCAGAGTTGTATCGAAAATAATGACTTGCTGGCTCATGGTCATGCTCCTGTCAATTGGCTGTTATGTTGAGTTTTAGAGCGCCGAGCCGGTATAAAAAAACCCGCGTACGGCGCGGGTTTTTTTATCTCTGGTAAAGGTTAAATTAGAATTCAGTCTACCAGCATACCGCGCACATTAAAGGCGATTAGTAGTAGGCTTAGTAGACGGAAATTGTGAATCATGTAAGTCAACCTTTAAAAATCTGTTAAACGAGTATTATCGATTCGATATATTTATTGATACGTTATCTGCAAAACAATGTCAAGCAGCATAAATAATGACTTAAGAATAAATAATATTCATTGATAGCTCTTTTTTTGTGCTTATTTTAGCCTTGGTGACTATTTTTTACATTTTTAGCGATGTTTTTATCTATTTTTCATATCAATATATGAAGTAAAATCCGGCCTTAAAGGATAATAGATATGATGTTTGTGCTTTTATACAGATGTTCATTGAAGAGACAGGGATGAAATGAATATTCACTATGGTGTTCTTAGATATATAAATAATAATTATTTATATATTAATAAAAACAATTATTAATGATATTAATTGCTTATGTCATTTTTAGTTGGGAATTGCTAATTGTGATTCATGTAAATTCTTAACCTTTCTGAAGACAATTTTTATAAAAATAAACTTTCTTAAGATAGTTATAGACATTAATTTCTGATAGATAGTTTATTTTTGATGATTTTTAGCGATATATAAAAAGTTGGTTTTGGTTCATATAAGTTTGGCAGTTGGAATACAGTTATTTTATTATTGAATTATTTCTAATTGTTATCCTGTTATTCTCGACTGCTTTTTATACCTAATTCTCTAAGATAAATTGGAATCCATAGGGTATAGATAAGAATATTTCTTATACAAGTGACAATCTCAATTAAATTATAACTAATTGGGTAAATGATCTCATTAATTGATATGGCTTTTTAAAATGTCGAAATTTTACATACATGGTAAAGCTGCCAATATTAATTCCTTAATGAGAACGCTGCAATAAATATAGTGGAGTGAAATTAAATAATGGTTGGATACAACTCAGTGACTACGGGTATGGGAAGAAAAGAACCATGTGAAGTTCAATTACGTAGTGTAGATCTCAATTTGCTTACTGTTTTTGATACCGTTATGCAAATGCAGAACATTACACGCGCAGCTCAGGCATTAGGTATGTCACAACCAGCGGTCAGTAACGCAGTTTCTCGCTTAAAAACGATGTTTGATGATGAGTTATTTGTACGGCATGGGCGGGGTATTCAGCCAACAGCAAGGGCAAAGCAGCTTTTCGGGCCACTTAGGCAGGCACTTCAGATTGTACATAATGAATTACCCGGAGCCGGGTTTGATCCCGATAATAGTACAAGAACATTTAATCTTTCTATTTGCAGCCCACTTGATATCCGTTTAGCCGCTCAAATTGTTGGAGAAATAAAAAAACACTCTCCGAATATTGATGTGGTGATTAAAACACAAATTAGCGACAATATTGAGAGGCAATTAAAATATCATGAAATAGGATTTGTGATCAGTTATACCAAATTTGAACATCCTGATTTTCAGCATTTCCCATTATTTAATGACGAGTTGGTTCTGGCTGTTTCTAAAAACCATCCCAGAATTGATGAATGTATCAATCAACAGCAATTGCTGGAGGAGAGGCATGCGATTGTGACATTAGATAATACTGATTCATTCAGTAAACCTTACTACGAAAATAGTGAATTATTGGATTCGATCTCTTTTCAGGGAACAGATTTAAATAGCGTTCTCAACATTGTGTCTCAGACTTATCTGGTTGCTATAGCTCCTAAATGGATGGTTGAACACTATTCCAAACAATTAAATATACGAGCGGTATCACTGTCCAATAGCGACATTTCTCGTCCTTGTTATTTAATATGGCATGCTTCTATGAACAGAGATAAAGGACACCAATGGATGAAATCGTTACTAAGAGATCTTAGTGCACAAGAATAAGGTGTATTTTACTCTACTTATCTATATGTATTTGATAAATCCTGCAAACTTCCCCCGTCAGGGGGGAGAAGATCTTAAAAATATTCTTCCCCCTTTCATCAGGAATGGGTAGACTGCGCAAAAATAGCTAACACATGTAAGCTGAAAAGTAGTCAGTTATCTTTGCTGAATATGATGAACCGAAGATTTAGAACAGGAATATATTGTGATAACAAATTCTTTGCACTCCTATCACTTGATCACGCGATTACAGCAGCAAATCAGCAAGTATCCTGAAAAGATTGCATTTCGCCAATGGTCACCATCAGAACAGTTTGAGATGAGCTGGCAGGATGTGGATAGGAAAACAAAATCCATCGCAAAATCCTTGTTATCGCTTGGTGTGGAGATTCAGGAAAAGGTCGGTATTTTTGCGCATAACTCAATGGCATGGTCATTAGCGGATCTGGCTATCTTACAGCTACGTGCTGTCACTGTACCGCTTTATTCCACCAGTAGTCGTGATCAAGCCGCATTTATTCTTAATGATGCAGGCGTACGGGTTTTATTCGTTGGAGGACAGGAACAATATGATGTTGCTGTGACTCTGATAGCGTTATGTCCGCAGCTTACTCATCTGGTTGTATTGGATGAATCTGTTGATTTACAAGAATGTCCACAAACATTGTATTTATCGGCATTTATTGCGACCGATTGGTCACAGTATCAATCTGAACTCGATAGCCGTATCGCAGGGCAGAATTTGCATGATCTCTTTACTCTGATTTATACCTCAGGCACAACAGGAGAGCCTAAAGGTGTCATGCTGGATTATCAGAATGTGGCTGCTCAACTTTATCTGCATGACCGGCGACTAACGTTGACTGAGCAGGATGTATCTCTGAGCTTTCTGCCGTTATCTCATATTTTTGAGCGTGCATGGAGTTATTACGTCATGCATACAGGCGCTTTGAATGTTTATCTGACTGACACAAATTTTGTGCGTGAGGCGATGGTTGATGTGCGACCGACAGTGATGTGCTCTGTCCCTCGTTTTTATGAAAAAGTATATAGTGCGATCCTTGAAAAAGTTTCCCGTGCTCCGTTTTGGCGCAGAATGATTTTTCACTGGGCGATCAAACGGGGTGAAAGTCGTTGGTTACGTCAATTAAACAGTAAGAAAGGATGCCCATTTTCGTTATGTGGCGAAAAACTGGCTGATCGGTTGGTATTGGACAAACTCCGCCAAATATTGGGGGGCCGGATCCGTTTTCTGCCAGTCGCGGGAGCACGCCTTGACGATTCCATCATGCATTTCTTCTTGTCTGTTGGACTCAATATTAAGTATGGCTATGGTATGACTGAAACTTGTGCCACTGTTTCCTGTTGGGAAGAAAAAAATTATCTGTTAGGTTCAATTGGTAATCCATTACCCGGAGTTGATGTTCGTATTAGTACAGAGGGCGAAATTCAGGTTCGTGGCCCAATCGTGATGAAGGGATATTTCAATCGGCCGGAAGAAACTGTCCATGCTTTCACCGAAGATGGTTGGTTGCGCACCGGAGATGCCGGAGGGGTAGATGATAATGGTAATTTGTTCATTACAGAACGCCTGAAAGATTTAATGAAAACATCAACGGGAAAATATATTGCTCCACAATTGATTGAGGGGACATTAGGTCAGGATCGTTTTATTGAACATATTGCTGTTATTGCTGATACCCGTCAGTTTGTTTCTGCACTGATTGTGCCCAGCTATGAAGCGCTGGAGGATTACGCAAAATCCATTAATCTCCATTATCACAATCGTCTTGAGTTACTGCGTAATCATCAGGTTATCGAGTTATTTGAACAACGCCTGAAAGAATTACAAAAAAATATTGCGAAATTCCATCAGGTGAAACGTTTTACTCTGTTGCCAGAGGCTTTTTCCATGGAAAAAGGTGAATTAACACCAACGCTAAAATTGCGGCGCAAGGTGATCTCACAGCATTATCAGAGTGAAATTGAATCTATGTATCGGGATTGAAGGGAAATGGGCAAATAAAGATTATTGAAAAATACAGCATAAAAACACGGCAGTTTCTGGTTCAAATTAACTCAATGGCAATATCTTTATTAAAAAAATGTTTTTAGTATGTGAATTGATGTTTGATAACCTTGGTATCTAACGTTATGTTAATGGCTTAGTGTATTCATGAAATGAGCGTTATTAAATACGCTTATTGAATATTCACTTTATATAAATAAGAAATGGAATAAGTAAGGTTGTTTTTCTTGATAGCCTTATGAAGTTCTGACATTAACTTGCAAACAGAGCCTGGAGGCAAACTCGATGGAGATGTTGTCAGGAGCCGAAATGGTCGTCAGATCGTTAATCGATCAGGGCGTTGAACATGTATTCGGTTATCCGGGCGGGGCAGTTCTGGATATTTATGATGCCCTGCATACGGTTGGGGGAATAGAGCATATTCTGGTTCGTCATGAACAGGGAGCTGTTCATATGGCAGATGGATATACTCGTTCAACGGGAAAAACAGGGGTTGTATTGGTCACTTCAGGGCCAGGAGCAACCAACGCTATCACGGGAATTGCAACAGCCTATATGGATTCAGTTCCGATGGTTGTGTTGTCTGGTCAGGTGCCCAGCTCTCTGATAGGTAATGATGCTTTTCAGGAATGTGATATGGTAGGGATCTCCCGTCCTATCGTAAAACATAGTTTTCTGGTGAAGAAAGCAGAAGATATCCCAAGTACAATCAAGAAAGCCTTCTATCTGGCGGCAAGCGGCCGTCCAGGGCCGATTGTTATTGATTTCCCTAAGGATACCGTCAATCCAGCACTGAAATTTCCATATGTTTATCCAGAAAAAATCAGGATGCGTTCTTATAACCCCACTATACAGGGGCATAAGGGACAGATTAAGCGTACGCTGAAAACACTGCTGGATGCGAAAAAGCCAGTGCTGTATGTGGGTGGTGGCGCCATCAGCTCGGGGTGTTCACCGCAATTGCTGAAACTGGCGGAGCGTTTTCATATTCCTGTTGTCAGTTCGCTGATGGGGCTTGGAGCTTTCCCTGCTACTCATCGGCAGAGTTTGGGAATGTTGGGAATGCATGGCACGTTTGAAGCCAACAAAGCAATGCACAATTCTGATGTTATTTTCGCTGTGGGGGTGCGTTTTGATGATCGCACTACCAATAATCTTGCTAAATATTGCCCGGAAGCGACGGTATTACACATTGATATCGATCCGACATCGATTTCTAAAACTGTAACGGCTGATATTCCGATTGTGGGTGACGCTAAACAGGTACTTGGTCAGATGTTGGAGTTGTTGGATACAACGGAAGATACACAAGACCCGGATGCCATAAAAGATTGGTGGCTTTCCATTGAACAGTGGCGTAGTCGCAAGTGCCTTGATTATGATCGCACCAGTCCGAAGATAAAACCGCAGGCGGTGATTGAAACTCTTTATCGCCTGACCGAAGGAAAAGCCTATCTCGCATCAGATGTTGGCCAGCATCAGATGTTCGCCGCACTGCATTATCCATTTGATGAGCCAAGACACTGGATTAACTCCGGTGGCTTAGGAACTATGGGATTTGGTTTGCCCGCAGCACTGGGTGTTAAGTTGGCGAAACCAGAAGCGACAGTTGTATGTGTGACAGGAGATGGCAGTATTCAGATGAATATTCAGGAACTGTCCACTGCATTGCAGTATGGTTTGCCGGTGCTGGTACTGAACTTAAACAACCGTTTTTTAGGGATGGTGAAACAGTGGCAGGATATAATTTACTCAGGTCGCCACTCTCAATCCTATATGGAGTCACTACCTGATTTCGTCAAATTAGCAGAGGCTTATGGTCACATTGGTGTATCTATCCGAACGTATGATGAATTGGAAAATAAACTGACCCAGGCTTTGCGTGAAGTGACTGAAAACCAGCGTCTGGTTTTTGTTGATGTTACCGTTGATGAAACAGAACACGTTTATCCAATGCAGATCCGGGGTGGAGCAATGGATGAGATGTGGTTAAGCAAAACAGAGAGGACCTGATCATGCGCCGGATTTTGTCTGTATTACTTGAAAACGAATCAGGAGCATTGTCTCGTGTGGTGGGGCTGTTTTCCCAACGTGGCTATAATATTGAAAGTCTGACAGTGGCACCAACGGAAGACCCAACATTGTCACGTATGACTATTCAAACCAAAGGCGATGCTAAAGTACTAGAACAGATTGAAAAACAACTGCACAAGCTGGTGGATGTTCTGCGAGTCAACGAGTTAACGGCTGGTGCTCATGTTGAACGTGAAATTATGTTGGCAAAGTTGCAGGCCAGTGGATATGGCCGTGAAGAAATCAAACGTAGCACAGATATCTTTCGCGGGCAGATCGTTGATGTCACTTCAACGTTGTATACCGTCCAGTTAGTGGGCACGAGCGAAAAACTGGATGCGTTTCTTGATGCTGTGCGCGAGGTGGCAGAAATCGTGGAAGTTGCACGTTCAGGCATTGTTGGCGTTAGCCGTGGTGAGAAAATTATGCGATGAAAGATCGCAATCTGCGGGTTAATATACAGATATTTACCGGGCCCTACTGTAAAGTAGGGCTTTTTCTATCATATTACTGAGAGGTTAATGTGAAACTGGATGAGATCGCCCGCTTAGCAGGGGTTTCACGTACTACGGCCAGTTATGTTATCAATGGTAAAGCCAAACAGTATCGGGTCAGCGATAAAACAGTAGAAAAAGTGATGGCAGTGGTCAGGGAGCATAACTACCATCCTAATGCTGTTGCCGCTGGTCTCCGGGCGGGGCGTACCCGTTCAATTGGTTTAGTGATACCGGATTTGGAAAACACGAGTTACACCCGCATCGCTAACTATCTTGAACGTCAGGCGCGGCAACGCGGATATCAGTTATTGATAGCCTGTTCTGAAGATCAGCCAGATAATGAAATGCGTTGTGTTGAACATCTTTTGCAACGGCAAGTGGATGCTATTATTGTTTCCACCGCTCTTCCTCCTGAACATCCATTCTATCAGCGTTGGACAAATCGCTCTCTGCCGATTATCGCACTTGATCGTGCATTGGATAGTGAACATTTTGTCAGTGTTGTCGGTGATGATCTTGAAGATGCGAAAATGCTGGCACAGGAATTGAGTCAATTCCCGTCAGAATCTGTTCTTTATTTGGGAGCACTGCCTGAATTATCAGTTAGTTTCTTACGCGAGCAAGGGTTCCGCGAAGCATGGGAAAATGATCCGCGTGAAGTGAACTATCTTTATGCGAACAGTTATGAACGTGAAGCCGCAGCAGAAGTTTTTGCTTCATGGTTGGAAAATAATCCAGTGCCTCAGGCGTTATACACAACTTCATTTGCTTTGCTCCAGGGCGTGATGGATACCATTCTTAAGCGCAGTGGGCGATTGCCGGAACAATTAGTCATTGCAACATTTGGTGACCATGAATTGCTCGATTTCCTTGAATGTCCGGTATTATCAGTGGCACAACGCCATCGTGATGTTGCTGAACAGGCTTTGTCGCTGGTATTAGCTAGTCTGGATGAAAAACAGAGACCAGAGCCGGGAATAACACGTATGCGCCGTCATTTATGTCGCCGCGGAAGTTTGAGCCGTAGAGCCTGATGGGGTGCCCTCATGTAATATGAGGGTGCTATATGCCATATCATGTATCTAAAATTATTCAAATAAATTCGTTGACTTAATTTTGAGATTATTCTTACTAAAATTTTTCTAATCGAAAATCTATGAGTGAAAAAATAGTGAATATGCTATTGAAGGTGAAAAAAAATAGATTTTTTCTTTTAAAATAACATTATAAATGAAAGTTATTTCTTTAATGAGAGAAAATATCCTATTTATTTGATATTAAAATAATTATGGTTTTTAGTATTCTATTTTATTTCGTTTTATTATTACTTTTTATACTATTTTAACTTGAGTATATTTTTATTATTGATAGATTACCACTGATTAACAATTGGGCAATAATGAGATATGCATTACATAAATTAATTTAAGTGGTAATTATTTGCCCTAAAAAAATTTTTTCAGGTTAACCCTGCCAGCATAATTAAATAATTCAGATTTATCATAATGTTATATTTTATTAATATTACTAAATCTGAAAAATCCTTCTTTTTCTCTCTTAAATCTTTCTGTAAATCTAGCTAAAGCACATCGGCTCTGGCTTGACAAGGTTTTCATACCATCCGTAAACTCTTAATTGTGGTGATTTGTGGGATAATGTGGAGATTTGGGCCACTAAGGGGTAACCTGAGTATGTTTCGTGGAGCAACGCTGGTTAATCTCGATACTAAAGGGCGACTTACTGTACCTACCCGATATAGGGAAACATTGAATACGGAATCAAAAGGTCAAATGGTTTGTACAATTGATCTTCACCAGCCGTGTCTGTTGCTTTATACATTACCCGAATGGGAAATCATCGAAGAAAAATTATCTCGCTTATCCAGCATGAATCCAGCTGAACGTCGCGTTCAACGTTTGTTATTAGGACACGCTAGTGAATGCCAAATGGACAGTGCAGGGCGTCTTTTGTTAGCCAATACCTTGCGTCAGCATGCAGGGCTAACAAAAGAAGTCATGCTGGTTGGGCAGTTTAATAAATTTGAATTGTGGGATGAGCAAGTTTGGTATCAGCAGGTACAGAGTGACATTGCTGCTGAACAATCCACACATGAACCTTTATCAGCAAGGCTACAGGATTTATCACTATAAACATGGCAAATAGTCATTTTAAGCATACCAGTGTATTACTGGATGAAGCTGTCAATGGACTGAATATCCGGGAAGATGGAATTTATATTGATGGAACATTCGGGCGAGGGGGGCACTCTCGCCTGATTCTATCAAAGTTGGGGCCGAATGGTCGTTTGATGGCAATAGATCGCGATCCGCAGGCCATTGAAGCATCAAAAGCAATTACTGACCCGCGTTTCTCGATTACTCATGGGCCATTTTCAGACTTGGCTGCCTATGTAAGAGATGCAGGTCTGGCTGGAAAAATTGATGGTATATTGCTGGATTTGGGAGTGTCTTCACCGCAACTAGATGATCCTGAACGTGGTTTCTCATTTATGCGTGATGGGCCTCTGGATATGCGGATGGATCCCACCCGGGGACAACCAGCCTCAGAATGGTTGATGAAGGCTGAAGCAGATGATATTGCGTGGGTACTGAAAACTTTTGGTGAAGAACGTTTTGCCAAACGTATTGCGAGAGCCATTGTTGCTCGCAATCAGGAAGAACCCATCATGCGGACCAGAGAATTGGCAGAGCTAATTGCTCAGGCGAGTCCAATTAAGGAGAAACATAAGCATCCTGCGACACGCAGTTTTCAGGCTATCAGGATCTACATTAACAGTGAACTGGAAGAAATAGAACGTGCATTGGAAGGTGCATTACAGGTTTTAGCACCACAAGGGCGATTATCAGTCATCAGTTTCCACTCGTTGGAAGATCGCATAGTGAAACGCTTTATCCAGCAACATAGTCAGGGGCCACAGGTTCCAGCAGGTTTGCCTCTTACCGAAGTGCAATTAAAAGCATTAGGGGGGCGTAGTCTGAAATCAATTGGCAGGTTGAAACCCTCAGGGGATGAAGTGGCAACTAATCCGAGAGCAAGAAGCTCGGTATTGCGATTTGCTGAAAAGGCAGGTGAATAATGGCAGGTGAACGTCATGGATTAGTGGGAGTCATTGGCAGCGATTTAATCCGCAATGCCAAAATCCCATTGATTTTACTGGTGGCTGTAGTGATTTCAGCGATCAGTGTTGTGACGGTCACCCATCAGACCCGCTTATTGACTGCGGAGAAGGAACGTCAGGCAATTCAGATTGATGCTCAGGATATTGAATGGCGTAACTTGCTCCTTGAAGAAAATGCATTGGGTGACCACAGTCGGATCGAATCTATAGCGACTGAAAAATTTCATATGCAACATGTCGATCCGGTACAAGAAAACATTGTGATTACTCAATAAGTCCAGTTGACAACTAAAAGGTAGGCGATGAAAGCTGCACGCTCTTTAAAGTTGAAAAAACAAGAAGATAAAGCCAGTTTTGTCAGATGGCGTTTTGTCTTGCTGTGTGGAGGCATTTCGCTTGCTTTAATCGGGCTTTTGATTCGAGTGGCTTATTTGCAGATCATCAATCCTGACCGTTTGGTGAAAGAAGGGGATTCCCGCTCTCTGCGTGTCCAATCTATTCCGACTGCCCGTGGCATGATTAACGATCGTAATGGACGCCCACTGGCAGTCAGTATACCTGTAGATGCTGTCTGGGCGGATCCCAAAGAAATCTTTGAAAAAGGCGGTATTACGGATGACACCCGTTGGAAGGCGTTGGCTGATGCGCTCTCCATTCCTCTTGATCAGTTAACCAGTAAAATCAATGAATATCCTAAAGGGCGTTTTGTTTATCTTGCTCGTCAAGTTAATACCTCTATTGGTGATTATGTTGGAAAACTGAAACTTCCGGGTATCTATCTGCGTCAGGAGTCCCGCCGTTATTATCCGGCAGGACAGGTGACTGCACATATTATTGGTGTGACCAATATTGATGGCAATGGTATCGAGGGGGTGGAAAAGAGTTTCGATAGCTGGCTGACAGGTAAGCCGGGAACCCGGACTGTTCGTAAAGATCGTACCGGACGAGTTATTGAAGATGTTTCATCTACAGACAGAAGAGCTGCCCATGATTTGGCTCTCAGTATTGATGAGCGTCTTCAGACTTTGGTTTATCGGGAATTGACGAAAGCTGTGGTACTTAACAAGGCGGAATCTGGCTCTGCCGTATTGGTAGACATTAACACCGGCGAAGTGTTGGCAATGGCAAACAGCCCGTCTTATAACCCGAATAATCTGGCGGGAACGCCAAAAGATGCCATGCGTAATCGTACCATTACTGATATGTTCGAACCCGGTTCTACAGTGAAACCGCTGGTTGTGATGAGTGCGCTGAATAGTGGCATTGTTAAAGAAAATACCGTGTTGGATACCAGACCTTACCGATTGATGTATGGTTCGAGGGGACATGAAATCAAAGACGTAGCTCCACGTCCTGAGTTAACCATCACGGGGATTTTACAGAAGTCGAGTAACGTTGGTGTTTCTAAACTGGCGTTAGCGATGCCTGCCTCGGAGCTGGTAGATGTTTATTACCGCTTCGGGATGGGGAAACCGACCGATTTGGGGTTGGTCGGAGAAAAGAGTGGTGTGTTTCCAAAAAATAGACAACGGTGGTCTGATCTTGAGAGGGCCTCCTTCTCTTACGGCTATGGGCTGATGGTAACACCGTTACAGTTAGCGCGAGTCTACGCAACAATAGGCAGCTTCGGTATTTATCGCCCATTGTCAATTACTAAGGTCGATCCCCCAGTTCCGGGTACTCGAGTATTTCCTGAGAATATCATGCACACAGTGGTGCACATGATGGAGAGTGTGGCATTACCTGGTGGAGGTGGGGTACGTGCGGCGATAAAAGGTTACCGCATTGCAATCAAAACCGGTACAGCGAAAAAAGTCGGGCCGGATGGTAAATATGTCAATAAATATATCTCTTATACCGCAGGAGTTGCGCCTGCGAGTAACCCACGTTTTGCACTGGTTGTGATTGTCGATGAGCCACAAGCAGGTAAATATTATGGCGGTGCAGTTTCAGCGCCTATTTTCGGCAACATCATGAGTGGTGTTCTCCGTACGATGAACGTTGAGCCTGATGCATTGCCTGCGAACGATAAAAAAGAGTTCGTAGTTAATAACTAATTTGTGACGAATAAATAAAGAGGATAAAAGTGGAAGATCGTAATTTACGCGATTTATTGGCTCTTTGGGGAGTTGATGCTCCTGAGCTTCCGCTGCGAGAAATGACATTGGACAGCCGCAAAGTGGCTGCCGGAGATCTGTTTGTTGCGGTTAAAGGGCATCAGACAGATGGTCGAAAATACATTCCTCAAGCCATCGCTCAAGGGGTCGCTGTGGTGATCGCTGAAGCGAAGGGAAAAGCGGATAACGGCACCATTCAGGAAATGCACGGTGTTCCGGTTATCTATTTTGATGATTTAAATAATAAACTGTCGAAATTGGCAGGTGAATTTTATCAACATCCGGGTAATAAATTAAAACTGGTAGGTGTGACGGGAACCAACGGTAAAACCACGACAACGCAATTATTGGCGCAGTGGAGTCAGGCTCTAGGAGAAACCAGTGCGGTAATGGGCACGGTAGGGAATGGCCTGCTAGGTACGACAGTTCCCAGTGAAAATACCACAGGTTCCGCCGTTGATATTCAGCTTGATTTACAACAGCTCGTCAGTCAGCAAGCGACTTTTGCAGCAATGGAAGTTTCTTCACACGGCCTGGTTCAAGGGCGAGTAGCTGCATTACCTTTTCAGGCTGCTGTTTTCACTAACTTAAGCCGTGATCATCTTGACTATCACGGTGACATGAAAAATTACGAAGAAGCCAAATGGTTGTTGTTCAGTAACCATGATGTCAAACAGAAGATTATTAATGCCGATGATGAGGTTGGGCTGAAATGGCTCTCTTATCTGCCAGAAGCTGTTGCTGTCACGATGGAAAATCGTTTGCCGAAAAGTTGGCAGGGGCGTTGGTTATCAGCGGAGGAAATTTGTTATCACGATAAAGGTGCTTCCATTACATTTACCTCTAGCTGGGGAGCAGGAACTATCGAGAGTCCTCTGATGGGAGCCTTTAATGTCAGCAACCTGCTATTGGCGCTTGCAACACTATTATCACTGCAATATCCATTGGAAAAATTGTTGAAGACGGCATCCTGTCTGATGCCAGTCTGTGGACGTATGGAGGTCTTTTCGGCATCAGGTCACCCTACGGTTGTCGTAGATTATGCTCACACGCCGGATGCATTGGAAAAAGCACTGGCTGCTGCACGGCTGCATTGTAAAGGGCAGCTTTGGTGTGTATTTGGTTGTGGGGGGGATCGCGATAAAGGCAAACGTCCACTGATGGGAGGTGTTGCGGAACAAGAGGCTGACCGAGTTGTTGTTACTGATGATAATCCTCGTAGTGAAGAACCTCAGTCCATTGTTGCGGATATTTTGACAGGTTTCATCAACCCGGGAAGTGTAATGGTTATTCATGGGCGTGTTGAGGCTGTCACCAGTGCCATCATGCAGGCGGATGAGGAAGATGTTGTGCTGGTAGCAGGTAAAGGCCATGAGGATTACCAATTAGTGGGTAATCGTCGGCTGGATTATTCAGATCGCCTGACGGTTGCGCGTCTATTGGGGGTGACCGCATGATCTCATTGACACTACAGCAACTGGCACAAATTACAGAAGGAACGTTACATTGCATTTCCGAACAGCAGGCTGCTACAGCTCAGATTCAATCTGTAGAAACTGATAGCCGCAAAATAGCTCATGGTGATCTGTTCATTGCTTTAAAAGGGAAAAATTTTGATGCCCATAACTTCGCGACTGATGTTGCGAAACGGGGAGCAGGAGCATTATTGGTTAGCCGGCCTCTTGAGGTTGATTGTCCTCAAGTGATCGTGCGGGACACCCGTTTGGCAATGGGCAAACTGGCAAGCTGGGTTCGCCAGCAAAGTAATGCGCGAGTTGTTGCATTGACCGGTTCTTCTGGCAAAACATCAGTGAAAGAGATGACCGCAGCGATCTTGCGTCAATGTGGTAATACGCTGTATACCGCGGGGAATTTCAATAACGATATCGGTGTGCCATTAACCCTGTTCAGACTCACACAGGAACATCAGTTTGCTGTGATTGAATTGGGCGCTAACCACATTGGTGAAATTGCTTATGCCACTGAAATGGTATGTCCTGAAAGTGCACTGGTAAATAACCTGTTTTCTGCTCATCTGGAAGGATTTGGCTCGTTGGCGGGAGTTGCAAAAGCAAAAGGTGAAATTTTTGTAGGGCTTTCACCAACAGGAACCGCCATTATCAATCTGGAGAGCAATGACTGGCATAACTGGCAGCAGGATATCAGTGAGCAACAGACAGTATGGCGTTTTTCTATTACCCCGACAGCAGAAGCTGATTTTTACGCGACAGATATTCAAGAGCAGTTGTTGGAAACACATTTTTGCCTGCATACACCAATTGGAAGTCGTAACGTCATGTTACCGCTACCCGGCAAACATAATATTGCCAATGTGTTAGCCGCCAGTGCGCTGGCAATTTCAGTGGGCGCCTCCCTTGATGATATTTACGCTGGCCTAATGGAGCTGAAAGCTGTCCCGGGACGTTTATTCCCTGTTTATTTAGCCGAGGGAAAAATGGTACTGGATGACACCTATAACGCCAATCCGGGTTCCATGATTGCCGCAGCGCAAGTGTTATCCCGGATGCCGGGCTATCGAGTGATGGTTGTCAGCGATATGGGTGAATTGGGAGAACAGGCGGTTGAGTGTCACCGTCAGGTTGGTGAAGCCATAGCATCTACAAACATCGATCAACTAATTAGCGTCGGACCTTTAAGTGTGCATATTTCTGATACAAGTGGTCGGGGGCAGCATTTTGCAAACAAGGCTGAATTAGTTGCAGCACTGCTTCCTTTACTGAAAAAACACGAAACGATTTCTGTATTAATTAAAGGTTCACGCAGTACCAAAATGGAAGAGGTAGTGAACTCATTGAAGGAGAACTTCCAATGTTAGTTTGGCTAGCCGAATATCTGGTTAAATATTACACCGGTTTTAACGTCTTTTCCTATCTGACGTTCAGAGCCATTGTCGGCTTGCTGACTGCATTGTTTATTGCACTGTGGATGGGGCCAACTTTAATTGCTTACCTGCAAAAATTACAGATTGGTCAGGTTGTGCGCAATGACGGGCCGGAATCTCATTTTAGTAAGCGCGGAACACCAACTATGGGCGGGTTGTTGATCCTGTTCTCCATTACCATTTCTGTTCTGTTATGGGCGCGTCTGGATAATCTTTACGTTTGGTGTGTACTGGTCGTTCTGCTGGGTTATGGCATCGTAGGATTCGTTGATGATTATCGAAAAGTTGTTCGTAAAGATACCAAGGGGCTGATTGCCCGCTGGAAATATTTCTGGCAGTCCGTATTGGCACTTGGCGTAGCATTTACAATGTACAGCATTGGTAAAGATACACCAGCGACACAACTGGTTGTGCCATTCTTCAAAGAGGTGATGCCGCAGCTTGGTCTGCTGTATATCCTGCTGACTTATTTTGTGATTGTAGGCACCAGTAATGCCGTTAACCTGACGGATGGTCTGGATGGATTGGCAATTATGCCAACAGTGTTTGTAGCAGCCGGCTTTGCATTGGTGGCGTGGGCGACAGGTAATGTTAATTTCGCTAACTATCTGCACATTCCATATTTAAGCCGTGCAGGTGAACTGATGATTGTTTGTACTTCGATTGTCGGAGCAGGGCTGGGTTTCTTGTGGTTTAACACTTATCCGGCACAAGTATTTATGGGAGATGTTGGCTCATTGGCTTTGGGCGGGGCACTGGGAACTATTGCGGTATTACTGCGTCAGGAATTCCTGCTGGTCATTATGGGCGGAGTATTCGTTGTGGAAACTCTGTCTGTCATTTTGCAAGTTGGTTCGTTCAAGTTACGAGGACAACGTATTTTCCGTATGGCACCTATTCATCACCACTATGAACTGAAAGGCTGGCCAGAACCGCGGGTTATTGTGCGTTTTTGGATTATTTCTTTGATGCTGGTGCTGATTGGTCTGGCAACATTAAAGGTACGTTAATCATGACTAGCTATATGGGCAAAAAAATCGTCATTGTTGGATTGGGCTTAACTGGCCTCTCTTGTGTCGATTTTTTCATAGCACGCGGTGTGATTCCACGTGTGATAGATACCCGTAGCGTGCCGCCGGGAATTGATAAGTTAGCTGATAACGTTGAATGTCATACAGGCAGTTTCAATACACAATGGTTGATGGAAGCTGACTTAATTGTCTCCAGCCCGGGTATTGCACTGGCAACACCTGAATTGCGGGCAGCGGCTGACGCCGGGGTTGAAATTGTCGGAGATATTGAACTGTTTTGTCGTGAAGCAACAGCACCAATTGTGGCTATTACCGGTTCAAATGGCAAAAGCACAGTGACCAGTCTGGTTGGTGAGATGGCAAAAGAAGCGGGATGGCAAGTTGGGGTAGGTGGTAACATCGGCATCCCGGCTTTAGAGCTGTTGAAGCCATCGTTTAAACAGTCATCGTGCCAGTTATATGTGCTGGAGCTTTCCAGTTTTCAGCTTGAGACGACTTACAGCCTGTGGGCAGCCGCAGCGACAGTGTTGAATGTCACTGAAGACCATATGGTTCGTTACCCTGAAGGGTTGGCACAATACAGTGCTGCAAAACTGCGTATCTATGATCAGGCAAAAGTATGTGTAGTGAATGCACAAGATGAGCTGACCCTGCCAATGGCAAGTAAAGATAGCCGTTGTATCAGTTTTGGGGTAGGCCATGGTGATTATCAACTTGATAGTGAACGTCAGCAATTGATCGTCAACCAACAACCACTGTTGTCCACACAAGAAATGTGTCTGACCGGGCAACATAACTACACCAACGGACTTGCAGCATTAGCACTGGCGGACGCTGTAGGTATACCTCGTGAGGCGAGCTTGCGGGCACTGCGAACATATCAGGGGTTGGCACATCGTTTTCAGGTAGTACACATGAGAAATGGTGTTCGTTGGGTAAACGACTCTAAAGCAACAAATGTAGGTAGTACTCAGGCTGCTCTGAGTGGCCTGACCCTGGAAGGTACACTTTATCTTTTAGTGGGTGGAGACGGAAAAGAGGCGGATTTCACGCCGCTCAGACCTTATATATTGGGGAATAACATTCGTCTTTACTGTTTTGGTCGTGATGGCAATCAGTTGGCACAATTGCGCCCGGAAATTTCCAGATTGACGGATACGATGGAACAGGCGATGCGGGAAATTGCACCGAAATTGATTGCCGGAGACATGGTGTTATTGTCACCGGCTTGTGCGAGTCTTGATCAGTTTCATGGTTTTGAACATCGGGGGTGTGAATTTGCCCGTTTGGCGGAGGAGCTAGGCTAATGACCATTCCAGGCCTTGGTAAATTTAAAAATTGGCTGACGGATAATGTGGAGACAGATCCCACAGATATCGTCATGTATGATCGTACCCTGGTCTGGATGATATTTGGGTTAGCCGTGATTGGTTTTGTGATGGTGACATCCGCCTCAATGCCGGTTGGTCAACGCCTTGCACAAGATCCATTTATCTTTGCACGTCGCGATGCAATTTATCTGATTCTGTCGTTTAGTTTGTCACTTATCACACTACGCATTCCGATGGAGTTTTGGCAGCGTTACAGCAACGTCATGTTATTGGTCACGATCATGATGTTGATCCTGGTGCTGTTTGTTGGCAGCTCAGTTAATGGAGCATCACGTTGGGTAGCGATTGGCCCCCTGCGTATTCAGCCGGCGGAATTGTCGAAGTTATCGCTCTTTTGTTATCTCTCCAGTTATTTGGTGAGAAAAGTGGAAGAGGTGAGAAACAACTTCTGGGGGTTCTGTAAACCAATGGGGGTCATGATTGCGCTGGCTATCTTACTGTTGGCACAGCCTGATCTGGGAACAGTGGTAGTGCTGTTTGTGACAACATTGGCTCTGCTGTTTCTGGCGGGGGCAAAATTATGGCAATTCCTTGCCATCATTGGCTGCGGGATCTTTGCTGTAGCCGTGTTGATTGTGGCTGAACCATACCGAGTGCGCCGGGTGACCTCTTTCCTGAACCCGTGGGATGATCCCTTCGGTAGCGGTTACCAGCTCACGCAATCCCTGATGGCATTTGGTCGTGGAGATTTTCTTGGGCAAGGGCTAGGGAACTCTGTTCAGAAGCTGGAATACCTGCCGGAAGCCCATACTGACTTTATTTTCTCTATTTTAGGAGAAGAATTAGGTTATTTGGGTGTGGTTTTAGTGTTGGCAATGGTATTCTTCGTCGCTTTCCGCGCAATGATGATTGGTCGCCGGGCATTACAGCTTGATCAGCGTTTTGCCGGTTTTCTGGCATGTGCCATTGGTATCTGGTTCAGCTTTCAGGCATTTATCAATGTCGGCGCTGCCTCTGGAATGTTGCCGACGAAAGGGCTGACATTACCCCTTATCAGTTACGGTGGTTCGAGTTTGATCGTGATGTCAACAGCCATCGTTTTATTATTGCGAATTGACTATGAAGTGCGTCTGGCAAAAGCACAGGCGTTCGTAAGGAGCCCTAAATGAGTGGCAAAAACCGGCGGTTAATGGTAATGGCAGGTGGTACTGGAGGCCATGTGTTTCCGGGATTGGCGGTTGCCCATTATTTAAAAGAACAGGGCTGGGATATTTGCTGGTTAGGAACGGCTGATCGTATGGAGGCTGATTTAGTTCCGAAACATGGCATAGATATTGAATTTATCCAGATTTCGGGATTGCGGGGTAAAGGGATAAAAGCGCTGCTTGCCGCCCCTGTCAGAATTTTTAAGGCGATCCGGCAGGCTAAAGCAATTCTCCAACGCTATCAACCGGACGTGGTGCTGGGAATGGGCGGATATGTTTCGGGACCGGGCGGCATTGCAGCGTGGTTGTGCGGTATTCCGGTTGTTCTGCATGAGCAAAATGGTATTGCCGGATTAACTAACCGTTGGCTGGCGAAGATTGCGAAAACAGTCTTACAAGCATTTCCGGGAGCATTTCCTGAAGCACCTGTGGTTGGTAATCCGGTGCGTAAAGACGTATTGGCATTACCTGTGCCGGAAGAGCGCTTTGCAGGCAGACAAGGGCCTGTCCGCATGTTAGTTGTTGGGGGGAGTCAGGGGGCGAGGATCCTAAACCAGACTATGCCGGAAGTGGCCGCCCGCATGGGAGACAGCATTATTATATGGCATCAGGCCGGAAAAGGTGCGCAAGAAGAGACGCAGAAAAAATATGCGGACGCAGTCAACGCTGAATTCAAAGTGGCTGAGTTTATTGATGATATAGCACAGGCTTATGCGTGGGCCGATATCGTAGTATGTCGTTCCGGTGCATTGACCGTCAGTGAAGTGTCAGCAGCAGGATTACCCGCGATTTTTGTGCCATTCCAGCATAAAGATTGTCAGCAATACTGGAATGCCTTACCACTGGAGAAAGCAGGGGCGGCAAAGATACTCGAACAACCTCAATTTACGGCTGATGCTGTGGTGGAATTGCTGAAACAGTGGCAGCGCCCGCAATTGCAGGAAATGGCGGAAAAAGCCCGTTCTGTTGCCATTATTAATGCAACTGAACAAGTGGCTGCGGCATTAATTGATACTGCCGAAAAATATTCAGGCCGTTCTAAATAGTTCTATGTGTTCCGAATAACAGTAGAACAGTGATGTAAACATAACGAGTGAAGATTAAAACGTGAATATACAACAGTTGGCGAAACTAAGAGCTTCAGTGCCTGAAATGAGAAAAGTCAGGCATATCCACTTTGTTGGCATCGGTGGTGCTGGCATGGGTGGTATCGCCGAGGTGTTGGCTAATGAAGGTTACCAAATAAGTGGTTCTGATCTGGCTCCCAATCCTGTTACACAACAGCTGATTGCTCTGGGAGCAACCATTTATTTTAATCACCGTGCGGAAAATGTGCGTAATGCCAGTGTCGTTGTTGCATCCACCGCAATTCCTGCTGACAATCCGGAAATTATTGCTGCCCGTGAAGCACGCATTCCGGTTATCCGTCGTGCAGAAATGTTGGCAGAGCTGATGCGTTATCGACATGGGATTGCGATTGCAGGAACACATGGCAAAACCACGACAACGGCGATGATTGCAGGTATCTATGCTCAGGCTGGCCTTGATCCTACATTTGTCAATGGTGGATTAGTCAAAGCAGCGGGGACTCATGCTCGTCTCGGTACTAGCCGTTACCTGATTGCAGAAGCGGATGAAAGCGATGCTTCTTTCCTGCATTTACAGCCTATGATGGCCGTTGTGACTAATATTGAGCCGGATCATATGGATACCTATCAGGGTGATTTTGAAAACCTGAAGCAAACATTTGTCAACTTCCTGCATAACTTGCCGTTTTACGGTCGCGCGGTGATGTGTATTGATGATCCGGTTGTGAAGGAGTTAATTCCCCGCATCGGGCGTTATGTCACGACTTATGGCTTCAGCAAAGAGGCTGATGTTCGTATTACCCATTATGAACAAAAAGGTGCTCAGGGCTTTTTCACTATCAGCCGTGAGAATTTGCCTGAACTTCATGTAATTCTGAATGCGCCTGGGCGGCATAACGCATTGAATGCCGCTGCTGCGGTTGCTGTTGCGACTGAAGAAGGAATTGATGATACCGCTATTCTGGCATCACTGGCTGAATTTCAGGGAACCGGTCGTCGTTTTGATTTTCTTGGAGAATTTTCCCTCAGGAATATTAATGGCAAAGAAGGCGGTGTGATGTTGGTGGATGATTATGGCCATCACCCGACCGAAGTCGATGCCACGATTAAAGCGGCACGAGCAGGTTGGCCAGATAAACGTGTTGTCATGGTATTCCAGCCTCATCGCTATACGAGGACGCGTGATCTATATGATGATTTTGCCAATGTTTTAAATCAGGTTGATGTTTTATTAATGCTGGATGTGTATTCGGCAGGAGAAACGTCGATTCCAGGGGCGGACAGTCGTTCCTTGTGCCGTACTATCAGAAGTCGAGGGAAGTTAGATCCTATATTCGTGTCAGAACCGGAACAAATTTCGGTCATGTTGTCACAAATAATGGAAAACAACGACTTAGTATTAGTACAGGGTGCCGGAAATATCGGTAAAATAGCGCGCAATTTGGCTGAAACAAAACTACAGCCATCTTTTAATGAGGGAGGACATCATGGTTGATAAGGTTGCTGTTCTATTGGGAGGAACTTCTGCTGAGCGAGAAGTTTCACTGCAATCGGGGCAAGCTGTTCTGGCTGGGTTGAGAGAAGCAGGCATTAATGCACACCCAGTCGATACAAAATACTTTGATGTGACTAAACTCAAAGAAGAAGGGTTCAGCAAAGTCTTTATTGCTCTGCATGGGCGTGGTGGAGAAGATGGTACATTGCAAGGTGTACTGGAATTTTTGCAGATCCCCTATACCGGTAGCGGTGTAATGGCATCCGCCTTATCAATGGATAAATTGCGCACAAAACAACTATGGCAGGCAGTTAATTTGCCTGTTCCTCCTTATGTCGTGATTAACTCGCAAAAATTTGAACAACTTAATGATTTTCGACTCAAAGAATATGTTCAAGAATTAGGGCTGCCGCTCATGGTGAAGCCAAATCTGGAAGGTTCCAGTGTCGGCATGACCAGAGTGAATGACTATTCAGAACTGCGTGGTGCATTGGAACTGGCGTTCCAATATGACGCAGATGTACTGGTTGAGACGTGGCTATTTGGCCCTGAGTATACAGTGGCATTTCTTGGTGATGAGATTCTTCCCTCCATTCGGATTCAGGCACCAGAAGTATTTTATGACTATGAGGCTAAATATGTTTCCAACGAAACGAAATATTTCTGTCCAAGTGGCTTGAGCGCAGAAAAAGAGCAGGAGTTGGCTGATATCGCATCAAAAGCCTATAAGGTGCTTGGCTGCTGTGGTTGGGGACGGGTTGATATTATGGATGATGGCAATGGTAATTTTTATTTATTAGAAGTGAACACTTCTCCAGGTATGACGAGTCATAGCCTAGTGCCCATTGCTGCACGTCAGGCAGGCTTAAATTTTTCACAGTTAGTAGCGAGAATTCTGGAGCTGGCCGATTGATATGTCACAGGCTGCCCGGAATACGCGGGAGATTGAAGTTAGAAGCTCCCGCCCCAGTAATGGTTATTATCTGACTGGGATCCTCTTCTTCTTGATAGTGGTTGGCACTATCACATGGGGAAGCTGGATGACATTAGAGTGGATGAAGGATTCAGACAGGCTGCCACTTTCAAAATTGGTGTTAACCGGTGAGCGGCATTACACCACGAATGATGATGTCAGACAGGCCATTCTGTCACTGGGAACGCCTGAGACATTTATGACACAGGATGTGAATGTCATTCAGGAACAGATAGAGCAACTACCATGGATTCGGCAAGTCACTGTACGTAAACAATGGCCTGATGAACTGAAAATTCATCTGGTAGAATACGTGCCTTATGTGCGTTGGAATGATACTCGCATGCTGGATGCAGAAGGAAGAGTGTTCAGTTTACCTATTGAGCGTAGTTCCGGGGGACGTTATCCCATGCTTTATGGCCCGGAAGGCAAAGAAAAAGTCGTATTGGCAGAATATCGCACAATGGCTGTACAGCTTGCTGCACATAAAATGAAATTGAAAGCAGTGATCATGACGGCGCGTAATTCCTGGCAACTGGTACTAGATAATGATATCCGGTTGGAATTAGGCAATAAAGATCAGGAAGAACGAATTCAACGTTTTATTGAACTTTATCCTGTGTTGCAGAAAAACACGGGAAAACGTGTGGCCTATGTGGACTTACGTTATGACAGTGGTGCTGCGGTAGGTTGGGCTCCTTTATTAACTGATGCGCCAGCTTTAATGAACGGGCAAGAAAATAAATAGTGACTGGCAATAATACAGAGACAGGCAGAATAACGATGATCAAATCAACGGACAGAAAATTAGTAGTTGGCCTTGAAATCGGGACAGCAAAGGTATCTGCCCTGGTTGGTGAAATTCTGCCCGATGGTATGGTTAATATTATCGGAGTGGGAAGTTGTCCATCCCGCGGCATGGATAAAGGTGGTGTCAATGATCTTGAGTCAGTCGTTAAGTGCGTTCAGCGTGCGATTGACCAGGCTGAATTAATGGCAGATTGCCAAATATCTTCAGTTTATCTGGCGCTATCTGGCAAGCATATTAGTTGTCAGAATGAGATTGGTATGGTGCCAATTTCAGAAGAAGAAGTGACACAGGATGATGTGGACAGTGTAGTCCATACCGCCAAATCGGTTCGTGTTCGCGATGAACACCGTATTTTGCATGTAATCCCACAGGAATACGCTATCGATTATCAGGAAGGGATCAAAAACCCAGTTGGGCTTTCTGGCGTGCGGATGCAGGCCAAAGTTCATTTGATTACCTGTCATAACGACATGGCGAAAAACATTGTAAAAGCTGTTGAGCGTTGTGGCTTGAAAGTTGACCAGCTTATTTTTGCAGGATTAGCAGCAAGTTATGCTGTTTTGACAGAAGATGAACGTGAATTAGGTGTATGTGTCGTTGATATCGGCGGCGGAACGATGGATATCGCTGTATATACTGGCGGTGCATTGCGTCATACCAAAGTGATCCCATATGCAGGAAATGTTGTTACCAGTGATATTGCCTATGCATTTGGTACACCTCCGAGTGATGCTGAAACCATCAAGGTGCGCCATGGTTGCGCGTTAGGTTCGATAGTCAGCAAGGATGAAAGCGTCGAAGTCCCAAGTGTAGGAGGGCGTCCTCCCCGTAGTTTGCAACGCCAGACATTGGCTGAGGTTATTGAGCCACGTTATACCGAACTGCTGAATTTAGTTAATGATGAAATTTTGCGATTGCAGGAGCAGTTGCGTCAGCAGGGAGTAAAACATCATCTGGCCGCAGGTATCGTTTTAACAGGCGGGGGTGCTCAAATAGATGGATTGGCTGAATGTGCTCAACGGGTATTCCATACTCAAGTACGTATTGGTCGTCCTCTGAACATTACCGGCTTGACAGATTATGTGCAGGAGCCTTGCTACTCAACAGCAGTCGGGCTTCTGCATTATGGCAAAGAATCTCACCTTGGCGGAGATTCTGATGCTGATAAAAGAACGTCAGTAGGCGGCTGGTTCAAAAAAGTCAGTAGCTGGCTGAGAAAAGAATTTTGATTTTTTATACAGAGGCCGTGAAAATGATGCTGGCCTCGACATAAAGGCACAAAACGGAGAGAAATTATGTTTGAACCACTGGAATTAACCAATGACGCGGTGATTAAAGTCATCGGCGTCGGCGGTGGCGGCGGTAATGCTGTTGAGCATATGGTGCGTGAGCGTATTGAAGGTGTAGACTTCTTTGCGGTTAACACTGATGCTCAAGCATTGCGCAAAACAGCTGTCGGTCAGACTATCCAGATTGGCAACGGCATTACAAAAGGATTAGGCGCTGGTGCAAACCCTGAAGTCGGTCGTACAGCGGCGGAAGAAGATCGCGAATCATTGCGTACTGCACTGGAAGGAGCCGACATGGTGTTTATCGCTGCCGGTATGGGCGGTGGTACAGGAACTGGTGCTGCTCCTGTTGTGGCTGAGATTGCCAAAGAACTTGGTATTTTGACTGTTGCTGTTGTTACCAAGCCATTTAATTTTGAAGGCAAGAAACGTATGGCCTTCGCGGAACAAGGTATCACTGAGCTATCCAAACATGTGGACTCATTGATTACCATTCCAAATGACAAGTTACTGAAAGTATTAGGGCGTGGTATCTCCTTGTTGGATGCATTTGGTGCAGCCAATGACGTACTGAAAGGTGCGGTTCAGGGTATCGCTGAACTGATCACCCGCCCCGGATTGATGAATGTTGACTTCGCTGACGTTCGTACCGTGATGTCTGAAATGGGTTATGCCATGATGGGCTCAGGTATTGCACAAGGTGAAGATCGAGCAGAAGAAGCGGCTGAAATGGCCATCTCCAGCCCATTGCTGGAAGATATTGATTTGTCCGGAGCGCGTGGTGTTCTGGTCAACATTACAGCAGGTTTTGATTTGCGTCTGGATGAATTTGAAACGGTCGGTAATACCATCCGTGCATTTGCTTCTGACAATGCGACAGTGGTTATCGGTACGTCACTGGATCCAGATATGAATGATGAGCTGCGTGTCACTGTTGTGGCTACTGGTATTGGGATGGATAAACGTCCTGAAATTACGCTGGTGACTAACAACAAATCATCTCAATCAAATACATTGGATCGTCGTTACCAGCAGATGCCTGGTGGAATGTCGTCATTGTCTGATGAGAATAAACCGGCTGCAAAAGTGGTCAATGATCAAAATACACAAACAAGTAAGGAACCTGATTATCTAGATATTCCGGCATTTTTGCGTAAGCAGGCTGATTGATAGCTAAAAAATTGGTTTCTCCGCTTTTTGTGCTAAAATATTCTGCCAATCATATTTTATAGTGGTTGGCAGGATCGGTAACATTGCGAGATATAAACGATGATCAAACAAAGGACATTAAAGCGTATTGTTCAGGCGACAGGGGTCGGTTTGCACACCGGTAAAAAAGTCACATTGACAATGCGTCCAGCACCGGCTAATACCGGGGTCATCTATCGTCGTACTGACTTGAATCCTCCGGTAGATTTTCCGGCAGATGCCAAATCCGTGCGTGATACTATGCTCTGCACTTGTCTGGTAAATGAACAGAATGTGCGGATTTCAACCGTTGAGCACTTGAATGCGGCATTGGCGGGTCTGGGTATCGATAACATTATTATTGAAGTTGATGCACCAGAAATTCCAATTATGGATGGTAGTGCCAGCCCATTTGTTTTCCTGTTGTTGGATGCAGGTATTGAAGAACTGAGCGTTGCGAAAAAATTTGTGCGCATGAAAGATACAGTACGCGTGGAAGATGGTGATAAATGGGCTGAATTAGTACCATATCACGGTTTTAGTCTGGATTTTACCATTGATTTTAAACATCCCGCTATTGACTCCAGCTCTCAGCGTTATAGCCTGGATTTCTCTGCGGACTCTTTTGTTCGTCAGATTAGTCGTGCGCGTACTTTTGGATTTATGCGTGACATTGAGTATCTGCAATCTCAGGGCTTGTGCTTAGGTGGCAGCTTTGATTGCGCAATTGTGGTAGATGACTACCGCATACTCAATGAAGATGGCTTGCGTTTTGAAGATGAGTTTGTCCGACATAAGATGTTGGATGCCATCGGTGATTTATTTATGTGTGGTTATAACATCATCGGCGCATTTACTGCGTTTAAATCAGGTCATGCATTGAACAATAAATTGCTGCAAGCAGTTCTGGCACAAGAAAGTGCTTGGGAATTTGTCACATTTGAAGATGAAACTGAAATGCCGTTGGCTTTCCGTGCTCCATCTACAGTGTTGGCATATTAATACAAATGTTATTAATACAGACGTTATTGATAAAACATGTATTGAGAATATTCTTATGATTCATCAGTGGGTTATGTTATCTATTACACTTCTCTCGCTGATGTTTTTTATTCAGCGCTAGTCCTTCATCTTGGCTGTACTGGTACTCTCTCCGGCCAGCGCAGCCAATCGTTCCAATTTCCTTTTCAATTTTTCAGGGCAGTGTTCAGCCAATATCTTCAATGTTTCTGCACTTTCATGGCTTAACTGGCGTATTGGTAAATCCCGATTATCATTATTAAGTTTTTTTGCTGAAATTTTTTCGACATTCTGTCCATTATTACGACTTTTAACCATTAATGATGGATTAATCCTGATGTCGATAGAGGATAAAGATGGTAGAATTTCGCATCTTAGGGCTGAGAGTAAGATAGGGATTTCATAGTAAAGTCTGGTTTTCCAACTGGCATTACCTGCTTCCAGTACCAGAATTTGTTTACGATAATTTGCGACCCGGCACCAGGGACGTAGTTGTACCGGAAGCAAACTGAGGACGGTACGATTGAGTTTCAGTAATGCAATGGCATGCCGTTGAATGGTTTGAAGTGGGCTTTTGCCAGCCGTTGCTGCATTTTCAAACAATGGTTCAGACAACAACGTTTCTAGTGATTGTGGGCGGCTATCTCGCATAATGAAGATGGTTCCGTATTTATTAATGAAGGGATAATGAGTATTTTAAATCTTTGGCGACAATTTGGTAGGCGTTATTTTTGGTCTCGCCTTTTACTGGGCATGGTCGCCACAGGAATTGGTGTGCCTCCTGCTCTGGCAAGTGTGACAGAAAATATTCTCCATACGAATACTTCATCTGCTCAGAGAAAACACAATCAGGTGCTTTCGTCATTTGAACATTTGTTTCAATTACAAAATTCTTGGCGTCAACCTTCTAATTACTTAAATTATTGGCAGCAACATACTGTTCGCAATGTTATTCGTCGACTTTCTTTTGCTTTTTCTATTACTGAACCTGTCAGGCACGAAGAAGCAAAAGAAAGTATCCGAATTGCCATGCCATTCATGCAACAGCTAATGCTGGATACGTTACATGCTATGCTGATACAAGCACCAATCCGATTTGAATCTGCGGTTGATGTTGCAGTTTTGGCGGCAATCTCTCCTGACATCCATACACCAGCGCTTTGGGTTGCTCAAATTCAAGGTATTCGGGCTGGGCCTGTGGCTAACCATAGTCTTTATCTTAATGCGATTGCCTGATGTCTAAATGAATAGGGCAGTCATGAAATACTAGTCATAAAAGACACAATTGGTTGGCTGCAACTGTGGCCTTATCTGAGATGTATTAATTATGTTGATTAAATTACTTACTAAGATTTTTGGTAGCCGTAATGACCGCACTTTGCGTCGGTTGAGTAAAGTGGTTGATGTTATCAATCGTATGGAGCCTGATTTTGAAAAGCTGTCAGATGAAGAGCTGAAAGTAAAAACTGATCAATTCCGTGCCCGACTCAAAGAAGGAGAATCACTGGATAAGATCCTGCCGGAAGCTTTTGCCACGGTTCGTGAAGCCAGTAAGCGTGTATTTGGCATGCGTCACTTTGATGTGCAATTGTTGGGCGGTATGGTACTCAATGAGCGTTGTATTGCCGAGATGCGTACTGGTGAAGGTAAAACTCTGACAGCAACGTTGCCTGCTTATCTGAATGCGTTGAGTGGACGTGGTGTTCATGTTGTTACCGTGAACGACTATCTGGCGCAACGTGATGCTGAGAATAACCGACCGTTGTTTGAATTTTTGGGTCTGAGTGTTGGCATCAATTTGCCGGGTATGCCAGCTCCGGCCAAACGTGCAGCCTATGCGGCAGATATTACTTATGGCACCAATAACGAATACGGTTTTGACTATCTGCGCGACAACATGGCATTTAGTCCGGAAGAGCGTGTACAGCGCAAACTGCATTATGCGTTGGTGGATGAAGTTGACTCCATCCTAATTGATGAAGCTCGTACTCCATTGATTATTTCCGGGCCAGCGGAAGACAGTTCTGAGCTCTACATTAAAGTTGACAAACTGATCCCTAAATTAATCCGCCAGGAAAAAGAAGATTCAGATACCTTTCAGGGAGAAGGTCATTTCTCTGTTGATGAAAAAACACGTCAGGTTAACCTTACTGAGCGTGGTCTGGTTCTGATTGAAGAACTTTTGGTGAATGCTAAGTTGATGGATGAAGGTGAATCTTTGTATTCACCGACCAACATTATGCTGATGCACCATGTTACCGCAGCATTGCGTGCTCATGTGCTGTTTACCCGTGATGTGGACTATATCGTCAAAGATGGTGAAGTCATCATTGTTGATGAACATACTGGGCGTACCATGCAAGGGCGCCGTTGGTCTGATGGCCTGCATCAGGCAGTAGAAGCCAAAGAGCGTGTTGAAATCCAGAATGAGAACCAAACGCTGGCTTCCATTACATTCCAGAATTACTTCCGTCTGTATGAAAAATTGGCGGGTATGACAGGTACTGCGGATACTGAAGCCTTTGAATTCAGTTCTATTTACAAACTAGATACCATTGTTGTACCGACAAACCGTCCGATGATCCGCCAGGATTTACCTGATTTGGTTTACATGACTGAAGCGGAAAAAATTGATGCGATCATAGAAGACATCAAGGATCGTACAAGTAACGGTCAGCCGATATTGGTGGGAACTATCTCAATTGAGAAATCAGAGCTGGTTTCCAATGCACTGACCAACGCAGGCATTGAGCATAACGTTCTGAATGCGAAATTCCATGCAATGGAAGCTGACATTATCGCACAGGCCGGACAGGCAGGTACTGTAACTATCGCAACTAACATGGCAGGACGTGGTACAGATATCATGCTGGGGGGAAGTTGGCAGGCAGAGATTGCCAGGCTGGAAGAACCTACGGAAGAGAAAATCGAACAAATCAAGGCAGCATGGCAAGAGCGTCATGATGCTGTACTGGTAGCAGGCGGTTTGCATATTATTGGCACAGAGCGCCATGAATCACGTCGTATTGATAATCAGCTGCGTGGTCGTGCTGGACGTCAGGGGGATGCGGGTTCTTCACGCTTCTATCTGTCAATGGAAGACTCTCTGATGCGTATTTTTGCTTCTGAGCGTGTTACAGGAATGATGCGCAAACTGGGTATGCAGCCGGGTGAAGCCATTGAACATCCGTGGGTGACCAAAGCCATTGCAAATGCTCAGCGTAAAGTCGAAAGCCGTAACTTCGATATCCGTAAGCAATTGTTGGAATATGATGATGTTGCCAATGATCAACGTCGCGCGATTTATGCACAACGTAACGATTTGCTCGATGTGAGCGATGTCAGCGAAACTATTTCCAGCATCCGTGAAGATGTTTTCAAAGTCACTATTGATGCTTATATTCTACCTCAATCTCTGGAAGAGATGTGGGATGTGTCTGGCTTGCAGGAACGTTTGGTCAACGACTTTGATTTGGCTCTGCCTATAAAAGAGTGGCTGGATAAAGAGCCAGAGCTGCATGAAGAAACGTTGCGTGAGCGTATTCTTGAGCAGGCAATTGAACTTTACAAACAGAAAGAAGAAATTGTCGGTGCAGAAATGATGCGTAATTTTGAAAAAGGCATCATGTTGCAAACGCTGGATACATTGTGGAAGGAGCACTTGGCTGCGATGGATTACCTGCGTCAAGGTATTCACCTACGTGGCTATGCGCAGAAAGATCCAAAACAGGAATATAAGCGCGAATCCTTCGCTATGTTTGCCAATATGCTGGAATCATTGAAATACGAAGTGATCAGCACTTTGAGCAAAGTTCAGGTCAGAATGCCGGAAGAAGTGGAAGCACTTGAGCAGCAGCGTCGTGCGGAAGCAGAACGTCTGGCAAGGCAACAGCATTTAAGCCATGAAATTGAGCAAGGTGCTTTGATGTCAGAAGCCGAAGCACAAATGGCAAGCGGTGCCAGTAAAGTCGGGCGTAATGATCCTTGTCCATGTGGTTCAGGCAAAAAATATAAACATTGTCACGGTCGTTTATAATTAAAATTAGTCATAAACAGCCAGCGATTCATTCTCGCTGGCTACTTTACCTAATTCTAAGAACTTATTTCCCCAGTACTTGTTCCTGCATATTGCCAACATTCTCAAGAAACTGATCGTCATGAGAAATCAATACCATGGCACCAGTATAATCATGTAGTGCTTGCTGAAGTAACTCTAGTGACTCAATATCCAGATGATTATCCGGCTCGTCCAACAGCAGCAAAGCTGGTGCGGAAGGCCCACAAAATAGACAAGCAAGAGCTACCTTAAGTTGTTCACCTCCGCTCAGATAACTGACAGGTTTTAAGGTTCTGTCGCATTAAGCGGTCATCAGGTAAGCTCCCCTGTTTTTGAGCGAGTCCAGAACGATGTCCCTGATCCGAAACGCGTTTAAACGCCTCCATTATCCTGTCGATATCATGGCCCAATGTGTTCGTTGGTATCTGGCCTACGCCCTGAGCCTGCGCAATCTCGAGGAAATGATGGCGGAGCGGGGGATTGAGGTTGACCACGCTACCATCTCCCGCTGGGTTCATCGACTGGTTCCACTGATTGTCAAACGTTACCGACGCCGGATGCCTGCGGTTGGCGGCCGCTGGCGAATGGATGAAACCGATATCAAAATTAAAGGCCAGTGGCGCTATCTTTACCGGGCGGTGGATTCGGCCGGCAATACGGTAGACTTCCTGTTGACCGCCAACCGGGATGCCGATGCCGCCCGTCGCTTTTTCAACAAGGGCATTCGTCAACACGGACGACCGGGGGTCGTGACCCTCGATAAAAGCGGGGCCAACAAAGCGGCGCTGGCTGGCCTCAATGCGGGCAAGCCGAAGAAAAATCGTATCAAAATTCGGCAAAGCAAATACCTGAATAACCTGATAGAGCAGGATCATCGGCGGATTAAACGGCGTATCCGCCTGATGCTGGGGACAGACCCTGCTGGCGGGCATAGAATTGCTTTGCATGCTCAGCAAAGGTCAGTATGTGCAACAGTACGGGATCTCGATTTCTCCCGCAGAATACTTCTATCTGCTGCTCGCCTAAAAAATAATCACCGCAATTTTTGCTAATTTGCCGTCGTTAATGCGACAGAACCGATTCGCCGGGATGGTGAAGTTGTACAGTATGTTCCTTTCGATAAAAGAGCTTGGCATGCGGGTGTTTCCTGTTATTGTGATCGTGAAACGTGCAATGATTTTTCAATAGGTATTGAGTTGGAAGGGACGGATTACGAACCATTCACTGAAATCCAATACTTTAAGTTGGTGGAAGTGACTCAGCTAATTATCAAACAATACCCTGATATTCGTAACAATATTACAGGGCACAGTGATATCGCACCGGGTAGAAAAACCGACCCAGGGCCTTATTTTTACTGGGAATATTATCGGCAATTATTGAAGGAGCGAATTGGATGACCCTCTTTATTCTATTGTTAATACTGGCATGGGAACGCATTTTTAAAATGGGAGACCATTGGCAGCTGGAACATTATCTGGCACCTTTTTTTGCCAGAGTAAAATTATATTCACTGTGGGTAAGTTTAGGGATGACCCTTGTGGTTGTTTTTTTGACCTGGAAGCTCATTGAGGTTTTGAGCACAGTGGCTTTTGGTATGCCGGCAATTTTATTGTGCATCATGATTAGTTTGTTATGTGTTGGTGCGGGTTCTTTGCGTCATAGTTATCGTGAATATCTCCGAGCCGTGCGTATTGATGATTTAGATCAGCAAAATATGCATCTTACCCATTTGACAATGGGGCAAGGAATTCCATCGAATACAACAAAAGATGAACGATTGTGTGAAATACAGAACGCGTTAATCTGGATTAATTTCCGTTACTATCTTGCTCCAATTTTCTGGTTAGTCGTGATGGGTAAATTTGGCCCGGCAATTTTGATGGGGTATGGTTTTTTGAGGGCTTATCAAGGATGGTCAGCACGATATGGGACTACCGTACAGCGTGCTCAATCAGGGGTTGATGCGCTATTAAATTGTCTGGATTGGATCCCTGCGCGTTTGGCGGGTATAGCTTATGCTCTGTTGGGACATGGCGAAAAGGCATTACCTGCCTGGATTGCATCACTTAGTGACTTGCGGACATCCCAATATAAGGTGGTCAGTCAATTGGCACAATTTGCATTGAGTAAGGAACCTCATCTGGATCTTTTGAATACCCCCCTTGCAGCAGTGAAAATCGCGAAAAAAGCAACATTTACCATTGTGATCATTGTTGCCTTATTGACGATTTATGGGACGTTAGCCTAGTTGAGAAATGAGTGGGTATATAAGCTTAGCGAAAGACGCTGTAAACTTTTGATAGGGTCAAGAACAGTCACTTTGGGGCGTAACACAAAAAAACTCCCGCCAGTGTCAGGTTTGACATATTATGGCGGGAATTGCATGAAAAGGAGCTTTATACCGTCCATCTTTCAGGTTGCTTCTTTGATGGCTGTGAGCATTCACTTGCTACAGTGATGCAACTTAAAATCTATTGGTACATATCAAATTAGCCTGAACCTATTCATCCTTAATAGTTTTTCATCCTGAAAAATTGGAATATTCCCTGAGTTGGAACTTGGTGTGACCACTTGAAGAAAATATCCATAACATTCTTGTTATTCCTGAGGGGAGGGTATTGCGTTCAAAATGTCTTGCTGTTTTTCCTAACCATTCATTTGCCACTGCTGTGTAACTTGAATATGTAGCTCGCAATCTATCCAGTATATTGATTATGTATATCGAAAATACAGTAGTGATTCTTTAGTTATGATTGGGAATTAACCATTGGAAATCTTACCAATAACATGATTGTGCTGCTGTTATGTTAAGAGAATATATCCCTTTCCTCTTTCACTATGTGTTACAAACTAATAATAATGTATAAATTTAAATAATAAATAAACGAATGAATTGATATACTAAATAAATTATAACAATAGATAATGAATTTGCGTTCTGCCCTTTAATGCTAACCTATTTTATTGTCTAAAAGTCCCGTTTAGTTATAATTTTCTGATAAAAATTAAAATAATTTGTTAAAATTTGCAGGTTTTTATGATTTAGCCCAAGGTCTTTATAGACAGCTAATCAATACTTTGTTACTTTATGGCCTGTATTCTAAATTGGTATTACCAATTGACTAAATCCCGACTACGACTAAATGAAGTCAATTGAATGAGGTTGATTGTCTGGAAGTTAGTCTGAATACCCTGCCAAACAGGGCATAGTTCAAATAACTAATTCACATAGAAATAGTTCGAAAGTAACGTTTACTTACTGAATGGCTTACAGCAAATATGGCTTATAGCAAAATTCGCCAACCAAAGTTATCAGATGTGATTGAGCAACGTCTTGAACACCTCATTCTCGAAGGCTCATTACGTCCTGGAGAAAAACTTCCGCCTGAGCGTGAACTGGCGAAGCAGTTCGAAGTATCACGCCCTTCATTACGCGAAGCCATCCAAAAACTGGAAGCTAAAGGTTTTCTTTTCCGTCGTCAGGGTGGAGGAACGTTTGTACAGAATAATCTCTGGCAAAGTTTCAGTGATCCACTCGCCCAACTTATTGCAGAGAATCAAGAATCACAATTTGATCTCCTGGAAGCGCGCCATGCGCTGGAAGGTATTGCAGCTTATTACGCTGCTCTCAGGGGAACGGATGAAGATTTTAAACGTATTGAGAAAAATCACTTTGCTATCCAAGAAGCACAACAAAGCGGGGATATCAATGCGGAATCAGATGCTGTCCTGCAATATCAACTCGTTGTCACAGAAGCAGCCCATAACGTGGTATTGCTGCATTTATTGCGTTGTATGATCCCGATGCTGGAACAGAATATCCGGCGTAATTTCGAATTCATTTATACCCGTAAAGAAATGCTGGCGGCAGTGAGTAACCATAGGGCAGATATTTTTCACGCAATAATGGCGAGAGAGCCGGAAAAAGCTCGTGAAGCTTCATATCGCCATTTGTCTTTTATAGAAGAAGTTTTATTGGATCTGACTCGTGAGCATACTCGTCGTGAGCGCTCACTAAGACGGCTCCAACAACATCAGGACTAAGAGCCTATCCCCCGGGTCGTCATGGATTAATACAACTCCCAAATGGGATAGATTCTAAACTTGACTGTACAGATCCTGGCTGCTGCGTCTGTACAGTCGTTAGCTCTTTATTTAAGGGTTTTAGCGGCAACATATAGCAGGGCCTATCTTCCGGTCATGACTGACTGAATGTCAAAGGGTATGACCAGAAGATAGGCTCCAAAACAACCATTAGAAATAGATAACAGATAAGGAACACACCATGTCAGATATTTTGAAAAATGACGTGGATCCGATCGAAACTCGCGATTGGTTACAGGCGATCGAATCGGTCATCCGTGAAGAAGGTGTTGAACGCGCTCAATTCTTGATTGATCAGGTTTTGAACGAAGCACGTAAAGGTGGCGTTAACGTTGCGGCTGGTACTGCAAACCGTGATTACATCAACACTATTCCGGTTGAGGATGAGCCGGCTTACCCTGGTAATCTGGATTTGGAGCGTCGCATTCGTTCTGCTATTCGCTGGAATGCGATCATGACCGTTCTGCGTGCATCCAAGAAAGATCTAGAACTGGGTGGTCACATGGCTTCATTCCAGTCTTCCGCTACTGTTTATGAAGTTTGTTTTAACCACTTCTTCCGTGCTCGTAATGAGAATGATGGTGGCGACTTGGTTTACTTCCAGGGTCACATTTCTCCAGGCGTTTATGCACGTGCATTCCTTGAAGGTCGTTTGACTGAAGAGCAGATGAACAATTTCCGTCAGGAAATTGGCGGTAATGGTTTGTCTTCTTACCCACATCCAAAATTGATGCCTGATTTCTGGCAGTTCCCGACTGTTTCAATGGGTCTGGGGCCAATTTCTGCTATCTATCAGGCTAAATTCCTGAAATATCTGGAACACCGTGGCCTGAAAGATACTTCTAAACAAACTGTCTATGCTTTCCTGGGTGATGGCGAGATGGATGAGCCAGAATCCAAAGGTGCGATCACTATCGCAACTCGAGAAAAGCTGGACAACCTAGTCTTCATCATCAACTGTAACCTGCAACGTCTTGATGGTCCAGTAACCGGTAACGGTAAAATTGTTAATGAACTGGAAGGCATTTTCGACGGTGCTGGCTGGCAAGTACTGAAAGTCCTGTGGGGTGAGCGTTGGGATGCACTGCTGCGTAAAGATACCAGCGGTAAACTGGTTCAACTGATGAATGAAACTCTGGATGGCGACTACCAGACATTCAAGTCCAAAAATGGCGCGTATGTTCGTGAGCACTTCTTCGGCCGTTACCCAGAAACTGCGGAATTGGTCAAAGACATGACTGATGACGAAATCTGGGCTCTGAACCGTGGTGGTCACGATCCTAAGAAAGTTTTCGCTGCACTGAAAAAAGCGCAGAAAACTACAGGTAAACCAACTGTAATTCTGGCTCAGACTATCAAGGGTTACGGCATGGGTGATACCGCTGAAGGTAAAAACATTGCTCACCAGGTTAAGAAAATGAACATGGAAGGCGTTCGTCAGTTCCGTGATCGTTTCAATGTGCCTGTATCTGATGAGCAAATTGAAAACCTGCCATACGTGACTTTCGACAAAGACTCTGAAGAATCTAAATATCTGCATGAGCGTCGTAATGCACTGGGTGGTTACCTGCCAAGCCGTCGTGTTAACTTCGACGAAAAACTGGATATCCCAGTTCTGGAAGATTTCAGCTCTCTGCTGGAAGAACAATCTAAAGAAATTTCTACCACTATCGCTTTCGTTCGTGCACTGAATATCATGCTGAAGAATAAGTCGATCAAAGATCGTCTGGTTCCAATCATTGCTGATGAAGCACGTACTTTCGGTATGGAAGGTCTATTCCGTCAGATCGGTATCTACAGCCCGAATGGTCAGCAGTATACTCCGCAAGACCGTGAGCAGGTTGCGTACTATAAAGAAGATTCTAAAGGCCAGATCTTGCAAGAAGGTATCAATGAGCTGGGTGCTGCGTCATCCTGGCTGGCTGCTGCAACTTCATACAGTACCAACAATCTGCCAATGATCCCGTTCTACATCTACTACTCCATGTTCGGATTCCAGCGTATCGGTGATCTGTGTTGGGCCGCGGGTGACCAGCAGGCTCGTGGTTTCCTGATCGGTGGTACTTCTGGCCGTACAACGCTGAACGGTGAAGGTTTACAGCACGAAGATGGTCACAGCCATATTCAGTCTCTGACTATCCCTAACTGTATCTCTTACGATCCAGCGTTCGCTTATGAAGTAGCTGTCATCATGCATGATGGTTTGGAGCGTATGTATGGTGAAAAACAAGAAAATATCTACTATTACATTACTACCCTGAACGAAAACTACCACATGCCAGCAATGCCTGAAGGCGCTGAAGAAGGTATCCGTAAAGGTATCTACAAGCTGGAATGCATGGAAGGCGCAAAAGGTAAAGTTCAGTTGCTGGGCTCTGGTTCTATCCTGCGTCACGTTCGTGAAGCAGCTAAGATCCTGTCTGACGAGTATGATATTGGTGCTGACGTTTACAGCGTAACTTCCTTCACTGAACTGGCTCGCGATGGTCAGGATTGTGAGCGCTGGAACATGCTGCATCCATCAGAAGAACCACGCATTCCTTACATTGCTCAGATCATGAACGACGCACCGGCAGTCGCTTCTACTGACTACATGAAGCTGTTTGCTGAGCAGGTTCGTAACTTCGTACCAGCAAGTGAATTCCGCGTATTGGGTACTGACGGTTTCGGTCGTTCTGACAGTCGTGAAAACCTGCGTCATCACTTTGAAGTTGATGCTTCTTACGTGGTCGTTGCTGCTCTGGGTGAATTGGCTAAACGTGGCAAAGTTGATGTGAAAGTGGTTGAAGAAGCAATCAAAAAATACAACATCAATCCAGAAAAAGTTAACCCACGTCTGGCATAAGAGGTAAAGATTAATGTCTATCGAAATTAACGTACCTGATATTGGTGCAGATGAAGTTGAAGTTACCGAGATTCTGGTGAACGTTGGTGACACAGTAGAAACAGAACAGTCACTGATCACTGTTGAAGGTGATAAGGCCTCCATGGAAGTTCCATCTCCACAGGCGGGGGTGGTTAAAGAAATCAAAGTTGCGGTTGGCGATAAAGTTGAAACCGACAAACTGATCATGATTTTTGAATCCGCAACTGGTGTAGCAGAAGCTGCACCAGTACAGCAGGAAGAGGCTCCGGCAGTAGCGCTTGTAGCGGCTACAGCAGCGGCGTTTGTAGCGGCTGAAAGCAAAGAAGTTGCTGTACCAGATATCGGTGGTGATGAAGTTGAAGTTACCGAAATCATGGTAAAAGTCGGTGACGCCATCACTGAAGAGCAGTCACTGATCACCGTTGAAGGTGATAAGGCTTCTATGGAAGTTCCGGCTCCATTTGCGGGTACAGTGAAAGAGATCAAAATCGCAGCTGGCGATAAAGTAAAAACCGGCTCCCTGATTATGGTATTCGAAGTTGCCGATACAGCACCTGCGGCAGCTCCAGCAGCGACTCCGGCTCCTGCGGCGGAATCTGCGAAAGCAGCACCAACGCCAGTAACCAGCCAGCCAGCAGAAGGCAAAAGTGAGTTTGCAGAAAACGATGCTTACGTTCATGCGACTCCAGTTATTCGTCGTCTGGCACGTGAATTTGGCGTAAATCTGGCTAAAGTAAAAGGGACGGGCCGTAAAGGTCGTATCTTGCGTGAAGATGTTCAGGCTTACGTGAAAGATGCAATCAAACGTGCAGAAGCAGCACCTGCGGGTGGTGGTCTGCCGGGTATGCTGCCTTGGCCGAAAGTTGATTTCAGCAAGTTTGGTGAAATCGAAGAAGTTGAAATGAGCCGTATCCAGAAAATCTCCGGTGCTAACCTGAGCCGTAACTGGGTAATGATCCCTCACGTTAACCTGTTCGATGAAGCGGATATCACTGAGGTTGAAGAATTCCGTAAGCAACAGAACAAAGAAGCTGAGAAGAAACAGCTTGGCGTGAAGATCACTCCGCTGGTATTCGTTATGAAAGCGGCTGCGAAAGCACTGGAAGCAATGCCTCGCTTTAACAGCTCTATCTCCGAAGATGGCCAGAAGCTGATCCTGAAAAAATACGTTAACATCGGTATCGCGGTTGATACACCTAACGGTCTGGTTGTTCCTGTATTCAAAGATGTTAATAAGAAAGGCATCGTTGAACTATCAAGAGAACTGGCAGAAGTATCTAAGAAAGCGCGTGCTGGTAAGCTGACTGCTTCCGATATGCAGGGTGGTTGCTTTACTATCTCAAGCCTGGGTGGTATCGGTACAACTGGTTTTGCACCAATCGTGAACGCACCAGAAGTGGCAATTATGGGGCTGTCCCGTTCTTCTATGAAGCCGGTCTGGAATGGCAAGGAATTCGTTCCTCGTCTGATTCTGCCTATGTCTCTGTCTTTCGACCACCGTGTGATCGATGGTGCAGATGGTGCTCGTTTCATCACTTACATTAATCAATTGATGAGCGATATTCGCCATCTGGTGATGTAATGCGAAGGCCGGTAAATATGCCGGCCTAATAATTATGATCGTGACAGGTATTTTATACTTGCATCTGGCAGGTTGCGATTTCTGTCACGTTTACGCGCTTTTCAGGTTATTTACAATTCTGTAAACTGCTCGCGGTGTGTACGTCCCGGTGGAATATGTTTTTTTCGTCTGACCCGCCGGACAAATAATTAAGAGGTCATGATGAGTACTGAAATTAAAGCCCAGGTAGTGGTGCTTGGAGCAGGCCCGGCAGGGTATTCTGCTGCTTTCCGTTGTGCAGATTTAGGTTTGGATACCGTTCTGGTTGAGCGCTACTCTACTCTAGGTGGTGTTTGCCTTAATGTGGGTTGTATCCCATCTAAAGCATTGCTTCACGTTGCAAAAGTGATTGAAGAAGCAAAAGCGCTGTCACAACACGGTATCGTGTTTGGTGAGCCACAAACTGATATTGATAAAATCCGTCTCTGGAAAGAAAAAGTTATTTCCCAGTTGACAGGTGGTCTGGGCGGCATGGCTAAGGGCCGTAAAGTTAACGTTGTTAACGGTGTTGGTAAATTTACAGGTGCTAACACTCTGGTAGTAGAAGGCGGGAACGGCACAACAACGATTAATTTTGATAATGCCATTATCGCAGCGGGTTCACGCCCAATTCAACTGCCATTCATTCCACATGATGACCCTCGCGTATGGGATTCTACCGATGCACTGGAACTGAAAACTGTTCCGGGACGCTTGTTGGTTATGGGCGGGGGTATTATCGGCCTGGAAATGGGTACTGTTTACCACGCTCTGGGTTCTCAGATCGACGTGGTGGAAATGTTCGATCAGGTTATTCCTGCTGCGGACAAAGACGTTGTTAAAGTGTTCACTAAGCGTGTCAGCAAGAAATTCAACCTGATGCTGGAAACTAAAGTGACCGCTGTAGAAGCTAAAGAAGATGGCATCTACGTGACAATGGAAGGTAAAAAAGCACCAGCAGAACCTCAGCGATATGATGCGGTTCTGGTTGCTATCGGCCGTGTACCAAACGGTAAACTGATCGATGCTGGCAAAGCGGGTGTTGCTGTAGATGACCGTGGTTTTATCCATGTTGATAAGCAAATGCGCACTAACGTACCTCATATCTTCGCTATCGGTGATGTCGTTGGTCAGCCAATGTTGGCACACAAAGGTGTTCATGAAGGTCATGTTGCAGCAGAAGTTATCTCTGGTAAAAAACATTACTTCGATCCAAAAGTTATTCCATCTATCGCGTACACTGAACCAGAAGTTGCATGGGTTGGTTTGACTGAGAAAGAAGCAAAAGAGAAGGGCATCAGTTACGAAACTGCGACTTTCCCATGGGCTGCTTCTGGTCGTGCGATCGCATCTGACTGTTCAGATGGTATGACTAAACTGATTTTCGATAAAGAAACCAATCGTATTATCGGTGGTGCTGTTGTTGGTACTAACGGTGGCGAACTGCTGGGTGAAATTGGTCTGGCTATCGAAATGGGTTGTGATGCAGAAGATATTGCTCTGACTGTTCATGCTCACCCAACACTGTATGAATCAATCGGTATGGCTGCGGAAATGTACGAAGGCAGCATCACTGACTTGCCAAACCCTAAGGCGAAGAAAAAGAAATAATTCTTTATACTTTGCAGTAGGTTAGCAAAGATATTAAACGGCTTCCAAAGATGGGAGCCGTTACTTACAATATATGGCATTGCCAATTAAATAAAGAGCGGGATTTAGTTAATCGATAGCCATTAGGGATAACACTCCAGCGATTGCTTATTCTAGGGTCCAAACGCATTTCAACGGCTCCAAAATTAGAATTGCCTGTAAATACAAAACATAATCGTTGATAAATCGGTATGGCATAGCGCTCAGCGTAGAGTTTCAATATGCCTGAATGATTTAACGAAATGGAAAAATTCACCGCATGTTCAATCAGTAAACTTCCATATCCTTGACCGCCGGGATAGGTCAATATATATCCTATTAGATCAGCGGTATCGTATGAAATTACTGACGATGCTGGAATGAATATCATGATGCCAACCGGTTCAGGAGCACAAAAACAGACAAAATAACGATGCGTATTTATATTTCCTCCGATACTTGCATTAGTATAAATATTGTTTATTGAATTTGCCGTGTTAATAAATGATTGGTGTCTTCTCATATCGGGGTGAGCCAAAGCCTCATTTCGCTTTAACCCGTTCAGTGCTGATATCATGCCTTCTTTGGAAACTTCTTTGATAATCGTTTTATAATCGGGATAACTTCTTTCTTCAAGGATGGGGCTTAAATGAGAAGTAGATGGTATATCATTTCTTATTGGGATATTTGGCATAATATCCTCCATGACGACGCATTTTGTGTAACATTTGGTATTTTTTACTATTGCCTGACGGTATTTATTGCTTTTTTAGGCTAAAATAGCAACAAACAGCATTTAGTACTTTAATACACCTTTTAAGCTCATATATCCAGAATCTTATCACGGTCCAATGTTGATTTTATGTGAATGAATTAACATACCATTCAAATTTTGGTATGCTAATTGCTCGAAGCTCGGCATAATTTTATTAGTGTTATGTGAGCAAAATCCTCTGACCTGGCATCCTTGATGGTCATTTCATGGTGATCGTTACCGGATGCAGACAGCCGGGCATATAAAATGACAATGAGAGCGAGGAGTAAGTCGTGCTAGAAGAATACCGCAAGCACGTAGCCGAACGTGCAGCGCAAGGCATCGTCCCTAAGCCATTAGACGCAGCTCAAGCAGCCGCGCTGGTCGAATTACTAAAGAACCCAACTCAAGGTGAAGAAAATTTTCTGTTAGACCTGCTGACAAACCGTGTTCCCCCCGGTGTTGATGAGGCGGCCTATGTAAAAGCTGGTTTCCTTGCTGCGATCGCTAAGGGTGAAACAACTTCACCACTTGTTACGCGGGAAAAAGCCATTGAGTTATTAGGAACCATGCAGGGTGGGTACAATATTCATGCTTTGATTGACGCTCTCGATGATGAAAAATTGGCTCCAATTGCAGTGAAGGGGTTATCCCATACTTTGCTGATGTTTGACAGTTTCTATGATGTGGAAGAAAAAGCGAAAGCAGGTAATCCACATGCTCAACAAATTATCCAGTCATGGGCAGATGCGGAATGGTTCCTGGAACGCCCTGAACTGGCAGAAAAAATTACAATTACTGTCTTTAAAGTCACCGGTGAAACTAACACCGATGATCTTTCTCCTGCACCAGATGCGTGGTCACGTCCAGATATTCCATTACATGCCCTGGCAATGTTGAAAAACGCCCGTGAAGGTATCGAGCCTGATCAGGCGGGTGCCGTTGGCCCAATCAAGCAAATTGAAGAACTCAATAAAAAAGGCCATCCTCTGGCGTATGTAGGGGATGTAGTGGGTACAGGCTCTTCCCGTAAATCTGCTACAAACTCCGTATTGTGGTTTATGGGGGAAGATATCCCGTTTGTGCCAAACAAACGTGGCGCTGGTGTTGTATTGGGTGGAAAGATTGCACCAATCTTTTTTAACACAATGGAAGATGCAGGCGCATTGCCGATTGAGGTAGATGTTTCCAAACTCAATATGGGTGATGTTATTGATATCTACCCTTATAAAGGTGAAATTCGTCATCACAATACTAATGAAGTGTTGGCGACGTTTGAACTGAAAACTGATGTACTGATTGATGAAGTACGCGCAGGCGGTCGAATTCCATTAATTATCGGCCGTGGTCTGACAGCTAAAGCTCGTGAATCTTTAGGATTGCCACACAGTGATATTTTCCGTCAGGCAAAAGCGGTTGAGAAGAGCAGTCGTGGTTTCTCGCTGGCACAGAAAATGGTTGGCCGTGCTTGTGGTACTACTGGGATCCGTCCGGGAGAATACTGTGAACCGAAGATGACTTCTGTCGGCTCTCAGGACACCACTGGCCCAATGACTCGTGATGAATTGAAGGATTTGGCTTGCCTTGGTTTCTCGGCAGATCTGGTTATGCAGTCATTCTGCCATACAGCGGCTTATCCAAAACCTGTTGATGTGACGACTCATCATACTTTGCCTGATTTCATCATGAACCGTGGTGGTGTATCCCTGCGTCCGGGAGATGGAATTATCCACTCATGGTTAAACCGTATGTTATTGCCGGACACTGTAGGTACAGGTGGCGATTCTCATACTCGTTTCCCTATCGGTATCTCTTTCCCGGCGGGTTCTGGGTTAGTGGCATTTGCCGCTGCGACGGGGGTTATGCCGTTGGATATGCCTGAGTCTGTATTAGTTCGTTTTAAAGGCAAAATGCAACCAGGTATAACCTTACGTGATCTGGTTCATGCAATTCCTTACTACGCGATTCAGCAAGGTTTGTTGACTGTAGAGAAAAAAGGTAAGAAAAATATTTTCTCTGGCCGCATTCTGGAAATTGAAGGTTTGCCGGAACTCAAAGTTGAGCAGGCATTTGAGTTGGCAGATGCATCCGCAGAACGTTCCGCAGCAGGCTGTACGATCAAACTGGATAAAGCACCGATCATTGAATATCTGCAATCCAATGTTGTATTGCTGAAATGGATGATTGCAGAAGGTTATGGTGATCGCCGGACATTAGAGCGCCGTATCATCGGTATGGAAAATTGGTTGAAAGATTCACAATTACTGGAAGCAGATGCAGATGCAGAATATGCAGCAGTGATTGAAATTAATTTGGATGACATCAAAGAGCCTATTTTGTGTGCACCAAATGATCCGGATGATGCTCGCCTGTTATCAGAAGTTGCCAACAATAAAATTGATGAAGTATTTATCGGCTCTTGCATGACGAATATTGGTCATTTCCGTGCGGCTGGTAAGTTACTGGATCAACATAAAGGCCAGTTACCGACCCGCCTGTGGGTTGCTCCTCCAACGAAAATGGATGCTGCTCAACTGACAGAAGAGGGCTATTACAGTGTCTTTGGTAAGAGTGGGGCGCGTATTGAGATCCCTGGTTGTTCACTGTGTATGGGAAATCAGGCTCGGGTTGCAGATGAAGCGACGGTGGTATCCACTTCTACGCGTAACTTCCCAAACCGTTTAGGCGCGGGAGCCAATGTATATCTGGCATCTGCGGAGTTGGCTGCTGTGGCTGCATTGCTAGGTCGTCTGCCAAAGCCAGAAGAGTATCTGCAATTCATGGCTAAGGTTGATGAAACAGCGGCAGATACTTATCGTTATCTCAATTTTGATCAATTGAACCAATATACCGAAAAAGCAGATGATGTGATCTTCCAAACTGCTGTGTAAAAAATATATTGCAAAGACATGGGAGGCGGAGGCCTCCCTTTTTTATGTCTGTTTTTTGTGGCAAATTTTGTGTCAGTTTGTGGACAGCCTCTGAGGTGGAAATCGGAAATGTTTAAAATCCAGATGTGGCTGATATAACAAAAATGTGGAGGTATGTGATGGAATATGAATTTATGCAGGATGTCACTGGTCAGGTGATAACAAATTTCTCAATGGATCATGAAGCTATTGGTCACTGGTTGAATGAGGAAGTGAAAGGCGATTTGAGGGTTCTAGATAAAATAATTTCAGCATTGACGGATATAAAAGGTAGCGAACGTCAGTGGCAATTGAACGGTCATGAATACACACTGTTAATGAGTGAAGAAGAAATTATGATCAGAGCTAATCAACTCCAGTTTGATACAGAGATGCTGGAAGAGGGTATGAGCTACTATGATAATGAGAGCCTGGCACTTTGCGGTACAGATGATTTTATCGATATGTTGGTCATTTACAGAGATTTTGTTTTGCAAAACAATTAAAGGTAAGTGTTTATGTTCAACCAATGGCAGCTTTCTGCCATAATCGATATTTCATCACTTTTGTGTGACGTATTTGTGTGACATCGTATTGACTTTTTATTTATAAACAGGAACCTATGCTGTTAAGAGATTCTTCCCGGCAGGTTCCAACAAAAAAGGTAGGCTTTTATGGAAGAGATCAATCTATCAGGTGAGATTGGTAAGGCAGCTAATTGGCTTGTCAGTAATCAAAATCTACTTATCCAATATGCAGTGAATATTGTGTTTGCCATTTTAATTCTGATTGTAGGTTTGGCTGTTGCCAAACTGGCAAATAAAGCAGTGAAACGAATCATGACGCTACGTGGTATTGATGCGACTATTTCTGACTTTTTGTCAGCAATAATTCGTTATGCCATCATCGCGTTTACTATTGTTGCAGTGCTTGGAAAATTAGGTGTTCAGACCGCCTCTGTGATTGCCGTTATTGGTGCCGCAGGTTTGGCTGTCGGTCTGGCATTACAGGGTTCACTGTCAAACTTTGCCGCTGGTGTGTTGTTGGTAATTTTCCGTCCACTCCGTACTGGTGAATATGTCATTATTGGTGCAGTAGAAGGAACGGTTGTCCAAGTACAAATTTTCTCCACAACATTACGTACTACGGATGATCGTATTATTGTGATCCCTAACGGAAAGATTATTGCGGACAATATTATCAATACCAGCCGTGAACCAAACCGCCGTACTCAGATAATGGTCGGTGTAGCTTATGACGCTGATATTGATGAAGTAAAGAAAGTGTTGGGTGACGTCATCAAAGCTGATAAGCGCATTCAGCATGAGAAAGGTGTCACTATTCGGTTGCATGAAATGGCACCCTCATCACTCAATTTTATTGTGCGTGTGTGGACAACTAATGGAGATGCTTGGAGCGTTTACTGGGATCTGATGGAAAACTTCAAACGAGCTTTGGATAAACACAATATTGGTATTCCTTTCCCACAAATGGATGTTTATCTGCATCAACAGCAAGTTGCTCTACAGAAGAAAACGGATCAATAATCAATATACTTGGTGTGAGAAATAGAAGTACTCTCACACTAAGTCAGCACTGCTTAAATAGCTTGGGCGTGTCACTCTTTCTGCTCTATTTCTTCCAATACCTTTTAATTGCTCAATAAGTTTCTTTAATGATAGATAAGAAATATTCATTTCTACTAATGAATGAATTTTCCTAATATGCAGATAGAACTTATCTGATTGAATAAATATTAGGAATTTTTGGCATGTTTTCAACATTGATTCAGGGCTTTTTTCTCAGTGCTGCGATGATTATTCCACTTGGACCACAAAATGTTTTTGTGATGCAGCAGGGTAGTAAAAAACGGTTTCATTTGATGAGTGCAGCATTATGTTCTGTCAGTGACATTATTCTTATCATGGCAGGAGTCTTTGGTGGTAGTGCCTTGCTTGGGCAGTCAGCGTTTCTGCTGCAAGCTGTGACATGGGGAGGCGTTGCATTTTTGCTATGGTACGGATGGGGAGGTTCTGTCGCATTAACGACGGCAAATTAGCAAAAATTGCGGTGATTATTTTTTAGGCGAGCAGCAGATAGAAGTATTCTGCGGGAGAAATCGAGATCCCGTACTGTTGCACATACTGACCTTTGCTGAGCATGCAAAGCAATTCTATGCCCGCCAGCAGGGTCTGTCCCCAGCATCAGGCGGATACGCCGTTTAATCCGCCGATGATCCTGCTCTATCAGGTTATTCAGGTATTTGCTTTGCCGAATTTTGATACGATTTTTCTTCGGCTTGCCCGCATTGAGGCCAGCCAGCGCCGCTTTGTTGGCCCCGCTTTTATCGAGGGTCACGACCCCCGGTCGTCCGTGTTGACGAATGCCCTTGTTGAAAAAGCGACGGGCGGCATCGGCATCCCGGTTGGCGGTCAACAGGAAGTCTACCGTATTGCCGGCCGAATCCACCGCCCGGTAAAGATAGCGCCACTGGCCTTTAATTTTGATATCGGTTTCATCCATTCGCCAGCGGCCGCCAACCGCAGGCATCCGGCGTCGGTAACGTTTGACAATCAGTGGAACCAGTCGATGAACCCAGCGGGAGATGGTAGCGTGGTCAACCTCAATCCCCCGCTCCGCCATCATTTCCTCGAGATTGCGCAGGCTCAGGGCGTAGGCCAGATACCAACGAACACATTGGGCCATGATATCGACAGGATAATGGAGGCGTTTAAACGCGTTTCGGATCAGGGACATCGTTCTGGACTCGCTCAAAAACAGGGGAGCTTACCTGATGACCGCTTAATGCGACAGAACCTAAAATACCATTACTCAAAAAATCGGGAGTTAGTAAGTGAATTTTCTACTTATAAATGACTTTAAATCTGATTTATTATCGGTTTAATATAAGGAAATAAAAATTGATGATAAAATCAGTGGAGTTCCTCTTTTATGCTGAACCTTCGCTTGCAGCAACAATTCATCCATTTGTGGCAGCACTATCAGGATAAAAACCCTGAAACCACCCTACAGACACTCGCCGATAGTATGAGAGAGGTAAAAATGAACACTTTTGGATGGTTTGACTTTAAATCTGCATGGCTTACACCTCTGAAAGGATAATTCACAGAAAAAGCCAAAGTTATAAACAATTATAGTCTGACAATGATAATTTTATTCACTTTTTCTGTGGATATGTATGTGAAAAAGTCAGGGGTAAGACAGGTATAATTTTCTTTCGCATTTTACAATGTCTTATAAGATTAAATAAATACCTATTATTTTTCATTACGTTAATGTTTATATCTCCCTTTTTCACAACCTGTGCGATACATCACAATTTCTCGCGCTTCTCTCACTGAGCAAAGATCAACCAATGGTGAATTTATCCACAGGATATGCCTTTTAGTTAAACAAAAATTGCTTATTTTTGTAGAAAACTACCTTTGATAAGGCTGTAAATCAAACCAGTAATCCCACTTTTTACTACTTATCCCATAAATCTGTGGATAACATGGTGTAAGATCCTGTTTATTATCACTGGGAATAGGTGAACAATAATAATGAGTCTATTTTTAATACTGAAAATACACGTGAAAAAATCTTTTATATCATGCTATTATCAAGTCAATCAGTATACTAATAAACTTATAATGAACTTCCACAACCATGTGTTCATTTTTTGAACATCATTAAATATATCTTATAAACATGCAATTCATACCGCCGGTACCACCAGAAAATGAACAGCAATTACTCGAACGTGCCCAATCTCTGGCAGGTTTAAGCATGGGAGAGCTAGCCGCACAAGCTAATCTCCCTATACCACCTAATTTGAAACGTGATAAAGGTTGGGTAGGTATGTTGCTTGAATATTATCTGGGCGCAAATGCGGGCAGTAAACCTGAGCAGGATTTCGAACATATCGGTGTTGAATTGAAAACAATCCCGGTGGACAGAAAAGGTACACCTCTGGAAACAACCTTTGTCTGTGTCGCGCCTTTAACCGGAAACAGTGGTATCACATGGGAAAATTGCCATGTCAGACGCAAATTGTCACGTGTTCTATGGGTGCCTGTTGAAGGAGAAAGAGAAATTCCACTTTCTGAACGTCGTATTGGTTCTCCACTCCTCTGGAGCCCAAATTTGGTTGAAGAAGAACTACTAAGATGTGATTGGGAAGAGTTAATGGATTTAATTGTATTAGGTAAAGTTGAGAATATTACCGCCCGTTATGGTGAAGTACTCCAATTACGCCCGAAGGCGGCAAATAGCCGGGCATTAACAGAAGCTATTGGTGAACATGGTCAACCAATTATGACACTTCCCCGCGGTTTCTATTTAAAGAAAAGTTTTACAGCACCATTATTGGCCCGTCATTTTTTCGTAGGATCTGATTAACGCAGCCAACAAAACTACAACTTGAAAAACGAAGGGGATAAAACAGTTAATAATCATACCCAATATCGTTCTTCCATAATTCCGTATTGACTTAGATTTAATATAGCTCCATTCGTATTTATGGATACGCTAAGACCAGAAACTGCCGCTAAATTCACAATGGCATAATTATTTTTTGTCTGATTTATTGTAATCCTGCGGTGGCCTGGGTATGACCACCTTGCTTAACTTTCGGCATAATAAACCAAATTCATTACCTTTTTCTCAGTATAAAATGAAATTTAGTGTTATCCACTTGATCAATAACTAAGTCGAGCAGAGAGTTTGGAGATATCTTGATTTCAGTAATATCAATATGTCCCGAAGATGGATGGTAGTGAACATAGATAGTTCCAACCAGAGGATAACTACCATTATCCCTGTCCTGAATATAAATAGAACAAGTGATTCGATTACTACTCGCTATTGAAGGAATGTGGGCATACCTGATTTCATTTCCGGTCTTAACCGAAGAAACCTTCAAATGATTAATACCTTCTGCTTCAATCATCATCACATAATTACCGTCCTTAGCATCAGTGGTATCTATCAAGCTCAGGCTGATAATAAAATTAGATTGCTGATAAAATACAATTTCACTTGTCTCAATCACAATAACTCCCCTGTTTATTTCACCATCTAAACAATCACTCAAAAACCAAAACAATTTTATTGCCGCGATAGTTCAAAACCTATTGGGTATAGATTTTAAATCTTTTAATATGTATTTATAATGAATAATTTAAATAATACCAATATATAAATCACACTATTCAATAGTGTTGAAATGAAACTAAAGATACTATTTTCACTGGTAACAATCAGTTAATTTGCTCTGCTATTCAAATACTTTTTCACTTTTTTTAGCGCCATTTGTCTTTTTAATGGCGATAAGTAATCTATGAAGATAATACCATGCAGGTGGTCAATTTCATGCTGCATAACGATAGACAAAAAATCCTCACTTGCCACTGTAATAGCTTCACCATGCCGATCCAGAGCTTCCACCTTTACTTTTTCAAATCGCTCTACGTCTGCGTAATATCCGGGAATAGATAAGCATCCTTCTTGATTTATAGCCCGACGCTCTTTTTCAACGATTTTAGGGTTGATTAAAACCAGAGGTTGATTGCGTTCTGGTGAAATATCAATGACTAACACAGCTTCTTTTCTCCCCACTTGAGGAGCTGCCAACCCAATACCATTACCCGTGTCATACATTGTTTCCAACATATCATCAATCAGAGTTTGAACATCCTCTACATGAGTGACATCAACGCATTTCTGCTTCAATCTCTCATCAGGAATTGTGAGTATATCTAAAACAGCCATAACCATTCTCCTTTGTTCACGAGGCGGCTAAAACACCTCTTACGTCTGATTCAGAAAAAGTAGTATCTCTTCCCATCCGGATGGATTGAAAAATACTTTACCACTAAAAGGCAAGCACGCTATACCCAATAATGGATTTCAAGATAGAGGATACAGGCAATTTTAATCAAAATCGGTAAATTATAGTGATAAAAAATGCCAACCGAGAAACCCAGCCAGCATATGACTTTTTATTGTGACCTTATATTTTTTCTACAGATTTTCTGTTCCCAGCGCCTGCGACAAATCTGCAATCAAATCATCCGCATTTTCGATACCCACTGAAATACGAATTAGTTGTGGTGTAATACCTGCCGCCAGACGTTTTTCCAACGGAATAGAAGCATGAGTCATCGTAAATGGCTGACCAATCAGACTTTCTACACCTCCCAGACTTTCTGCCAGCGTAAATAATTTCAGAGCCTTAATCACCCTGTTCGTATAATTATTATCACCTTTCAGCACGATAGAAATCATACCACCAAACCCTTTCATCTGATGTTTTGCCAGTTTATGCTGAGGATGGGAGGCAAGACCGGGATAAAAAACTTTTTTTACTTGTGGTTGCTGCTCTAACCAATGAGCAATCTTCTCTGCGTTGCTGATATGTCGCTCCATACGCAGTGCCAACGTCCGTATTCCACGCAGGACAAGGAAGCTACTGAAAGGATCAAGAATTCCACCAATCGAATTTTGCAGAAAAGCAACCTGCTCTGCCAGTTCAGAATTATTACCTACCACCGCAAGTCCTGCGACAACATCCGAATGGCCGTTCAGGTACTTAGTCGCAGAGTGAACAACAATATCAAACCCTAAATCAAGCGGACGTTGAATATAAGGCGAAGCAAATGTATTGTCCGCAACACTGATAATCTTATGGTGTTGAGCTATCCGGGCAATCGCCGCTAAATCAGCCAGTTTGAGTAGCGGATTAGTGGGTGTTTCAACCCAAATCATTTGGGTATCTGGTTGAATGGCCGCTTCCAGTGCCTCAATATCTCCCGCTTCAACATAGGTAACGCGCAAACCAGCCGTCCGGCGGCGTACTTTTTCCAGCAAACGATAGGTTCCGCCATACAGATCATCCACTGCAACAATGTGGCTGTCTTTATCCAGCAACTCCAGAATAGTCGAACTGGCCGCCAGACCAGAGCCAAAAGCATAACCCCGGCTACCATTTTCCAGTTCAGCAATTGCACACTCCAAAGCATCACGTGTAGGATTACCACTGCGGGAATACTCATATCCTGTATGCTGACCCGGTGCTGGTTGTGCATAAGTGGATGTTGCATAAATTGCAGGCATTACAGCACCAGTATGGTCAGGGACGTAGCCAGCATGAACGCTTTTAGTATCAAATTTAGTCATTAAATTATTCCTGAAAGAGATTAATTGAGTTGTTGACGCCATGCGTTCAGCACATCGGTACGGGTAACAAGGCCGATGAAGTGATTACCATCATCAACAATCAGCGCCACATGGCCCGCATCAAAAGTCGCGACCAACTGCTCTAATGGCGCTTTTTTATGAAGAGTATTAACCTGACTGGTCATTGCCTGACTGACAGGCAAAGAGAAATTACGGGAATCAGCCTGAATAGCATGCATCAAATCCCACTCATCTATGATGCCGACAACCTGCCCATTATCAAGCACAGGAAGTTGTGAAATGTCATACAACCGCATTCGCCCATGAGCAGTTTGCAAGGTATCCTGTGGAGAAACAAAAACCGTCGCACCATCCCGGTAACGATACGTTACATAATCGCTTAAATCGTTCTCTTTCTGCTGTGAACGTAATCCCTGCTCCAATAACCAGTAGTCATTGAACATTTTGGATAAATATTTATTGCCACTGTCACAAGCTAAAGTAACCACCCGTTTTGGTGTTTTTTGTGCACGACAGTAGCATAAAGCAGCAGCCAATAACGTTCCTGAAGAAGAACCAGCAAGGATACCTTCCTGTAGCAGTAGTTCTCTTGCACAAGAAAATGCTTCTGCGTCCGTGATCCGATAGGCATGACAAATTTGGGTGAAATCTCCAAGCGGAGGGATAAAATCCTCCCCAATACCTTCAACAAACCAACTTCCTGCTTCATCGTAGTGACCATATTCAACGTAATCAGCAAGAATAGAGCCTTTGGGATCAGCAAGAACAAATTCAGTCTTAGGAGAAACTTCCTTGAAATATTGGCTTAAGCCGCCCAGTGTCCCACCAGAGCCAACTCCCACAACCACTGCATCCACGTTATGTTCCATTTGCTGCCATATTTCAGGGCCAGTCGTTGTCGTATGGGCAAGCGAATTCGACGAGTTATTGAACTGATCGATATAATAAGCTCCACTGATTTCCTTTGACAAATGTAATGCATAGTCCTGATAGTATTCCGGGTGCCCTTTACATACATCAGAACGAGTCAAACGAACATCCGTTCCTAGTGCTCTCAGGTGATATATTTTCTCTTTGCTCATCTTATCCGGCACAACCAGGATCAGCTTATAGCCTTTCATAGCAGCAACCAGCGCCAATCCGATACCGGTATTACCCGCTGTAGCTTCAATGATAGTGCCACCAGGCTTCAGTAACCCCTGATTTTCCGCCTGCTCAATCATTGAGAGTGCAACTCTGTCTTTAATAGAACCACCTGGATTTTGGTTTTCTAACTTAATAAATAACTGACATGGGCCAGTGTCCAGATGAGTCAGTTCCAGTAACGGTGTATTGCCTATCAGTTCCAGAACCGAACGTGGTGCTGACATATTAGCCTCTTAATATTCAGTAATATTTAAAAATAATACTTACAGATTACTAAAGGATAACGCTGCATAGCGGCAGATTTAAAAGAACAAATCAAAACTACATATAACAAAATGTAATTAATTAATTCTATATTGATAAATAGAAAATATTTCCCCGATAGTTCCCTTAATTCAACAAGTTTACTAATTAGTTACTGGTCAAAAACATAGTGGGATCAAATTCCCAGAAATTCTGACAGAATGATATACGCTTAAATTAACCCTTTTATATTTTTTTATGCTCAAGATATTCGAATTGCAGTATGCCAGAGATGTTCATGATACACACAGCCAACAATAATAAAGAGGAAATAGATTATGTATAACATAACGCTATCTAAAGAAGCCCAATTGGCATCATTAATACTGTACGCAGCAGATATGAACATACAATATTACAACAATCCGACTCCCCCTCCTGATCCGCGTATAGAAGAAGATGGCTGGAAACTTGTCGGTTATATTAGTGGTAATGATCTGTCTTTCTCTGTAGATCCAAAAACTAATAAGCAATTTTTAATTATGCTGCCTGTTAGTGTCTGTTATGGATATATCGCAGAAAATAAAAAAACGCCAAAAGAGTATATTATTGTTATTCGCGGGACAGATATTTCAAACCTATTTGAAGCTCTACATGACCTTGTTCCTGTTTTCACCTCACCATGGGCAGATACTCCGGAACAAAAAGTCAGCATGGGTTTCTATAGTATTTATAACTCATTAAAACTTACTATTGTTGATCCTGAGTATAAAGGTGATCTCCAATATCTCAGATTCTCCAACGCAATCGCACAATTCATAGGAATCAACACACCATATACCATACTTGGTCATAGCCTTGGTGCTACCATTGCAGCTTATCTTATGAGAGATATTCCGTTACTTGGTGATAAACATAAAGCCTGTTTGTTCGCCAGCCCAAAACCAGGAAATCATGAATTTGTTACCTATATCGACAATCATTTCTCCAATTATGAAGTCTTCAACTATGAAAAAGATCTGGTTCCACATCTTCCCCTGCATATTCCACTCATACTGGAATATGAATCCCTGTCAAAAGTGACCTTACTCAATCCACCAGATGGCCTGAACATAGCTGACAGTTTGGGGTGTAACCATTATTTAGCCAGTTACATTGCAATATTGGATCCCAATCAATTCAACCATCTGATCTTAGAATCTAAAACTCCAGACTCAGAAAAGCATAAAATGGCATCGTCTTGCATATCCTTAACATAATCATCCGATGAAACAACAATAGGCAACTTTTCGGCGGGTGATTCAATGGAGGACGCAATAAAAAACGCCAAAGGAAACTATCACAGGGCATTTAGAGTCATTAGCCGAAATGAACCAATTACCCCCAGAAGCAAAGTCATTGGATTACTGGATTAAAGATGAAGAAAACGTCACTCTGCCTGATTTGTTATCAAAGAAAATCGATGATCAGGTTAAAACAAGCCCAAACTTGTACAAGAACCGTAGCCACTTTTTGCAAATGGCTGCTTTGCATGAATTGCAAAACGGTATTCAGCAATAACTATGATCAATCAGCCTCATATTTTTTCTGACTACTATGAACGGTTTTCGCATAAGCATAATCAAGATGTAACGGTTTTTCTGTTGTTAATTCAATTGTACGGTGACCGTTTGTAAGAATAACGCAATCTGGTTTTACCGCTTCGACGGTAAAACGATCTCCATTGGCAATATCCAGATCTCTATCATTGCGTGTGACTTTTTAGACCCCGTCTGACAAGTTTGTATATATTGAACCGATGTTGGTTGAGGTCTAAAAAATCACACCTAAATCTTGATAACAGCTAGCATCTCTTCAACTTCCGCATCCATACCAACCTCAACGAAACCAAAACTGGCATAAAGATTTTTCGCAACGAGATTATTCGGATCATAACTGATTGCTATTGCTTCCAACTGATCTGTGCGCCTGATTTCATCAAGCGCCAGCGATAGTGCTTTACGCCCAATACCCTTGTTTTGATGGTTTTTATCCACCATAAACCGCCAAATCGTTATTCTTTGGTCAGCATCGGGTACCCACATGAAAAAACCAACAGGCTCCCCATCCAGGCAAATTGCGCGCGTTTGGTATAAAGGGTAAAATTTAGATTGAACAAGGGACCACACATTTTCCGCGATATAGTCAAGCTGATCATCAGTGACTGATAGGCCGCAGACAGCTTCATAATTGTTCTTGTTTACGTCAGTTAAGGTAATCAACTACACCGCTCCAATATGGGATTGTAAGTCAGAACCGTCAAAAATATTGTTATACTGTTTTTTTAAGCATTAAGCCAAATAAAGGGTTATCAATAACAGGAATAACGGCAATATCGAATTTGTCTGGCTCCGGCAAAAAATCAATATTCATTAATGCGGCAAATTGTGACGTTGCCAAATAGGCTTCTTCAATATCGTCGACGTAAATCACCATCCCAAATTCTTTTTCAGAAGGCGACTGCACACTTTGTCAGAACTCGGCTGCACTCGATTGCTGGAGTTGTGTAATTACATGAATCGATGGGCATAAATGCCTTTATGCCCGCTATACTTGCCATGTTTATGTGATACCGGACTTGTGTTATCCGGCTTTATAACCATCAGGATTCTGTGACTGCCAACGCCACGCATCATTGGTCATTTCTACAATGGTACGACTTGCTTTCCAACCCAGTTCACGTTCGGCTTTCTCCGGGCTTGACCAGCATTCAGCAATATCGCCCGGACGACGTGGGCAAATTTCATAAGGAACAGACTTACCACATGCCTGGCCGAATGCTTCCACCATTTCCAATACACTCGTTCCTTTACCTGTTCCCAGATTGTAGATATGCAGACCTGATTTCCTGCCAACTGCATTCAATGCTGCTATATGTCCATCAGCTAAGTCAATGACATGGATATAATCACGGACGCCTGTTCCATCCGGTGTAGGATAGTCATTACCATAAACAGACAACTTTTCCCGGCGCCCTACCGCCACTTGGGCGATATACGGCATTAAATTGTTAGGAATACCTTGCGGATCTTCTCCCATCGTACCAGAAGGGTGTGCCCCGACCGGATTAAAATAGCGCAGTAATACCACTGACCAGTCATTTTCCGCATGATGGAAATCAGACAGGCAACGTTCTACCATATATTTACTTGTACCATAAGGATTTGTGGTATTACCTACCGCAGATTGCTCTGTGATAGGCACAATCGCAGGATCGCCATACACAGTTGCCGATGAACTGAAAATGATGCTTTTCACACCTACTTTGTGCATGCTACGCACCAATACCAAAGTTCCATTAACATTATTATCGTAATATTCAAGAGGTTTTGCGACTGATTCCCCAACTGCCTTCAAGCCAGCAAAGTGAATAACTGACTCAATTGAGTGACGGGAGAAAACAGAATCCAGGAATGCTTCATCACGAATATCACCTTCGTAAAACAGCGGCCTGACATCGGTTAGTGTTTCAATGCGATTCAAAACTTCACAATTAGAATTACACAGATTATCGACAATAATCGGAGTCATTCCCGCTTCAATCATCTGGACACAGGTATGGCTGCCAATGTACCCCATTCCACCTGTCACTAATATTTCCACATTTACCTCTTTTTCAATTGGACTGATTAAAAAATCCATTTAATCAATAGGATAGTATCTATTTTCAGTTTCTTATCGATATATACGATAACAAAGCACAGTATAAAAAGAGTTAACAAATTAGTGAACTAAAAACCAAGTATGGCAAAATCAGCCGAAGACAATTTACCAATATTTCCAATGAACAATACCCACGAACAACAATGAAAAAAATGACTTTTATCCCTGTACAAACGAACTCCATCAATGAACCTTTTTTCACGGACATACAAAGAGGCCAATTATCTGATCACCCTGAGATTCAGGTTATGCTGACTTATTTTGCCCCCAGCTTCTATCAGGATAATTTATTTGATAAATATGGCATTACTTATCCCACACGGTTGCATAATTCTGTCACCAAACGACGGGCAGAATATCTGGCAGCCCGTTACTGCACCCGACAGATATTGAAGACTATGGGATATCCTGAGTTTCAGGTAGAAACAGCAAAAGATCGTTCCCCTGTCTGGCCTGAAAAAATTTACGGTTCCATCTCTCATTCAACCAATTGCGCTATCGTTTTTGCTGCTTCCAGCGATAAATATCAACTAATAGGCATTGATATCGAAAAGGAAATCAAACAGGACACCATCGACAGTGTTTCAGCCAGTATTATCAATGAAGCTGAGGCTGAATTACTTTCGAAATGCTCCTTTTCTTTTATTCAAGCTTTTACTCTCGTTTTTTCCATTAAAGAGAGTCTTTTTAAGGCGCTCTATCCCCATGTAAAGCTATTTTTCGATTTCCATGCAGCAGAGATTATGGAAATTGACTGTATCCATCGCACTATGACCATCAAATTACTACAAACATTATCTGATGAATACCAAGCTGGTTGCCAGTTTCATGGAAATTTCGTTCTGATGCCACAACAACAGATATTGACCTATATTGTGGGGTAAAAATAAGGGATGAAAAACCCGGAAGATTTGGCGACGCAGCTTACAAAACTGTAACTTGCAAGATGAGATGACAAAAATACATGCCAGTTCATAATCTACTGGCATGTTACGTCAATATTATTTGGTATTATTTGGTTCCAGTATTACTTAATTCTTACGGTTGCCCGCGCATAAGAGAACAGTCCACCAGCAGCAACAATATTGGCAAGTTCTCCCACAGGGTCAGTCGGATATTGTTCACCACTTTTCAACACAGTCACCGTCTGGTTTTCAATATCAATCTCAACATTGTCTCCCGTGACTAATTTGTCACACAAACGCTCCTGTGCCGCAACAGGTAATAATTCTCCGGTAGAAACGCAATTACGGAAGAAAATACGGGCATAAGATTGGGCTAAAACCGCCTTTACGCCAGAAGCGCCCAAAGCAACCACTGCATGTTCACGGGAAGAGCCACAACCAAAATTCTGCCCTGCTACAATAATCGGATATTTTGCTTTTCCTTTTTCTTCATCAATAAAAGGCAACGATCCTTCCGGTAATCCGCACATCGCCAATGAAGCCAACTGCACATAGCCTTCAGGCGTAGACGGATTTACTTTGATATATTCTCCGGCCAGAATCTGGTCAGTATCAATATTGTCAGCCAATACATAGACCTGACCACGAATGATATTTTCCTTTTGTTCATTCATAACAACATCGCTCATAAAAATTCTCCCGGATTGGTGATCTGACCAGTAATCGCTGCCGCAGCAACAGAATAAGGGGAAGCAAGATAAATATTAGCGCGCTTATGCCCCATTCTTCCGACAAAATTACGGTTGGTGGTGGATATCACCGATATCGGATCATTAACACGACCAAAGGTATCCGGTGGGCCACCGCAGCAAGCGGCACATCCAGATTCAGCAGAAAGTTTCACTCCTGCATCGCTTAAGATTTGATAGACAGACATACCATCAATCTGGGTGGTGATAGTTTTATGGAACACTTCTTTTGTTGCTGGCACAGCATAAGTCGGAATTTTGACTTTATGCCCTTTTATAATACGGGCAGCGGCAACAAAATCTTCCAGTTTGCCACCTGTACAGGAGCCGATATACGCCTGTGAAATCGCAACATTGGCAACCTGTTCAATAGAAACAACATTATCCGGCGAATGGGGTTTGGCAATCTTCGGCTGCATATCAGAAACATCGATATTTAACACCCGGGTATATTGCGCATCCTCATCGGGGTAAACGATGTCAAAAGGAATATCATTTCTCTCTGCCAGATAATCGAGCGTCGCCTGATTCGGCACCATAATGCCATTTTTAGCACCACATTCAACGACCATATTGCAAATTGTCATGCGTTCTTCGACAGATAATTCATCAATGACATTTCCACCAAACTCAATAGCCTGATATGTTGCTCCATCCACAGTTAACTCCGCCAATACCGCCAGGATCATATCTTTAGCCAGAACATGAGCTGGTTTAGTACCGATAAAGTTCACACGAATAGTGCTCGGAACTTTGAGCGGAATTTCTCCCGTCCCTATTGCATAAGCGGCATCGGTAATACCTAACCCAATCGCAAATGCACCAAAAGCCCCCGCAGTTACCGTATGGGAATCTGTACCCAACAGGACTTCTCCGGGACGGGTATGCCCTCCCTCAGCCAGCCCGATATGACAAACCCCCTTATAATTGGGAGTCCCAACATCGTAGAAATATTTAATATTCTGCTCAGCGGCAAATTCACGCATTACCCGAATATTCTGATTAGCCTGTGGATCAGCGGAATAGACAAAATGATCGGGGATCATAATAAAACGGGCAGGATCCCATATCCTGGCATCCTGTCCGAACTCTTTTTTAAACACGCTGGCTACACCCGGAGTACAGGGATCGTGAGACATTAAAATATCCACTTTCGCCCAAACCACCTCACCCGGAGTGACATGTTTGCGCCCACTTGCTCGTGCGAGGATTTTTTGTGTTATAGTTTGGTTCATCTCACATTGCCCTCCAAAAGATTTAGACATGCTGAAAAGGAAAAAATTGTAATCCTGATAAGATTACTACTCTTTATTCTGGGGAAATGCCATCATCTAGCACACTGTTTCTATAATGAAACAGTCGTTCGCCACATGAAAAATTGCCACCAGGAATATTGGCATTTCTTCGCAGAACCTGTGATATGTTATGGTTTTTCGGAGTAAATCATCAGGTTACTTTATGAATAATATTGAGAATCTTACCTCAATGGTGATCTTTGCTCGCGTAGTGGAGACACTGAGTTTTACCGAAGCTGCAAAATCATTAAGGCTGTCCAAGTCTTCTGTCAGCCGTGAAATTTCACAGCTAGAGGTAAGATTGGGCACTCAATTACTCAACCGAACCACACGCAAAATCCAGGTGACAGAAGTCGGGATGAATTATTACCAGTACTGCCACCGTATTCTTGATGAAGCCAAAAACGCTGAACGTTTTATCCGCAATTTTCATGAAGAGCCAATGGGTAGCCTCCGTCTGATTGCCCCGGTGTCTTTTGGTAGCCAATGTATTGTCCCTGTCCTGAACAATTTTGTCGCCGGGAATATCCATGTCAGTGTTGATATGGAACTGACAGACAGAATTATTAATATGGAAGATGATCACTGCGATATAGCAGTTGTGATAGGGCGTGAAACACCAAATCATCCACTTGTTATGCCTCTGATTGATATCACTTGGGGGCTTTACGCCGCTCCAGACTATATCAGCCAGTTTTCAGCCATCAAGAAACCGGAAGATCTCCCCCACTATGATTACCTGCTCTTCCGTGGCCCCGCACATACTATTTCTCTGCCGTTTAGAAAAGAGAGACATAAATTCGATATTGAAGTACGTAGCCGTTTTCGCATCAATAACAGTGTAGCATTGATGAGTTCTGCACTGGCTGGTGCCGGTATTGCCTATCTGCCGGATTACATCACCCGTGAATCGGTAGCAGCCGGAAAGCTGATACGACTTCTTCCCGAATGGAACATGGATATCTATCAATCCTGGATATTGTTTAAATCAGAAGAGACACTCTCTTCACGTGTGCGGCTTTTTGCCAACACTTTACAACATAAGCTGAAACAAGATCTGGAAAATGACAGGCAGGAATAAGCCAAGAAGATTTTTACGAGTACAGCACTGTATCCACAATGCTGTACCCGTAACAAATATCATCCTGCTAGCCCAACAATTACCAGTGACAGTTATCTATCAATAATAGTTACCATGACGGTAATCCCAAGTCGTGAAAATATCAGACATCATTACCATAATTTTGTTTACATCCAAACCTTTACGAATCAATACCGGACACGGAGTAATATCACGCTGACCATTTTGTACCGGAACTAATTTGCCGTTTTCATCCACCATTGAAATCATCACACCCTGCTCATAACGGGTTTGTTCAGTTTCATTTGGCTGGATAGATTTAACATAATCATTAGCGGCAATAATCAAATCTGCACGCTCTTCAATACGTTCACCGATACATTCAACCAATCCCCGATTACCTTTACCTGATGGATTAGCTGAACTGGCAAAAGAGAATTTACCATATTTTTCCCACAGCTCTTTCGCCAGAATTTCGCCGGGTCTGCCGAATTTAATCACGAAACAGCTTGTACCACGATTATCCATCATCAATTCTTTGGAACCATCATCGGGAATGCGTCCTACAGCTTTTGCTTTCCATGGCAAAATACAACCTAGCAATACATCTGCATCCCAATGCTTTTGATAAAGTTCTTCAATTTCCGGGTTAAGCTGAGCCAGCTCTTTCAGTTGTTCCAGAGATCCACACAGTACCACTCCTGGTTTATTACGATTACGCTGCTTGGCTTCAAATTTACGTTCCAGCCCTTTCGCATCGGAAGTCATAATGATGTAGCCCACTTTAGTTGGACAAACAATCATTCCACCATCATTAGAAAGGATCTCTACCGCTTCCTGCTGTAACTCTTGATTCCATTGAATTTTTTTACCGCTCATATATTGATACCCTTTGACTTAAAACTGAAGAACGATTAATCCGTTAACGCTGGTAGTAACCGGTAATAGTGGCTGTTGCCAGAGTGTTGGCCTGGATCACAAAACGCGCAACCGCATTTGTTGTTTCTGAATCAATACCCAGTTTCTCTACCGACAAGGCATGCACCGTGAAAATATAGCGATGAGCTTTATCTCCCTCAGGTGGACAAGGCCCGCCAAAGCCGAATACTCCATAATCATTTTTGCTTTGGATCATGCCGACTGGCTGCTTATTACCATCACTCAGTCCCGAATCTGCAGGCAAAGTTTGTATTTCCAGCGGAATATCAAAAACAACCCAATGCCAGAAACCGCTGCCCGTTGGCGCATCCGGATCATAAACCGTAATAGCAAAACTTTTTGTTCCGACTGGAACATTTGTCCAGGCAAGCTCAGGTGAACGATTACCACCATTGGCACCAAATTCGTTAAATTCATGTTCTTTGCGCAAGAAATCATTATTCTTAAATTCAGTTGAAGTGATTATCACGCTTATCTCCTCATAGGAATGCCTTTAAAAACATCCTAGCGCAGTTTTTTTATGCTGCAAGATTAAGCTATAGTTTTACCTGATTGTTTCAATTTGGCAACAATAAGTGCGTTTTTGGGCATTTTTTTATTCATATGGCTACTGGATATAGTAACGATCAGTAAAGGCGGTAAAAAAAGAAAAAACCCGTCATTGGACGGGTCTTAAAACAGCGCTTATTTATGGCTGAATTATATTAAACACTCTTTTTCGAAGCCTGCAAATACAACAATTCTAATCCAATCGTCGCTGCCGCCAGCGCGGTAATTTCTGATTGGTCATAGGCAGGAGCAACTTCCACGACATCCATACCAACGATGTTCAAAGGTTGCAGACCACGCAGGATTTTCAACGCACGATCTGAAGTCAGGCCACCGATCACTGGTGTCCCTGTGCCGGGTGCAAATGCCGGATCAAGACAATCAATATCGAAGGTCAGATATACAGGCAGATCACCGACAACAGCTTTGATCTGCTCAACAACATCTTCAACGCTACGATCATTAACCTGTCCGGCATCTAATACCGTGAAATCATTATCGATATCGTGCTCGGTACGAATACCGATTTGTACTGAATGGGCAGAATCGATTAGCCCCTCATTTGGTGCATGGTAAAACATCGTACCGTGATCAAACTTGCTGCCATTCGGGTAGGTATCCGTATGAGCATCAAAATGCACTAGAGCCATTTTACCGAAATGTTTTGCATGAGCGCGCAAAAGTGGCAATGTAACAAAGTGGTCACCACCAAAAGAAAGCATCTTCTTACCTGACGCCAGCACTTTCTCAGCATGAGCCTGCAACTTTTCGCTCATATCCTGAGCATCACCAAAATTAAATACCAGATCACCACAATCCACGACATTCAGGCGTTTACGCAAGCTGAAGTTCCATGGCCAACGGCTGCTTTCCCAAGCCAGATTAGTCGATACCTGACGAATGGCTGCTGGCCCGTGGCGACTGCCGGCTCGTCCCGATGTAGCCATATCAAAAGGCACGCCGATAATCACCCATTCTGCATCACTGAAATAAGGTTGGAAATTCAACGGGAAGCGCAGGAAGCCAAAGGCATTTGAAACCAAGGAGTTATCGATTTGGTTTCCTAAGGAACTAATACTCATGATATTTCCCCAAAAGCCCCATGTTTAATGAACACGGAGCTTGATTACGCTAACTTCAAAATAGTCTAGGTTTTAAAATTAAATTTAAAAACAATAAATTACTGCCTAAAGAGAACAGATATGTACTTATTCATGTACAAACAGAAAAAGTCCCAAACACTCTAGCTTGGTAACTACTTCTATAGTATTAGACATATTTTTTTCTTACCACTATTTTGAGCAGAATTACATTAAATAAATGCTACGATGACCTGAAAGAAAAACGAGGATTTGTTCAATCATGAGACAGCTCCGTTGTTTGATAACCTACCTGAAATGGGTTGACTTGAATTCGATTAGATGAAAATCATGGTCTTACTGTGTGAAACGAAATGGGAACTGAAATCAATCATTACCAGCTAACTCTCATTTGCTGGACATGTTTATCCGCTAACCCTTCATTGATCAAAGCATCTATATTGCCCTCAGAAAGTGCGCGGTATTGTGCTGGTGTCAGTTGATATTCTTGCATTACCTTTTCTGGTTCATTTTCCCAACGTGCCTGTACTTCAGGTTTAGAAATTAAATCATCAAGCAAGTCATTCACATCTTTCATTTTATTCTGCATAGTTAATTTTCTCACTGATTCATATAAAAGCGTTGTATGGTATGTAAAAACACCTTTAATATATGAGGTAAATTATAAAAAATGTTCAAATTAACTGCTTAAAAAAACATATTTAGCGGTTCTCTTAAGATGCTATTTATTAACAATGATGCTTAAATTTATAAAAAGCAATTAGATTTTTTTTATGGTAATTAACCAAGAGTTAATTAAGGTAAACATCTATTCGGCTTCAAAAAGCTCTGATAAAAATCCGCACTCTCTGCTCTCATAGTTGCAACAGACTTAACAGACTAAGTTATTAGTTCTGAATTAGATGTGGAATGTTGATTAGAATCAATTTGGCGAAATGGGAGGTGATTTTCAATTATCACAGACCACACAGTGGCTTGAAAGGTAAAACGCCTTATAGGGGGCCTGTAAAAAATGAGAACGTAAAAGTGTTCTGTCAGTCGAAATCAAAACAGACTTGGATTCGACTAATAATTATCAAACATTATTACAGCAATCCCTTACTTTGAAATATACGTTGATAAATTTCATGTACCACTTTTTCTTTTCTCTTATTATAGTCCATTACCTGTTTAACATTATTTTTAGCAGTTCTTCGCAGCTATATATCGTTCACAATCTTCAGGATGTTCTCTAAGCCAATCACGAAACCAAATATGTCGGATGTGTTCAGGGCAATCAAGACCAAAAACATGAAGATTAACTCTAGGTTTTGCCAAGCGAAGGCATCGATGTTGATAAAAATTCGGTTCACGAACCGTTAAATCATAACCAAGCCGCTCCAATGCTGGTACATATTTTTCTTCTTGAGTTGGATCTTCCACAATAAGATCAATATCAATAACAGGTTTGGCAACCATCCCAGGAACTGCCGTCGACCCAACGTGCTCAATATTCAAGACAACGTTACCAAGTGTTTCTTTGATAACCGAAGAAAGTTATTGCCATGTAACTAACCATTCAGGATTGTATTCTACAACGTCAATCGTCTCTTCAGCAGGTTTACCATGTACCCAGGGACTTTCATTAGGATCAGGCTCCGGGAAGAAGGTAATATCTTTAATATTTATCACTAACTCGCTCCTTATTTCTTTGCTTAAGAAGGAAAGGGAACTTCTAATTTCTAAGTGAAAGTATCACTTTTATTACGATAACCAAAATCAGTGTTCCACATCACATAAGAGCTATCAAAATATTTAGACATTTCTTTGTTAAATTTACCCGCTATTTTTGTGTTCGAACTTATCGCAAAAAAAGTTCACAGAAAAAGTGCGACTTCGCATAGTGATTAAATAAATAGCCATCCCAAATCAAATGATTATTTAAAATCCATGATAAAGAATGGCTATTAATGAAGATTAGTAACTAATCAGAATGACTCATCTTCCAAGTAAGTGTAACCATACAGGCCATTTTCAAACTCTTGCAGGAATTGCTCTTGCAAATTTTCACCTAAATCAGTCGATTTCACTTGATCACGAAAACGAGTCAATAGCACTTGTGGCTCCAGTTTCACATATTGAAGCATATTGGCTACCGTATCACCCTCTTCACTCTGCTGATAAGTGACTTCACCGTTTTCTGAAACGTAAACATCAATGGCCGCTGTATCACCAAACAGGTTATGCATATTGCCCAGAATTTCCTGATATGCCCCGACCATAAAGAAACCAATCAATGGAGGGTTTTCCGGATCGTAAGCTGGCATTGGCATTGTTGTTGCCACACCGTCGCCATCAACATAATGATCAATAATACCATCAGAGTCACAAGTAATATCCAGCAATACAGCACGACGATCTAATGGCTTATCCAGTCCCTCAAGTGGCAGGACAGGGAACAGTTGATCGATTCCCCAAGCATCAGGCATAGACTGGAACAGGGAAAAATTAACATAGAATTTATCCGCCATGCGCTCCTGTAATTCATCAATGATCGGTCGGTGAGCACGGTTACTTGGATCAAGATCCTGCTGAATATGACGGCAGATATTTAAATATAATTCCTCTGCCCAGGCTCTTTCAGAGAGGCTTAATATCCCGTGCGCATATTGGGTATGAACATCGTGCAGGTCAAACTGACTGTCATGCAACCATTCACGCAAAGAACGCTTATAGCCCCCTTCCTGCATCTCCCGCCATGTATCCCATAAACTTGTCAGAGGACGTGCCGCATCTTCTGCTGGTGGCGTTGTATCGGTGAACTCATTACGTTCAACCCCAATAACATTGGAGATCAAAACAGTATGGTGAGCCGTCAATGCCCGACCGGATTCAGTGATCACGGTTGGATGGGGCAGGCCATGTTCCTCACAGGCATCACCAATGCCCCAAATGACATTGTTCGCATATTCATTCAGGCCATAGTTAACAGAACATTCTGACTGGGAACGCGTACCTTCGTAATCAACGCCCAGTCCTCCGCCAACATCAAAACACTGAATGTTAACACCCAGTTTATACAGCTCGACATAAAAACGGGCAGATTCACGCACACCTGTTGCCACATCCCGGATATTCGCAAGCTGAGAACCCAGATGGAAATGCAGCAGTTGTAAGCTGTCCAGCTTCCCGGCCGCACGGAGGGTTTCAACCAATTGCAGCACTTGCGCCGCTGCCAGACCAAACTTAGATTTCTCACCACCACTGGACTGCCATTTACCTGCTCCCTGTGAAGCAAGACGCGACCGTACTCCAAGGCGGGGAATGACATTAATGCGTTCCGCTTCTTCCAGCACCATCTCTATTTCGGACATTTTCTCGATAACCAGATACACTTTGTGTCCCAGTTTTTCACCGATCAGTGCCAGACGAATATATTCACGATCTTTATAGCCATTACAGACGATGACAGTCCGCGTCATGCCTGCATGAGCCAACACAGCCATCAGTTCGGCTTTGGAGCCCGCTTCCAACCCAACAGGCTCACCAGAATTTGCCAACGATTCGATCACACGGCGCTGTTGGTTTACCTTAATCGGATAAACCAGAAAATAATCACCTTTATAACCATAAGATTCACGGGCGCGTTTAAATGCAGCATTGATGGAACGCAAACGGTGTTGCAGGATCTGAGGAAAACAAAACAATGCAGGCAATCGTAACTGTTTTTTCTCTTCCTGAACTTTTCTTACCAGCTCGACAAGCTCAACTTGTGCTTCCGGCAAATCAGGATTTGGACAAACACTGACATTACCCAGATCATTGACGTAGTAATAGTTACCGCCCCAATATGCAATATTGTAGGTCTGTCGCATTTTACGTGCGATATTATCATTCATGGCAGTCTCCTTCATGGAGTAGAGATTTGCCTTCACCTGTAGTCAATAACCCAAGACGCTATTTATTGTGCGTATCTTGCGCATTAATAAATGTCAGGGAACAGCATGCTCTTAAATTATAGAAACGTTTAGAGGGAACTAAACAATATGTATTTACTGTTTGCAATATAACTTCAGTTCAAAATTACCCGTCTGCTTGAACGCTTCAGGTAACATCGGATTGAGTTCATATCGATAAGAGAGGAACAAGATGTGGATACATCAATGGCATAATGTGGCTGTTGGCCGTTAACAATCAGCAGATAATGGTTCATAACCCCATTCACCCCACATGGCTTATTATCACGAAAGCCGTTTCTCAATTGAGAAGCAGAACACGCATAAACGCACCCTGCAAACGCCCATAACTTGAAGTGCAAAAAACCTATCAGTTACGGGCGCTGTTTATACCTGTAATCCTGCAAAATTGCAAAACGAAATTTATTTATACTTAACAGATTTAGATAGATTTACTCGATAGATTTCGAATCTAAAGAAATACAGAGGAGAAACCTAAAATGTCATACTGTGAAAGATATTTAAAACCAAAAAAACTGGTATATTCGGCAATAGTAACTTAGACTAGCCGTCTAGATGGTAAAACATCCACCCTTAAACCGAAATTATATTTAAGGTAACGAAATATAATGACTACACACCTTTTTACTTCTGAATCCGTTTCAGAAGGTCATCCAGATAAAATTGCTGACCAGATTTCCGACGCTGTTCTTGATGCGATCTTAGAACAAGATCCCAAGGCTCGTGTAGCTTGTGAAACTTATGTGAAAACCGGTATGGTTATGGTTGGTGGTGAAATTACCACCAGTGCTTGGGTTGATATTGAAGAAATTACCCGCAGTACTGTGCGCGAAATTGGCTATACCAGCTCAGACATGGGTTTTGATGCTAATTCTTGTGCAGTAATTAGTGCGATTGGCAAACAGTCACCTGATATCAATCAGGGTGTTGACCGGGCTGATCCTCTGGAGCAAGGAGCTGGTGATCAGGGATTGATGTTTGGCTATGCAACCAACGAAACCGACGTATTGATGCCAGCACCTGTTACATATGCTCACCGTCTGGTTGAACGTCAGGCTCATATACGTAAAAACAAAACCCTGCCGTGGTTGCGTCCCGATGCCAAAAGTCAGGTTACATTCCAGTACGACAACGGTAAAATTGTCGGTATTGATGCAGTCGTACTCTCTACTCAGCATTCTGAAGAAATCGGCCAGAAAGAACTGCATGAAGCAGTTATGGATGAGATCATCAAGCCTGTATTGCCGGCTGAATGGCTCACTCCGATGACTAAATATTTCATCAACCCAACAGGCCGTTTCGTGATCGGGGGACCAATGGGTGACTGTGGTCTGACAGGTCGTAAGATTATTGTAGATACCTACGGTGGTATGGCTCGTCACGGTGGTGGAGCGTTCTCAGGTAAAGATCCATCTAAAGTTGACCGTTCTGCAGCTTATGCTGCACGTTACGTGGCTAAAAACATTGTCGCGGCAGGTCTGGCTGATCGCTGTGAGATCCAAGTGTCTTATGCTATCGGTGTTGCTGAACCAACTTCCATCATGGTTGAAACGTTCGGAACTGAAAAGGTGCCAACATCAACACTGATCCAATTGGTACGCGAATTCTTTGATCTGCGTCCTTACGGCCTGATCAAGATGTTGGATCTGTTGCATCCGATCTATCGTGATACAGCGGCATACGGTCACTTTGGTCGTGAGCAATTCCCGTGGGAAGCGACAAATAAAGCCGCGATCCTACGTGATGCAGCAGGGTTGAAATAACCTCTGTTATACCTAAAAAGCCCGCCCATACCGGCGGGCTTTTTAGTATTGTATTAGCCCGTAGCTATACCTATGAACATACATATTCGTTAGCTAAGTTACTCTAATAATTATTGCTGTTATGAAATTCGTTAAAGTTCCACTTCCTCTTCAGCAAGCAGTCATGCGTACTTTGCGACAAAAAATAGTTCAGGCAAGTGATTTTCTTGAACAAACCTTTCCCGAACCCAATGTGACCTATCAACAACGAGGTACAATTGCGGGAAGTGCTCGTCTACAGGATTGGGAAATTCGCCTTAACCCAATTCTGCTCATTGAAAATCAACAATCATTTATTGATGAAGTGATCCCCCACGAACTGGCTCATTTATTAGTTTACCATCAGTTTGGCAAAGTAGCGCCTCATGGCAAGGAGTGGCGTTATGTCATGGAAACTGTGTTTAAAGTTCCAGCTAATCGAACACACCAATTTTCAGTCCAATCCGTTTGTAGTAAGACATTCATTTATTCTTGCCACTGCCAACAGCATGAACTGAGCATCAGGCAACACAATAAAGTGATCAGGGGAAAAAATTGTTATGTTTGCCGCCAATGCGGAGAGCGATTAACTCTATTAGAAGATCATAAGTAACGGTAACAAAATGCCCTATAATCAGGGCACTTCACTTAAGAAATCAGTAGTTATAATTGAACACACCCAATAGAACTTGCAACTTGAAAAATGACGGGCATATGATTGTGTTCATTTGTTAATAGCACTTTTATTCGTATTCGACTTAATTCTTCCTGCTTCGCTAATAACCTGATCTGCTGTTTTTCCATTCAGTGATTGATAAAACTTCTTTTCCAGCTTTTCCATATCTTCATATTTGATACTTCCATGCTTGTTATTTTTAAATAATTCATCAAAATCGATACTATTAAGCATGACAGTATTCAATGAATCATCAAATTTTAATTTTTTATCTTCAGATAAAGTATCCCTTATCTTTTCGATGGATATTTTTACTGCCATTTCATTTGTACCATCAATCTTAAGTTGATTATCGCACCCGACCAATGTAAAACTTAACAAACAAATTAATAACAAATTTTTCATAATCATCCCCGCCAATGACTTGTCGTATAATAATAGCAGAGTGCTGAGAAAATAAATCACCTTAACTAAAAAAATTGTCATTAAATATAAACGCATTGATAAATTGTTTATTTATTATGTTGTATCATTAAACTGTATATCGTCATTTAAACTACTCTTCCGATAACATCTTAAAAAAGACAGCAAAAATAGACCACACAAACTGTAATCACATATCAATAATAATTCTCAAAATTTATTTCACATGTTTATTATTTTATTATAAAAATCAATTACCCCCCCTTATTTATTGATACAAGATTTTTATATTTAAATCCGAATTTAAGAATTAATCCAATAATACTCTTTGAACAGATGGTTTAGCATACCCAAAAATCAAAGTACCTGGAGAAGATAATGAAGAAATTGCATGATATCGCAAAAGAACTATTACCTGCTAAGTCTTATAAAATGCTGATTGACGGTGAATGGGTAGACAGTGTTTCAAAAGAAACAATGAAAAGCTATAATCCGGCAACTGGCGAATTACTGACTGAATATGCGGCGGGAAATGCTCAGGATATTGAACTTGCCGTCCAGGCAGCAACCAAAGCCTTACCCACCTGGAGCAAAACTTCAGCGGCAGAAAGGCAATCTATTTTGTTGAAAATTGCTGACTTATTGGAAGCAGAAGCAGAGCGTTTTATCACCCTTGAAACATTAGATGGTGGTAAGACACAAGCTTTATGCCGCAATTTTGACATTCCTTTTGCTATCGATCATTTCCGTTATTTTGCAGGTGTGATCCGCTCTCACTCTGATGCAATGGATATCATTGATGATGATAACCTGAGTCTGGTGATCAGAGAGCCAATCGGTGTAATCGGGCAAATCATTCCCTGGAACTTCCCACTGCTAATGGCAGCCTGGAAACTTGCTCCTGCCCTAGCTGCGGGTAATACGGTGGTTATCAACCCTGCCAGCCTGACTCCTATTAGTTTGCTGGAATTGGGACGTATCATAAATCAAGTTCTTCCTGCAGGCGTTGTCAATATTGTCACAGGTCGTGGTTCTGTTGTCGGTCAGGCAATCCTTGATCATGAAAGTATTGACAAAGTGGCCTTTACAGGCTCAACAGAAGTCGGTTACAACGTTGCCGCCGCCGCCGCTAAGAGACTTATTCCGGCCACGCTGGAGCTGGGAGGAAAATCAGCCAATATCATTTTCCCTGATGCCAATATGAAAAAAGCTGTCAAATATGCAGCTAACGCTATTTTGCTGAATCAGGGACAGGCTTGTGAATCTGGTGCACGTCTATTCCTGCATAAAGATATCTATGATTCATTCCTGCAATCGTTGAAAACTGTTTTCGAATCCGTTCGAGTCGGCGATCCAATGGATCCTGCAACTGAAATGGGCTGTCAAGTCAGCGAAGAACAAATGAATACGATCCTAGGCTATATTGATCTTGCCAAACAGGAAGGAGCAACCATCCTTACTGGCGGCAAACGCATAACAGGAACAGGATATGACGATGGGTTCTTTGTTCAGCCGACAATTCTCACTAATGTGACCAATGATATGCGTGTAGCACAGGAAGAAATCTTCGGGCCGGTTCTCTGTGTTATTCCATTCAGTGATGAAGACGAAGTCGTGGAGATGGCTAACGATTCAGAATATGGTCTGGCTGGTGCGGTCTGGACACAGGATATTAATCGTGCTCTGCGTGTCGCTAAAGCTGTTAAGACTGGTCGTATGTGGATCAATACCTACCATGAACTTCCTGCCCACACACCATTCGGTGGTTATAAAAAATCAGGACTTGGGCGAGAAACACATAAAATGATTTTGGATGCTTATACTCAGGTCAAAAATATCTATATCAGCACCAAAGAATAATCATAAGAGAAAATCATCCTGAAAAATAATCGCCACCTCAAAGGTGGCGATTCAAAACACTTATAACTCTTTTACAGAGCCTGGCACTTCACCATTTAATGCTCGATTCATTTTTTCTTTATCCAAAGCACCTTCCCAACGAGCTACAACAATACAAGCACAGGCATTACCGACGAAATTGGTCAATGCACGACATTCAGACATAAATCTATCAATGCCTAAAATAAGTGCCATGCCAGCTATTGGGATACTTGGTACAACAGATAGAGTCGCAGCCAAAGTAATAAAACCAGCGCCTGTAATACCTGCTGCACCTTTTGAACTGATCATTGCAATTAATAATAAAGAAATTTGCTCTGTGATACTTAAATCAATACCAGTGGCTTGAGCAATAAATAATGCAGCCATTGTCATGTAAATATTAGTACCATCAAGATTGAATGAGTAACCTGTTGGGACAACTAACCCTACAACAGATTTCTCACAACCAGCATTTTCCATTTTCCTCATTAAGCTAGGTAAAGCAGCTTCAGAAGAAGATGTACCTAATATTAAAAACAGCTCATCTTTAATATATTTCATTAATTGGATAATAGAAAATCCGTTATATTTTGCAACTCCCCCCAGAACAACCAAAACAAAAATTAATGATGTAATGTAGAAAGTGGCGATTAGTATTATCAGATTACCAATAGATGAAATACCATATTTACCAATGGTAAATGCCATTGCTCCAAATGCACCAATTGGAGCCAGTTTCATTAACATACTTACCATCTTAAAAACAGGTTCAGAGAGACTTTGTAAAAATACTAATACAGGCTCCGCTTTTTTCCCTGTTAATGCTAGCGAGAGGCCAAAGATAACAGAAATAAAGAGAACCTGGAGAATATTGCCATTTACAAGCGGGCTGACAACGGTTTCAGGTATCACATCCATAAGAAAACCAACAACAGATGATTCGTGAGCTTTTTCCACATAATCCGCGACCTTACTCCCATCCAACGATTCAGGCGAGATATTCAGCCCATCACCGGGGCGAATAATATTAGCGACAATTAAACCAATAATTAAAGCAAGCGTTGAAAATGTCAGAAAATATAACATTGATTTTCCGACGACACTCCCCACTGCTTTCATATTACTCATACTCGCTATTCCTGTTACAACGGTCAGAAAAATAACAGGAGCAATAATCATTTTCACGATCTTGATGAAAGCATCACCTAACGGTTTAAGTGATTCACCTATATCCGGATAAAAATGACCAAGAGAAATACCCAGTACAATTGCAAAAATGACTTGTACGTAAAGGATCTTATACAACGGTTTTTTCTTTAAACTATGATGCATAGTGTGCCCTATTGTTAATGTTATTACGGCTCAATCCCACTCTTCTTACTTTATGATATTGAATTTTATGGTGGTGTAGATGAAATAAACTGATTTCCATCGCAAGGATACCAAAATATCAGCATACATATAAAACACCTACCGTATTTTATTAGTTATACAAACAACTTAATGCTATAACTGTCACTATTATCAAATGTTACTGTATCTAGCATTTACAATAAAATATCTTTTATTTTGTTTCATTTAATTTGTTCTGGAAAATGTATTCAATGTCACAAAATTCGCAGATTTTTATTAAAACACCTGATTAATATTAAGAACCTTCCTAATCACTAATACGCACTTTTTTATCAAAAATTTTGGGGCGTTTTTCAATACTCATAAATGAAATCGCCACCTAAAAGGTGGCGATTTCATTTCAGATTATTTACAACTCAGAAAAATTAATTACTTACGGCGCCATGTTGTTCCCTGTGGGCCATCTTCCAGTTCGATACCCATTGCATTAAGCTGGTCACGCGCGGCATCAGCCAAAGCCCAATCTTTGTTTTTACGAGCATCGTTACGCTGTTTAATCAACGCTTCAATTTGGGCAACGTCACCATCCGCATAAGCACTACTTTGCAGGAACTGGTCAGGATCTTGCTCCAGCAGACCCAGAATACCCGAGAGTTTACGCAGCTCAGCCGCCAGACCATTTGCCGCAGCCATATCATCTACTTTCAGGCGATTGATCTCGCGAGCCATATCAAACAGCACGGAATAGGCTTCCGGCGTGTTGAAGTCATCATTCATTGCTTCCACAAAACGGGCTTCAAAGGCTTCACCACCAGCAGGCTGAGCAGATTTATCTGTACCACGCAAAGAAGTATACAGACGCTCAAGTGCAGTACGAGCCTGTTTCAGATTCTCTTCTGTATAGTTCAACTGGCTGCGATAGTGACCAGACATCAGGAAATAACGCACAGTCTCAGCATCGTAATAATCCAGCACATCACGAATAGTAAAGAAGTTGTTCAGAGATTTGGACATCTTCTCTTTATCCACCATCACCATGCCGGAATGCATCCAATAGTTCACATAAGGGCCATCATGAGCACAGGTAGATTGTGCAATCTCATTTTCATGATGCGGAAACATTAAATCTGAACCACCGCCATGAATATCAAAATGATGTCCTAACTGTTTGGCATTCATAGCAGAACATTCGATGTGCCAACCCGGACGGCCTGAACCCCATGGAGATTCCCAGCTAGGTTCACCCGGTTTGGACATTTTCCACAACACAAAATCCATTGGATTACGTTTTACATCAGCAACTTCAACACGCGCCCCCGCCTGCAATTGCTCAAGATCCTGGCGAGAAAGCAGCCCATAATCAGGATTGGTGTCAATGGAGAACATCACATCACCGTTATCTGCAACGTAAGCGTGCCCACGCTTGATCAACTGTTCAGTGAGCTCAATAATTTCAGGGACATGCTGTGTTGCACGCGGCTCTGAATCCGGACGCAGGATATTCAGTGCATCAAAATCGCTGTACATCTCATTCAACATACGTGTAGTCAGCGCTTCACAGTTTTCATTATTTTCAATAGCACGCTTGATGATTTTGTCATCTATATCCGTCACATTACGAACATACGTCAAATCATAGCCTAAATAACGCAGGTAACGGGAAATGACGTCAAAAGCAACAAAAGTTCTGCCGTGACCAATATGACACATATCATAAATGGTGATGCCACACACGTACATGCCCACTTTCCCTTTATGGATCGGCTTAAATTCTTCTTTTTGGCGACTGAGAGTATTGAAAATTTTTAGCATCGGTGGGTTTTCCGTAAAAATTGATGTACGTGTAATAAAAAACAAAAGCGAACAAATCCGCTGATTATAGGCTTCCTTATCAGCTATATAAATAAACTATAATATAAAAAGCCAGGTGGGCTATTTCACCTTGATATGGTGAGCTTTGCAAGCATTGCGATCCGCCTTGTTCACATGAGATTGTAGAGTACTGACTCAAGATCACAGATATGGTATAAAAGCCCTTGTTCCGAATACTCTAGAATATTAGGGTCAATCAAAATTATTATTAGGATTTCTATTATGGTGACTTTTCATACCAATTTCGGCGATATCGTAATTAATACTTTCGCTGAAAAAGCGCCTGTAACTGTTGAAAATTTTTTGAATTACTGCCGTGAAGGCTTCTACGACAACACTATTTTTCACCGCGTCATCAATGGCTTCATGATTCAAGGTGGTGGTTTTGAACCTGGTATGAAGCAAAAAACTACTCAATCCCCTATCCAGAACGAAGCCAATAATGGCCTGAAGAACAGTCATGGTACTATCGCAATGGCACGTACCAATGATCCACATTCTGCAACGGCTCAATTCTTCATCAACGTTGTTGATAATGATTTCCTGAATTTCCGCTCAGAGCGCCCGGACGGCTGGGGTTACTGTGTATTTGCTGAAGTTGTGGAAGGCATGGATGTGGTTGATAAAATCAAAGGTGTTTCCACCGGCCGCAGCGGCATGCACCAAGATGTGCCACACGAAGATGTGATCATTGAACGTGTCACTGTCAGCGAATAATTATTTATACAATATCCACAATTAGAGAATAGTTAATCGTTACATGAGTACACTGTTTATTGCAGATTTGCATCTCAGTGCGCAAGAACCGGCAATTACTGCCGGTTTTCTACGTTTTTTGCGTGAAGATGCAATTCATGCTGAAAGTCTGTATATCCTCGGTGATTTTTTTGATTACTGGATTGGTGATGATGATCCCAATCCCCTGCACACTGAAATAGCCCAGGCACTTAATGCACTGAGACAAAAAGGGGTTTCCTGTTATTTTCTTCATGGTAACCGTGATTTTTTGTTAAGTTCCCGGTTTGCCAAAGAGAGTGGCCTGATTCTGCTGCCGCAAGAAAAGGTATTGGAATTATACGGTAAACGTATTCTGATCTTGCACGGCGATACGCTCTGCACCGATGATGCAGGTTATCAACAATATCGTAAACGAGTACATACCCCGTGGATCCAGCGGCTGTTTTTACTTCTTCCTCTGTTTATTCGGCTAAAAATTGCGGCCAAAATGCGGGCCGGAAGCCAATATGCTAACCGCCAGAAATCCGAATCAATCATGGATGTCAACCAACAGGCTGTTATTGAACACTTTAACAAATATCAGGTCGATTGGATGATCCACGGGCATACTCATCGTCCAGCGATCCATGATATCCAAATCAACGATAAAACCATGCATCGTGGCGTATTAGGGGCCTGGCACAATCAAGGTTCGATGTTTAAAGTGACAGAAGCATCTATTGAACTGATATTTTTCCCTTTTTGAATTCTCTGATCTTTTACTGGAAAAATCGACGAATCAAGCAACGCAAACGTTTTCCTTGTGCAATTCGCATGATATGATCCACCGTCTTACAATATTATTTTGATCTTGGTTCTGGTGGACATCCAATACAGGAGCATCTGATTTATGACGGCAAGCCCTGAGCCCCAAAAAACTATTTCCACAACAGCGGTTACCTTTACAGCAAAAACACCACATCATGCCAAAATTGCTATTGTCATGGGTTCAAAGAGTGACTGGGCAACAATGCAACATGCAGCCGATGTTTTAACCTCCCTTGATATTCCTTTCCATGTTGAAATTGTTTCGGCGCACCGAACACCCGATAAACTTTTTCATTTTGCCGAACAGGCGAAAGCAAACGGTTTTGATGTAATTATTGCTGGTGCAGGTGGCGCAGCTCATCTGCCAGGAATGCTGTCAGCTAAGACCTTAGTTCCTGTATTTGGTGTCCCTGTACAGAGTGCTGCACTGAGTGGTGTTGATAGTCTCTATTCCATCGTCCAAATGCCAAAAGGCATTCCGGTTGGTACGCTGGCTATCGGCAAAGCGGGAGCAGCAAATGCAGCATTGTTGGCGGCTCAGGTATTAGCATTACATGATGATGCCCTATTCCAACGTCTGTCAGATTGGCGTCAGACACAAACTCAGGATGTTCTGGATAATCCAGATCCTCGGGAGGATGCATGAAACCTGTTTGTGTACTGGGTAATGGTCAATTGGGTAGAATGCTACGTCAGGCAGGTGAGCCATTAGGAATAGCTGTCTATCCGATTGGGCTGGACGCTGAACCAGAATCCGTTCCCTATCAGAGCAGTATCATCACCGCTGAAATTGAGCGTTGGCCTGAGACGGACTTAACCCGTGAACTCGCTCATCACAATGCTTTTATTAACCGTGATATTTTTCCACAACTGGCTGATCGCCTGCCACAAAAGCAACTCCTGGATAGTCTTGGATTGGCGACAGCTCCGTGGAAGTTATTAGCTGATCCCAGCCAATGGCCGCAGTTGTTTAACGAGTTAGGTGATTTCATTATCGTTAAACGTCGTACCGGGGGTTATGATGGCCGTGGTCAATGGCGCATCCGACCGGGTGATGAAGATACATTGCCGCCCGAAATTTACGGTGAATGTATTGTAGAGCAAGGTATTCCATTTTCAGGGGAAGTTTCACTGGTTGGTGCCCGTAACGCTCAGGGAAAATCGGTATTTTATCCATTGACCCATAATCTACATCAGGAAGGTATCTTACGTACAAGTGTTGCTTTGCCAAATGCACATCATCAATTACAACAACAAGCAGAAAAAATGCTGTCCATTATCATGGAGCATCTGAATTATATGGGTGTCATGGCGATGGAGTGCTTTATTGTTGGTAATGATTTGCTGATTAATGAGCTGGCACCACGGGTACATAATAGTGGTCACTGGACACAAAATGGTGCTTCCATCAGTCAATTTGAACTTCATCTACGGGCAATTCTCGATTTACCTATACCTCAACCGGAAATATCGGCTCCTTCAGTGATGGTCAATCTGATCGGTACAGAAATAAACCCTGAATGGCTCAGCTTACCGCTCGTTCGTTTACATTGGTATGATAAGGAAGTTCGCTCAGTGCGTAAGGTAGGGCATCTGAATCTGGTTCATTCTGACAGAAATATATTAAGAGCTGCACTACAAACATTAAGCTCGTTATTGCCTGAAGAGTACCAAACTGGCCTGAAATGGGCACAAGACAAATTAAACTGAAGAAAACCGTAGGAAGTGGTAATCATTTTAAATAAATTACCACTTCTTATATCAACTGCAACAAGCTATTTCTTTAATAACGTTCTGGATAGTGTATCTACAATCGTTCTTGTGGTTTGGTCGATTTCATAATTGAGGAAATCTCCTACATTTGATCTTACTAAGATTGGTTAATCTTAAGGTTTCAGGGATCAAATTTAAGGCAATGGTTTTATTCTCTTCATCAATACCATTGATAGTTAAACTACAGCCATGAAGCCCGATGAAACCTTTCAAGAAAAAATATTTATATTGTCTTGGGGGATCCGAATAACCAACCGATAAGTTTCACTTGTTGCAGTAAATTCGACTACTTCAGCAATCCTTTCCACATGTCCATAAAGATTATGCCCCCCATTTTCCTTATACATATGGTGTGAGCGTTCAATATTGACTTGATCCCCAATGGAAAGAAACTTTAACGTTGTGATATCAGCAGTAAAATCGGAAATATCAAAAGTGATTTTATTTTCGCTAAATTGAGTGACAGTCAGACAAGTGCCATCAATAGCAACACTGGCTCCAATAGCAATATCATCAAAAAAATGATTATTATTACTCATTACTAAATAAAGTTGCCCCTGAGAAAACCATCTCCCCTATCGTCGAAGGCTTCGGTGATTACAAAATCGGTAATATATATGTCTACAGTATTTGGCAAAATTCACTACAAAATGACTATAAAAGGCGATAAAAGCACCTATTACTATAAATTTGTACCCAGACTCAGTACCAGTAAAATCACAGGGTATGACTTTTCCTATGGTCCATTGAAAGATGTGCTGTTTGCTCAGTGGATTGCCAAAACCAAAAAGGTAAAATATGACTATTTCCCCGGTATCAGCCCGGTCATCTGTGGACAGGTATTGCCATCAATCCGGTAAAAATAAGTACAAAATAAAAGATATGCCTTACTTTCGCACAAACCAATTTAGCTATGGGATGTTTATTCGATACAGCTTTTTTTAATAAGCACTTAGAATAGAGCCGTTTTTAATGATTTATTCCTTGATGGGGTCACAATGTCCATTCAACACGACAAATTCGGGCGTATTTATCAGTGGTTTTTGCTGATACTTTTAGGCATGGTCTATTTTCTGTCCACAGCAACAACCTTTACGTCATTGGGTGTTGTCCTGCCCAGCATGATAAACGAGCTGGACTGGAGTTGGACTGATGCCGGCCTGGGGTTCACTCTGCTTGGCCTGACTTGCGGGCTATCCAGTTTCCTGCCAACGGTTTGCATTCGCAAAATTGGTGTTCGCTTCACGCTATTTATTGGCCTACTGATTTTTCTGGCTGGCTTCTACAGCCTTTATCACACGCATACTATTTCATCGTATTTTATCGGAACGGCTTTAATTGGGGTCGGATTTACCTTTCTGGCAACAGTACCGGGCACCTATGTTATTTCACGATTATATGAAAAACAGTCCCTTGCTTTTGGTTTCTATTTTACGATTGGCGGACTGGGAGGCGTGATTGGCCCATGGATCTATTTTCTGGCAACCCGTGTCTGGGGAACGTGGCGAATGCACTGGATGATCTCTGCCGTCGTTCTGGCTGTTTTTGTTATCCTGACCATTCTTACTCTTCAGGAAGGAGATCGGGAAATAGCCCATGCTAAGGCAGTCAATCAAAAGCACAATAGCGAAAATTCCCCCAGTATCTATCGTACCAAGCAGTTATGGACAGCCCGACAAGCACTGCGCACCTGGCAATTTTATGTCATTGCCGCAACCTATACGGCGTTTCTGTGGTGTGGTATTACAGTGAATAGCTTTGCCGTCGCCCACATTATCGAAAATGGTTTCAGTGAAGTGATTGCCGCTGGGTTACTGAGCGCTATGGCTTTCATCAATGCTTTTTCAAGGTTGGCCGGTGGTGCCGTGGGAGAGTGGCTTGATCCGAAAAAACTGCTGGTTGGCAGTCTGGCTATCATTATTTTTGGCTTAATCGCCTTGAGTATCGCCTCTTCATGGTCATTCCTGATTGCCTTCACGCTGTTTGTCGGCATGGGTTATGGTATGACTTTCCTCGCTTCCAGTGTCCTGCTCGCCAATTATTTTGGCCGTAAGCCTTATCTGGAACTATTCTCGATCATGAACCTGATTTCTACTCTGGCGTGTCTGGCCCCTTTTTTTGCCGGTGCCATAAAAGATTGTTCCGGTAGTTTTACCTGGGCTTTCCTCATCATTGCTATCCCTGTATTTGTCGTGTTAGTTGTAACACTGATGATGAAACCCCCCAGCCAAAAAATGAGAGACGATTCAGTCGAAAATGAGAAGCTCACTGACGAAATTCACTAAATAATGATTACTATACTCTGAAACAGCACACAAATAAGGAAATAGTGATGTCAAAGAAAGAGTTCGGTGTATTCCTGCCCATCGCCAAAGGTGGGTGGATTATTTCCAAAAACACACCACCACTGGATGCGTCTTATAAACAAAACCGTGAGGCGGCTATTCTTGCCGATCAAATCGGCCTTGATTTCATTTGCCTGCATCTGAAAATGAGGCATTATTGCTAACACGAAATACAAAAGGTATTTGGTGGGAACGCTTCTTGTTTGGAAAACATTATGATAATTATCATTTAGTACATCACTTGTATCCGGGTATTCCTCATTGGAACATCAAGAAAGCACATATATATTTATTGAATGATTCCAATTATCAAAAATGGGATGACCTATGGGGAGGGATATTTATCCGTGAATATCCGCACCAAGAAACCATGCTAAGCTACGCATCAAAGTATAGAAAATTCAAAAAAGAGAATAAAGAGGGAAGTTTTGCAAAACGTCTACTTTCTATTTGAATATTTTTCATACAAAATAATTTAATCTAAATGGGGCTTTCAGGGCCCTATTGTGATTTTTTGGTATCAGGTAATCAGTTCCAGGAGATTTATTCAAAATAGCATAACGATTTAGGTTCCTTATTCTGTAACTGATTGTCTTTCACGCCCAGCTAATTAACAATCAGTTCCTTCGTTGAGTGAATAAAACTAATGCTTCAACGTTGAGTAAGGTGTTAAGAATATATTCTACTTATCTTAAAATTAAAAACCCCGCTGTAGTATTTTATATTCATATTCTTGAGCATTAAGCTGCGTTTGTAGCTGTATCATAAATGTATCTTGATGTTTAAATTCATTGCAAACGAATAAATCAAGAGCGGCATATTGGTGTTCAGGCCATGTGTGAATAGTAAAATGTGACTCTGCTAATATTAGTGCACCACTGACACCCCATGGTTGGAATTGATGGAAGTTATGAATAATCACATTCAGCTCACATTGTTGGGCAATATCAAGCATGATTTTTTCAATGGCTGATACAGATTTCAATACCTCTACATTACAATCTTTCATATCTATGATCATGTGAGTGCCAAGTTGTCGTGTATTATCCGATGTACTGACTTTTTCCTGACCACGATATTGAAATTTAGTGCCGTGACATTTATTACAAGTTGCTTCTATGAGCTGCTCTATCGTTAATATATTCTTTCCATATCCAATGGTTATCATGTTATTACATGATTTACATTGGTAAAATTTTATACGAGGATTAATTTCTCCGGTATAGATTTTATCTGAATAATTATTTTCCCCTGAGATTGTCGGGTACGTTTGAGGTGTAACAGAAAGAACATAGAGATCGCTGACATTACTGATAATACTTCCACCATGATATTTATTGAATTGCGGATAAATATGTTTGATAAGAAGATTCTGATTATTAAATAACCTTTGAACTTCTTGGTTTTCGATTGGTTTTTTTTGACCAAAGGAGAGTAAAATCTCACTATTATCATTTTTAGTGAAACTAATAGCGCGTGATAAAAATAGTTTTAATCCGCTCAATGTATAAGGGGGATCTGTCAAGACGATATCAAAATTTTTAGTGTATACATTAGAGAGTTTTAGATCTAAATATTCAGTATTAATGACAAAATTATTTTGCTCTGCGACATCTCGAATAAATGTTAGTAGGTCCTGATCGATATCCTTGACAAAAATATTTCTTGAGCAGTCGTAGCCGAGCTTTTTAAATGCCATCATCAGGGCTAAGGAAGTCAAATCATCATCACCCAAAAATAAAATATTTCGTTTAAATACTCTTGGGTTATTAAGTAGTAGAATTACCCGGCGTATTGATGTCTCTAATGTAGCATGTGCTTGATCTAACAAAACATTGACTTGAGGTCTACTGTTATATATAGGCTCCAATAAAACGGAAAGCTCTTTCTCAAACTCTTCTCGTTTCTCTTCTGATGATAGCAAATTATATTTATTTATATTAATTGATTGGTATCCCAGTTCATCTTGTACGTATTTTACGCCGATAGAGTTTAACTTAAAAACACCTTTATTTTCAGCATAATCATATTTTATTAATTCTTTTTTAAATGCTGAGATGATAGGGATAGGTAATTTACTATTTAATGAAAGGTCTCTATTTGAGGTATGGCCATATAAATATAGTCGTATTAATAACTCTTCTAGTATCTCAACTGGATGTGATAATTTCATATTATCTTTTATATTATTAAGTTTGTTCATTTTAATCTCTTTTTTGATATATTATTTCGTTCGGATTTTTTCGATTATCTTCAAAAATATTATTTTTATTTCTCTAGCTCTATAATTTTATCTTCCTGTAAATTATTTATTATGATTTTCATTATATAGAGCTGAATGAGTTTCAACTAGTTTTTATTATTTATGAAATAATAAACCTAAATTATATTATTTGATCATATACTGAATATTAAGCTTGGATTCGCCTAGTAAGTGCAATTTCTAAAAAAGGCGGTCAGTTGCGAGAGCATAAAAATCTGTGGGGTATTTTACGCCGCTATAGCATCCAGCTCTGTGTTCTTCAATTTAGGATACCAACGATGAAATATACTTTCCAACTCACCATTTAAGACCGCTACCCGTGTTTGCAAAAGATAATGCGCACCTTGCTGGCTCCATTGCATCTGTTGCTTTTTCGCCATACGTTTTGCTATCACTTCATGAACCGTGGATTCTACAAATGCCGTTGATATTGGCTCCCCATAACGATACCTCTCCCCATAATTTGGGATCATAAATTGGTTATTGGCAATATAAGTCATCATTTCATCTAAATAGCGTCCCATTTTTTTGTTTTTGCTATTTTTACAGTGTGATCCCTCTTCATCGCAATCACAAATACACAAGCAACTATCCCGTTGGTCGAGGGCATTTCCCACATTACCATGCCATAAATACCATTTCGTTTTTTCGAGTCGGCTTTGTAATTCTGTGCCAATATCGACTGATTTTGTTAAAATACCTTTAATGCATTGATTCAGTACGGTTAACCGCATACTGATATGAAACCAATCTAAAATATGCTCTGCTTCTGGGTAGATACCTATTTGCATCATTCTCAGATTATCGGCGCCATCTGATAAAAAAGTGATCTGCTGATTAGTTTGCACACCTTGGGCATTCAATACTGACAGTAATCGTTTTCTTGGATTATCTTCTAAAACATGCACGTAACCAAATCGCTTCGCCTGAACATTTTCGGAGTACGCTTTTCCTGTAATAATTTCAAAATTATTTTTCCGATTATGGCAATCCCTCACATAACCGCCATCAAGCCCAATTACCATGGGTTTTCCTGGTCGGGGTAATTTTTCACTATCATATGCGCTTTTTTCAAGAAAATCAGCTTGCGTGGCAAGCTCCGTTTCTTGTTGTTTAGCAACGCTAACTAAGTGATTACGTACTGTCGCGGAATTAAGTGTTTGACTTATCGGTAAAATATCTTTTAATCGTTCAACAGTGAGATCATATGACATGTTCGGGGTGCGTATTATCCAGCAACCATTCGCTGAGTAAACTGACTGATTTTGTTGTGGCTTGTTCGCACTGACAACGATATAGGCGAAGACCTTTAATGGGAATAACGCCAAATAAAGTATGATAATGGCGGGTTTGATGATCTTTTATTTGACGCGGTTTTTCACAGTGAGGGCAACATCAATGGGCTTGCATATACGATTGGCTTTGAGCACGAATTATCGATAACTGTGCGGTATTGAGTAATTTTTTGGATTCGTGAATTGATAACCCTAAAGGCTCATCTTGTTCGGTTGTTTTATGTAACGTCAATAAGGTTTCTTGATGAGTTGAACCATCATCCTGTATCACAACCGCTTTTATTATGACTTTCATCATCCCCTCCGATTTTTAATCGTTCATCTTTTCCTTAATTTATAATAGGTTGAAACGCCAATCCCCACGTTATCACATGCTAATTTCAGGCGAATACCTTTTGATTTTAATTCATCAACCATGGCCACTTTTCGCTTGTCTGCCGGCGGACGGCCAGTGTTTTCTCCTCGTCCTTTTTTAGCCGCAATGCCTTCAGCTTGACGCTCTCTAATGAGCGCACGCTCAAACTGGCTAAATACCGACATCATATGTAATTGTAGCTCTTGTAATGGATTACTCTCGCTAGCAGAAAAATGAATATTTTCCTTGAGAAAAACAAGCGAAATGCCTCGTTGTTTCAGATCAATGGTTAAATTACACATATCCATCATATTTCTGCACAAGCGATCTATCGAATGAACAATGAGTGTATCTCCACACTCTAATATCGATAATAATTGTTGCAGATTTGGGCGATGTGTATCTTTGCCACTGGCAATATCGATAAAAACAGTTTTTATCTCATAACCCGAATTTTGAATGGCAACTTCTTGTCGGGCTGAATTTTGTTCTGCTGAGCTGATGCGTATATAAGCATAAATCATAAAATAGTCCATAAAGGTTACAGAAGTTTTTGTAATATTCTCTAAACCTTATTTTAGATTACCTTTAGAGACAATTTTGACACTGAGATCTCTATTTACGTAAAAGTATACCTTTGTGGATACCGATCATCACTATCCACTACAGCCCTATCTCGATGGATTCAAGTTCCGGTGAATCAAGGTTGAGTCTACTTAATTGGCGGTTAACCTTTGGACGGTTGAATCTGACGGCATCAAGTGCCTCAATCAAGGGACGAATCTCTCCGACTGTGGTCGTTTCATCAGCATGAATAATCGCGTTGAGCAATGCCAGTGTTTTAGTAGTTTCATCGGCTAACGTCGCGCCAGGCATTCTGTTCCCGGCCAAACAAAAGGGGGACTTCAGGTCAGCGTTTTCGAGAACAGTTTCAATACGAATATCGTGAAGCCAGTGCTCGAAGAAGTTGTACTCGTAGGTAAAACGGTCATCGGCATCAAATTCAAAGTCATCCAGCGCGATTTTGTAAGGGTTATCAAGAAATGTAATCCCGCCGGAGTAGGAAATGCCGTAATTTTTACCATAAATACGGAATTGGTGAAGGTGCTCATCCTGCCATCCCTGCGCGATCTGAATGATATAATGAAAAGCGGCTAAAGATGTCTCGCCTGATAGCCTGAATCGACGCCAGACCATTGGGCTGATCCCCCGAAGAGCCACTTTCACAATATAGGTTTTCATGGCGAGCGACGACCCCGAAAAATAGGCTTGGTTGCTCATTCTATCGCTAATTGAACAGAGTGCCCCACGCTTTTTTATGCTCTCCCCTGACTGCGCAATAGTCGGATACCCAGCCAACCACCACACAACGAAAGCAACAGGCTGCTGATAATCGGCAACACGAGCCACATCAGCCACTGCGGTTGCCACGGAAAATCAAAAACTTTTGTCTGCAACAACCAAAGTGCAATTTCGGCACCAAATGCCGCAGCCAAACCCGCCATAAAACCGAGCAAGGCGAATTCACTCCACAATGTACGACGCAACAGTTTTTTACTGGCTCCTAACGTTCGATAAACTACCAGTTCAAGTTGTCGTTGGTTCATACCAACCTGAATCTGTGCCAATAAAAGCAATCCACCACAGACCATCACCAGCACAACCATAATTTCCAACGCCCGACTAACTTGCTGCAAGATACCTTGTATCTGCTTAATCATAGAGCCAATATCCAGCATACTGATTGTTGGGAAATGACGATTCAGTTCCGTTAACAGTCTTCCATTCCCCTCATAATGGAAGCTGGTCAACCATGTTTGCGGTTGGTGCTCCAGTGTTTCTTTGGCAAAAATAAAGAAGAAGTTCGGATGCAGGCTTTCCCAATCCACTTTGCGAATGCTGCTGACTGTCACCGCAAAAGTTCGGGTGTCTCCGGTAAAAGTCAATTTATCCCCAACCTTAATCTGTAATCGCTCTGCAACCCCCTGCTCCATGGAAACTTCTTTTGATTTCGGCGGCCAGCTTCCTTCCACAAGGGTGTTAAACGGTGGCAATTCTTTTTTCCATGTTAAATTGAGTTCACGACGTACTGTTGTACTTTTGGGATGCTTTTCATCAGCCCATTCAATTGCCAACTGCCCATTAATTTCCGTTAAACGTGCCAACACTACAGGATAGTATTCCGTTGGCTTCACGTTATAGTTTGCCAATAAATCATTTACCTGAGCAAGTTGCGGCTGGGTCATGTTAATCAGGAAATAATTCGGGCTATCTGGTGGTAACTGCTGCTGCCATCGCCCCAGTAAATCCCCTCTCACCATGATAAGCAGTGCCAATAACATGAAGGAAAGTGAAAATGATGCTAATTGTGTCATCGTCTGGAATGGGCGGCACAACAGTCGGCTGACCGCCAGACGCAGGCTCAACTGGCGAAATGTAATACGGCGCAGCAACCACAAACCACTCCAGCCCAGTATGCCTAATAACAATGCAACAATTGGTACACCTGCCAGCAATGACCACAACAGTGGCTCAGTTCCTGCCAATAATACTAATCCACCAGTAATCAGCAGTGCTACCGCAGGCAGATAATAACGTAATGGCCAGATAGACGCGGTGACTTCACTTCGTAATACTCTTGAGGGCTGAGTTGCCATCAGTTGGCGATAAGGTCGAATGCCCACCAGCAGAGCAATACTGAACAGCGCTCCAATCGCCCATACCCACGGCCACATCCCTGCTTCCGGTAACATCTTAGGTAGCATGGCGGCCAGTACCCGAATCAATAGCGATTCAAAAACCAGCCCCAGAATGGAGCCGACAATCGTAGCTGCAAGCAATATCACCAACCACTGCCCAACGATCCACTGACGCAACGCCCAACGACCTGCCCCCAGTGTTTTCAGGATCGCAACCAGATTGTGTCGGCTACGGCAATAGTGAGTCATGGAGACGGCAACCGCCGCCACGGCCAGCAATAATGTCAGTAATGCCGACAACAACAAGAATTGTTGGGCACGTTCGATGGATTGTGCCAACGCGCCATTATCCTGTTTTAGTGTCAACCAACGCTGATCCGCTTTTAACTGTGGATCGATCAGTTGCCGGAATGATTGAACCGCCTCTGGCGAACCAACAAACATATAACGATAAGTCAAACGGCTTCCCGGCTGAATTGCGCCTGTCGCTCTGGCATCATCAATATTGATTAAAATACGGGGAGAAAGCTGGAATGGATTAAAACCACTATCGGGCTCTTGCAACAGTTCGCCACTGATTTTCAATGTGGTATCACCGACATCAAGGTTATCCCCAACTTTAATATTCAATAGTGCCAACAAACGGGGGTCGGCCAGTACAGAACCTTTCTCTGGTTTTAATCCCTTTGGATTAGTTTCCAGTTCACCATACAACGGGTAACGTTCATCGGTTGCTTTAACCTGAGCCAGTTGCGGGGTATCTCCTGCATAAGTCATGGTTGAAAATGAGATTTGACGGCTTAATGTCAGTCCTTTTTCCTGAGCCAGCTTTAGCCAGGATCCATCAACCGGATACGATGCACGTAATACCAGATCGCCGGCCAGAAAATCGCGGCTTTGATAATGGACACTCTGATCAATGCGATCACCAATACGCCCCAATGCCAATACACACGCTACAGCTAGTGTCAGGGACAACCAGACAATCAATAGCGATGGTGTACGCCATTCACGCCAAAACCAGCGCCAGATCATGCTTCCTCCCGTAATTTTCCATCCACCAGACGTAAACGACGCTGGCAACGTGCTGCAAGCTGGTTATCATGTGTCACCAGAATCAGTGTCGTAGCATAATCGTGGTTGAGCGAAAAAAGCAGATCTGCGATACGGTCACCAGTTTGACGGTCGAGATTGCCCGTCGGTTCATCCGCAAACAGAATTTTTGGGCGAGTACTGAATGCTCTGGCCAATGCAACTCGTTGCTGTTCTCCGCCCGAAAGTTGGGCCGGCATATGTTTCAGGCGTTTTCCCAATCCTAACTGTTCAAGTAATTCGCTAGCCTGTTGACGACTATGACTTTCGGATTCTCCCCGCAAAAGTGCCGGAAGCTGAACGTTTTCCAACGCATTCAGAGTAGGGATCAACATAAACGATTGGAAAACAAAACCCACATTTTCTGCCCGCAGTTGTGCCCGCTGTTCTTCGTCCATACGGCTGATATTCTTTCCCAGTAAATGCACTTCCCCTGAGCTACCATCATCCAAACCGGCAATAATGCCTAGCAAAGTGGATTTCCCTGAGCCTGACTCACCAATTAATGCAATTGTCTGTGCCGGCTCGACAAGTAGCTCAACACCTTGCAATATATTAATTACCTGTTCCCCTTGACCAACATGTTTAATGAGATTATGAACTTCAAGAATACTTTCTACAGCCATGTACTTTTCCTTTTCTTGTTGATGCTATGCAGTGCCAGAGTAGTGGCAGCTGATACTCTACTTATATTGGGAGATAGTCTCAGTGCTGGCTATCGCCTGCCCATTGAGCAGTCATGGCCCACCCTAATGGCAAAAAAATGGCAGCAAGCAGGTAATAAAATAACCGTCATTAATGGCAGTATCAGCGGTAATACCGCAGTACAGGGGCTTGAACGTCTACCTGAGTTACTGAAACAACACAATCCTAAATGGGTTCTGATCGAACTCGGAGCGAACGATGGTTTACGTGGTTTTCCAGTCCAGCAAATAGAACAAGATCTGCAAAAGATCATTACTTTGATAAAGCAAGCCAACGCTAACCCATTATTGATGCAAATCTATATTTCGCCGAATTATGGAAAACGCTACACCGAATCTTTCGCCAAAATTTACCCTTCTTTATCAAAACACAATCAAATCCCTTTATTACCCTTTTTTATGGAGCACGTTGCTATCAAGCCAGAATGGATGCAAGATGATGGGCTGCATCCCAATCAAACCGCACAACCTTTTATTGCTGATTGGATGTTCAATAGACTGTCAGCATATATCACCCATAAGTAAAAATATTCATTAATTAATAGTAAATCATTTATTTCAGTAAGCTGATGTAATTTAACAGGTAAAGTTATGCAAAAAGCAGTTCTTATTACTGGCTGTTCCAGCGGTATCGGATTAGCCGCCGCCAAAACCCTTCATCAACGCGGTTATCGTGTTTTGGCTGCTTGTCGCAAGTCTGCTGATTTAGCACATATGCGTGAATTAGGTTTAGAACCTATAGAATTGGATTTGGATGATAAAGAAAGCGTCAAAAGAGCTGCTGAACAAGTGATTGAATTAACCAATGGTCGTTTGTTCGGACTATTCAATAACGGAGGGTTCGGGGTTTACGGATCGTTGGAAAGCATTTCCCGTGAACAGATGGAAAAACAATTTTCCACTAATTTCTTTGGCACCCATCAACTAACATGCCTGTTATTGCCAGCCATCCGGGCCAATGGTGAAGGGCGGATAATCCAAACCAGTTCTGTTCTGGGATTAATTTCTACACCCTGCCGTGGTGCATACTCTGCCAGCAAATATGCGCTCGAAGCCTGGTCTGATGCTCTGAGAATGGAATTATTCAGAACAGGGATCAAAGTCAGCCTGATAGAACCGGGGCCAATTAATACACGTTTTACAGAAAACGTTGCTCAGGCCGAAAGCGACCATCCTGTCGAGAATCCTGAGCTTGCACGTCGTTTAACGCTTGCTCCTGAAGATGTTGTCACAAAATTAATTCATGCACTGGAAAGCTCCAACCCTAAGTTACGCTATCCTGTAACATTATTGTCTCACGCTATCACGGTTCTTCGTCGTCTGTTACCCGCGAGGCTAATCGATAAGATTGTGTATTGGCAAAACTGAGATTGAAAAAGACATAGGTCATCCCTATCTATTGTTCATATATACCCATTCATATATTTGCAAAATGAAGGGGACAATCGCCTGATAACGCACTTAAAGAGAGACATCCCATGGAATCGACAATGAATACTAACAGCAACACTGCTCAGATTGTTCACATCAATGAATCTAATATTGCTCCACTTGTTCAGCAGTCCTTAAATCAGCTTGTGGTATTCTATTTCTGGTCACCACAAGATCTCCATTGTCACGAGTTAGAAGTGACTCTTGATAAGCTCGCACATGAATATGCGGGGCAATTTATTCTGGCTAAGGTCAATTGCGATCAATTAAGTCATATCTCTGCACAATTTGGTGTACGTACCGTACCAACAGTGCTTTTTGTACGTGAGGCCCGCCCGGTTCATGGTTTTGAAGGGTTACAGACAGACGAAAACATCAGAAAAATGTTTGCCCAACTTTTGCAGCAACATGAAAAATCGCCGTTGGAACAAGCAAGTGAATTGCTTGCTGAAGGCAAAAATCTGGAAGCCTTACCTTTGTTGAAAGAAGCATATCAGGCAGATCCGCAGGATACTGAACTGGGTTTATTCTTGGCTGAAGTCCATATTTCACTCAATCAGTTAGAAGACGCCCAAAAGATACTGGAAACTATTCCATTGGAAAATCAGGATCAGCGTTATCATGATTTGCTGATGGCCATTGAATCACATAAACAAGCTGCTGATTCACCTGAAATTCAAAAGCTTCTGCAAGAAATGGCAACACAGCCAGAAAATGCAGAACTTGCGATTCAATTGTCATCGAAATTACATGAAGTCGGACGTAATGAAGAAGCCCTTGAACTGCTGTTAGGTTTCCTGAAAAAAGATCTCTCTGCTAGCAATGGAGAAGTGAAAAAAACGTTGATGGATATTATCTCTGCACTCGGAGCCGGAGATGCACTGGTATCTAAATATCGTCGTCAAGTATACTCCTTACTCTATTAATCAGAGATTTTTTGTATTCCATGATTAACTAATAGAGGAATTATTATGGATTTACTCTCTCTTGGGGCTGTCCCCATTCTGATCATTATTGCGGTTGTCATCGTCTTTACTTGTGTGAAAACCGTTCCACAAGGATATCAGTGGACAGTAGAACGTTTCGGCCGCTATACCCGAACATTGACCCCGGGGCTGCATATCCTAATACCATTTATTGATCGTATTGGCCGTAGAATCAATATAATGGAGCAGGTACTGGATATCCCATCGCAAGAAGTTATTTCCCGCGATAACGCCAATGTCACCATTGATGCCGTCTGCTTTATTCAGGTTGTCGACCCGGTACGTGCTGCCTATGAAGTCAGCAATCTTGAACTGTCAATTATTAACCTGACCATGACTAACTTCCGTACTGTTCTGGGTTCAATGGAACTGGACGAAATGTTGTCTCAGCGCGATTCAATCAACAGCCGTTTACTGACAATCGTTGATGAAGCCACTAACCCGTGGGGGGTGAAGATCACCCGTATTGAGATCCGCGATGTACGTCCACCTAAGGAATTGATTTCCGCAATGAATGCTCAAATGAAAGCTGAACGTACCAAACGTGCAGATATTCTTGAAGCAGAAGGTATTCGTCAGGCAGCCATTCTGAAAGCTGAAGGTGAAAAACAGTCTCAGATCCTGAAAGCAGAAGGTGAACGTCAATCAGCATTCCTGCAAGCAGAAGCCCGTGAGCGTGCCGCAGAAGCAGAAGCACGGGCAACAAAAATGGTCTCTGATGCTATTGCTGACGGTGATATGCAAGCGATTAACTACTTTGTCGCTCAGAAATATACCGATGCCCTGACCAGCATTGGCACAGCAAATAACAGCAAAGTGATCATGATGCCGTTGGATGCCAGTAATCTGATGGGTGCTGTAGGAGGCATTGCTGAGTTGATCAATGAAAGCAAGAAGGGCAAGCAGGATATATAACGGCTCGGTATAAACGACCATTTCAGGATAACTACTATTTCAGGATAACTAACTATGATTGAACAGATTGCCACTCAACCAGTCTGGTTTTGGCTCTGTTTTGGTGGGTTACTATTAATTGCAGAGCTGCTGGGAACAGGGGGATATTTGCTGTGGACAGGGAGCGCTGCCGTAATTGTCGCCCTGATCACATGGCTTTTCCCTGAAATGAGCTGGGAGCTGCAAGGCACTCTGTTTGCTGCCTTGACACTACTCTCTGCCATTGCGTGGCGTAGCTGGCTACGTTACCGCCCGCGCAATAGCGATAAGATGCTCAATCAGAAAAATCAGCAGTTAATTGGGCTGCACGCTCGTTTAATCGCAGATACCGAAAATGGCTATGGGCGTATCAAACTGGCTGATGGCAGTTGGCGCATTTATTGTGACAGCGAATTGACTGCCAATACCGAAGTTGAAATCATTGCCGTTGACGGGATCACATTAAAGGTTAAGCCTGTATCTCATCAATCGTGATTGGCATAGCAACCAGATAGTTGTTCAATGATAGGGCAATCTGCCCTATCATCTCCCGGACATTCGGCAGCCAACGCTAATAGCTTTTCCCTGATCTGCTGTAATTTCACAATTTTTTCTTCTATTTCAGCCACTTTTTGTAGTGTCGCTGTTTTCACATCTACACTGTGACGATTGGGATTACGGGATAACCGTAATAACTCCCGGCACTCTTCAATCGTAAACCCTATTTCTCTTGCCTGACGTAAGAGTACCAATTCATCAATATGCTTCTGTTGGTAAAAACGATAGCCATTATCTCCCCGCTCCGGCACAGTAATCAGATCTTTCTCTTCATAAAACCGAATAGCTTTGCTGGTTAAACCAGTCTTACGGGCAATTTCACTGATATTCATATTTTCCCCTTGACCTTCCCCTTGCAGGAAGGTTTAGCCTAAAAGGATAACGATAAGTATATCACTCTGTTTCAGGAGATTTTATTATGTCCACAACAACCATTCTCGCACTTCAGGGCTTGACCTGTATGCACTGTGTCGGCAGTGTCAAAAAGGCACTGGAAAATCTGCCCGGTGTTGAACAAGCAGAAGTCACTCTTGAATACGCTAAAGTGAGCGGCAGTGTAACTCCAGATACATTGATTGCTGCCATTACTGATACGGGTTATCACGCTGAATTAGCAGGGGAAACTTATTTCCCAAAAAATAAGCCGCTGACAACATCTGCCTCAGAATCTACTTCACAAACACCGGAGTTTTTGGCAGCGGCAATAGATCCTACTCCGGATATACGATCCACTTCAAACGACCATGATAGTATCCAGCTTCTATTAGATGGTATGAGCTGTGCTAGTTGTGTCAATAAAGTACAAAAAGCCCTGCAATCTGTTACAGGAGTTGAAAACGCCAAAGTCAACCTTGCAGAGAGAAGTGCATTGGTTACGGGGACAGCATCTCCCAATGCTCTGGTCGATGCTGTTATCAAAGCTGGTTATGGCGCAGAAATCATTCTGGATGAAACCGAGCGCCGGGAACGTCAGCAGCAAATTGCTCAGGCCAATATGCGCCGTTTCCGCTGGCAGTCAGCCCTCGCTCTGGCTGTCGGGGTTCCGGTCATGATTTGGGGCATGATCGGTGACAATATGATGCTCACCCCAGATAACCATACAATTTGGCTGAGCATCGGACTGGTTACTCTTGCCGTCATGATATTTGCTGGCGGACATTTTTATCGCAATGCGTGGCAAAGCCTGAAAAATGGCAGTGCCACAATGGACACATTAGTTGCACTAGGAACGGGGGCCGCATGGCTCTACTCTATCAGCGTTAATTTATGGCCGGATATTTTCCCGCCTCAGGCGCGCCACATTTATTATGAAGCCAGCGCTATGATTATTGGCTTAATTAATCTCGGACACGCCTTAGAGCAACGTGCACGCCAACGCTCCTCAAAAGCGCTTGAGCGATTGTTGGATTTAACACCTCCAACAGCCCGGATCATCATAGAAGGTGGTGAGAAAACCTTGCCATTAGCTGATGTTAAACCTGATATGACATTGCGGCTGGTAACAGGGGATCGAGTTCCCGTGGATGGTGAAATCATCCACGGTACAGTCTGGTTAGATGAAGCGATGCTGACAGGTGAAGCGGTTCCTCAACAAAAATCAATTGGCGATACAGTTCATGCGGGAACTGTAGTACAAGATGGAACTGTACTCTTCAAAGCCTCAGCAGTGGGTAGCCAAACCACTTTGGCAAGAATTATCAAGCTGGTACGTCAGGCACAAAGTAGTAAACCTGAAATCGGCCAATTGGCGGATAAAATATCCTCAATATTTGTACCTGTTGTCGTTGCTATCGCACTAATTGCGGGGGCAATTTGGTTTTTCATCGGCCCGGCTCCCCAAATCATGTACTCACTGGTTATCATCACCACAGTGTTGATTATCGCCTGCCCTTGTGCACTCGGCCTGGCAACACCAATGTCCATCATTTCCGGTGTCGGAAGAGCGGCAGAATTGGGTGTACTGATACGTGATGCTGATGCCCTACAACAAGCCAGCCAGCTCGATACCCTTGTTTTCGATAAAACGGGAACATTGACTGAAGGGATGCCACAGATCACTGAAATTCAAACTTTCAACGGATTCACAGAAGAACAAGTATTACTGTGGGCTGGTGCACTGGAAAGCGGTTCAAATCATCCTTTGGCAAAGGCCATTCTTCTGAAAGTTGAAAGTGAACAAGTTGAAGATCAACAATTACCTGAAGTAACACAATTCCATACTTTAGCCGGAACTGGTGTACGCGGGAATGTTGGTAATACAACACTGTTGTTAGGAAATCTGAACTTACTCGAACAAAATCAAATTGATACAACAGAATTTAAATCACAGGTGGACAAACAGGCAGAAAAAGGTGCTACTCCCGTTATACTGGCAGTCGACGGAAAAGTGGCCGCTCTGTTTTCAATAGGTGACCCACTACGTCAGGATACCGTCTCCGCCCTGCAACGCTTACATCTTCAGGGTTATCGTTTAGTCATGCTGACAGGTGATCATCCTGTAACAGCCAATGCTATAGCCAAAGAGGCTGGTATTGATCAAGTCATAGCAGGAGTGCTACCTGATGGTAAAGCCGCAGCCATTCAGAATCTCCAGTCTGAAGGTAAGAAAGTCGCCATGATTGGTGACGGCATCAATGATGCACCTGCATTGGCACAAGCAGATGTGGGGATTGCCATGGGGAGTGGTAGTGATATCGCCATTGAAACTGCGTCAATTACCCTGATGCAACATAGCCTGCATGGTGTTGCCGACGCAGTTGAATTGTCCAAGGGCACATTGCGTAATATGAAACAAAATTTATTTGGCGCATTCATCTATAATACGCTGGGTATCCCGATTGCAGCAGGTATTCTCTACCCCCTAACCGGAACATTATTGAATCCAGTAATTGCCGGAGCTGCCATGGCTCTCTCTTCAATTACTGTGGTCAGTAATGCCAATCGGTTACTGTACTTTAAAACTAAACGCTGATATTCCACATTAATCATGCAGACATCGAAAAGCTAAACAACGCCGAGTTTAGCTTTTCATTTATCACTTTCTTGTTAACCTTTAACGCGTTAGCATACCCATTCACGCCAATTACCGGAGTATGTAGTATGGGAAAACTAATGACATATCTCAGCAATGTATTAGGCCTGAATTCCCAACGATATTACCCCTATCCTGCTTTTGACGTTACTCTGCCGAAAAATAGACAATTACATATTGTTGGTAGTATCCATATGGGTACAGAAAATATGTATCCACTTTCTGAAATCCTGTTGGAACAACTGGAGCAGTGCGATTCTTTGATTGTCGAAGCAGATATCACCCAATCTGGTTCACCATTCGGAAAAATATTTCCTGAACAGGTCATACTGTCACAACGTTTATCAGCTGAACATTTTGGTGTCTTACAGCAGTACTGCCACGAGATCCAACACCCGGTAGAGTCACTGGATCCATTACCTTCATGGCAAGTAGCCCTGATCCTACAGGCCGCTCAGGCTCAATACTTAGGACTGCGTCCCCAATACGGCATTGATTTTCAACTACTGAGTAGTGCAAGGGCCATTGATAAAAATATTATCGAGCTGGAAGGAACCGATACTCAGGTTAATTTACTCGCCAAACTACCGAATGGTGGCATCTCTCTGCTAGAGGATACTCTGGTTCACTGGCATACTAACGCCCGTGCTTTACAAACAATGATTAGCTGGTGGATGAATTACAAACCAAACCAAACAAATGAAGCATTACCACAGACTTTCTGTGAAGTTATTTACCAGACCTTGATGACTGAACGTAACCGCCAATGGAGTGAACAATTACATGACTTACCCGCAGGAAAATATTTAGTAGCTGTCGGAGCATTACATCTCCATGGTGAAAACAATTTACTGAAACTGTTACAACAATAACCATTACAAGAACAGGAATAAAAACTATTTCTAATAGTTACTATTTATACAGATAATTTTACAGGAAATACGACATGACTCCTGCTGTTACTCTACTGGAAAAACACAAAATTAATTTCAAACTTCATCCTTATGAACATGATGTTAATGAATATAATTTCGGTGATGAAGTGGTTAAAAAACTTGGGTTAGATGCTAAGCAGGTTTTTAAAACCCTCTTAGTTTCATTGAATGGTGATCCTAAAAATTTGGCTGTTGCTGTTACTCCGGTCGCGGGACAACTGGATTTAAAAAAAATCGCCAAAGTATTTAAAGCGAAAAAAGCTGATATGGCTGATCCACAGTTGGCACAAAAAGTGACAGGCTACCTGGTGGGTGGCATCAGCCCATTAGGACAAAAAAAGCGTCTTCCCACTGTCATTGACAGTCAGGCTCAAAGCCTCCCGACTCTGTTTATCTCTGGTGGTAAACGTGGCCTGGATATTGAACTGGCACCGACTGATTTGAGCCAACTACTTAATTGTCCATTTGCTGATATTGCCAAAATTTGAAAACTAATTGTAATTACCACTGAATTTTTCGAGCTGGCTCTGTTTTCTTGAAAACAGGGTCTTGTTCAATTATCTAATGCCGATATACTTCCCATATAGCAAAAACAATATCATTTACCCTTTCAAGTAACTTAATTTTAAATAAAAAAGGGCTAATTTTTGCTTATTTTTCATTGACTTTTAAGGAGCTGAGAGCATATTCATTTTCTATTTCAAAAAAAATCAGGAAACTCAATGGCATCAGTAAAAACGCTAATACGATAAAAGTTTACTTAATCGGCCAAATAGCAAAGAACTTTTTATTCAATCAAAAACCAATAAAATTCGAAGATATTTTTCTTTATATAAGGAATATTATTAACACAGCAAAAATTCTAATTGGAGGAAGAGTTATTGCCTTGGAATGTGAAAACAATCCTAAACTCATAGCATTATACTTGAAACATGGATTTAAAAAACTATCGGAAAAAGAAGGAGGAAAAAATTCACTGATAACCATGATATTCAATAATTAGATAACCATTTATTTTCAACCATTCCTATTTTAGCTTATTTATCACCGTTTCCAATAGTAAGTAAAAGACCATCTATCTTACGATGGTCTTTTTTACCAATAATTAATCTTCACCAATTATCATTTGTTAGCAATTTCGCCGTTCGGTTCATAGTCCGCCACTTTCAGCGGAGAGTGTTTCTCAATGTATCCTTTTAATACTTCTGCATCGACAAAACCGGTATTAACATATCCCGGTAAATCATCAACTCGCGGATAGCCGTCACCACCGATAGCATTGAAGTTCAACGTTGCCATCCGGTAAGTTTTATTCAGATCCAGTAGTTTTCCACCAATTTTGACATCACTGATATTTTTACCATCTTTCACAAAACTGACATTGTAGAACTGACCATAAGCACCAGAATCAGCTTCCATATTCGCAGCAGCAGTCAAATAAGGCAGAACTTCACTTCCTTTGAAGTCTACATAAACCAATTGATTAGAAAATGGATGAACTTTTAATACATCTTTATAAGTGATATCCCCAGCTTCAATAGAATCCCGGATCCCTCCTCCACTCATCACAGCAAAATCAGCGTTTGCCCGTTCCATTTGTGCTGCCAGCACGAGGTGAGCCATATTGGTCTGTATAAAACGAACTTTGCTGCGATCGCCCTCCAATTGACCGTCAACAGATCCAATTTTGACACCTAATTTCTGATCCCCTTTATCCTGATAAGGTGTCAACAATTTCAGCATTTCAGAGTTTTGAGGAATTTGGTGAGTGTAGTAAACACGCTCTGTGCTCCCGTCTTCTTTTTTGACCCTTTTATTTAAATTGATGGGAATTAATTGATAGTGAACTAGCTTAAATTCACCATTGCGAAACTGGAAATCAGCCCGACCAACATATTTTCCCCACTCATGTGCCTGAACAATCCATGTCCCATTTTGACGATCCGGAGAACAAGGCGTTCCAGGGACATAATTCACCTGTTTATAGTTTTTATTTTCCGCAGACATACAAACCGGATCTTGTGAATGTCCACCCACAATCATATTTAAATAACCAGCAGGTAAACTACGTGCCATTTCCACATCACCAGGCGCATTCGTGCCATGATGACCGTCGTCGTAGTGCCCCATGTGGGTTGCTGCAATAATGACATCCGGCTTTTCACTTTTCTTCAGTTCATCAATGACTTTTTTTGCTTCTTCGGCAGGTATACGGAATTCCACATCAGGGAAATTAGCCGGATTACCTATTTTAGCTGTATCATCAGTAGTTAAACCAATAACCGCAATCTTCACAGCTTGCTTATCGAATATCACATATGGCTTAAATAAGCGCTTGCCGGTACTGGTTTGATAAATATTCGCTGACAAGAATGGGAAAGTCGCCCATTTTCCCTGTTGATAGAGCACATTCAAAGGTTTATCGAATTCATGGTTTCCCAACGCCATCGCGTCATAACCCACTAGATTCATTCCTTTAAAATCCGGCTCAGCATCCTGCATATCCGATTCAGGAACACCAGTGTTGATATCCCCGCCAGATAACAACAATACACTGCCGCCTTTTTTAGCAACTTCCTGACGGATAGAATCCACTACGGTTTTTTGAGCTGCCAGACCATACTCTCCATGATCATTCTGCCAAAAGTGACCATGATGATCATTGGTATGCAGGATTGTAATATCGTACGTTTTATCCTTTTCCCAAGCAGATGCGATCATCGGTGACAATGACAGAGAAACAACCAGGGCACATACTGACGCTTTAAATGAAAATTTCATCGGGTATCTCCATGTTCCTTAAATAAATCTGTTATTAGTTTTCAAGAATGTTGAAACCTACCCCGTTTAAGGCATGTTACTTTTTTATAACAAGAAACCTTACTAGAATAAGTACATATTCACCACAGAATGGAATAACGACACGACGTTAGACACGGTGTTTTTTCGATCAAGATTACATAATCAGGCTATTAAATAGAGTGTTATTTCATTTTTTTGCGATAAGCATCAAATTATATCAAGATAAGCGAAGATTTTATTAGGAAGTTAATATGTATTAAGGCGTAACAATTAAATGACAATTCAACACCACCACAACGTAGGTGAGACTGGGTGAAATAATGAACAAAATTAGGCAAAATAAGACTATCCCATTATCAGATCCGCGGAAAAAAACACAGGGAACTGCTTTCTCAATACTGGGTGCGATCAGCTTATCTCATCTCCTGAATGATATGATCCAATCGCTCATTTTAGCAATTTACCCACTATTGCAGTCTGAATTTACCCTTAGCTTTATCCAGATCGGAATGATCACTCTGACTTATCAGGTTACTGCATCCTTACTACAACCTCTCATCGGCTTATATACAGATAAACACCCTCAACCTTACTCACTCCCTATCGGGATGGGGTTTACGCTATCCGGATTACTTTTATTAGCCTACGCAGACAGTTTTCCTATTATATTATTGGCCGCGGCACTAGTCGGCACAGGTTCATCTGTTTTTCATCCTGAATCATCACGGGTTGCTCGAATGGCTTCGGGTGGCCGTCTTGGATTAGCTCAATCTTTATTTCAGGTAGGTGGAAATCTGGGCAGTGCACTTGGCCCTCTGTTAGCGGCTATCATCATAGCGCCTTATGGTAAAGGCAATGTGGGATGGTTTTCTCTGGCGGCTCTGTTGGCTATCATCATTTTGTTACAAGTCAGTCAGTGGTACAAAATGCAGTACCATGCCACTTCACGCCATATATCCAATACGCTCCCCCATCCCCGTCTCTCTAAAAAAATTATTATCCGTTCATTCATCATTCTTCTGGTACTGATTTTCTCAAAGTATTTCTATCTCACCAGTATCAGCAGTTATTACACCTTTTACCTGATCCAAAAATTCGGTATTTCCGTACAAAGTGCGCAGATTCATCTCTTTGTATTTTTGTTTGCTGTGGCTACAGGCACGATTATTGGTGGCCCAATCGGTGATAAGATTGGCCGTAAATATGTCATCTGGGGATCTATCCTGGGCGTTGCCCCTTTTACTCTGTTATTACCTTATGTATCGCTATTCTGGACAGGTGCTCTCAGCGTTATTATCGGTCTGATACTGGCATCTGCATTTTCTGCCATTCTGGTCTATGCACAAGAATTGATCCCCGGCAAAACAGGCATGGTTGCGGGCTTATTCTTTGGGCTGGCATTTGGTATGGGAGGCATCGGTGCAGCAGTACTTGGCTATGTAGCAGATAAAACCAACATAGAATCAGTTTACAAAATTTGTGCTTTTTTACCACTTCTTGGTATTTTTACCCTATTCTTGCCAAATATAGAAAAGAAGAATGAGAAAAATAGTACAAGATACTAAAAAATATTATTTTCTTAATATCACTTCTCTTTGTAAACATGAGTAAATAATGAAAAGATCTACATAAAATACCATTACAATAATATTTATGTAGATCGCCTGCATTTCCATATAAAAGAATATTTTTCAAGCAATTACCTTAAATTATTTGTAAAATAAATTATTACCTCACCTAATAATACAATCTATAACAATCTAACCTAGAAGGAGCCTTGATGGAGCATTCGACACCTCTAATCACGACTATTGTTGGCGGTTTTCTTCTCGCCTATCTGCTCGGTATGTTTGCACAGCGCCTGAGAATCTCGCCTTTAGTAGGCTATCTTATGGCAGGTGTACTCGCCGGACCTTTTACACCTGGTTTTGTTGCCGATACTTCTCTGGCACCCGAACTTTCAGAAATTGGCGTGATCTTACTGATGTTTGGTGTCGGCCTGCATTTTTCACTCAAAGACTTATTAGCCGTAAAATCAATTGCAATCCCAGGTGCTATTGCACAGATAGCCGTTGCAACCGTTCTGGGAGTCGGCTTATCAAAACTACTTGGCTGGGGATTATTCAGTGGGATTGTCTTTGGCCTCTGCCTGTCAACCGCCAGTACCGTAGTGCTTCTCAGAGCACTGGAAGAGCGTCAACTCATTGATAGCCAACGAGGTCAGATTGCGATTGGCTGGTTAATTGTTGAAGATCTGGCAATGGTACTAACTCTGGTATTACTACCCGCATCTGCTGGTATCTTAGATAATCAGAATGCAGATATAGGTCAGTTACTGCTCGGACTGGCTATTACAATTGGCAAAGTTGTCGCCTTTATTTTATTGATGATTTTCGTCGGCCGCCGTCTTATCCCCTGGCTTTTAGCGAGAACAGCCGGTACAGGCTCCCGTGAATTATTTACCCTTGCAGTCCTTACCATCGCATTAGGGGTCGCCTATGGTGCTGTGACACTGTTTGATGTCTCATTTGCATTAGGAGCATTTTTTGCCGGCATGGTGCTGAATGAATCAGAATTGAGTCATCGTGCGGCACAAGATACTTTGCCTCTCAGAGACGCTTTTGCAGTTCTATTCTTTGTGTCCGTAGGCATGTTGTTTGACCCAATGATCCTATTACAACAGCCAATTGCCATTTTAGGAACCCTTGCCATTATAATTATTGGCAAATCAGCCGCCGCTATGTTGTTGGTCAAGATCTTTGGTCATTCGCGACGTACTGCGCTGACAATTTCCGTCAGCCTGGCCCAAATTGGCGAGTTTGCCTTTATTCTGGCAGGGCTCGGAGTAACTTTAGGCATGTTGGATGAAGATGCTCGTAATCTTATACTTGCAGGAGCCATTCTTTCTATTATGTTGAATCCAGTTTTATTCAGCCTGCTGGATCGCTATCTGGAAAAAACAGAAACCATTGAAGAGCAGCTGTTGGAAGAAACATTAGAAGAAGAAACTCAGATCCCTGTCAATATTTGTGGTCATGCCATTGTCGTGGGATATGGCCGGGTTGGTCGTCTGCTTTGCCAATATCTGCAAGAAAGAAATTTTCCCTTGGTAGCCATTGAAGATACACGTGCCGGATTTGAAGAGTTAGGAGAAGCTGGCATCAGTGCCGTAATGGGTAATGCGGCCAAAAAAGATATCATGACATTAGCAAGACTGGATTGCGCTTGTACACTATTCCTGACCATTCCAAATGGTTATGAAGCGGGTAAAATTGTCGAAAATGCGCGGGAAATGAGACCAGATATCAATATCATCGTCCGTGCTCATTATGACGATGAAGTCACTTACATTACAGAACGCGGTGCCAATCACATCATTATTGGTGAACATGAAATCGCCAAAACTATGGCTAATGTACTACCGAAAGATGATGCAGGTTGCCCAATAACTCCACCATCATCACTTTCACCAACCAATCCATCAGCAGCATAATTATTAGCAATATGGAGTATCCCGGTAAAATTAATGGGATACTCCTGAGCAATAATTATTAACGTTCCCAGTATGCTTCTTCGAGACTATCTTCTTTTTCTGGTAATCCACGAGTCAAGCGCGGAGCATGCTGGCTCAATACCTGATAACTCACTCTATTCGCATACTTACATACCTGAGCCAAAGAAGAATATGTCAAATAAGAGCGCATATGTTTGCTGGAATTAGGAACATTCATGCGGTGATAACTATTGGCCGTAATATCATGCAGCAATGCAGACAATGCACCATCTCCTGCTCCATTAGTGTTCATAATCTTCTCAGGCCCTCCCATATATGGCTCAATATGAGAATAGACCCGCATTGGACTCTGACAATCAGCCTGACGCATCGCGCGGCTAAACTCAAAACGATTGAATTCAGCAATTGCACCCGGCAATAATGGATGTGAAGTCTGACGTTTATGCTCTTCTTCAGTGTAACCCGCCATATATAATCCAGCTGGCCCGGCAGTACACAATACGAGATCCACCCAATTCAAAACCATATCTGCCGCCAGCAGAGGATCACTAAAACCAGTCAGTTCCTGAGCTTCATCCTCATTCATAGCTACTACAGAAACGTGCTCTGCCAGAAAATCACGCCACCATTGAGGATCATCAGCAATGACGTATTTAGTTCCTAATGTCAGTACAACAGGGACATTATGCTTTTTCGCATATTCGATAGCTTTCATCGTCGCTTCCGGCATAGGTTCACCTGGCTTACAACGTACCAAATAGGCTGTAATTATCAATGCCGATGCTTCGGCAATAATATGTTCAGGAATATTTTCTGGACTGAGTTGATTCATTAATCCTGGGCTGATAGCGAATGTTCTTTCACCATTTTCAGTTATCAAAGTGAAACAACGGCCAATTGGACCATTAACCCCCTGAAGATGATTTAAATCCATACGGCTGGAAGTATTGCAGAGATAACAATAGGCGTAACTGCCAATTTGGATGTTATTGCACATAGTGCCAAGTAATACGGATTTGTCATCAGCTAAAACAGAGTAATTGTGCAAAGTATTACCGATAGTTCCACCTGCAAACTGATGGTTGATCAAGTTATTTTCTGCTAACTCATTATAGAGTGCCTCAGCCACATCATCCTCAATAACTAATGAATGCCCTTGGCTCAGGTTATAGCGTTGAATAAAACTTTCATCTACTTTCGCTTCAATATCTACCAATATTTGGTCAATACCAACAACATAGGCCCGATTATTTTCAGTATCCATCATCTCTTTGATGGGCTGGAGTAGAGGATCTCTGAGGCTGACAGGAAAATAGTGTTTAGATTTACGCTTACCGGGGAATTTCATAATTGATTGCTGCTATAGAGCCAAAACATGCGGCATATTAGCATAATCCCATTTGGCACAATACTACAGTGAAACAAAAAACCTGATGTTCATAAATGGTATCCATAAAGAAAAGCGGCCAACGTTATTACAACATTAGCCGCTAAAATTACGGTTATTATAAGTCCCTAAAAAATATTGGTTTATAAAACATATTAAGCTGTTTGCTGCTTCTGACGACTACGCACCATATGGCGCATCAGGACAAACATAATGGACAGGATAAAGCCAATAAAGCCAGCACCAACCAGAATCAACAGACGTTTAGGTGAATCTTTCGTTGTTGGCTCATAAGGCTCCTGCATATATCTGAATGGCTGGAAATCAAGTTTATCAATATTTACAGTTCCCAGATTCTTGATATACAAAAGACGGTTACGCAAATCCGCATCTATCATTGTTGAATCGGTGATTCCTTCAGTAATCTGCAATTTTCGTTGCAACGCATCGGAACCTAATGCAATTGAATAATCTGGATCATCCTTAATGATAGAGCCACCATTAGAGACTGGTTTTTTGACACCCGCAGAGTTGGCGATGGAAATCGCATACTTCAATCGTTCAATATCTGTAGCACGCATATTGGTGATACGAGCCAAATCGATCTCATAGAGTTTTTTCGAGTAAACCAGCTTCTGATGCACCATATCATCCAGTTCATCTTTCACCTGATCCCGCACAACTGAAGAGACAAATTTGATATAGCCAGATAATAATTTGTAAGAATCTTCCGCCGTACCGGCACTAAAAGAGAGCGTTGTTTCATAAGACTCATCATCTTTATCTTTTTTAGGCACGGAAGAGGAAATATTTTTATTTACAATCTGTTCGATCAGGCCTCTTTTGCTCTGTGCAGTAATCTCGTCTTTACTGGCAAGCAGTGCTCGGAAATAATCAGTATCCACCAAATACTCTTCACGTAATACACGTGAATTATAGTTTTCAACAAAACGCTTATATAACGACTCTTCTGTCAGCTTTGGTTCAAGATTAAGAACATGCAGCTCTGTTAATACGTTTTTTAATGGCTGAAACTCTTCCAACCCTGGTTGCACCATCGCAGCCGTACTGGTCCATTTTTGTGGCAAGAATGATGCAATACCAAAGCCAATTACTGCAAATACAAAGGATACTGCAATAATCAAATATTTTGATTGAAAGATTACGGAAAACAATTCAAACAGATCAATTTCATCTTCTTGTTGCCTTGAATGATAATAATCTGCATGCTCCTCATAAAAATCTGCGTGCTTAACTGGTTTCTTACTCATTATCTACATTTCCAATCCAAAATAATTTTGCTTCTCAATTGTTGCCCGCCGAGTTTCTGCTCCCACTCACGGATTCTTTTGATTTTGAAGCAATATCCTTAAAAATCACACAACTCGCAAAACATATGCTGGTTAACTATAAGCAAAAATATACATATCAACTAAGGGTTTGCCAGCATGGAGTCCGATAACAATCCATGATTGCCAATAATTCATTACCTGACGATGTTATTGATCAATTGTTCGAACAGCGAAATGTGTGCCTCATTATCGTTAAGTGCAGGTATATACTCAAACTTTTTCCCACCTGAACCCAAAAAAACAACTTTATTCTGTTGCTTAATTTCTTCCAATGTCTCAAGGCAATCAGATGCAAACCCCGGGCATAATACCTGAACATGTTTCACACCTTGTTTTGGCAGCGATGCCATTGTCTTATCCGTGAAGGGTGTTAACCACGGCAAACGACCAAAACGTGATTGGTAGGTCATCATAATTCTATCTGCCGGATAATCCAACATTTGCGACAAAAGCTCAGTCGTTGCCAGGCAATCTTTTGGATAAATATCCCCCATTTTCACCAGACGTTCAGGAATTCCATGGTAAGAAAGAATAAGGCGGTCAGGCTGACCATGTTTTTCAAAACTTTGCTCTACTATTTCCTTTAGCGCAGCAATGTAAGCAGGGTGCCTTGCATAACCACGGATAAAATGCAGATGAGGAATAGTACGATATCCCTGCAATATTTTGCTGATACTATCAAATACAGCTGCCGATGTTGTACTGGAATATTGGGGATAAAGAGGAAGTATGATGAAATGATCAACACGTTGCTGTAACAAAGTATCCACTGCCTGAGGTAAAGAAGGTGAGCCATAAGTCATCCCCAGAACCACAGGAATATTACTCAGCTTTTCACTCAAGCGTTTTTGTTGACGAATACTATAAGCCAGTAAAGGAGATCCCTCTTCTGTCCAGATTTCTTCGTATAGTTTAGCGACACGGGAAGAACGGAAGGGAAGAATAACACCGTGTAAGAATGGCTTCCAAATCAATGCAGGGATATCTACCACCCGTCGGTCACTTAAGAATTTCGCCAAATAACGTCTGATTGCTGCTGGTGTAGGTTCATCTGGCGTGCCAAGATTGACCAATAGAACACCATAATTGCGATTACTCATTCCTCAACACTCCATCAAAATGACTGGTAATCTAAAATAAAACACTATGATAGTCACATATTACATTTTATGGGGCGAGAGTCTCATGGTATATGAGGTAAAAGTCAGGCGGTATTCACACCGCCCGCTCTGGCAGTTCAGGATTAAAATGAATCAAGAACCGACTGTATGATTAACCCAGAATTCTGGCTAATTCTTCGCTGACTTCAGACACCTGACGGGTTCCATCAAGTTTGAAGTATTTTGTATTACCGTTCTGAGCTTCTTGTTGGTAATAAGAAACCAAAGGTGCTGTTTGTGCATGGTATTCAACCAGGCGTTTATGAACTGTATCTTTCTGATCGTCTTTACGAATGGTCAATTCTTCGCCTGTAATGTCGTCGTGGTTTTCCACTTTTGGTGGATTGAATTTGATATGGTAAACACGGCCTGATGGTGCATGTACACGACGACCAATAATGCGTTCAACGATAATTTCGTCTGGAACATCAAACTCCAGCAAATAATCAACCTTGATACCCGCTTCTTTCATAGCATCAGCCTGAGGAATGGTACGTGGAAACCCATCCAACAAGAATCCATTACGGCAATCATCTTGTTTGATGCGCTCTTTAACCAAGGCAATCACCAGCTCGTCAGTGACCAGTTTGCCATTATCCATCAATTCTTTTGCTTTCAAACCTAACTCGGTGCCTGCCTTTACTGCGGCACGCAACATGTCACCTGTTGAAATCTGGGGGATCCCAAATTTCTCCATGATAAATTGCGCCTGAGTCCCCTTACCGGCGCCTGGCGCGCCCAGCAGAATAATACGCATCGCGTAAATCCCCTTGCTATTTGCTTTTCGTATTTTTAAAAGAAAACGAACCACCATACCATTGGAATGGGGGATGGCTCAAGAAAACAGGTAAACGTTTTCGCTTTCATCAAAAAATAAACCACGCTCAATTTTCGGTTGAAGCGTGGTTTATTGTCATAATTTCAGCGAAATTACGCTTGTTCAGCTAATAATAATTGATTCATACGACGAATGAATTGGTTTGGATCATTCAATGTTCCACGTTCAGCAAACAGCGCCTGATCCAGCAGTAATTCTATCCAGTCAGCAAACTGAGCATCATCCTGAATGTCAGCCGCTCTTTTCACCAAATTATGTTCCGGGTTCAGTTCAAAGTTATAACTAACTTCTGGCACTGACTGGCCTGCTGCTGCAAACAGTTTTGCCATTTGAGTCGTCATTCCGTTGGCATCAGTGGTGACTATCGCCGGAGTATCAGTCAATCGATGAGTCAGTTTAACTTCTTTCACACGTTCACCAAGCAGTGTCTTCACGCGTTCAATAAATGGCTCTAGTTTCTTATCTTCTTCTTCCTGCTCGGCTTTGTTCTCATCAGCCAGTTTATCAAGGGATTCATCAGCCTTACTAACTGACTGGAATGATTTACCATCGAACTCAGTCAGATAGCTCATCATCCATTCATCAATACGGTCGGACAACAGCAGAACTTCAATGCCTTTCTTACGGAACAGTTCCAGATGTGGGCTATTCTTCGCCGCAGCATAACTATCAGCCGTAATGTAGTAAATCTTTTCCTGACCTTCAGCCAAGCGGCTGATGTATTCTTCCAGAGAAACAGTTTGTGATGAGCTGTCATTGTAAGTGGTTGCAAAACGCAGTAATTTAGCGATAGCTTCTTTGTTTCCGCCATCCTCAGCCGGGCCTTCTTTCAACACCAGACCAAACTGCTGCCAGAAAGTCTGATATTTCTCTGCGTCATCTTTTGCCAGTTTATCCAACATTTGCAATACACGTTTAGTCAATGCACTGCGCAGATTACGGGTAATTGAACTATCTTGCAGAATTTCTCGAGAAACGTTCAATGGCAGATCGTTGGAATCAATCAGACCACGGACAAAACGCAGATAATTTGGCATGAATTGTTCTGCTTCATCCATGATGAATACACGCTGCACATACAGTTTCAAGCCATGTTTATGTTCACGGTTCCACAAATCCCATGGGGCTTGAGAAGGAATATACAGTAAGCTGGTGTATTCCTGCTTACCTTCAACACGATTGTGGCTCCAGCTCAGAGGATCAGTGAAATCATGAGAGATGTGTTTATAGAATTCTTTATACTCATCATCGCTGATTTCAGCTTTACCACGAGTCCACAAGGCTTGAGCTTTATTGATTTTTTCCCATGCGACAGTAACTGAATCGTCTTCTTCGTTTTTAGTTTGGGTTTCAATTTCAACAGGCAAAGCAATGTGATCAGAATATTTGCCAATGATAGAACGTAGACGCCAGTCGTTAAGGAACTCGCTTTCCCCCTCGCGCAGATGCAGAGTAATTTCTGTACCACGATCTGTCTTTTCAATATCTGCAACAGTGTAATCACCTTCACCGGTCGATTCCCAGAATACACCTTGTTCTGTCTTCGCACCTGCCGCACGGGTACGTACGGTCACTTTATCAGCAACAATAAAGGAGGAGTAAAAACCAACACCAAATTGTCCAATCAACTGGCTATCTTTAGCCTGGTCAGAACCGATAGATTCAAGAAATGCCTTAGTACCGGACTTTGCAATCGTTCCCAAATTATCGATCACTTCATCACGGGTCATACCAATACCATTATCGCTGATGGTAATGGTTTTCTTCTCTTGATCTAAAGCCAGGCGAACGCGCAGTTCAGCATCATTCTCGTACAATTCAGGCGCAGATAACGCCCGGAAGCGTAATTTATCAGCGGCATCTGATGCGTTTGAAATCAGCTCGCGGAGAAAAATTTCTTTATTGGAATAGAGAGAGTGGATCATCAATTGCAATAGTTGTTTGACTTCAGACTGAAATCCACGGGTTTCCTGATCTTTCATGCTCATTTATTACCTCAATCTAAATCCAGTTCAGATATGTAAAATCGGAAGATGGTAATCAAATGGGGATAAAACCTGAAAGTTTCAAGCTCAGATAACAAGAAGAATTTGAAATTAATTATATAAATCATTAAAAACAATAAGTTATACAAGATATTATGGATGATGGGGCTCTCCGCAACACCATCCATTGGAATTTCCCATTAAAAAATAATGGGAGAACAATCACAAGTCAGTAATTTTCTGCCGGCCAGCAAGAGAATGGGATAGTGTTGTTCCATCCACCATTTCGAGTTCCCCTCCAACGGGAACACCATGAGCAATACGACTGGCAGTCACACCATATTGTGAGCACATTTCCGCAATATAGTTTGCTGTTGCCTCTCCTTCGACAGTCGGGTTGGTCGCCAGAATAATTTCTGACAGGGTTTCAGAAGACAAACGCTCTTCCAAGCGCTCCAACCCAATATCCATTGGACCAATACCATCCAACGGCGATAAATGCCCCATAAGGACAAAATAACGCCCCGCAAATTGACCGGTCTGTTCAATTGCGTGGATGTCCGCTGGGCTTTCCACCACGCAGATTTGACCATTTTGCTGGCGACGGGGATTGGCACAAATTGTGCACTGTTCCTGCTCTGTAAATGTCCGGCAGTCCTGACAATGACCAATTTCAGACATGGCGCGCGTCAATGCTTGCGCAAGCCGCATACCGCCACTGCGATCCCGTTGTAAAAGATGAAACGCCATTCGTTGTGCCGATTTAGGGCCTATACCCGGCAGGCAACGCAGTGCTTCCATCAAGGATTCAAGAAGAGGGCTGGTTTGCATCAGAAAGGCATCTTAAAGCCAGGTGGCAATTGCATACCACTGGAAACACTGGCCATTTTTTCTTTTTGAGTTTCTTCAATACGGCGAGCTGCATCATTGAATGCCGCAGCAATCAAATCTTCCAGCATATCCTTATCATCGTCCATCAGGCTTGGATCGATTTCGATACGGCGGCAGTTATGTGCACCATTAATGGTAACTTTCACCAAACCTGCACCAGATTCACCAGTCACTTCCAGATTTGCAATCTCTTCCTGCATCTGCTGCATTTTTTCTTGCATCTGCTGGGCCTGTTTCATCAAATTGCCCAAACCACCTTTACCAAACATAATTCTCTCTCTTTGCTTTAGACACAGTATAAATACACACTGCGAGGTTAAACAGGCCGGATACTTTCTTCATCCAATTCTGCATCGAATAACTGCTGAAGTGTTTGAATCGTTCTATCCGAAATAATGGATTGGCGAGCTTGTGCCAATTTTTCTTCATAAATGGCTTGTCGCCACTCCAACGGCGTTTTTACCGCTGGATTATCATCTTCAATGATACTGAGTTCAATAGGTTTACCATGTAATTCACTCAATGCTTCGGATAAAGATCTCTGTACCGATGCTGAATTAAGATGACGTTGTTTTGAACGCAAATGAAGGCAGAACTGACTTTCGTTAACCAGCTCTTTAAATGCATTCAATGCCACCTGTTGAACCAGTTTTGGAATATTCAAGTTATCAATTTCAGCGGCCCATGGATCTCTTTGCTTAGATTCAACAGCCAACTTTTCCAGCAATTCTGGTGTCTTTTCATATTCAAGCGCTGATTTGATCGCTTTTGGTGTTGTAGCAACTGGTTTTTCTTCAATATTTTTAGCACGCCAGCGATAAGCCTCTTGTTTTACAGGTTTAGATTCCCGTGCCTCGGGAATAAAAGATTGCGGCCGCTGTTCAGCCACCGTAACCAATCGCTCCAGTGCCGAACTTGCCGGCTTCGTCTTCACAGACGCTGCCGGCTCAACCTTTTTTGGAGGAGCGTTTCCTTGGCGAGAAAGCAGATTCCTCGCTTGCAGTAATTTTGCTGTCGGACTGTCAGCTACCGATTCTGCCTCTGATGTTTGGGGCGTTTTTTGTTCAGTAGATTTTTTGCTGACAATATTGTCAGGTACAGGATTATTTGGCTCGGAATTATTAGGTTTGGATTGAGCTATAAAACGCTGTTGTGCAGGTGTTGATGCAGCAATAACCGATGCAGCAGGCATTTCTACATTATGGGGTTCCGGCGTTTCTTCAATAATTGTTTTGGGATGAAACGCCAAAGCACGCAATAATGCCATTTCAACCCCCATTCTGCGCTCCGGCGCATAGGGGAGATCTTTACGACCAACCAATAAAGCCTGGTAATAAAGTTGTAAATCGCTAGGTGAAATTGATTTCGCCAGCCATCGCAAACGCCCTTCTGTTGAAGACGATTCTATGTCTGGTTGTTGAGGCAACAATTGGATCATGGCAATGCGATGTAACAACGATAACATCTCGACCAAGAGATTTTCCCAATCCATACCACGTGCTGCAACCTGATCAACCAGAGCCATAAGCTTCTGCCCATCAGCACGAACTAACGCTTCTATCATTTCCAGAGGCTGTTCATCATCCAGCGTGCCCAACATCTGGCTGACAATCTCTGCTGTCAGTTTTTCCCCTCCACCGAGAGCAATGGCCTGATCGGCCAGACTTAATGCATCACGCATACTGCCATCCGCTGCACGAGCCAATAGCTGACGGGCCCGAGCTTCGCTCTCTATTTGTTCGGCCTTAAGTACATGCTCCAATTGACCACTGATTTGATTAACATCCAGTGCTTTCAAATGAAATTGCAGACAACGTGAAAGAATAGTTACCGGCAATTTCTGCGGATCAGTCGTTGCCAACAGAAATTTCACATGTTCTGGCGGTTCTTCCAATGTTTTGAGTAACGCATTGAAACTATGACGTGACAGCATGTGTACTTCGTCAATAAGATAAACTTTGAAACGCCCTCTGGCAGGTGCATACTGCACGTTATCCAGCAATTCGCGGGTATCTTCTACTTTTGTTCGCGAAGCAGCGTCAATTTCTATCAGATCAACAAATCGTCCCTGCTCAATTTCAAGGCAGTTTGTACACTGTCCGCAGGGGGTTTTTGTGATACCTGTTTCACAATTCAGCCCCTTTGCCAACAGACGCGCAATAGTTGTTTTTCCCACACCACGAGTGCCGGAAAAAAGATAAGCATGATGGAGGCGCTGGTGTTCAAGACCATTAGCCAATGCAGTCAACACATGTTGCTGACCAATCACATCAGAAAAAATTTGTGGGCGCCACTTACGGGCAAGTACCTGATAGCTCATGAATACCGAGGAAATTGAACACGACTGTCTATCATGCTAGCACAGCCTCACCATGGACGGCGAGGCTGAAGTATCAATTATACAAAAATCAGAACAATCAGTGACCAGGAAATTCGACGAGAATGTAGCTGTCAACACCCTGATTTTTCAAACGCTCTGTACCACCCAAATCAGGTAAGCCAATGATAAAGGCGGCTTCAGAAACCTTTCCACCAAGGCGACGGATTAAGCGAACTGTCGCTTCGATTGTTCCACCAGTTGCAAGCAGGTCATCAATAACGAGAACTTTATCTTCGGCTTTGATACTGTCTTTATGAATTTCTAATGTATCAGTGCCGTATTCCAGATCATAAGTTTCACTTAATATCTCTCTGGGTAATTTGCCTTTTTTACGGACAGGAACAAACCCCACTCCCAAACGCAGTGCTACAGGTGCTCCAAACAAGAAACCACGCGCTTCAGTACCGACAATTTTGGTGATACCTTTTCCCTCAAAATGTGCGACCAGTAAATCAATCGTCGCTTGGTACGCAACGGGATTATCCAATAGCGTAGTAATATCACGGAAAAGTATGCCTGCTTTGGGATAATCAGGTATTGTTTCAATACTATCTTTAATAAATTGCAGTTTTTGTGCGTTAGCGGTCATAATTAATGCCAGCCAGTTAAAAAAATGAAAACGCTAAAATCTATGAAAACTACCGGAAAAAAGCAACAACAAAGCACGTTGCTGCTTATATTTGTTGATATGTATCAAACTTATCCTCTATGACATCCTGCATCATCATTAAACATAACTTTGATGATCGGATAGCATAGAATTTAACAAGAAGATTATTGACTATAACGGGATACTGATGGGTATACAAAATTTATTAGATGTGCTTGAAAAACAAATCAGTATGCTGGCAACCGAGTTAACTTCCCTGCCCGATACTCCATTTTCAATTGCTCGCTTTGATCAGGCTTTATTTCATCACCACAGCAATAGACTCAGTGGATATATGCAGGAAATTAACCAGAATATGGCCCAGTTAAAACATTGTGTTAGAGATAATCGTACTGTACAGGTCAAATTTCTCTCTGAACGTTTAGTAATGCAAATTGAGGCTCTGAAAAGAGAATTTTCCACCCAATCACTCCGCAGGCAAGAAGATAAGTTTGATCAACAGTCACAAGAACGAGATCTTTACCAACGATTAGCCGAACATCAAGATTATCAACGCCGTTTAATAGCAATGATTGATGATCGTGAGTTACAACTAGATCAACAAGTTGTATTGGCAAATAAATATAAACTGCAAAAAGAAATCGCCGCTCTGGCAGGAAGGCTTGCCCGTTGCCGTCAGGCATTAATGCGTATAGAAAAAGTGATAGAAAAACAGGAATATTCAGATTAATTAGAGGAATAACCGTTATGACTCTCGAAAATGCACCAGCTGAAGTTAAACTTGCAGTAGATCTTATTTATCTACTCGAATGCAATGAAATTTCCCCTGAAATCGCATTAGCTGCACTAGAGATCGTCAAACATGATTTCCAAGGGAAGCTAAAGCAAGAGTCTCAACAAACTGAGAAAAATGCCTGATAAACAATCATCAGGCATGTTCTTTAAAGTCATTCCTTAAGGTAAGAGCGGCTTGTCGTCAGAGGCTGGAGGTTCATCTGAATGACGTCGGCCACTGCTCACGGAGGGTTGAGGTACGGGATTTCGCATCATAGTCTTTTGAATCTCTTGCAGACTATTTCCCTGTCCATTATGCAAATAGACTTCCAGCTGATTGAACGCAATATTGATATCATTTTCCCGGCACAATTTATCTATACTGCGGTTAACTTCATCTACCGTGCGGCTGCGATCACCTAATTCCCGCACATATAACCTTAATTCATGATCCAGTGTGCTGGCCCCGAAACTCATAAAATAAACCTGTGGTTCTGGTTCGTTCATTACGCGGGGATTACTTTTCGCCGCCTGTAACATAACTTCTTTCACCTTATCGAGATCAGAACCATATGCAACACCCACCTTAATGATAATTCGGGTGATTGTGTCAGAAAGTGTCCAGTTAATCAGGCGTTCTGTAACAAATGCCCGGTTAGGAATAATGACCTCTTTACGATCAAAATCAGTAATTGTTGTTGCACGAATACGGATTTTACTGACTGAACCAGAATATGTTCCTATAGTAACGGTATCTCCAATACGGACAGGACGTTCAAACAAAATAATCAAACCTGAAACGAAGTTGGCAAAGATTTCCTGTAAACCAAATCCCAACCCTACCGAAAGTGCTGCTGCCAGCCATTGTAATTTATTCCATGAAACACCCAGTGTTGCCAGTGCACTAATCCCCCCAACACCGATGATAAAATAAGTCAGCGTTGTCTTAATGGCATAAGAGGAACCTTGTTGTAACTGTAAACGGGATAGTACCAATACTTCCAACAAACCCGGCAGGTTTCTCATCATGACCCATGAGATAACCAGCATCGCTATGGAAAGTGCCAAATCTTTCAAGGTGACATGTTGCAGGACATTTCCCAGCTCTGTTGTCGTGCTGTATTGCCACAGATTAATTCCGTCAAGGTAAGAGAATACCGTCACCAAGTCAGACCAAGTCCAGTAAAAGGCCATAAAAAAGATCAGAAACAGCACCATCGTGGTTAAACGTAATGATTGCTGGTTAATAAGATCCAACGCCATTGGTGGTTCTTCTACCACTTCACCTTCTGCACCTTCTTTTGCTTGAGCCTGACGGCGGGCAATCGCCCGGTGATACGCAATACTACGCGCTGCGAGGCTTAATCCACGCAGACAGGACTGATAGCAAATATGCCAGAGAAGTAGCAGATAAACACTGTAAAGCCAGCGTTCAGATAAACGTAATGCCGTATAGAAGTAGCCGGATACTGTCAGCACAATCAGAACCAACGGTGCAAAAGTCAATGTCGTTATCACAATGGTTTGGATCATATGCGAACTTTTTTCACGCCATACCTGACGACAGAATGGAAAAATAAAAATAAAAACAAAGAACAGACAAATCAGTACCGTACATTGACCAATAACATCATCAGATAAACGAAGTGGATGTTTAACACCCAGAGTTACCCAGAACAGAAGCGGCAATAAAGCGAGTGACAATCTCACGAGATTCTTGCGAAATAGTGAACACATTTCTCTGCTCAGTGAGAAATGCTGTTCTCCGATCCCACCTTTATCCAGAATTTGGTAACTGCATCCATAGACAATCCAGAATAACGCCATTTGACGGGAGAATCCCCAAACCAACTCCCCTAACTCATCACCTGACTTCGAGTACCAGTAACCTATTGCCAGAATAATAAAAGCCAGTGGCAGTGTCTTTATCAGCGTTAGAATCAAGGCCAGTGGAGTATGTAATTGACTATCTCTGCGTAATTGCCCTACCTCAGCAGAAATTTTCTTCAGTTGCACATTAATACTTTTTGTCTGCCAACGTAAAAACAACCCTACAAGTAAAAGGGGAATAACAAAGTGAATGGAATTCTGTAACCCGGTGATAAGCCCGCTGATCGTAAAATGAACATTAAAATGCGTCAGCTCCTCATGAGCTAATGCTGGCAGTGATTTCAACCATGCCCAGTTCATAGGCTTATTGCTATTAACCCAGAAAATCTGCTGGACGAGCGTCTGTTCCAGCGATTGAGTCACATCCAATAACTCCTGTTGATCCATCTGCAAATTAATGGCATGTGTAATCTGCTGACCAAGCAGATTGTTCAGTTGGTTCAATAAATCCCGACGAATCTCAAGCAATTGCCCTATCGCATTACGAATTTCCCCAACTACCTCTTGAGGCTCATCTTTTATCTCACTGGCATGTTGGTTCAATAGTTGATTGATATAGTCATTAACCAAGTAAAGCTGATCACGTTGCTGAGCAATTTCAAACTGTTCTAACCGCAAATCGGCAATTTTTGTTGGTAAATCCTTTGTCAGAGCATTTCGGGGTACTTTGAGCTGCTCCTGAAACAAAATGCGTGATAACAATAAGCTTCCACGTAACACCTTAACTTGTTCTTTCAAACCACGCTCAGATTGGATAGCTCTATCCAGAAAATTCTTTACCTGAATTTTTTTCTGCACAAGTTGGTTATTATCCCGTGTTGCCGCTACTAAACGCTCACTAAAATCACGATTTATCTCAATTTCTTCCCTGATCAGCGGATTAGACTGAATATCGGGATTAGTATCATCTGAATTCTGCACCTCTTTGGCGGTTTCTTCCGAAACAATTAGGTGTCTTCCATTAACAATATCCTGAATTAACTGGACATACCGTTCCAATTGTTCAATTTGGAAAGAAGTGTAATCACGTTGAAGCTGTAAAAGGGTTTGCAACTGGGTATTCACTCGCAAGGACTCTTTCTGGTAGTCCTTTTGTTGCATCAAGAAAGATTGCTCTACCAATAATAATTCGATTTCGGTATGACGAGCCTCGGACTGTTCCGTGATTGCGTTATTAAGCTGATTACGAATTTGCTGCAACCGTTGTACATTATGATACAGCAAATTTTGTGCTCGCTCTGGCTGCGTTTGTAACCCAATCAGTTGGCTATTATAACTGGCGAGATTGTCCTGTGCTTTTTGCAGACTGTTCAGTGTATTGTTCAGTTTGGTTTCAAGTTGTTTCAGGGACAAAGTAGCCAGATTTTGCTTATATTCACCCTCATTCTGTTGAGAATTATTCTTCAGATTTGCTAATTCAGCGGTGAGCTGTTGTGATTTCTGCGGCAATTCCTGTAAATTTTTTTTAAGTTGCTCAGAATCCAGCTTAACCTGATCTATTTTATCAAAGAAAGAGAGCGTTTTTTCTAAGTCGGCTATTGAGGTTTTCTCCTCAACTGTATGCTCTTTACGCTCTGTTAACACTTTAAGTTGATTCTGGATATCATCACGCGTTGGAACATCACTGCTGAATGCAGCCATAGCTGGATGAAAAAAGCATGACAGAAGAATAAATAGGCTCACCAGTCCTAAAAAGCGAAAATACAGTATCCCAGGTCTTTTATTGCACAAGACCCCCTTATTGAGTACTACACTCAAATAGTGGTTAAATGGAACCATGAATTCATCTACTCATCGTTTGCAGATAATGGAATGATAGCACTGAAGTGCGGGCAACACTGCTATGTTTATTTTTCAGCCCAGTGTCAAGAATCTACTTTTGAACACATAACTACTGGTCATAATAAAAATTGATTCCATCCATATTTATCTCATGTTATTCAAAATTTGTTTTCTTCAATACGACGCAAGTGATGGCTATATTTTAGTGTGTCGATGAAACTATCCACCAGATATACAGATTGCTCCTGAATATTAAAACTGTCCGGCGCAAATAACCAATTCTCCAATAACCCGGTCATTAATGCTCTTAGCATAATAGCTGAACGTTTGGGATCGATATCATAAGGCAACTCTCCCGATTGAATACAAGCAACCAACACATCTTCTATTTTTTGATAATCGGAAATACATACCTCCCGAATCTGCTCAGCCAATAAAGACATTTCTCCAATAAACTCACATTTATGGAAAAAAATTTCCATTAACAAACGGTTCTGGCAATTACCCGTCATCATTTTTAACAGAAAAATCAACAGAGATCTCAATACAAGGAGTGGATTATTGGGATATTTTGCTTGATACTCTTTTTCAAAAGCATCTATTGTGCTTTCGGGCATTTTACAAGCAGCAAAAAGCAAATCAGTTTTGTTTTTAAAATGCCAATAAATTGCGCCGCGTGTTACACCGGCTGCAATTGCGATATCTGATAATGACGTAGCAGAAACGCCACGCTCAGAAAAAACCTTTATCGCAGCTTCTATAATTTGTTGACGAGTTTCTTTAGCTTGCTGTTTAGTTTTTCGTGCCATTTTTATGCCATAAACTTTGTTTTTTAACCGAGGCTGATTTACATACATTCATGTATGTTTGTACTATAGCATCGCTCATCAATGAAGTAATAATTTCACTCGTTAGCACTCATCAATTCGAGAGTTTACATTGAAAAATTGAGGTTTACTTATGCGAAAAATCAGAGGGGTTGTGCCTCTGGCCACATTACTGGTACTTTCAGGCAGCTTCATTCTCTCAGGATGTAATGACAGTCAAGATTTTCAGCAAGGGGCTGCTGGCGAGCAGGTTCCTGAAGTCGGTATCGTAACGCTGAAAACTGAACCTCTGACAGTGATCACAGAATTACCGGGCAGAACTTCAGCTTATCGCGTTGCTGAGGTACGCCCTCAAGTCGGCGGCATCATTCTGAAACGTAACTACAAAGAAGGCAGTGATGTTCATGCCGGAGAATCTTTATATCAAATTGATTCAGCAACCTATCAGGCAGATTACAGTAAGGCCAAAGCAAATCTGGCCAGAGCAGAAGCAAACGAGAGCGTCGCTCGTTTAACTGTTGAACGCTATAAGTCATTGCTGGGTACACAATATGTTAGTAAACAAGAATTTGATAAAGCAAATTCTGAATATGCTCAGGCTGCGGCAGATGTTCAATCTTTGAAAGCGGCATTGGAAAGTGCCCGCATAAGCTTAGCTTATACTAAAGTCACTTCTCCCATCTCAGGACGTGCAGGTAAATCTACCGTCTCTGAAGGAGCACTGGTTTCTGGCGGGCAGTCAAATGCTTTGACAACGGTTCAACAACTTGATCCTATCTATGTTGATATCACGCAATCCAGCGATGACTATCTGCGGCTTAAGAATGAGATCGCAAAAGGCACAGTTCAACGAGAAAACGGTAAGCCCAAAATTCACTTAATCACTGATGCAGGGAAAATGTATAGCCAGACTGGTCACCTTGAGTTTTCAGACATTACTGTGGATGAAACAACGGCTTCCATAACAATGCGTGCTGTTTTCCCGAATCCAAATGAAGAACTACTTCCCGGTATGTTTGTCCGTACCAAACTGGAAGAAGGAGTACGCAAAAATGCGATTTTAATTCCTCAACAAGGGGTGACTAGAACACCTCGCGGTCAAGCAACGACATTCGTCATTGATAAAGATAACAAAGTGGAATTGCGTTATATCAATGCCACTCAGGCCGTTGGCAACAAATGGCTGGTTACCAAAGGCCTGAAAGCGGGTGACAGAGTCATCGTCACAGGGTTGCAGAAAATCGCGCCGGGAATAACAGTTCAGCCAACAGAAGTTGATTTGGATGCCAAGCCTACAACAACTAAAACTGAATCAGCCAAAAAATCTCAATAAGGAGTTGGGGATTCATGCCTAAGTTTTTTATAGAACGACCAATCTTTGCATGGGTAATTGCGATTATCACTATGCTTTCTGGTCTGTTGGCAATAATGAAATTACCTGTGGAGCAATATCCTTCTATTGCACCGCCATCGATTTCTATCTCAGCAAGTTATTCTGGCGCTGACGCAACAACAGTACAGAATACGGTCACTCAAGTTATTGAGCAAAATATGAATGGGATCGATAACTTAGTGTACATGTCTTCTAGTAGTGACTCTGCCGGTCGCGTGAGTATCACACTCACCTTTGAAGCGAACACAGACCCTGATATTGCACAAGTGCAGGTACAAAATAAACTGCAACTGGCAATGCCTTTGTTACCTCAGGAAGTTCAACAGCAAGGCGTTAGCGTTGATAAAACAACCAGTTCATTTTTAATGGTCGCGGGCTTCATTTCTGAAGATGATTCTATGACTCAGGATGATATCTCCGACTATGTTGGAGCCAGTGTCAAAGACTCACTCAGCCGCGTTACTGGTGTGGGTGAAGCAATGCTGCTTGGTACTCAGTATGCCATGCGTATCTGGCTCGATCCTGACAAGTTAGTCAATTATAAAATGACTGTACAAGATGTCATGAAGGCCATCAAGGATCAGAACAACCAAGTTGCAGCCGGTCAGCTAGGGGGAACACCTCCTGTTCCCGGGCAACGCCTAAATGTTTCCATCATTGCCCAGACACGTCTAAGTTCTCCCGAACAATTCAGCAAGATCCTGATACGTGTAAATCCTGATGGTTCAAAAATCAGTCTGAGTGATGTAGCTACTGTTGAGCTTGGTGCTCAAAACTATGGCTTCATCGCCCGATTCAACGGTAAAGCTTCGTCAGGGCTCGGTATCAAATTAGCAACCGGTGCCAACGCCTTGGATACGTCTAAAGCTGTCAAGAAAGTACTGGCTGAACTGCAACCATTTTTCCCGCATGGTTTGACCGTTGTATATCCGTATGACACAACTCCCTTCGTTAAGATTTCTATTTTCGAAGTGGTGAAAACACTGGCAGAAGCTATCCTGCTGGTCTTCGTTGTCATGTATCTGTTCCTGCAAAATTTCCGGGCAACATTGATCCCAACCATTGCGGTTCCGATCGTATTGCTGGGTACATTTTCAGTACTGGCCGCATTTGGTTACTCCATCAATACGTTAACCATGTTTGCCATGGTACTTGCCATCGGGCTACTTGTAGACGATGCCATCGTCGTGGTAGAAAACGTTGAGCGCGTCATGCAAGAAGAAGGGCTTTCACCAAAAGAAGCCACAAAAAAATCAATGGGACAGATCCAAAGTGCTTTGGTCGGTATCGCACTGGTACTTTCTGCGGTATTTGTTCCAATGGCGTTTTTTGGTGGATCGACCGGTGCAATTTACCGTCAATTCTCGGTGACAATCGTCTCAGCAATGATATTGTCTGTATTTGTCGCCTTGATCCTGACACCAGCACTCTGTGCAACCATGCTTAAGCCCGTTACCAAAGGCAGCCATGGCATTCAAACCGGTTTCTTTGGCTGGTTTAACCGTTTGTTCGAAAAAAGTACGCACCACTATACCGATAGTGTGGGGCGTATGTTACGTGGCACAGGACGTTATCTGCTGATTTATGTTGTACTGATCGCAGGTATGGCTCTGATATTCATGCGTATACCCTCTTCTTTCCTTCCACAAGAAGATCAGGGTGTATTGCTGGCAATGGTTCAGTTACCTTCCGGATCAACTCAGGAGCAGACACAAAAAGTATTGGATGAAGTTAATGATTACTTCTATACCGATGAAAAAGACGTTGTTCAATCTGTATTTACCTTAAACGGCTTTGGTTTTGCCGGTATGGGACAAAATATGGGGCTGGCCTTTGTTAGCTTAAAAGATTGGGATGAACGTAAGGCTGCAAAAGACAAAGTCCAGGCAATCCTAGACAGAGCTAACATCCGTTTTTCACAAATCAAGGAAGGGATGGTATTCGCATTTAACATTCCGGCGATTGTGGAATTAGGCTCCTCCAGCGGTTTTGATTTCCAGCTAATTGATAGAGGAAACCTTGGACATGAAGCTCTGACAAATGCACGTAACCAATTACTAGGCATGGTCGCTCAACATCCCGATATGCTCACGAATGTTCGTCCAAATGGGCAAAATGATACTCCTCAGTACCGTTTCTATATTGATCAGGAGAAAGCAGAAGCACTGGGTGTTTCCGTCAATGACATCAACACAACATTAAGTACGATGTTTGGTGGTGCTTATATCAATGATTTCATCGACCGAGGCCGGGTCAAAAAGGTTTATATTCAGGCCAATTCAGCTTTCCGTATGTTGCCAAAAGATATTGGCAAGCTGTATGTCCGTAACTACTACGGTGAAATGGTGCCATTCTCTGCGTTCATAGATACTTCCAAAGAACCGTGGATTTATGGTCCTCCGCGTCTGGAACGCTATAACGGATTACCATCAATGGAAATCGTCGGTGAAGCTGCCCGCGGAAAAAGTACCGGTGATTCAATGGCCCTGATGGAAAAACTTGCTTCACAGTTGCCACCGGGTGTTGGCTATGACTGGACGGGAATGTCTTATCAGGAACGCTTATCAGGTAACCAAGCACCGGCACTATACGCTCTATCATTGATTGTCGTGTTCCTCTGTCTGGCAGCACTGTATGAAAGTTGGTCCATACCATTCTCTGTAATGTTAGTTGTACCACTAGGGGTTATTGGTGCATTACTGGCAACTTTAATTCGTGGCCTGGACAACGATATCTACTTTAAAGTAGGTTTGCTAACAACAATCGGTCTGTCTGCAAAGAATGCCATCCTTATCGTTGAATTCGCCAAAGATTTGCTAGAGAAGGAAGGTAAAGGACTAATAGAAGCAACCTTGGAAGCCGCGAGAATGCGTTTACGTCCGATTCTGATGACTTCTTTAGCCTTTATGCTAGGTGTCATGCCTTTGGTCTTGAGCAATGGTGCTGGCTCTGGAGCTCAAAATGCCGTAGGAACTGGCGTACTGGGAGGTATGATTGCTGCAACATCGTTGGCAATCTATTTCGTCCCTGTATTCTTTGTTGTAATTAGACGCCGTTTTAGCAAAAAAAATGAGGATTATACCCTATAGATTTCAAGATGCAGCGCGACGGCAAGGGAACGAATTTGCCCATCCAAAGGCAGGCCTCCGGTGAGAGGCAGGAGCCTCTCATTAATCCCCGGTAACACAGATAACTATGTGATCGGGGTGAGTGAACACAGCCAACAAAGCGGCAACTTGAAAGATGACGGGAATAAAACACATTTCATCTCCTCAATAAATCCAGTAATTAACTTAAAAGGCCACATCCGTGGCCTTTTATATCAAGCCAATAACATCAACAACAAAACATCTTCTCATGTATCCAACATGGAAAATCACCTTTACCACAGTCAAAATAAATATTTATGAAAAATAGCCTACATTTAAAATGTGATATCTTTACGTTTTTTATAATAAATGGAAGATAAGTTAGTAACTTGACACCTGTTTCTTCTGATTACACCTTTAATGGTAAAAAGTGTTCCCCCTTGATGATGATATATGTAATAATGACGTTATATTGATTTTGAAAGTTCCAATACAATTACCCATACCCAAGTCAAATTCAAGTTGCAGCGTGATAACAAACAACTTACAAGCCTCCAGAAGCATAGATAACTATACCCAGTAACTGTGCTTAGATAACATATGTGAGTGAACGCAGCCAACGCTATAACCAGCAAAAAAGTAGCAATTTGAAAGATGGAGGGTATATAATGATTTTTGTACCTACTTGCTATAACATCTACTATATTAGTATAATCCAATATATTTGATGACATATGTGTTTACATCCATATTTTTTGTAGCATGCTAGCTTTTGACCTTAATTAAGTGTAAATTGCTCACCTTTAAAAAAGCGTGTTGGTGAACGCAAAAAAATATAGAGTCTTATTATTAATAAATAATAATCATGTTTTGATAGGCTTAATTCTAAAAGAACGACTATAATAATTGATATGTATAAGCCTTAGCTCAAATAATCCGTGCGTTGTTTACGGGGGTGATTATGGATGAATATTCACCAAGAAGACATGATATTGCTGAATTAAAGTACTTATGTGAAAATTTAATTCCCGAAGCATTTTCAGTGTTGAATCGCACTGATAATCATTGGATAAACGACCTTACTTCTGAAAAAAGCTTAAGACTAAACGAATTTATCGAACACATTACTGTGTTTGTTTGGAGTTTTAAAATTAAATATACTGATAACTACAACCTCAGTACCTTAATTGATAAATATCTGGATGAAACATATAACTTGTTTGGAAGTGATAAGATAAGCTTTGTTGAACTGACAAAGTGGCAAAGAACAAATGAACGCTTAACTAGCATTCTGTTACATGATTTGAACGCTTCTTTAAGTAAAATCTGATAAATATATTCCTAACTATTTTTATACCAAATAAGATAAGGCTATTATGACTAAAACTGACTATCTGATGCGTTTGAGAAAATGCACTTCTATTGAAACACTGGAACGTGTAATTGAGAAAAATAAATACGAGCTTTCGGATGATGAACTAGAACTGTTCTATTCCGCCGCTGATCACCGTTTAGCTGAACTCACCATGAATAAACTCTATGATAAAATCCCATCATCTGTTTGGAAATTTGTCCGCTAAGCTGCTGTGATCAGATAGGAAGTAGTGAAAGCCGGTAACTATTATCGGCTCCCCATATATCGGTCGATATGTAAACCGATTGTAGGGTAAAGATGGTGGGTTAAAAACCGCGTCTCGAAAATGGGTGAGGGCTCTACCAGCAACATTCCAGCACACACATCCCCTGCTATGGCTGCTTCTTTCCAGACCTGACCAAGTTAACAAGTTAGCATTGCGGGAGAACCAATAGAGCCCCCATTGACGTTAGCTTTAAACTTCAAAGCGGCCGCCATTATCTTTCATACAACTTCAAATAGCAAGCCACTCCAATTTAAATGCCCATTTATTACCCACAATGATAGGTAAATCTTCAAAAAAGTTGTTTTAACATACAAAACAGCTTATAGGTTCATGTCATCACTGGCAATTTGTTCAATTGTAATAACAAAGCAACTCAGGCTCCATGAAATCAGAGCCTATTCATTTGATTGAGTATCATTATCCGAACCAAAATAGAGATGCTATCTTTTAAGGATTAATACATAAGAGTTACAATCGTGCTCTTAACCAAAATAACAAATAAAATAGTTTAATAAGATAGATCATTAGTACTTTCCTATTTAAATATATTTAATCAACATCATGTTTGAAAAATGGTGTTTAAAGAATTGCGCTTAAAAATTTGTGTTTGATCACATCAAAAAAACTATTAACCTAAATATCTAATCAATAAAAATGACTGGCACAACTAACAAACATAATAATCAATAAACAAACTTGGTAGCTAAAATATCAATTTAAAATGATGTAATGAAGTTTATGAAATCTATCAAAACATACTCACTTCAACCATCATGTCACTTACCCACATAGTTCTGATAAAAAACATCTATAAAAATAGCCATAAAAATCAAAAAATAATAATAAAACCAAACACCTATCGCATTCTTTAATAAGTATTGATAAGATTAATAACACCCTATTTCATTTCATGATGAAAACATAAAGACAAACTTTACAAATTGAATAGATTTTTTATTTTATGAAGAAGATAAAAAATCCATCAAAAATTAATATATTATTATTTTATAAAGACTTACCTAATATTACAAAAATAAGGGCACATTATGAGTCAGGCATTGCAAAATTTAATCAACCTGATGCATCTGGAAAAGATTGAAGAAGGGATTTACCGGGGACAAAGTGAAGATTTGGGATTTCCTCAAGTTTTTGGGGGGCAAGTTATTGGTCAATCTCTATATGCAGGAAAGCAAACTGTTACAGATGAGCGCATACTGAACTCCTTCCACAGCTATTTTCTCCGGCCTGGTGATAGTCATAAACCAATTATTTACGATGTTGAAATATTACGTGATGGAGCCAGTTTCAGTGCCCGCCGTATCAGTGCCATACAAAATGGCCACCCTATTTTTTACATGACAGCTTCTTTTCAGGCTCACGAAGAAGGTTTTGAACACCAGGGTCCAATGCCAAAAGTTCCTCTACCTGAAACGTTAGCACCTCAACAAGAAATAATTAAGAATATCTCTCATCAACTGCCTGACAAACTGAAAAGTGTGTTTTCAGCTTCTCCCCCGTTAGAAATAAGACCTATTAATTTCCATCGCTCTATTAATAATTCATCAGAAGAGCCTATTCGTTACGTCTGGTTTCGTAGCAATGGCAAGCTGCCGGAAGAACTCTATATTCATTATTGTCTACTAGGTTACGCCTCAGATTTAAATTTTTTACCTACATCATTACAACCTCATAACGTTCATTTTATGGAGAAAGGCATCCAGGTTGCCACTATTGATCACTCTATGTGGTATCACCGCCCATTTAGGATGGATGACTGGCTACTTTATGCAATTGAGAGCCCCTCAGCATCAGGAGGTCGTGGCTTTGTTCGTGGTCATATTTATAACCGTGGAGGTGTACTTATTGCCTCTACTACTCAGGAGGGTGTGATCCGTAAGCGAAAACATACTCAATAAACGAAACCCCAAGAGCATAGATAAACTATGCCTTGGGGTATTTCGAGAACGGGACAACATAATCAACAAAACAAAAAGTAGAAAAGTGGGCGTTTAAACAAACTAATCAGTTATAAGCACTTTCTCCGTGTGAAGTAATATCCAACCCCTCTCTTTCTGATTCAACGCTAATACGTAATCCAACCGCCAGGTCAGCAATCTTGAATGAGAAATAAGCGGTTACGGCTGACCAAACAACACACACCAATATACTGATAACCTGTATGCCAAATTGTCTTAGAATAGTCATTCCTTCCGCAAACCCTGTTCCCCCCAACGCGGAAGCAGTAAAAATACTTGTTAATAAACAACCAACAATACCGCATACGCCATGAACACCAAAAACATCACAAACATCATCAACACGCAACCAACGTTTTAATACGACTACGCCCCACAAACCGATGAACCCGGCAATCACACCAATGACTAGAGCCCCTCCAATGCCGACTGTTGCAGCAGCAGGAGTGATAGCAACCAGTCCAGCAATACAACCAGAGCATGCACCTAAAAGAGAAGGCTTATCGCGTAATAACCATTCTGAAGAAATCCATGACAGTACTGCGCCTGCCGTTGCTACCATTGTGTTCACTAATGCCAGAGCTGCAATAGCATTCACGGCCCCTGCAGAGCCAACATTGAATCCAAACCAGCCAATATAAAGAACTGCTGTGCCAATAAAAGTCATGGGTAAGTTGTGTGGTTTAAAAGCTTCCTTACCAAACCCTGAACGCTTACCCAGTAAGTAAGCACCTACTAAACCCGCAACCGCAGCATTAATATGTACAACCGTTCCACCTGCAAAATCCAATGCGCCATCCTGGGCCAGCCAACCACCACCCCATACCATATGAGCCATAGGAATATAGGAAGCAGTAAACCACAAGACAATGAAAATCAATAAGGCAGAAAAACGGACTCTTTCACACAAAGCTCCAACAACCAAAGCTACAGTGATACAACCAAAAGCTCCCTGAAAAACGACATAAATCAATTTATAGAAACTGCCATTTAAATCAGTAATGGATAAGTTTTTCAACATAACTTGCGTTAATCCCCCAAAGAAAGGGTTTCCTGCCTCAAAAGCCATGCTATACCCATAAATAACCCAGAGCACACAAACAAGTGAAAAACTTACTATCACTTGTGACATCAATGACAGAACATTCTTACGACGCAGCAACCCACCATAAAATAAAGCAATACCAGGTATCGTCATAAAAATCACAAGAATCGTATTTATCAGCATGAATACCGTATCAGCTTTATCAACCGTGTTTCCCGCAGCAAAAGCACAAGAAGGTATACCGACTATGATGCTGATAATAGCTAACCATTGTTTTCTCATTTTTCACCTTCCCATTCACAGTGCTGCATCATTCGTTTCATCTGTCCTAATCCTGACAGCATGCTGTAATTCAAAGACAAAAATCTTGCCATCTCCCATTTTCCCAGTGAAAGCAGCTTGTTTTATAACATGAATGATTTCTTCTACTCGTTCATCATGAGTAGCAATGTCAATTTTTACTTTGGGCAAGAAATTGACACTGTATTCAGCTCCTCGGTAAAGCTCTGAATGACCTTTTTGACGCCCAAATCCCTTTACTTCTGTAACGGTCATACCTTGTATACCTATATCAGAAAGAGCTTCCCGTACCTCTTCTAATTTAAAGGGCTTAATGATGGTAGTGATCAGTTTCATACTCCCCCCGTTTTTGTCTGTATTTGTAAAATGGTATTTGCAGGAACGCATTACAAAGATATTTGCAAAGGGGATGCCAAGAATTTAAAATTACTTATAATCAAATAGTTACAAATAATTCGTATTGATAGGAAATGTAAGACAGGGAGTAACCTTTTCAGTTACTCCCAATATGCACGCTAAATGTGCAGAGGTTCATTTAATGTTTCACCAACCTGTTGAAGCTGATACATCTGGTAATAACGGCCACACCTTGCCAATAGCTGTTGATGCTGACCTTGTTCTACAATTGCACCACGATGCAGCACGAATATAGAATCAGCCTCAACAATCGTTGAAAGGCGGTGAGCTATAATCACTAAGGTTGTGTGTTTACGGATCATCCGTAGAGCTTGTTGTATAGATTGTTCTGTTCCCGAATCAATATTCGCTGTTGCTTCATCCAAAATCAAAATTTGCGGTGTTTGTACCAAAACCCGTGCCATTGCCAGAAGCTGTTTTTGTCCGGCAGAAAGAGTATTTCCTTGTTCTCCCAGCCTTGAATTTATACCTCTCGGTAACTTACGAACAAACTCAGCCAGTTGTACAACTTCCAGAACCTGCCAGACTTTTTCCTCACTAATATTTCGCCCTAATGTAATATTGTCGAAGAATGAGGTAGCCAAGACGACAGGATCTTGTTGAACCATTGCCACACCATTGCGCAAAACAGTATGGGAGAGAGAAGATACTGATCGTCCATCAAGATAAATATCACCGTCTTGCCATGGGTAATACCCCATCAGCAAATTGGCCAACGTACTTTTGCCACTCCCAGTATGACCAACAAGCGCAATAAAGCCCCGTGACGGTACATGCAAATTGATATTATGTAACACAACTTTTTCATTGCGATAGGAAAAGCTTAAGTTTTCGACATCAATTCTGCCACTTGCCAAAGCTTGTTGATCAACACCATACTTCTGCTGTGGACTATCCATTAACTCAAAAACCCGTTCGCCTGAGACCACGGCTTGCTGTAATAACGATTGTTGGGCTGTCAGCTCAATCAGTGGTTCATTTAGACGTCCAAGATAGCTGATGAATGCATACAATACCCCAATCCCAATAAAATCCGTTCCCTGAAAGCCAAACAGTAACAATAGACCACACAACACTGCAGCAGAAAACAAGCTCAATAAAGGTCTTAACAGAATGCCATCCAATCGTAATGCCTGCATACGAGCCTGATAGTGGGCCCGATTAGTGGCAAACAATTTCTCACCAAAACGCGCTTGCTGACGAAATTGCTGAATGACAGTCATGCCATTAATGGCCTCATTAAAAATATTATTAATATCAGCAAGATAATATCGAACCCGCCGAATAATCGGTGTACTGAAACGCTGATAAATTATAATCACAAGAAAAACAGCAGGAAAGATCATCAGTGCAACACACGCCATACACCAATCCAAAAAGAACATTGCTATCAACATTGCTCCAATCAGCGCAACACTACGAAAAACAGTAGGGATGACATTCACAAATAGATCTTTGATAACCTCAGTATCATTCGTCACACGAGATATTAATTGCCCAACAGGTTGGTTATCGAAAGTACTCAAAGGCTGACGTAGAGCTGAATCCATGACATCCGTCCTGATCTGCTGTACGACATCAATAGATGCCTGGTTAAACAGCAAGGACTGGAAATAATGTAAAGCAGCCGCCACCAGCTGTAATATCAAAAACACAACTGCAAGACCACTAACAACATCAAGTGGAAGATTGCCAGTTGAAACTATGTGATCGATAAAATAGCTGATAATCATCGGGCCACTGACTTCAGCCAATGCAGCAATCCATAACATCAATACAGCCAGACCAATTGGCTTACGATAGTTTTTACTGTAAGCCAACAGGCGTTTTAACGATGACCAGAGTTTACGCGTATTAGATTTCTCCATATCAGTATTACTCATATTGACCATCCAATGCGGCTTCCAGTTGTTGATAGTGGTACATATCTGAATACCAACCAGATTGCGCAATAAGCTGTTTATGCTGCCCCTGCTGAAAAATCGTACCATTTTGCATGACCAAAACATTATCGGCTTCTACTAAAGCTGATAATCGATGTGCGCTAATAATAACAGTTCGTTGCTGCCGCCATTGACTGAGATTTTTCATGATACGATGCTCAGTCTGACCATCTACAGCAGAAAGCGCATCATCCAGGATCAGAATCTCTGCATCCAATAGTAATGCTCTTGCGATAGAAATACGTTGTTTTTGCCCACCAGAAAGCATCACTCCCCGCTCTCCGACTTCGGTTTGATAACCTTGTGGTAACTGCAAAATATCATCATGCACATTCGCCAAACGGGCTACTTCTTCGATTTGTTCTTGAGTCGCATCAGGACGCCCTAGGGCAATATTCCTTGCAACCGTGTCCGAAAATAGAAAAGGAGTCTGATTCACAACAGCTAATCGTGATCGCCACTCTTCCAGCCTGAGTGCAGAAACATTGTGGGATTGAAACAATATTTCACCATCAGCAATATCAAACTGGCGTTGTAATAAAGCAAGCAACGTACTTTTTCCTGACCCCGTCGGACCACAAATTCCCAATAATTGACCCGGTAGTAACTGAAAACGAATATCTCGCAGAACAGGCACACTGTACTCTGGATAAATAAAGCACTGGATATTTGCTACCAATGTGCCGCGCTCAGCAGATAAGGAGTGTGAACCATCCTCAATTACCAGAGGCTCCTGTAACAAGCTGCGGATCCGTGTATATGCAGCACTACCACGCTCAACAATATTGAACATCCATGCCAGAGCTAGCATAGGCCAAATCATTAGCCCCAAATACATGACAAAGCTTGTCAATTCTCCCAATGTCAGAGAACCATTCACAACCATCCAACCTCCACCACCAACAGCCAATAAATTTGCAAGCGCGATAGCAATGAAGATAGTAGGGTCAAAGCGTGCATCTACATGTGCAACACGCATATTTTTACGTCCGGCCTCAGTGGCTACTTCTTCGAACTGATTGGATTGTAATTCTTCCAGCCCAAAAGCCTTTATCATTCGAATACTGGTCAAGCTTTCCTGAGCATGGTTATTGAGAGCAGAAAAAGCGCCTTGAGCCAACTTGAAACGATGGTGAAGTTGTTGACCATATCGTTTAATCACTAACGCCATAATAGGCATAGGTAACAATGATAATAGTGTCAATTGCCAACTTATCTCCACACTCATCACAATGAGTACGGCACACCCCATTACTAAGGCATCAACTAAAGAAAGTACTCCCTCACCTGCAGCAAAAACAACTCTATCAACATCATTGGTCGCCCTAGCGATTAAATCCCCCGTTCTATGACGTAAATAGAATTCAGGATCTTGACTGCTCAATCTCCGATAGAAATCACTGCGCAATTTAACAGCTAATCGATAAGAGGCACCAAATAGCCATACCCGCCAAACGTACCGTAGACCATATATGGCCAGCGCAATGATGAGCATAATGCTTATCCACATCAATAATTGACTGGATGACATTGTTTTTGCACTGATACCATCAACAATAATTCCAACCAAACGAGGTGGAATTAATTGCAATATCGCGACCATTACAAGAAAAATGACAGCACCTAAATAGCGACGCCATTCGCTGAGAAAATACCAACTTAATTGAGAAAATAATCTCACAAACCTATTCCCGGGGTAAAAATGAAAAGGATCAGCGACCACTTCACCAAAGAGATTTGAATAATTATCTAATCTGGCATGGGTAACGCCGTTGTATATTTTATTTTTTCCATTGCAAAGTTTGATGTTACATCAATCAAACCAGGGATCCCATTAACCATGCGTTTGTAAAAATGATCATAACTTTTCATATCAACAACTTCTACATGCATTAAATAATCATATTCCCCTGCCATACGATAGAATGTTAAGACTTCCGGCATCTCTTTAACAAAAGCAACAAACTGCTCATACCATTCACTACTGTGCTGTTGAGTTTTGATCATCACAATTACAGTCAAACCTAACCCAAGTTTTTCACCATTAAGTAACGCAACTTTTCCAACAATATATCCTTCATCTTCAAGCCGCTTAAGACGTTTCCAGCACGGTGTAGATGTCAAATTAACGGCTTCTGCCAACGCATTTAGTGACAGACTACAGTCCTGTTGGAGCAGCGCTAGTAGCTTACGGTCTGTTTTATCTAACATACCTATATCCTGTAGAAATATTTCCTAATAATAAAACGCAATATCAGAAAAATAATAATCTATTTCTCCGAATGTAAGAGTAATCTATACGTCAAAAATGTATTTTATCCGGGGTCAATTTATGTCGTCTTTATGGGCTACCAATGCCATAAAATCTATCCAAGCTGATTATCAACGCAGTGCTGATACGCATCTGATTAAACTCAACCTCCCCATGTTTCCTGGAGTTCATCTGTATCTCAAAGATGAAAGCACTCATCCCACTGGTAGTCTTAAACACCGACTTGCACGCTCCCTTTTCCTTTATGCACTCAGTAATGGTTGGATAGATGAAGAAACTCCCATTATTGAAGCCTCATCCGGTAGTACTGCTGTTTCTGAAGCCTATTTTGCTCGTTTACTTGGCTTGCCTTTTATCGCAGTGATGCCCGCTTGTACTGCTAAACGCAAAATTCAGGAAATCAAATTTTACGGTGGTAAATGCCACTTTGTAGAACATTCAGCCCAGATTTATGAAGAGTCAGAACGCCTGGCAAAAGAACTGAATGGTCATTATATGGATCAATTCACTTATGCTGAACGAGCCACTGACTGGCGTGGCAACAATAACATTGCAGAAAGCATTTTCCGCCAAATGGAATTAGAACCATTCCCTGAACCGACTTATATTGTCATGAGTGCAGGGACTGGCGGAACTTCCGCAACACTTGGTCGTTATGTGCGTTATCAAGGGTATAACACTAAACTCATTGTTGTTGATCCTGAGAACTCCGTTTTCTACGACTGCTATCATCAAAATTGCAGACAAATACGCAAAAATACAAGCAGTAAAATTGAAGGTATCGGGCGTCCGCGTGCCGAACCATCTTTTATACCTCATGTTATCAATGACATGCTCCAAGTTCCTGATTGTGCATCGATTGCCACCATCTACTGGCTCGAAAAACTCATTGGCAGAAAAGCAGGAGCATCAACAGGAACCAATGTCTGGGGTGCTTTGCAACTAGCCAAACAAATGCACGACAACAACCAGCAGGGTTCAATCGTGACATTGTTATGCGATAGTGGGGAGCGTTACCTTGATACTTATTACAACCCAGAATGGGTCAAAAATAATATCGGTGACATCACGCTATATCTCACGCAACTACCCAAGCTCAATAGTTATGAGTAACATATCTCCTTTAATTTAAAGAGGCAGGTATCATGAAACGAGCTGTTGTTGTATTCAGTGGTGGACAAGATTCCACCACTTGTTTAATTCAATCACTTCACCAATATGATGAAGTTCACTGTGTCACTTTTGACTATGGTCAACGCCACCGAGCTGAAATTGATGTTGCCAGCTGTATCAGTAAAGAGCTGGGAGCAGCAGCCCATAAAGTACTTGATGTTACTTTATTGAATGAGCTTGCTATCAGCAGCCTGACAAGAGATAACATTCCCGTACCAGATTTCAATGAAAGCGAAAAAAGTGGCCTACCGAATACATTTGTTCCCGGTCGTAATATTTTGTTTTTAACTCTGGCAGCAATTTACGCATATCAGGTTGAAGCTGAAGCCGTTATCACTGGTGTTTGTGAAACTGATTTTTCCGGTTATCCTGATTGTCGCGATGAGTTTGTCAAGTCTCTGAATAATGCTGTTTGTCTCGGTATTGCTAGAGATATCCGCTTTGAAACTCCATTAATGTGGCTGAACAAAGCGGAAACTTGGGCATTAGCTGATTATTACCAGAAACTGGATTTTGTTCGCACTCAAACTCTCACTTGTTATAACGGAATACAGGGTGATGGTTGTGGTGAGTGCGCCGCCTGCCATCTTCGAGCTAATGGATTAAATCTTTATTTAAACAATACCAAGCCCACAATGGCAGAAATGAAATCCAAAACACAGCTTAACTAAATAATTCAGGCTATCAGTGAGGGGGATAAAATACCTCTCACTTCACTGCTTCATTCTTAAACTCACCAAACCTTTCTCTTAATTCACCTTCCAGTACCAACGTTTGTTGAGTTTTTAAATCAACACAAACAAATGTAGTCATAGAATCGGCGATAATTCGGTTATCACCTTTGCGTATAATCTCCTGGAAAAAAGAGCCGCTTTTATTACGCAACTCCTGCAAGGACGATTTCACTTCCAATTCATCTCCTAATACAGCAGGATGACGATAGTTAATATTGATATTGGCTACAACAAAAGCAATTTTGTTATTATTTAGCCATCGTAACATGTCACTTTCAGCGAGTAAATCCCAGCGAGCCGCCTCCATAAACTCCAAATAACGTCCATTGTTTACATGCTGAAAAACATCGATATGATAACCTCTGACTTTTATAATCGTGCTCATTGCTATTTTCCTTTCAACTCATCTGACCAGTCAATTTATTAACAATAGCAAAACATTTTAATTACAATAGCGTTTAATCAATTATTTTTGATCAGTATCACAACCCTCTTGATAAAATCATCAGCACATTCATCAAGAGGGCTTTTAATCAGTAGGTTAATTTATCCCGGTTTTTCTCTATAAAAGCAGGACCAATACCTTGTACTTCCTGTAACTGCTCAATTGCTGTGAATGGGCCATACTTTTCACGATATTCAATAATTGCCTGTGCTTTTTTGGCACCAACACCATTAAGTTCTTTCGCTAATTCTTCAGCATTCGCCGTATTGATATTAATGCTTCCTTTTCCTGAGAGCGCTTTTTCTCCCTTATCCCTCGATTCATTTTTCTCAGTAGTGGTTTTATTCAGATCAGGTGATTGTGTCAGCACCACTTTATTAACAGCCTCTCCTGCTGCAATAGCATGAGATAACGGCATACTAATACCAAAAGTAAGAATAAATGAATTAAATAATATCCTTAAATACTTCATAAAAATGTCTCCATGTTTTGTTGATGGAGGAAAGAGTGCCATAATAAAAATTCAGAACAACAGGCAAGATTCAAATATGCGAAAGGCCACGAAAGTGGCCTTTTTCAATTACTGTTTTGCAAAATCAGTTGCGAGTAACTTCGCAATTTACTCAATTTGCCCTATTTTAATTTCAGCATTATCACGTAAATTAGCGACTACAGATTCCAGCATAGCATTACCCATCTGGTACTGCTCAACCATCATATATTGTTTAATCTGCTCTTCTGAAACAGAGCCAGGCACAACTTTATTCAATTGAACCAAAACAGCATTGCCAAGCCCATCATGAGCTAATCCATATACTGGTTTACCACCTTTAGGATGAGGCAAGGTAAATACCACATCAGTAACCGGGCTGGCTTGTGACATACGTGTCATTGCTGTTGGTTCACCAAACTGAAGCCCTGCTGTTTTTAGAGCTTGTTCACCTTTACCTTCTTTTAATGCTGTAAGAAGATTTTCACCATCAACCTGTAACTGTTTTTCAGCTTTTTGACGTTTTACCAATTCAGTAACCTGAGTTTTAGCCTCTTCAAATGGCAGAATAGATTCAGGTTTAACATCATCCACCCGAATAATAAAAGCCCTGTCACCATCAACAGAGATTACATCAGAATTTGTTCCTGAAGCGCCTTTATCATCCATCAGATTACCAAAGAAAATAGCCTGAACTACCTGACTGAAATTAATATCAGCTGGGATATGATCTCGGTCAAACCAATCAGTAGTAGCAGCTTTATAACCAGCGGCCTGTTCTGCCGCAGCTAAGGACTCATTATCATTGGCGGCAGCTTCACTGACTTTTCTCTGCAATGCATAAAACGCATCAATTGCTTTTTCTTGTTTTACCGTTTTTTCTATTGTTGTGCGCTCATCCGCTAATGGCTTAACTACCTGAGGTTTAATATCATCCAAACGGAAGATTGCATACCCATTAGATAATTTGATGGCATCAGAAAGTTGCCCTTTTTCCGTTAAATGAGCAGATTTAATCTCATCAGGTGAAGAGCTGTCTTCCATCCAGCCTAGCTCCCCTCCTTGCTGAGCAGAATATTTATCTGTCGATTTTTCTGCTGCCAATTTGCTGAAATCGGCACCTTTTTTCAATTCATCAAGAATCGATTTTGCATCAGCTTCAGATACAAGTTGGATAAGACTGTATTTCTTCCTTTCTGGTTGTGTATATTTTGACAGGTTATTTTTATAATACTTTTCAATATCAACATCAGTTACGGTAACATTTTTCAGTTCATCCGCAGCATCCATCTTGATATAGCTGACTTTGACTTTCTCAGGCACTGTGAAGCGTTTACTATTCATATCATAGTAATTTTTCAGTTCTTGCTCTGTTATTGTCTGCTTTGCTTCAACTGATTTCAGTTCAAGAGTTGCCAAACGAACCGTTCTTTCTTGCAAAGACAATTCTGCCATCTGTTTAATTTCTGTCGGCAAAGCAATTTCTGAGCCCAATAACGTTGCACGAAGTTGACGGGTAATCAATTCCTGCCGAACTTGTTCCGCATAATCATCTGGACTCCGGCCTACTCTGGTTAACGTTTCCAGATATTTATTGTTATCAAATTTGCCATCCTCGGTCTGGAAATAAGGTTGTTTGCGGATCTCTGCCTTCACTTGCTCATCACTTGCTGATAGACCCAGTTTATTTGCATATTGTTCAAGCAAAACCGCATTAATAAGACTATCCAATGACTGGCGTTTCAGCAGTCTCACTTGCTGCTCATTACTTAGCAGAGTTGAGAATTGATCTCCCAGTCTTTCCTGTAATGAAATTTTTTCTTGTTGAAATACCTGCTCTAACTGAGCACGACTAATGGTTTGACCATTCACTTTGGCAGCATAATTACCGCCTTCACTTGACAGGTAGCCTGTTACACCTGTCAACAAAAAGGTCAGGATAATTAGAGCCAACACGATTTTAAGCACTGGGCCGTTTGCCGCCGTGCGTAGGTTATCCATCATAAAGACGTAAAACTCCGCTTTAGTGAAAAAGAAACTATCATCTTACGCTAATTCGAACGCTAAGAGAAAAAAAGCGCATCAATCAAGTGATGCGCTTATATTCCAACCTATCAGTTAGATCCAGTCAGTCTATAACTGTCATAGTAAATGAGACAGGTTATTTATGTTGATTACCCGTTAACAGCATCTTTCAGCCCTTTTCCTGCACGGAAAGCGGGTACTTTTGCTGCTGCTATTTTGATTTCCTTGCCTGTCTGAGGGTTACGTCCTGTACGAGCAGCACGCTCACGTACAGTAAATGTGCCAAACCCTACCAAAACGACATCATCACCGCCTTTCAATACACCAGATACTGAAGAAATGAATGCATCTACTACACGCCCGGCAGCTGCCTTAGAAATATTTACATCAGCAGCAATTTTGTCGATCAGTTGTGACTTATTCACTCTTATCATCCCCATTTTGTTTTACTAACGTAACAAATACCTATTTAGAACGGATAACACGACAGTCTCGCCGTCATCTCAACCAATTCCAGTATTAGCAAGAAATTATAGAACAGCAAAATATTTAATCAGATCTTTAGATTAAACTAACTTAATGAGACAAAAAAAGGCTGGCAAGCCTGAATTGACTTACCAACCTAGTTTTTATAAAGAGTCTTGAGTTAGCTCACTATTTTTGTACTACTTTAGTGAGACAACCTCAGCACCAAATGCAGGATCCTGTAAAGCAATAGTTAAAACGTCTTCCATACGCTTAACCGGATGAATTTCCAAATCTTGAATTACGTTTTGTGGGATCTCTTCTAGATCTCGTTTATTTTCATAAGGGATAATGACCGTTTTAACTCCACCACGATGAGCTGCCAGCAGTTTTTCTTTCAAACCTCCGATAGGCAAAACAAGACCACGCAGAGTAATTTCACCTGTCATCGCTACATCAGCACGAACCGGATTACCTGTCAGACAAGAAACCAGTGCTGTACACATTGCGATGCCTGCACTTGGACCATCTTTCGGTGTTGCACCCTCCGGGACATGAACATGAATATCACGTTTTTCGTGGAAATCCGAACTGATACCCAACTTATCTGCGCGAGCCCGAACTACAGTCAGTGCGGCCTGAATGGATTCCTGCATCACTTCACCCAACGAACCGGTATAAGCCAATTTCCCTTTACCCGGTACACTGGCTGTTTCAATTGTCAGCAAATCACCACCGACCTCTGTCCATGCAAGCCCAGTGACTTGACCAACACGGTTTTCAGTATCTGCACGACCATAATCCACTTTCTGAACACCCAGATAATCTTTCAGGTTATCAGCATTGATTTCGATATGCTTAAGCTGCTTATCCATCAACAGAGCCTTGACCGCCTTACGACACAGCTTAGAAATTTCACGTTCCAAACTACGCACCCCGGCTTCACGGGTGTAATAACGGATTATGCTAATAATCGCCCCATCATCAATGGTCAATTCACCTTTTTTCAAGGCATTGCGTTCTATCTGTTTCGGCAACAAGTGACGCTTGGCAATATTTAGCTTCTCGTCTTCGGTATAACCTGATAAACGGATCACTTCCATACGATCTAACAAAGGTGCCGAAATGTTCATAGAGTTGGATGTTGCCACAAACATCACATCGGACAAATCATAGTCCACTTCAAGGTAGTGATCGTTAAATGTCACGTTTTGTTCAGGATCAAGTACCTCTAACAAAGCAGCAGCAGGATCACCACGCATGTCAGATGACATTTTGTCAATTTCATCCAATAAAAACAGTGGGTTTTTAACCCCTACTTTGGACATTTTTTGAATTAATTTACCCGGCATTGAACCGATATAGGTACGACGATGCCCACGTATTTCAGCTTCATCACGTACCCCGCCCAGAGCCATACGAATATATTTACGACCTGTCGCACGAGCAATAGAACGTCCCAGTGAGGTTTTACCCACACCCGGTGGCCCAACCAGACAAAGAATTGGGCCTTTGATTTTACTAACCCGGCTTTGCACTGCCAGATATTCAAGGATACGTTCTTTCACTCGCTCCAAACCATAATGGTCTATATCAAGTATTTCCTGCGCCTTCAGCAAATCTTTTTTCACTTTGCTGCGTGCATTCCAGGGAACCTGCACTATCCAGTCAATGTAGCTACGAACAACTGTTGCTTCTGCTGACATTGGGGACATCATTTTTAATTTTTGTAACTCAGCTTCCGCCTTTTCCCGTGCCTCTTTTGGCATTTTGGCGTCTTCGATCTTACGTTTCAGCATTTCATATTCATCAGGTGCATCATCCATCTCACCCAATTCTTTCTGAATCGCTTTCATTTGCTCATTCAGGTAGTATTCGCGCTGGCTTTTTTCCATCTGTTTTTTGACGCGATTACGAATACGCTTTTCTACCTGTAACAGATCGATTTCTGATTCCATCATAGCAATCAGATATTCAATGCGTTCAACAACATCAGACATCTCTAAAACAGCCTGTTTGTCATTGATTTTCAATGGCATATGGGCAGCGATGGTATCTGCTAATTTTGCTGCATCTTCAATGCTGTGCAATGATGTCAATACTTCCGGCGGGATCTTTTTATTCAGCTTGATATAGCCTTCAAACTGATTAATGGCGGTTCTTACCAGGACTTCTTGCTCACGCTCATCAACAATCGGGGAATCCAGATATTCAACCTGCGCATAAAAGTACTCTCCATTATCCGTTAATGTTGTAATACGAGCACGCTGCAAGCCTTCAACCAGAACTTTCACTGTACCGTCTGGTAATTTTAACATCTGTAGAACAGAAGCCACTGTACCTACGGAAAACAGATCATTAACTCCCGGTTCATCGGTGGATGCTTCTTTCTGCGCTACCAACATGACCTGTTTGTCATTATCCATTGCTGCTTCCAGACAATGAATCGATTTCTCTCGCCCAACAAACAGAGGGATCACCATATGTGGGTAAACCACTACATCACGCAAAGGCAATACAGGGATTTCTATGCGTTCGGAACGCTCAGGGTTCATAGAGCTCTCTCTTCGTTTAGCTTTCGCCAGTTTTTAGGAATCTCGTGAAACACGGTTTTCACGAGTTTCACTTCAAAGAATATAAAATATATGGGGACAGGAATCTGACATTCAATAGCCTATGTCTGCAAAAAGCAAAATGAGGGATTCTCCCTCATTTTATTTTTTCAATGCGTATTGATAGCTGGTGCTTCCTACCCCATTTTCGTCACTCACCAGAAACTTGAGCATCCGGCTTGCTATATATCAATAATGGTGCGGATTTATCTTCAACAACTGTCTCATCAACAACAACTTTTTCTACATGTTCCATTGATGGAAGATCGTACATTGTATCCAGCAAAACACCTTCCACAATTGAGCGCAGTCCACGTGCACCTGTTTTACGCGCCATTGCTTTTTTCGCAATCGCTGTCAGTGCTTCTTTTCTGAACTCCAGCTCAACACCTTCTAGATTGAACAAAGCCTGATACTGTTTTGTCAAAGCGTTTTTTGGCTCTTGCAAGATTTGGATCAACGCTTCTTCATTAAGTTCACCCAACGTTGCCACAACAGGCAGACGGCCAATGAATTCAGGAATAAGTCCAAATTTGATCAAATCTTCCGGTTCAACCTGAGCAAGCAATTCACCTTCTGTCGCCTTATCCGATTCACCTTTAACTGTAGCACTAAAACCAATTCCAGAGCTGACATTCAAACGCTGGCTGACAACGTTGCCTAAACCGGCAAACGCTCCACCACAGATAAACAGAATCTTAGAAGTATCAACCTGAAGGAATTCCTGCTGTGGATGTTTACGACCACCTTGAGGGGGAACGGCTGCCACTGTGCCTTCGATCAATTTCAAAAGTGCTTGTTGAACACCTTCACCTGATACGTCACGTGTTATTGAAGGGTTATCAGATTTACGAGAAATTTTATCTATTTCGTCAATATAAACGATACCACGCTGTGCTTTCTGTACATCGTAGTCACATTTTTGCAAAAGTTTTTGGATAATATTTTCTACGTCTTCCCCAACATAGCCCGCTTCAGTCAAAGTCGTGGCATCAGCCATCGTAAAAGGCACATCTAAATAACGGGCAAGGGTTTCTGCCAACAAAGTCTTACCACTACCTGTTGGCCCAATCAGCAGAATATTACTTTTACCTAACTCTACACCGCTATTGGTGTCTCCATTACGCAGTCGCTTGTAATGGTTATAAACAGCTACTGCTAGCACTTTTTTCGCCATTTCCTGACCGATGACATAATCATCCAAATGTTGACGAATTTCATGAGGGGTAGGTAATGTACTACGCTCACGATGTGGTACTAGCTCTTTAATTTCTTCGCGAATGATATCATTACATAAATCGACACATTCATCGCAGATATACACTGACGGGCCAGCTATTAACTTCCGAACTTCATGTTGGCTTTTCCCGCAGAAAGAGCAATACAGCAGCTTTCCTGAACCGTCTTTGCGCTTATCTGTCATCAGTCAACCTCACTTTATGAGCTGTTATCCCAGTCTCTCTGGCATAACAGAAAAAACGCTGCCATTACTCCGCCGAATTAGGTGTTAGCACAAAAAGTCACCTTAAAATTATAGTGTTGGAGTAATAAATTAATTATCAATAAATTAGTTGCGATGGGTAAATATACTATCAACCAATCCATATTCTACGGCTTCCGCGGCTGACAAGAAACGGTCACGTTCTGTATCTTCAACGATCTTCTCAAGTGTCTGTCCCGTATGTTTTGCCATCAATTCATTCATACGAGCTTTAACTTTGAGTATTTCCTGCGCATGGATCCCAATATCTGTCGCCTGTCCCTGGTATCCGCCCAGTGGTTGGTGGATCATAACTCTGGAATTTGGCAAACAAAAACGCTTTCCTTCTGCGCCAGCTGTTAGCAGGAAGGCCCCCATTGAGCAGGCTTGCCCCATACAAATAGTACTCACATCTGGTTTAATAAATTGCATCGTGTCATAAATAGACATACCAGCTGTGATAACCCCACCCGGTGAGTTGATATATAAGTGAATGTCTTTTTCTGGGTTTTCTGCTTCCAGGAATAGCATTTGAGCGACAATTAAATTCGCCATATGATCTTCAACTGGGCCAGTCAGAAAAATAATTCGCTCTTTTAATAAGCGGGAATAAATATCGAACGCACGTTCTCCACGTGCTGTTTGTTCAACCACCATCGGCACCAAAGACATGTTAGGTGCATATTGATCTTGCTTGCCACTGTATGACATTTCCGTCTCCTAATAGAACTCACGCTGGTGCCATTCATAACTGATTCTACGTGAGATAAGCGATGATGACCATGATCCAAAGTTAACTAACAGAGGACTCTCCCTCTATAAAAAGTAGTAAGCCTTTACATAATAGTAAGAAAGGATATGAGGTTAAATCTGTTTTTTTCAAGAACAATAAAAAACCCGCAGGCCAAGCTTGCGGGTTTACATCACTGAGAGAAAAATTCATTACCTCAGGTAATCAATAAATAAAACTTATGCCAGTTGGTTCTGATTCATCAGATCGTTGAAGCCAGTTTCTTTTTCAGAAACTTTTGCTTTGCTCAGAACCAATTCAACAGCTTGCTCTTCCAGAGCAATGTTGCGAATATTGTTCATCATTTCTTGATTTTTGCTATAGTATTCAAAAACTTCTTTCGGATCTTCATAAGCAGAAGCCATTTCTTCGATCAGCGCATTAACACGCTCATCATCAACTTTCAGCTCATTGCTGCTGATAACTTCGCCTAACAGTAAGCCAACAACAACACGGCGTTTTGCCTGCTCTTCAAACAGCTCACGAGGCAGTTCCAAAGCTTGTTTTTCAGAACCACCGAAGCGCTGAGCTGCTTGACGACGCAGTACATCAATTTCACCGTCAACAACCGCAGCCGGAACTTCAATTTCGTTAGTCTTAACCAGACCATCCAGAACCTGAGTTTTAATGCGGTTACGCACTGCATTTTTCAGTTCGCGTTCCATATTTTTGCGAACTTCTGCACGCAGGCCGTCAACAGTACCATCAGCAATACCAAAGCGCTTGATGAATTCTTCAGTCAGTTCTGGCAGTTCACGCTGTTCAACTTTCTTCAGGTTAATAGCAAACTTCGCTGCTTTACCTTTCAGGTTTTCTGCATGATAGTCTTCTGGGAAAGTGACATCGATTGTGAATTCTTCACCCACTTTGTGACCAACGATACCCTCTTCAAAACCTGGGATCATTCGGCCCTGTCCCATTGCCAGAACGAAATCAGTTGCTTTACCGCCTTCAAACTCTTCACCATCAACAGAGCCATTGAAATCAACAGTTACACGATCTTCTGCAACCGCTGATTCATCAGTTTCTTTCCAATCAGCCTGCTGTCTGCGCAAAGTTTCCAGCATTGTGTCAACGTCTGCATCTTTTACTTCAACAACTGGTTTTTCAACTTCAATGTCTTCCAGACTTTTCAGTTCGATTTCTGGATAAACTTCGAATTCAACTGCAAAAATGAAGTCTTCACCGTTTTTAAACTGTTCTGGTTTGTAGCTTGGTGCGCCAGCTGGATTAATTTTATTCTCAATGATTGCATTGACGAAGTTGCGCTGCATCAGATCACCAAGAACATCTTGCAGAACGGAAGCACCATAACGCTGTTTGACGATATTCATAGGCACTTTACCTTTACGGAAACCGTCAATACGAACTTTCTTCGCTACATTAACCAGTTCACTGTTAACTGCTTTTTCAATGTCGGCAGCAGGAACGGTGATTGACACACGACGCCCAAGGCCTTGAGTTGTTTCAACAGAAACTTGCATCTTGTTACCTCAAAAAAATCATAGTGCTCGGTCAACTTCAGAATGGTGCAACGTCTAAAACAGGTTAATTACATCACTCTTCAAGAACCGGGGCGGTCGCATTTAAAAACCGAGAATCCCTGTGATCAGAAGCGCCCCGAACGAAACTATTGTAAAAATTTAGACGCAGCATTATAGCGATTCAGACAGTATGAGTCGAGAATTGCAGACAAAAGCATGCACTATTCGTTGACTTAATGTGATATGCATTGCCCAATGGCTACATCATGATATTGACCATTCGGTATGAATATAAACAAAAATACAGCCCGAAGGCTGTAGTCTAACTTGAAAACCAGATTAATAAAAAATTAAGTAATATGTTGTTGTACGGTATTGTTATACAGTACAACCTTATAAAGTTGATGTCGTTGAACTTCCTCCCCGACATGCAGGTGAGGCCAGAACGGTATCTTCCAATTCAGCCCACTCTTTTTCTGTATAAGTATGAAGCGCTAAAGCATGTACTCCTTCTTCCATCTCCTTAGCCAAAACACTATATACTGAGCGATGGCGATTGAGGATTCTCTGCTCAACAAACGCATTGCTGATCACAATGATTTTAAAATGACTTTCAGAACCTGCTGGTACATTATGACGATAACTTTCATCGATCACTTCCAGATGAGAAGGCTTAAATGCCGCCTGTAACTTTGTTTCTATTTCCTGACGAACCATCTCATTCTCCTTAGTCACCAAAGGTTATTAATCAACCATATATTGATTCTAGTTTATTTCCCGTGATTTATAACATCAGGGCATCCAAATATCTTTTATAGAGTTTACTTTAAGCATTTCCCCACATCTTTCAGTTAGTAAGCATTAGGGATATGCCGTTACCTACGGCAATGCTATGATTGCGACAGTTTATACTGCCTGTATTACTATATCGGGTATCCGTATTCTGAATGAGAACACTTACATGCTAAAGAAAATATTGACTCCATTTATCGCACTTCTCTTTCTAGCCAACTTATCTGGCTGTGCAGACACCAGCAATACATTGGCTATTCAACCTAAAATTACCTTGCCATCGGCAGATCCTACAATGAAAGCGATTACAATCAGTATTAGTGGGGTCGATCATCGGCAATCTCAAGCCCTGGCCCAAATTAACCGTGATGCAAAATTAGTTACGCTGCTGCCTTCACGTGATTTACGCTTTTTACTGCAAGAAGCACTGGAAAAGCAAATGGTTGCTCGTGGTTATATGATTGGCTCTCCGGCGAATGCCAATTTACAAGTCGTTGTGAATCAACTTTATGCGACAGTAAAGGAAGGAAGCCTACGCCACGATATTGCAGCGAAAGCAGAAATCTCAATTATTGTTTATGCTCAAGATGGTAGTAAGCAAATCAAAAACTACCGCACCAGCTATAATGCTCAGGGTCCATTAAACGCAACTAACCCCAAAATCGCTGATGCCGTTACTACTGTACTATCTGATGTGATTGCAGACATGGCTCAAGATTCGTCAATCAGCACCTTCATTAAACAGAACGTTCGCTAACAGGTAACAGAATATAGACTTTCTGCCTGATTTTGTTGAACTTTCCTCTGATAGATTATGGGCAGAAAGTATTAGAAGGGCTTATGACGAATCACACACTGAGTTTATCTACAATACGCAACTACCGTATTCTTCTTTTATTGGGTTTTGCCTCTGGTCTCCCCCTTGCCCTCACCGCAGGAACATTACAGGCATGGATGACTGTCGAAAACGTTGATATCAAAACTATCGGCTTTTTCACTTTAGTCGGTCAGGCCTATGTTTTTAAATTTCTCTGGGCACCTACAATGGATCGTTATTCCCCCTCGTTCTTAGGACGTCGGCGCGGATGGATGCTCATTACCCAACTTTTACTCATTGTCAGTATCGGGGCAATGGGATTTCTCGACCCATCGCAACATTTATGGTGGTTAGCTGCATTAGCTGTTGCTGTCGCCTTTTTCTCGGCTTCTCAAGATATTATTTTTGACGCCTATAAAACTGACATTCTGCTACAGGAAGAACGAGGGGCTGGAGCGGCTATTTCTGTACTGGGATATCGGCTAGCAATGCTGGTTTCCGGCGGCTTGGCGTTATTGATAGCGACTTATATTGGCTGGCATAGTATGTACTGGTTAATGGCAGGTCTGATGCTGATTGGCGTTTATGCCACTCTTACTGCTAAAGAACCTCAGATTGACGCAGCGCCACCAAAAACATTACATCAAGCTGTATTTGAGCCTTTATTTGACTTTTTTAGTCGAAACAATGCCTGGCTTATTCTGCTCTTAATAGTGATGTATAAGCTGGCTGATGCTTTTGCCCTCTCACTCAGTACCCCTTTTCTTATTCGCGGAGTAGGTTTTAATCCGGCTGAAGTCGGTATGATTAATAAAACCCTTGGCCTGGCTGCCACCATTATAGGGGCTCTGTATGGTGGTTATTTGATGCAGAAGTGGAGCTTGTTCCGTGCATTGATGATCTTCGGACTCCTTCAAACCGTTTCAAATTTCGGTTATTGGATACTTGCCGTCACTCCTAAGGATATTTATGTTATGGGTGGCGCTATTTTTCTGGAGAATATCTGTGGCGGTATGGGCACGGCAGCATTTGTTGCCTTACTAATGACGCTTTGTAATAAATCATTTTCAGCAACCCAATTTGCCCTTCTTTCTGCACTATCCGCAATAGGACGGGTTTATGTTGGTCCAGTTGCAGGCTGGTTTGCCGAAGTACATGGTTGGCCAATGTTTTATTTGTTCTCCGTTGTGCTTGGATTACCGGGGCTTGCTCTCTTACTTGTCTGCCGCAAAACACTGGCTTATACCCAAAAAACTGATAATTTCATTTCTCGAACATTATTCAGTCATTACTATCGGTTAGCCTTCCTGACCATGACATTGGCTGCACTTATTTTTATTACCTGGTTAATTATAAGTAGCCTACTATTTGTGATAACTCATTTAGTCACTTTGATATTGTTTATTTCTCCAAAATATATTCTGCTTTTCAATGAGATCAGTGACTTTATATCTCCTATGCTCTCCTGGAGTGTTGTCATTGGTGCCATAGGATTGCTACTGGGAGGTACCTTGGATTATGTGGCATTGAAGAAAAGTAAACTTGCTTAAAATTCTGCCCGTTGCAACAAAAGACTGACAAAGTTCAGTCTTTTGTTGCTCCCATTTAGTGATAATTATCACAATAAAAATAAAAAACTGAAATTATGTGACCTAAGAAACATCTTTTCTTATAGGGAAATATTTATACTAATAAATATTATTATTCTCATGTTCGCATTCATTTTGTTTCGAACTATCCATAATATTTTTTATATGTTTAAAAAAACACATAAAGGGAATTTATGAAAAGACATATTCTGACACTCACCGCAGTTGCTACTGCCTTGGTTTCTGCTTCAGCCAGCGCGGAATATCAGTGGGGGTTTGCCAATGTCAGCATGAACTACCTTGACTGGAGCAAACACACTACACATAAAACAGGGCAGACCTCTCACAAAGACGACTTTGCTTATCTGGAACTAGAAGGTGGAGCTGGTTTCAGTTGGGGAGAGCTATATGGCTTCTTTGACTTAGAAAACCCATTTAACAGCAAAACTGCACAACCTGGTGATAATCGACGTTACGCTTTCAAAACAACAGGGCGTTTTTATCTGGGAGAAACAGGTTTCAACCTTTATGGACACGTTTATGGAACCTACTCACAACCTGGGAAAGCTAACGGTGGCAACTTCCATGAAGTAAACACACTCTATGGATTGGGCTATAACACGACCTTTGCTGGTCTGTGGTTCAAACCTTTTGTTGCCCTGCACTATGTTGACCAAACTTTCTACTCAGGAAATAACGGTTATGTCGTAGGCTGGGTTGCGGGATACGATTTCAATCTTTGGGAGCAAAAATTCAGTGTCACAAACTGGAATGAAATCGAACTGAACCGTAATAAACGCTATGGTAATGGTGGCCGTGATGGTGTTAACGGGGCTCTGGGATTATGGTGGACTCCACACACTTCTTTTACTACTGGTATCCAATACCGCTATGCCAATAATAAACTAGGCGAAGATTTCCTTCAGGATGGTATTGTTTACAGTGTAAAATATAATTTCTAACAATTAGTTTAACTGATGAGCAGTATTGAACTGCTCATCAATATCAAAAACGATCATTTCATTACAATAAAAAGTCAGTTCAAAAACACTAATATGTGATTTTCATCAAAAAAATTATTTTTAAAAATAGAGAGTTACTTTAAAAATATTGCCTATTTTGATTTCTTAGATACAATGACGACCTGAAGTTAACTTTTTGTTAAATCTCATATTACATGTGATCCCTCTAGCATAAAAAACCTATAAGCCATCCTGCTTCTATTACAATTGTTTACACTCCAGTAACCTTACCGTAGAATGCCCGCACTGATGAAACGACAATAAAGCTTTTGTTATCTGGGGTCGCTCAATGAGACTTATGAAATACAAAAAAACTATTGGGTTATCGTCATTACTCGCAGCCACTTTAATGCTAAGTGGTTGCGATATGGTATTGATGAATCCCAAAGGGGCGATCGGCGTTGAACAAAAAACGCTGATACTGACAGCGTTTGGCCTAATGCTGATCGTTGTTATCCCGGCTATCGTAATGGCAATCGTTTTTGCTTTACGTTACCGGGAAGCCAATAAATCTGCTACCTATCGTCCAAACTGGGCACACTCAAATAAAATTGAGCTTGTCGTCTGGACTGTGCCTATCCTGATTATCATCACTTTGGCGACGATTACATGGAAAACGACTCATCAACTCGATCCATATAAGCCACTAGACAGTGATGTGAAACCGGTAACGATTGAAGTTATTTCCCTTGACTGGAAATGGCTATTCATCTACCCGGAACAGGGTATTGCAACTGTAAATGAAATTGTATTCCCTAAAGATGTGCCAATTAACTTCAAAATCACCTCAGACTCTGTGATGAACTCTTTCTTCATCCCTCAGTTAGGTGGTCAGATTTATGCAATGGCAGGTATGCAGACAAAACTGCATTTAATTGCTAACTCAGCAGGTAAATACGACGGTTTCTCGGCCAGTTATAGTGGACATGGTTTCTCCGGCATGAAATTCACTGCAACAGCAACTGAGGATCGTGCAAGTTTTGAAGAGTGGGTGCAGAAAGTTAAAGCATCATCTAAAACCCTGGATACTGTGCAAGCATTCAATGAGTTAGCTAAACCTAGTCAAAACAACCCAGTTGAATACTTCTCAAGCGTGAAACCAAATCTGTTCCAAGAAACTATCACCAAATTTATGGGTGATATGGGCCATAGTGGTATGTTTGGTGTATCTGGTCACGGAAAAACAGAACATGGTGAAGCTGCGGGTCATAATATGAATATGAGTCAGCCGGCTCATGCAGGTGTTGAGGAATAAAGACATGTGGGGAAAATTAACACTTGATGCAATCCCATTACATGAACCCATTATTGTGGTGACATTGATTGGGATACTTCTTGGGGGACTGGCAGTTGTTGGTGTCCTAACCTATTTCCGTAAATGGAAATGGCTCTGGACTGAATGGCTGACAAGCGTCGACCACAAAAAAATCGGGGTCATGTACATAGTTGTTGCTATGGTAATGATGGTGCGCGGTTTTGCTGATGCCATCATGATGCGGGGACAGCAAGCTCTGGCTTCCGCTGGTGAAGCAGGTTTCCTGCCCCCGCACCATTATGATCAGATCTTTACCGCTCACGGCGTTATCATGATCTTCTTCATGGCAATGCCTTTCGTTGTTGGTCTGATGAACATTGTGGTTCCTCTGCAAATCGGGGCACGTGACGTTGCATTCCCATTCCTGAACTCTCTGAGTTTCTGGTTATTTGTTGTAGGTGTCGCTCTGATCAACCTCTCTCTGGGTGTAGGTGAATTCGCTCAAACTGGCTGGCTGGCTTACCCGCCTCTGTCCGGTCTGGAATATAACCCGGGAGTTGGCGTTGATTACTGGATATGGAGCCTTCAGCTCTCCGGTGTAGGTACATTGCTAACTGGTGTTAACTTCTTCGTGACTATCCTGCGCATGCGTGCACCAGGTATGTCCATGATGAAATTGCCAGTTTTCACCTGGGCTTCACTGTGCACCAACGTACTTATCATTGCTGCGTTCCCTATTCTGACAGTTACTATTGCACTGTTAACCCTAGATCGTTATCTGGGCACCCATTTCTTCACCAACGATATGGGTGGCAACATGATGATGTACATCAACCTGATCTGGGCTTGGGGCCATCCCGAAGTTTACATTCTGGTTCTACCTGTCTTTGGTATCTTCTCTGAAGTCACTGCAACCTTCTCGAAAAAACGCCTGTTTGGTTATACCTCACTGGTGTGGGCGACAATCGTTATTACCATTTTGTCGTTCATTGTATGGCTGCACCACTTCTTTACCATGGGCTCTGGTGCGAACGTTAACGCCTTCTTTGGTATCGCCACGATGATTATCTCTATCCCAACTGGGGTTAAGATCTTCAACTGGTTGTTCACCATGTATCGTGGCCGTATCGAGTTCAAAACACCTATGCTGTGGACTGTCGGCTTTCTGGTCACTTTCTCCATTGGTGGTATGACAGGTGTTCTGTTGGCTGTACCTGGTGCGAACTTCGTACTGCATAACAGTCTGTTCCTGATTGCTCACTTCCATAACGTTATCATTGGTGGCGTTGTATTCGGCTGCTTCGCTGGTACAACTTACTGGTTCCCGAAAGCATTTGGTTTCACACTGAATGAAAAATGGGGTGTCCGTGCCTTCTGGTTCTGGATCACTGGTTTCTTCGTTGCCTTTATGCCTCTGTATGCTCTGGGCTTTATGGGTATGACTCGTCGTCTGAGCCAGGATATCAACCCAGAATTCAATCCTCTGCTGGTTGTTGCAGCAGGCGGGGTTGTCCTGATCGCACTTGGTATTCTGTGCCAGGTTATCCAGTTCTACGTGAGTATCCGTGACCGTGAACAAAACCGCGATCTGACTGGTGACCCATGGGGTGCTCGTACTCTGGAATGGTCAACTTCATCTCCACCTCCGTTCTATAACTTCGCAGAAGTTCCACACATCCAGACTCGTGATGCATGGTGGGACATGAAAGAAAAAGGCACTGGATATAAGCGCTCTGCTAAATATGAAGAAATTCATATGCCTAAAAACACAGGTGCTGGCGTAATCATTAGTGCATTCTGTCTGATCTTAGGCTTTGCGTTGATCTGGCATATCTGGTGGATGGCTATTGCAAGTTTCGCAGGCATTATCATCAGTTGCATCGTGAAAAGCTTTGACGAAGACGTTGATTACTACGTTCCAGTGGCTGAAGTCGAGAAAATTGAAAATCAGCGTTACGAAGAACTGAGAAAGGCAGGTATAAAATAATGTCGACTCAAACCCTTAACAGTACAGCTGCCCATGACGCTCATGGGCACCACGACACAGGAGCCAACAAAATATTTGGTTTCTGGATCTACCTGATGAGTGACTTGATTCTGTTTGCAAGTCTGTTCGCTACCTATGCAGTACTAGTTAATGGCACTGCGGGTGGCCCAACAGGTAAACAGATTTTTGAACTACCATTTGTCTTGGTAGAAACCTTCCTGCTGCTGTTCAGTAGTATCACCTATGGTTTCGCCATGCTGAGCATGAACAAAGGCAAAATCGGTCAAGTTAACCTGTGGCTATTTGTTACTTTCCTGTTCGGCCTGGGCTTCGTCTCAATGGAAGTTTATGAATTCCATAAACTGATCATAGAAGGTTATGGCCCTGACCGCAGCGCATTCCTGTCTGCTTTCTTCGCGCTGGTTGCTACTCACGGTCTGCACGTAACTTTTGGCCTGATTTGGATCATCATTCTGATGATTCAGGTTTCACGCCGTGGCCTGACTGACGTGAACCGTACGCGCCTGAACTGCCTGAGCCTGTTCTGGCACTTCCTTGACGTTGTATGGATTTGTGTATTTACTGTCGTTTATCTGATGGGAGCTATGTAATGAGTCATCCAAATACTTCTCATTCCGGCGCCAGCCACGGTAGTTTCAAAACCTATATGATTGGTTTTGTTCTGTCAGTTATTTTGACCGTGATCCCATTCTGGATGGTGATGGATGGTACTGCCTCACACAGCACAATCCTGACAACAGTAGTTGTTATGGCTGTTATTCAGATCTTTGTTCATTTCATCTGCTTCCTGCACATGAATACATCGTCTGAAGAGCGTTGGAATCTCGTTGCTTTAATATTCACAATACTGGTCATCGCTATTGTTGTTGTTGGCTCCCTGTGGATTATGTACAACCTGAACATCAATATGATGGTTGATTAAGGGTTGATTTGAATGATTAAGCAATACCTGCAAGTGACCAAACCAGGAATTATTTTCGGAAATCTAATTTCTGCGATTGGTGGTTTTCTACTCGCTTCCAAGGGCGTAATAGATTACCCCTTGTTCTTTGCAACAATGGTCGGGGTATCGCTGGTGGTAGCATCAGGTTGTGTATTCAACAACTATATCGACCGCGATATCGACAGGATCATGGAAAGAACAAAAGAAAGGGTCCTTGTGAAAGGGCTTATCAATCCTAAAATCAGCCTGATTTACGCCTCAGTGTTAGGTATTGTTGGCATTGTGCTGCTCTATGTGGCAGCCAATGCCTTAGCAATGCAGTTAGCTCTCATCGGGTTTGTCGTTTATGTAGGGGTTTATAGCCTCTACATGAAAAGGAAGTCTATTTATGGCACGCTGGTTGGCAGCTTGTCAGGCGCTGCACCACCTGTCATTGGTTATTGTGCAGTAACCGGACAATTTGACACAGGGGCTCTCATTCTGTTGTTGATCTTCAGTTTATGGCAGATGCCCCACTCTTACGCCATTGCTATTTTTCGGTTCAAAGATTATCAGGCTGCCAATATTCCAGTATTGCCTGTAATTAAGGGTATCTCTGTGGCCAAAAACCATATTACCCTCTATATTCTGGCATTTATGGTTGCCACTCTGATGTTAGCAATCAGTGGCTACGCAGGTTACAAATACCTGATTGTCGCTGCTGCAGTAAGTATTTGGTGGCTGGGTATGGCATTATCCGGTTATAAAACCACTAATGACCATATCTGGGCTCGTAAGTTATTTGTATTTTCTATTGTCGCTATCATGTCATTGAGCGTCATGATGTCTGTGGACTCCGCAGCATCTCCAGAAATAATGCTGACTTACGTCCGATAATATCAAAATGGCAGGGGAAACAGATCCTTGCCATTTTTCCTTTCTTTATCTCTTACAAACATTAATAAATTACTTCGTTTAGATCACTCTTGATAAATATGATTTAGTAACCAATACGTTGGTAATCTGCATGAAATGAGCATATTGCATCAATTTATTCCTTTCTAAGCAAAATGCCATATCGAATTTTTTGAGGTATCAGGTATCCATGAACGATAATCAAATGACTCCCCTTGAACTCCGGACAACATGGGGCTTGGGTTCCGTTTTTTCTCTACGCATGTTAGGCATGTTCATGGTCTTACCCGTCCTGACGACCTATGGTTTAGAATTACGGGATGCCACTGAGGCCCTGATAGGAATTGCAATCGGTATCTACGGCTTAACACAGGCAATATTTCAAATTCCATTCGGGTTACTTTCAGATAAAATTGGTCGAAAACCTTTGATAATAGGTGGACTACTCATTTTTGTATTAGGCAGTATCATTGCTGCCTTTAGCGACTCTATTTGGGGAATTATCGCCGGAAGAGCTTTGCAAGGTGCAGGTGCAATCTCTGCTGCAATCATGGCGTTATTATCAGATCTTACCCGCGAACAAAATCGTACAAAAGCAATGGCATTCATTGGTATCAGTTTTGGCATCACATTTGCTTTTGCTATTGTTGTCGGCCCTGTTATTGCCCATCACATCGGATTAAATGGTTTATTTGGTACGATCGCAATTCTTGCCAGCGGTGGTATCTTAATAACACTATTCGCTGTCCCATCAACACATAATCATTTATTAAATCGTGAATCTGGCATTGTCCGGGGCAGTTTCCGGCGTGTACTTTCTGATCCTCAATTACTCAAACTCAATTTTGGTATTCTCAGCCTACATACCTTATTGATGTCCAGCTTCGTTGCCCTGCCCTTGATCATGAAAAAAGTAGGTTTTCCTCCCCAACAACATTGGAAAGTTTATTTAATTACTACACTTATTTCTTTTATTGCTGTTTTACCATTTATTATTTATGCGGAGAAAAAACGCCGCATAAAACAGGTTTTCTTGCTTTGTATCGGCATGTTGTTCATTGCTGAATTTATTCTGTGGTCTTTGGGGTCACATCTTTGGGGAATATTTGCAGGTATTCAGATTTTCTTTCTTGCTTTTAATATCATGGAAGCTATTTTGCCTTCATTGATCAGCAAAGAAGCACCAGCAGGCTACAAAGGTACAGCAATGGGCGTTTACTCTACCAGCCAGTTTCTTGGTGTCGCGCTGGGAGGCAGTATCGGTGGAATGCTATATGAACTGCAAGGCGCATCATTAGTATTTATGGGCGGTATTATTCTCACCATATTCTGGTTTATTCTCAGCCTCACATTACGTCAACCACCTTATGTCAGTAGTATCAGGCTCATCTTGCCAGCTCAATTAAATGCTCCTGAAATTCTGGAAAAGAAAATATTGTCTCAAGCGGGTGTGAAAGATGTCATTATTGTACTGGACGAACTGAGTGCCTATATCAAAGTCGATACTAAACAAACTAATCGTGAGCAACTAGAACAGATTGTGTTTTCTCATACCCAAGAAGCTCTGAGATAATAGGGCTCTATAAATAATGAATTTATTAGGGAAGCATTTGTAACAATTGAAATTACTCAGCTTCCCTTAAATATTTTGACCAGAGAAAAAAGTAAATCTGCTGATATCAGCAGTCAGTCACGGAAAACAGTTAGTCACGGAAGTTAGTGAATTGGAAAGACTGCCCCAACTCTGCGCCACGAACTAATACAATAACACCTTGCAGATCATCACGAGCTTTACCGGTAACTCGCACTTGCTCGCCCTGAATTTGTGCCTGAACTTTCAGCTTGCTATCTTTAATCAGCTTGACGATTTTTTTCGCTAACGGTGTATCAATACCTTGCAGCAAAGTTGCCTCCACACTGTAAGTTTTACCGCTATGCACCATATTTTCAGGAATATTCAGTACAGAGCTGTCAATTCCTCGCTTAGCAAGTTTTTCACGCAGAATATCGACCAGTTGATTAACCTGAAAATCAGACTCACTCGCAATCTTGACCGATTCGCTCTTTTCGTTTAGTTCAAAACTCGCATTGACATTGCGGAAATCCCAACGATTGGTTAATTCCCTCTGCGCATTCTCTACCGCATTACGCACTTCCTGCATATCAACTTCTGAAACAATATCAAATGATGGCATTATCAGTCACCTCCAGCTAATCAATAATCCGGCATGATAACCGCTTTCCATTATTGGCAAAAGATCTATACTCCCCACACTAAGTGATCTTTTGGAATTTACGTTATCTTAGCGCGTTTGGAATTCAGATCAGCATAATTTTGAGGTTCCCAATGAAGGCATTTCTCAAGGAAGAACGATGAAAATAACTGTTCTTGGCTGTGGTGCAATGGGTAAACTGTGGCTTGCTGCCTTATCCCGACAACATCACCAAATTCAGGCATGGCTAAAAGCGCCACAACCTTTTGTCGACATTCATATTGATAACTTTCAGGGTAAGGTATTTGAACAACAACTTCCTGCCAATGATGAAAAACATCTTGCCGAAAGCGAATTGTTACTTGTTTACCTAAAAGCCTGGCAAGTTTCTGCTGCTATCAATAACCTTGCCCCCAAACTTTCCCCTCATTGTCCGATCCTTTTACTGCATAATGGAATGGGAACACAAGATGAACTTTTATCTCTGCCCAATCCCATCTTATCGGGAGTGACGACTCATGGGGCATATCAGGAAAGTGGTACTGTTTATCACAAATCACAAGGTATAACCCATATTGGTTCTATATTGCCTGATACTGATAAATTCAGTTTTTTAGCCAAAATTTTGCATGACGCCTTACCAGACGTAACATGGCACGACGATATCTATACCATCAGCTGGCTAAAACTTGCCGTCAATTGTGTTATCAATCCACTCACCGTAATTTATGATTGTAAGAATGGCGAATTATCGCATCACGTTACAAATATCCATTCATTATGTGATGAGATCTATCAGGTGATGCAAAAAGAGGGCCTTCAGATCACCAAGCCAACGCTTATCAATTACGTGATGGATGTTATTGAGCGAACATCTGAAAACTCTTCATCTATGCGGCAAGATATTCGGGCACAACGGCCTACAGAAATAGATTACATTACCGGATTTTTACTACACCGAGCCCGTGTACATGGGCTGGTGCTTACAGAAAACATCCACATTTATCGTTTTATCAAACGCAAGGAGGAGAAATATGAACATTTCAGCTCTCATTTGCCTCGCACACGGTAGTGAAGAAATAGAAGCTGTCACGACCATTGATTTGTTGGTCAGAGCCGGGATCAATGTCACCATCGCCAGTGCAGTGACCAATGGAGCTCTGACATTAACCTGCTCGCGTGGCGTTAAAATTGTTGCAGATGCTCCCTTATTCGATGTTATTGATGAAGATTTTGATGCTGTTATTCTGCCAGGAGGGATAAAAGGGGCAGAATGTTTTCGCGATAATCTATTAGTTGTAGAGAAAATCCGCACAGCCCAAAGTCAGGGTAAAATCATTGCAGCAATCTGTGCATCTCCAGCCGTTGTACTGGAATATCATCAGCTTTTCCCGATTGGAAATATGACAGGCTACCCAGGTATGAAAGATAAAATAGCCCCAGAAAAGTGGATCGATCGTCGGGTTTATTTTGATGAGAGGGTTAATTTGCTCACCAGTCAGGGGCCTGCAACTGCTTTTGACTTCGCCCTGAAGCTGATTGAACTACTGAAAGGAAAAGACAAGGCAGCAGAAGTTGCAGCTCAATTAGTCTTACCACCCGGTATAAATAACTACCAAAATCTATAGTAGTGAATCTGTTAATATAAGCTGCTAACAGAAATCTATTCTGCCAGCAGCTTATATGTTTCTTTCAGATGTACTAACTCAGATTAAGGCCGATAAACTTTCACATTCTGAAAACCTTGTTCACGCAAGTAAAGCGCCTGCAAACGGCTCATCACACCGCGTTCACAATAAAGCAGATAATTTTTCTCTTTCGACAAATCACCAAACTGGGTACTCAACTTATAGAAAGGTAATGATTGAATTTCGATACCTTCCATACTCAGTGGGTGATCATCCTGTTCATCTGGTGAGCGAATATCCAACAATACATCATTCGCAGAAAATTCAGTGACTGTTTCCACTTCCACAACCTGCTCGCTGGCCTGTTCAGCAATCTGACGAATATCCAAGTTCTGGGCTTCACTTACCACACGCTCTAGAATATTAAAATCGAACTTACCCTCTTCCTCTTCAATTTTAGCTTTAACGGCTTTGACAGTTGGACTTTTAGAGATCACACCACAAAATTCCGGCATAGTACGAGCAAAATCTTCCGTTCCAATTTCGCGTGCCAGCTTAATAATGTGTTCTTTATCGTGAGAAATCAGTGGACGGAGGATCAACGTATCCGAAGCGTTATCAATCAGTCTCAAGTTAGTCAATGTCTGGCTGGAAACCTGCCCCAATGCCTCTCCTGTCACGATTGCTTGCACACCATAACGTTCTGCAATCTTGGAAGCAGCTCTGACCATCATTCTTTTCAGCACAACACCCATTTGACCGTCATCCACTTTTTCCAGAATTTCAGCAACAACTGGTTCAAAATCGACGGCAACAAAACGAACCTTATGGGAACTGCCAAATCGGTTCCATAAGTAGTGAGCTACCTGTTTCACACCAATTTCATGGGCAGAGCCACCAAGATTAAAGAAGCAGTAATGTACACGACAGCCACGGCGCATCAGCATATAACTGGAGACCCCAGAGTCAAACCCGCCTGAGATAAGGGACAGAACATCTTCCTGCGTTCCGATAGGAAATCCGCCGCTCCCCGGATGACGAGCTTTAACCAGGATCAGTTTATCCTGATCAATTTCCAGATTTACCGTCACATCTGGATGAGTCAGTTTCACTTTGGCAGATTCAATATGCTGATTCAGGCCGCCACCGATATAGCGTTCAGCCTCATTGGAAGTGAAACTATGTTTACCACGACGCTTCACACGGACACAAAATGTTTTTCCATGCAGTAAATGCCCATATGCTTCGTAGGTTTGTTCAAAGATATGATGCAAGTCACGAAAATCTCTCTCTTCTACTTGCAGGATATGGTGAATACCCGGAATACGTGTCAGTGCATCACAAATTTCTGCACCAAGATTATCATTTTTAGCTCGAACTTCGATATTATCCCAATGGCGAACAACAGCAATCTCTTCTCCTAATGTTTTCAGCACATTACGAATATTGCTAGCAAGGATTTTAATAAAACGTAAACGGACAGTTTGGCTCTTGATCGTAATTTCTGGGAATAATTTAATGATAAACTTCATAGTAAGATATTGTAGTCATTCAATATTGAACTATCACAAATAGTATCAATGATTGTTTTTAAGTGGTTCAGTTGGATAAGGCGTAGAGTATAACACCATCTCACTACATCTCCTGTAAAAACAGATCATCTTCTGTAAAAAAACAGTGGTAACGAATGATTTATTTCTTTCAGTGTAGTAGGGTACTCTGCAAGTCTGTAACGAAATTATCTTACTGTAATTCGTTAAATAATCACACTTTAAAATTATTATGTCTAATGCAAATCGAACATCAGAAACCGAGCAAGCACCAGCATTTGAAACTTCCCTGAAAGAGCTGGAGGAAATTGTCATTCGCCTGGAATCAGGGGAACTCCCTTTAGAAGATGCATTAAATGAATTCGAGCGTGGCATTCAACTTGCAAGACAAGGGCAAAAAACCCTCCAACAAGCGGAACAACGAGTGCAAATTTTATTGAATCATGATGCACAATCTCCACTTGATGAATTTTCGCCTGATGCTGAGTAACTTTATGTCTGAACAATATAAGGCTCCTTTTGAAGAGCAATTAAACAATTGCCAGCAACATATCAATAATAAGTTGATGGCAGCATTTTCTTCATTACCCTTTTTGGACAGCCCGTTAGCAACAGCAATGCAACATGGTGCTGTACTGGGTGGAAAGCGGCTTCGCCCATTTTTAGTTTATGCTGTGGGTGAAATGTTTGGTCTTTCCAAAGAGAGCCTTGATGCGCCAGCCATCGCTTTAGAGTGTATCCATGCCTATTCACTGATCCACGATGATTTGCCTGCAATGGACAACGATGATTTACGTCGTGGTCAACCTACCTGCCATATTAAATTTGGCGAGGATCACGCGATCCTGGCTGGAGATGCGTTGCAATCATTAGCCTTCGAAATTCTGGCAAAGCAAGAGATACCAAATGTGGCATTATCTGACCGTCTTGCAATGATTGCTGAATTAGCAACATCCAGTGGTATTGCGGGCATGTGTGGCGGGCAATCATTGGATTTGGAAGCCGAAGGGAAACAGATTGATCTTGCTGCGCTGGAACAAATCCACCGACACAAAACAGGTGCATTAATTCGTTGTGCGGTCAGATTGGGTGCTTACGGTGCGGGCACACGTGGCCATGAAGCGTTGCCTTGGCTGGATCAATATGCACAGGCAATCGGCCTCGCGTTTCAGGTGCATGATGATATTCTGGATGTCATTGGTGATACAAAAATTATCGGCAAGCGTCAGGGGAATGATCAGCAACTTGGAAAAAGCACCTACCCTGCATTATTGGGCTTGGAGCAAGCCCAGAAAAAAGCCAAAGATCTTTATAAAGATGCTATTGCTGCACTCACAGAACTGGAAAATCAATCCTATAATACTGTGACTTTAAAACAACTGGCAGGTTTCATCATTGAAAGAAACAGCTAAAAAACCGGTCATGACCATGACAATCACCGTTTTGTAAGTTACCGGTTACATACATCCAAAATCAATAAAATGGAACATGGCCTTATAGGGAGAGCCCAACAATTACATGCTGATAATTCCAGGGTTCTTAATCTTCAATTTATAACGTGCATAGCGTTTTAACAGGCATAGCATGAACATTGATATAGCGAAATATCCAACATTGGCATTGGCGGAAACCCCTGAAGAACTACGCCTGCTACCCAAAGACACTTTGCCAAAGTTATGCGATGAACTGCGCCAATTTTTGCTAAACAGTGTCAGTCGCTCCAGCGGCCACTTTGCTTCCGGTCTCGGAACTGTCGAATTAACGGTCGCACTTCATTACGTTTATAAAACACCTTTTGACAATTTAGTCTGGGATGTCGGTCATCAGGCCTATCCACATAAAATTCTGACCGGACGCCGTGATCGTATCGACACTATTCGCCAGAAAAATGGTCTCCACCCTTTCCCGTGGCGAGATGAAAGCGAATATGACACGCTATGCGTCGGTCATTCATCGACCTCAATCAGTGCCGGATTGGGTATGGCAATTGCAGCAGAACATGAAGGTAAGGGCCGTAAGACAGTCTGTGTGATTGGTGATGGTGCCATTACCGCAGGTATGGCTTTTGAAGCCATGAACCATGCAGGTGATATTGATCCTGATATGCTTGTCATCCTCAATGACAACGAAATGTCTATTTCCGAGAACGTTGGAGCATTGAACAACCATCTGGCACAATTGCTTTCAGGAAAATTGTACTCAACTCTGCGTGAAGGTGGTAAAAAAGTCTTCTCTGGCCTGCCCCCTATCAAAGAGTTATTGAAAAAGACCGAGGAACACCTTAAGGGTATGGTTGTTCCCGGAACACTGTTCGAAGAGCTTGGATTTAACTATATCGGCCCGATTGATGGTCATGACGTATTGGCGCTGGTTCAAACATTGAAAAACATGCGTGAACTAAAAGGGCCTCAATTTCTGCATATCATGACCAAAAAAGGCCGTGGTTATGCTCCTGCGGAAAAAGATCCAATCAGTTGGCATGCTGTACCTAAATTTGATCCATCTACCGGCTCCCTGCCAAAAAGTACAGATACCCGCCCAACATTTTCCAAAATCTTCGGTGAATGGTTGTGTGAAGAAGCAGCCTCCGACAAAAAACTCATGGCGATCACTCCAGCTATGAGAGAAGGCTCTGGCATGGTACGTTTCTCTCGTGAGTACCCTGAACAATACTTTGACGTTGCTATTGCCGAACAACATGCTGTGACATTTGCAGCAGGGCTGGCAATCGGGGGATATAAACCAATTGTCGCGATTTACTCTACCTTCCTGCAACGTGCTTATGATCAGCTTATTCATGACGTTGCTATCCAGAACTTACCGGTCCTGTTTGCCATTGACCGTGGCGGGATTGTCGGAGCCGATGGGCAGACTCATCAGGGAGCATTCGACCTTTCATTCCTGCGCTGTATCCCCAATCTGGTGATCATGGCACCGAGTGATGAAAATGAGTGCCGTCAGATGCTGCATACGGGTTACCACTATCAAAATGGCCCTGCTGCTGTTCGTTATCCACGAGGTACAGGTGTAGGGGCAGAACTCCAGCCACTGGAAAAACTGCCAATTGGCAAAGGTGTTGTTCGTCGTCAAGGAGAACGCATTGCTATCCTGAACTTCGGCACATTACTGCCAAACGCACTACAGGCCGCAAAGTCCTTGAATGCAACCGTTGTTGATATGCGCTTTATCAAACCTCTGGATAAAGAATTGGTACTAGAAATGGCTTCTCAACATGATTTACTGGTGACGTTAGAAGAGAATTCCATCATGGGAGGAGCCGGTAGTAGCGTCAATGAATTGCTGATGCAGGCAAGTCAGCCAGTTCCGGTATTAAACCTCGGTTTACCTGACTACTTTATACCGCAAGGCACACAGGCAGAGCTTCATGCTGACTTAGGGCTGGATACAACTGGTATTTTGAGCGCTATCGAAAAATATCTGAATAAATAGCCTGTCATAACGGATGAATATCCTTTTTATTTATTCATCCGTTATTGTTTTTTACCCAATATCTCAAGTTACGATATTTTTTAAGGTAAATAAGGACTCATTAATATTTCTGTTCATGCAGCCATTGTGCTACACGCTTGGCAAAATAAGTCAGAACCCCATCTGCTCCTGCACGTTTGAAACAGAGTAAAGATTCCATAATCGCGGGTTGTTCTTTCAACCAACCATTTTGAATGGCTGCCATATGCATCGCATATTCACCAGACACCTGATAAGCGAATGTCGGCACACCGAAGGTATCTTTTACCCTACGGATCACATCCAGATAAGGCATACCAGGTTTTACCATCACGCTATCTGCGCCTTCCTGTAAATCCTGCGCGATCTCCTGTAATGCTTCATCACTGTTTGCCGGATCCATCTGATAAGTCATCTTGTTACCACCTTTCAGATTACTACTGGATCCAATAGCATCTCTGAATGGCCCATAGTAACAAGAAGCATATTTAGCCGAATAAGCCATGATCTGCGTGTTGATATGGTCATCATTCTCAAGCTGATCACGAATAGCACCGATACGGCCATCCATCATATCGCTGGGAGCAACAATTTCAGCCCCTGCTGCTGCATGAGATAGTGCCTGCTTCACCAAAATCTCTTTAGTGATATCGTTGATAACATAGCCATCCTTATCAATAACACCATCTTGCCCGTGAGTAGTAAATGGATCCAATGCAACATCAGTTAACAAGCCTAACTCTGGAACAGCACCTTTCAAGGCACGAACAGAGCGTTGGATCAGACCATCAGGGTTATAAGCTTCTTTAGCGTCCAGTGATTTTTTATCTGCTTCAATAACCGGAAACAGAGACAAAACAGGAATACCCAGTCGGGCAATCTCTTCGGCTTCTTTCAGCAGAAGATCGATTGTCAGACGATACACTCCCGGCATGGAAGGCACTTCCTGCCGCCGATTAGTTCCTTCCATCACGAACACCGGATAGATCAAATCATTAACGGTCAGTTGATTTTCAGCGAATAGGCGGCGGGAAAAATCATGACGACGCACACGGCGCATACGACGGCCAGGAAATGTACCTGGAAATACATAACTCATTCTGCTCTCCTAATGTAAAACCCAGCGGTAATACACTGGGTTAATTTTGCCATCACTTTACTTGTAATACTGCCGATCTTAACACTATCAGACAGTTGGCGATAATTATGACTGGTAGGTAGCCTGATTACTTTTCTGAGTTATCACCTGCCTGAGTTGTCACCTGCATCATATTCCGATTCATCATCCGTTTTAGATGGCTTATGTTTTCCCACATAAAATTGAGAAAACAGAACCCCCAGTTCAAATAGCAAGTACATGGGAACAGCCAACAAAGTTTGCGAGAAGACATCCGGGGGAGTGAGTAGCATCCCTACTACAAACGCCCCGACCAGAATATAAGGGCGTTTTCTTTTCAGTGATTCAGGTGTTACTACCCCACTCCAACACAGCAGAATAATGGCGATTGGCACTTCAAACGAGACACCAAATGCCATAAAAAGCGCCATAACGAAACTCAGATAATTACTGATATCCGTCGCAATCAACACGCCAGTGGGGACTGTTTTAGTAAAAAAACCGAATACGAAGGGAAATACGACGAAGTAAGCAAAAATCATCCCCAGGTAGAATAAGACACTACTGGACAACAACAGCGGCATAATCAAACGCCGTTCATGTTTATACAGAGCCGGTGCAATAAATGCCCATACCTGATACAGGATCATGGGTGCCGAAACAAAAATTGATACCATGATGGTAAGTTTGATCGGCGTGAAGAAAGGGGATGCCACATCCGTTGCGATCATATTCGCACCTTTAGGTAATTGTTCCATTAAAGGCGCAGCAATAAGTCGATATATATCGTTAGAAAAATAAACCAATGCCAGAAAAACTACCAGCACAGTAATCAAACTATTCAAAATCCTCTTACGCAGTTCAATCAGGTGACTGATAAGAGGTTGAGTATCATCCACAGACATGTTTTAGTGTTCACTATTGGATTTTTCAGGAGATTGCTTTGTATTCTGTTTGGTACTTTCTTTTGAGATTTCTTCTAGCTTTTTTTCTGTTACTTGTTCTCTATATTGGTTTAGTTTCTGCTCTGGTACTGGATCAGATTCAAGAGAGTGAAAATGCGTTTCGTCTTCTTCCAGCTCTTTAGCTTCTTCAGAAGTAAGCTGATACGACTTCTTCAACGATTCAGCCGCTTCCCTTAATTCATCCATTGATGCTTTTAATTCTGGAGAAAGAGACTGTAAGTCTGCTTTTTCTTCCATTTTTTTCAAGCTATCCTGAAGCTCCTGCAACTTTAATTCTTTTGCAAGTTCACTCTGGACATTGACTGCCAGTGATCGTAATACCCTTATCCAGCCTGCTATAGTTTTGACAGCAACAGGCAGACGCTCAGGCCCCAGGACAATCAGGCCAATTACCAGCACCAACAGCAGTTCACTAAAACCAATGTCAAACACAATTTATACCTATTCTTTTTTGTCTTTACTCTCTGATTTTTCAGACTGAGCAACGGTGGGCTTTTCAGTGAGATTTTTAGTTTCAAAGTCAGCATCATGGTTGTTTTTCTCAGTCTGATCTGACTTTTCATCATCACTCATCGCTTTTTTGAAGCCTTTTATCGACTCTCCCAAATCAGAACCTAATGTACGTAGTTTATTAGTCCCGAACAACAAAACAACAATGACAGCAATAATGAGTAATTGCCAAATACTTATACCACCCATACTGATCTACCTCATGTTCGTGGGGAATATACCCTTCATCTTTCAGTTTGTAGTTTTGTTGACTACATCTTGAAATCTACCTCAGGTACATATTATTAATAATTTCATTATAAACTACGAACTTTATGTTCGAAAATACCCGCAACCATACCAAAAACTACAGCAAAATAATCTTTACTTCTTTTTACTTATTTTCTTTCCGGCCAATGGTTACTTAAGTTTAAACCAGCCCAATATCCACGATATTATTCCCACGCCCATCAATCCCCATGATAAATGAGTCAGGTTGGTGATAAAAAATAAACCACCACAGATAAACAATGTTGCACCAATCCCCAGCAAGTAAAGAGATTTTCGATGATTATTCCGTTGCTGTTTTAACTGTTGTGATATCTTATCAATACTCGTTTGTAAACGTTTATGTTGTTGCAATGTGCCATAAATCAGTTCAGGAAATTCTGGTAGTTTTTCCGCCCAATAGGGTGCTTTTTCTTTAAATGCACGCATAATAGCTGGAAGACCAACTTGATCATGCAGCCAATCTTCCAGAAACGGTTTTGCCGTTTTCCATAAATCAAGCTGAGGATAGAGCTGGCGTCCTAACCCTTCGACATACAACAGTGTTTTTTGTAGCAGGACTAACTGAGGTTGCACTGCCATATTAAAACGACGGGCTGTATTGAAGAGGTTCAACAACACATGACCAAATGAGATATCTGCCAGTGGTTTTTCAAAAATAGGCTCACATACCGTTCTAATAGCAAACTCAAAATCTTCCACATTGGTATCTACCGGAACCCAGCCTGAATCCACATGGAGTTCCGCTACCTTTCGATAATCTCGATTGAAGAAAGCAATAAAGTTTTCTGCCAGATAACGTTTATCATCTTTGTTCAGAGAACCAACAATACCGTAATCAATACCTATATAAGTGGGATCTTCCGGTCGTTCATAGCTGACAAAGATGTTGCCCGGATGCATATCTGCATGGAAGAAACTATCACGAAATACCTGAGTAAAAAATATCTGAACACCACGCTCAGCAAGTAACTTCATATTGGTATTTTGCGCTTCCAAAGCCGCAACATCAGACACGGGAATACCATAAATACGCTCCATGACCAGGACATTCTCCCGACAATAATCAGGATAAACTTCCGGTACATAAAGCATAGGGCTATCTTCAAAATTGCGACGCAGTTGAATAGCATTTGCAGCTTCACGCAATAGATTCAACTCATCAAGCAGCGTTTTTTCATACTCACGAACCACTTCAAGTGGACGAAGACGACGACCATCAGGCAATAAAGGAACCAAATTTGCCAAACGATACATTAACCGTACATCCGCCTTTATCACGGGTAAAATATCAGGGCGGATCACTTTAATGACGATCTCTTTTCCATTCTCTTTAAGCCGTGCAGTGTGCACCTGAGCAATGGAGGCAGAAGCCAGAGGATGCAGAGCAAAATCCTCAAACCACGTTTCCAGGCTTCCCCCCAATGCTGTCTCAATCGATTTGTGGGCAACGGCTCCATCAAAAGAAATGACCCGATCCTGCAATAAAGAGAGCTGATCAGAGATGGCGGAAGGAAACAGATCCCGCCGGGTAGAAAGCATTTGACCAAGTTTAATCCATACCGGGCCAAGCTCTTGCAATGCTAAGCGTAAGCGCTCTCCGAGCGGTTTATCTTTATGTCGATTAGGCAGCCAAAACAGGAAATAACGCCCAAAACGCAACGGCCATGTCAGTCGGATCTTCGGGATTAACTCATCCAGCCCATAGGTAAGAAAAACCTTAATGATAAAATAGAGGCGTTTTATTTCACTGGGAGTCATATTTCTCCTCCATTACTGCCAGACGCTTTTCCATGTCAGACAGTTCATTGGCAACAGCATTAACTTCTTCACTGAAATAAGCCAATTCCAAAGCACCAGGTGCCATTCTCCACTCTTCCGTCAATGATTCTGCCAGGTAAGTTTTTTGCTTTGTGATGGTATTACGGGCAAAACTGATACTGTTTTTCATTACCCGATTGATACCTTCTGCCAAAATATCACCGACATAAGGTGAAAGGTAATGGGCAGGATCCCATTCCAGCATATCCAGCAAGGCCGACCACTGCTGAATAACCTGCATATCCCCTTCAATGACAATTTCACCACTGTTAATCAGAGATGAAAGACATTGACGATCCCGTAGTTTAAGCAATGCTGGTAATGTCGTTTTCATCGAACAATTAACAACTCCTGACCATTGGCTTAAAACATCTAACTGTCTTTCATTGAAAACCAATACCAATGGTGTCTCAAGTTCTTTCAGTTCGATAGAAAGAATTTTTCCCGCTAGTCGCATACGGGCTGATTTCAATATGGTTTCGCGGTACAACAGATGATTCAGAGTTGTTTCCAGAAAAGCAGTCAGAACCGGAAATAATACCGTAGAATTCACACTGTGACTTAATGAGGGAGTTTCCATTTCAGAACTTAAACCCTTTATGCAGTGCAACAATTCCCCCCGTCATATTGTTGTAAGAAACTTGCTCAAAGCCAGCTGTTTCCATCATGGCTTTTAATGTTTCTTGATCGGGGTGCATACGAATGGATTCTGTCAGATAACGGTAACTATCCGCATCTTTAACAACCGCCTGACCAATACGTGGCAGAATGTGGAACGAATAGGTATCATAAATTTTACTCAACGGTGCCAGCACAGGTTTAGAAAATTCCAGTACCAATAAACGCCCACCTGGTTTCAGGACACGGTACATAGAACGCAGGGCTTTGTCTTTATCCGTGACATTACGCAAGCCGAATGAAATAGTAATGCAGTCAAAATAGTTATCCGTAAATGGTAATTCTTCAGCATTAGCCTGAACATAGCTGACATTACCGACTATGCCGTTATCGCGCAATTTTTCCCGCCCGACTTTCAGCATAGAGTCGTTGATATCCGCCAGAACAACTTCTCCCTTTTCACCTACAAGGCGGGAAAATTTCGCTGTCAGATCCCCTGTTCCCCCTGCCAGATCAAGGACTCTATGACCACGGCGCACACCACTTGCATCAATAGTGAAACGCTTCCAGATACGATGAATGCCAAACGACATCAAGTCATTCATCAAATCGTATTTTGATGCGACAGAGTGAAATACCTCTGCCACCATATCTTTTTTCTCTTCTTTGACTACGGTACGGAAACCAAAATGAGTGGTTTCTTTCGATTGATCTGCCATGTTATTTGTCCGCTTTTCATTCAAAAAATTATAGCAAGTGTACCAGCCTTTCCGGTAAAACCCTATTCAGACTTTACTCATTAATTGATAACGATTGGAAAGATTTATCAATAATCTGTGAATCGATGGGGCGTTTAATATCCACACCTAAATCACGAAATCCTTCAGCCTGATTAATCAAATTCCCCTTTCCTTCTGTCAGCTTTTTCATTGCCAAATGGTAACTTGCCTGTGCTTTACTAAGGCTTTGTCCTAAGCCCTGCATATCATCCACAAACAATCGCATTTTGTCATACATTCTGGCCGCTTTTTCCGCGATCAAACGTGCATTCTGGCTTTGATATTCATAGCGCCAAAGGTTATTGATAGTGCGAACAGCCACCAAAAGTGTAGAGGGGCTAACCAGCATAATATTATGCTTCAGTGCCTCGTCGAGTATTTCGGGAGTCTGGTTAAGTGCCACCAGATAAGCAGGCTCTACAGGGATAAACATCAAGACATAGTCCAGTGAACGCACTCCGGGTAACTGTTGATAATTTTTACGGCTAAGTCCCCGGATATGACCTCTTATAGAGTTTATATGCTCCTGTAATGCCTGTACTTGCTCTGTTTCATCATCGCTATTGAAATAACGTTCATAAGCAATCAATGACATTTTGGCATCAATAATGACATCTTTTCCTTGTGGTAAGTGCACAATCACATCAGGCTGAAAACGATCTCTATTTTCTGTTTTAATGTTAACCTGTGTATGAAACTCATGTCCTTCACGTAAACCGGATGCCTCCAAAACCCGTGCCAAGACCATTTCGCCCCAATTACCCTGCATTTTGTTATCCCCTTTCAGGGCTTTTGTCAGATTAATCGCCTCTTTTGCCATCTGAGCATTAAGCTGCTGAAGGTTACGGATTTCATGGGTTAGAGTATGACGTTCGCGGGCTTCCTGTCCGAAACTATCTTGCACCTGACGACGGAACCCTTCTAATTGTTCACGGAAAGGCATTAACAGGTCATTGAGACTTTGGCGACTGTATTCATCAGTACGCCGTCGATTTTGTTCAAAAATACGATTGGCGAGATTTTCAAATTGGGTATTCAGACGTTGTTCACTATTAATCAAGAGACGTTGTTTTTCTTCCGCAGCCAGCCTGCTTTCTTCAAGCCGAGTACTCAACTCACGTAACTCGGCTTCCTGCACGCTGTTGATTTCACGCTGAGCAAGCAATTCTTGGTTTAATTGTTCACATTCAGTGCGCCAATAATGGGATTGCTCTAATTTTTCATGACTAACCGCAAGTTGACTGTGTAATTCACGCAGTTCCTTTTCTTTGTATTGAATACGTTGGTGAACAGAAAACCAGACGAAAAAACCTCCGCCTAATAATCCACTTAAGCCACCAATTAACATGTATAACAAATGGATATCCACCTATACCCCCCACTAACTTTACCCCAGCCACTTTGCTTTAATGTAAGTTAAATAGAGGCTGTATAGATGTCCAGATTATTCACCGGATTTCTTTCAGTTTGCAAAGCGGCTCGCAATTAACCCATCCACTCTGCTAACCAACGTATTCCAAAAGCTCCCGGAGCTAAAATACCAAATGCCCAAATCAGCGCAGAAGTGAAATTAGCAAGCTGGAAATGGCGTTTTGGCATCGCACAAATGCCTGCCACCAATGGGATTGCCGCTCTTAAAGGGCCAAAAAAGCGGCCAATGAAAACGCCCCACACCCCCCAGCGTTCAAAAAATTGATGGCCACGAACCAATGTTTGTGGATGGCGTGAAAGCGGCCACATTTTGCCGACATTTTCCTTGAAATGGTAACCAAATAGATAAGAAACCCAATCACCAAAGAAGGCTCCTGCGGCAGCGGCTATCCATATCGGCCAAAAATTTAATCCACTCTCACCAATCAAAGCTCCCAGCCCCAACAAGATGATCGTGGCTGGCAATAACAGAGAAATGAATGCCAGAGATTCACCAAAAGCGAGCAAGAAAATAATAGGGATTGCCCATACTTCATGATTTTTTACAAAATTGGTGATGACTTCGATGATTTCATGCAGGCTCACATTAATCTTTCCTGTGTTAATCTTTACCGGATTTCAGGTTAGCAACAAATTAATCAATCGATACTAACCTGCTATTTTTTTGTTCAAAAAAATTCATTCCAAAAAATAGATTTATTCGAGGAAATAACTTTGCAATTTTTCACGATCTGCAATATTGAGCCCAATGTCTTTTTCCAACCAGATATCCACACTACCATAGTGTCCATTGATACTGTTCAGTGCGATCATCAAAAATTCTTCCCTGACTGAATACACATAAGCCAATTTTTCAACCACACTATCACTCATCACTTTTGCATGTTCATTCAATAGATATTCACGATACGGTGCCAGAGTGATATTTGTCACCAAATAGTCTTCTATCACTGTATCCAGATCTGCCCCCAGAGCAAACAATACCAGAGCAGAGCCGACACCTGTTCTGTCTTTACCCACAGCACAATGTTGTACAATTCCACCTTTCTCCGGCTGTAACAATAGCTTAGCTAATGTCTTATAAGCAGGATTATTAATTGGTAACAATTGATACAGACGCAACATAAAATCTTTCGCATCAAACTGTTCCAACGCTTCATGACTCAGCCTCTCCAGATTAGCATCAACTTCTTTGGAAAGCGGATTAGCCGGAGCATGATGGTAATTCGCTCCACGCCACACCTGATCTGGCCTGTCCTCAATTTCACTACTATCACGATAATCAATGATCTGGAAAAGATTTTGTTCCATCAAAAAAGCCTGATCGTTATCAGTCAACATGTCCAGAGAGCCTGAACGAAATAACAAACCTGACTTAATCTTAGAACCATTGTTCAGTGTTTTATTGCCTAAATCACGGAAGTTGATCCCGCCATTCAAAGGAAGTAATGAGGGGTGAGATAGAAATGTTGTGGTCATAATCACTCTTTCTTATTGAAGTACATGTTATTGGAACAGACTGTTATCGCAACAAACTGTAATTGAAATAGGTTGTTATTAATGCAAAATGTTATGACATTATCAGATTTCAGAACGAAATAAAGTGGAGAAAACAGAAAGTTTAGGTGATCGGGCCAGAATATTCCGGCCCGTGAATAGAGTGATTACAATAGACGACGAGCCGCGTCTACAACAATGCCTAATGCATTACTTTCTGTTTTTTTCAGCAATTCAATATCTGGAATTTCCTGCTGAGTACGGTTAACAATCACACCCGCAACCATACCAGCACGCAGTCCCTGACTTGCACACATTGTCAACAAAGTCGCTGATTCCATTTCAAAGTTCATCACCCCCATTTCCTGCCACTCTTTCATAGAACCCTGAAAGCGACGGACAACACGACCAGAATAGGTATCGTAACGCTCCTGTCCTGGATAAAAAGTATCAGAAGAAGCGGTCACACCGACGTGAGTTGTGGAACCTGATGCTTTTGCTGCTGCATACAGTGCATTGGTACATTCAAAATCAGCCACAGCCGGGAACTCCATCGGAGCAAAGTGCAGGCTGGCTCCATCCAGACGAACTGCGGCAGTAGTCACTAACACATCACCTACATTAATATTCTTCTGGATCGCCCCAGTTGTACCAATACGTAAGAAAGTGCGTACACCCAATTGCGCCAATTCTTCTACAACAATTGACGTTGATGGGCCACCAATACCCGTGGAGCAGACAACAACTGGCTTACCATCAATTTTGGCACTCCATGTTGTAAATTCACGATGAGAAGCCAGATGAACTGGGTTATCCATCAATCTTGCAATTTTCTCAACACGGTTAGGATCGCCTGGAACAATAGCCAGAGTTGCGCCCTGTAAGTCGTTTTTGGTAATACCTAAATGAAATACATCAGACATATTGGCTCCTCAACAGGAATAATTCAAAATACAGATGCCTAAACTTAATGAATACTCTGACATTTTTTGGCGATGAAAGTCACCTTTAGTTAATCGACTAAAGAAACGCATACATTAAATCGTGACTAATATCACATTTATGTGTGATGAATAATACGGTGAGTATAGAGCCGAAATGGAAATAATATTCGAAGAATAATCACAAAAAAGCGCTCTTCACAGAGCGCCGTTGGATCATTTACAAGATTAAGTTAAGAAGCAATATGCCACACAGTCCAATTCCCCATGCAATTGTTGTCGGAATCGACCAGACGATCACTTGATGCCTCACATCCTTAATACCCATCATCCGGTTAACTACCCAGAAAAAACAATCATTAAAATAGCTGAAGAACAGTGTTCCCATCATTGCAGCCTGAGCAGCCACCAACATATTAATATCCGGTATCTGTTTAATAACAGGCGCTGAAATAGACGCCGCTGTAATCATTGCCACAGTACCAGAGCCTTGAATAATGCGTATTAACGTCGCAATGATAAATGGGATCAAGACAGGAGTTATTGGCAGGCTGGCTATATATTGTGCCAGTATTGTCCCGGTTGAACCTTCATTTAATACAGCTCCCAGCGCCCCTCCTGCACCTGACACTAATAAAATAATACCCACGGTTTGTAACCCGGTTTCCAAATGTTCAATAACCTCTTGTTTACTAACATTTGGCATGAGCTTATAAACCGCCAGCAATACACTGATTGCCAGAGCGATAATGGGTGATCCAAGAAAATTAAAAACCTGAAAGTAAAAATGGTTTTCCTTACCGATAAATAGAGCCGTTTTCAACAATAATCCATTCACAACATTAATGAAAATCAGCACGATAGGCACAACAATAGGCAAAAGAGAAATAAATAATCCTGGTAATGGCGTGTTCGATTTATCTTCCATATAACTTTGATGAATTTGTCGCAGATTTTCTTCTGTCTCAACAAGCTGATATTCAGGATATTTAGTCTCTAACCATTTGGCATAACAGGTAATACCAATAACGCATGGGATAGCCAGTATCATACCCACCAGCATCACTTTACCTACGCTTACTCCGAATATTCCGGCCACACCAAGCGGCCCCGGTGTTGGTGGAACAATATGGTGAGTCACCACCAGCCCTCCGGCCAATGCTACTCCTAACGTCAGTACATTCCGTTTGCCTTTCTTCGCCAATGCTTTCACCAGAGGATAGAGGATCACAAAAGCCGAATTAACAAATATAGGAATACTGACGATATAACCCGTGATTGCCAGCGCCCATTCTTCGCGCTTTTTACCTAACCACTTGATCAAGCTATAGGCAATTTGTTCAGTTGCACCAGAGGCTTCCAATATTCGCCCCATCATGCTTCCCAATCCGATCACAATACCAATACTGCCCAATGTCGAACCAAACCCTTTAGCAATAACCTCAACAACATTGCTCATGGTTAAACCACCAGATACTCCTGCGATAACCGCAGCAATTAACATGGCAAGAAGTACATGAATACGAGTACGTAAAACCAGAAAAATCAGCGTAAATACCGCCACTCCCAATCCAATAATTGGAATGTAAAATTCCACCATAAAACCCCGTTTCAATCTGTATTATTGGTGATAAATGTGCATGGTATGTCAGTCAAAGTTCTTGTTACAAGCTGTACCAAAACTTGAAGTCTTAATTAAAGTAATGAGGATTTTATTTGGAATATCCAGAATAAAGAAAAGCGCCCTTTACAGAGCGCCATTACGACGACTTACATGGTTCCACTTTCATGTAATACTGCACCCAAAGCGCTACCAGCACCAGTAACCAACAGAATAACACCTGCCATCTTTAAGCTATTTTCCAGATGTTCAATTACCTCATGCTTGTTAACTTTGGGCATTAGCGTATAAATTGCCAATAATACACTAATTGCCAAAACAATAATTGGCTCACCAAGAAAATCAACTCGCCCACCACGCTTATCTAGTGTGGTGGGCAACTTGTTGCTCAAATTAATTTAGTCGTTCACTGAATCACGCAGACGTTTTGCCGCTTCAACCATATTCGCCAGTGACTGGCGGGTTTCTGTCCAACCCCTGGTTTTTAAACCACAATCCGGGTTAACCCATAAGCGTTCAACAGGAATGCGCTCGGCAGCTTTGCGCAATAAAGCTTCAATCCATTCAACACTCGGCACATTAGGTGAGTGAATATCATACACGCCCGGCCCAATCTCATTCGGATATGAGAAATCTTCAAATGAATCCAGCAATTCCATATCTGAACGGGAGGTTTCAATAGTAATGACATCCGCATCCAACGCCGCAATGGAAGGCATAATGTCATTGAACTCGCAATAACACATATGAGTGTGGATCTGTGTATCATCTTTCGCCACTGCTGCACTCAGTTTAAAAGCATCCACCGCCCAATCCAGATATTCCTGCCACTCTTCTCTGCGCAGCGGTAAGCCTTCACGTAATGCCGGTTCATCAATTTGAATAATGCCGATACCCGCTTCCTGCAAATCATCCACTTCATCACGCAAAGCCAGTGCAATCTGTTTAGCAATGGTTTCCCGGCTGATATCTTCCCTTGGGAATGACCAACAAAGAATGGTCACCGGCCCTGTTAACATGCCTTTTACTGGTTTATCAGTCAGAGATTGTGCATACGTTGCCCAATCGACCGTAATCGCTTCTGGACGGCTGATATCTCCGATAATTACCGGTGGTTTTACGCAACGGGAACCATAGCTTTGTACCCAACCATTCTGAGTAAAGACATAACCGTCAAAATGCTCACCGAAATATTCCACCATGTCATTGCGTTCAGCTTCACCATGCACCAGTACATCTAATCCCAGTCGCTCCTGTTCATTGATCGCCTGTTTAATGTGCTCACAAATATTGATGCGATAATGATTACCATCAACACGGCCTTTCTTGAAATCTAAACGTAAGCCACGGATCTCTGTTGTTTGTGGGAAAGAACCGATGGTTGTTGTTGGCCACAAAGGTAATTTGTACCGTTGGCGCTGAAGTTTGGCGCGCTCTGAATAAACCTGATTGCGCTCACTGTCTTGTGGTTGGATCTTAGCAAGACGTTCAGCCACAGCCTGGTTGTTCACTCTTGTGGAACTACGACGGGCACGAATTGGAGCACTATAACTATCCAATTTATTCAATTCGGTCTGTTTACTGCCTTCAGGTGCGTTTATTGCCTGAGACAACAGAGATAACTCGGTACATTTCTGTAGTGCAAAAGCAAACCAGCTCTTAACTTCTTCATCCAATCCGGTTTCATCATTCAAATCAATCGGACTATGCAGCAATGAACAAGAAGTACCGACCCAGATATCTCGTTTGCCCACCAACGGTGCAATAAGTTCATATTTCGCACTCAGATCTGCCCGCCAGACATTGCGTCCATTAATAACTCCCAACGAAAGCAGCCATGACTCCGGTAAAGATTTTTCCAATTCATTGAGAGAGTCCTGCCCTGCCACCAAATCAACATGCAAACCTTGTACCGGCAGTGCCTTAATGGTTTCCAGATTATGGCTGATGCTATCGAAATACGTTGTCAGCAATAATTTAACCTGCCCCTGGAGTGCCTGATAAGCTGCCGGGAATGCTGCCAGCCAATCTTCTGGTAGTTCCAGTACCAACGCAGGCTCATCGATCTGTACCCATTCGATACCACGTTTTGCGAGTTCAGCCAGAATTTGCTGATATACCGGCAGAATACCCTCCAGCAGTGAGAGGCGATCAAAAGCTTTTCCTTTCACCTTTCCAAGCCATAAGTAAGTCACTGGCCCCAACAAAACAGGCTTCACTTTATGTCCCAATGCTAATGCTTCATCAATTTCATCCAGTAATTGAGGCCATCCGAGCCTGAACTCCTGGCCCTGCTGAAATTCGGGCACAATATAGTGATAATTGGTATTAAACCATTTGGTCATTTCTGATGCAGCAGCCGGAGTACCTGTAGGAGCCCGACCACGAGCAATACGGAATAGTGTATCTAAATCAATGTTTCCATCTTTATTTTGATGGCGAGGAGGTACATTCCCTAACAGCAAACTGGTCGTCAATACTTGGTCATACCAAGCAAAATCACCAACAGGAACTAAATCCACGCCTGCCTCTTTTTGCTGTTGCCAGTGACGTGCACGTAATTCACTCCCTGTTTCCAGCAATTCTTGTTGAGAAATTTTACCTGCCCAATAGTTTTCTTGTGCTTTTTTTAGCTCTCTTTTCAAGCCGATACGTGGAAAACCTAATGTATGATTCAAAACTGTCATGTTGTCACCCGCAAATTTTAGCCGTCTAGATGTTTACACTTCTATAATCAACAGGTAATGTATAAACCACAAGCGCAAATTATTCATAATCAACTTGAAGGTTTTTCATGATCGAGATAAAACACTTAAAAACACTGCAAGCATTAAATCACTGTGGTTCGTTGGCAGCAGCAGCAAATCATCTGCATCAAACACAATCGGCTCTTTCACACCAATTCAGTGAACTGGAACATCGGCTGGGATATAGGCTTTTCATTCGTAAAAGTCAGCCCCTGAAACTAACTCATCAAGGTGAAGTGCTACTAAGATTGGCAGAACAAATTTTGCCTATGATCACAGCCTCCCTACACGAGTGCAATGAGCCGCAAGAGACTAACTTGCGTATTGCCATTGAATGTCATAGCTGTATTCAGTGGCTCACTCCTGCACTTAAGCGTTTTAAGGAAAGCTGGCCGCAGGTCAATGTGGATTTTAAATCCGGGGTAACTTTTGATCCACAGCCGGCGCTACAACAGAGAGAGCTGGATATTGTACTGACATCCGACATTATTCCAGACAGTAAACTGCACTATACTCCGTTGTTTGATTATGAAGTGAAACTGGTAGTTGCACCGGATCATCCATTGGCTAATCAGCGGGATATCCAGCCACAGGATCTCTCCCCCGAAACCTTGCTGATTTATCCGGTTCAACGGCAACGTTTTGATATCTGGAGACGTTTTCTTGAACCAGCAGATGTTACTCCGACCTTGAAAACCGTCGATAACACGTTATTACTAATTCAAATGGTGGCCGCCCGTTTAGGTATTGCAGCATTGCCTCATTGGGCGGTGGAAACATTCGAAAGACAAGGATTAGTTGTCACTCAGACATTGGGAGAAGGGTTATGGAGCCGGTTGTACGCAGCCCGCCGTAAAGGGGAGCAACGCCAACCGACTATTGACACATTTATTCGTTCTGCGCGTCAGCACGCAGTGGATAATTTGCCGTTTGTGAAGCGGGTCTCAATATCCAACGATGATGCACCCAAAGCGACGCAACAATCAGGCTGCCTCCAATGGTAAAGCCCAACCAATTTGGATGCTGCTGCCAAATTACAAAATTGACCAATAACCCCGCCGGAACCAGCATATTATTCATAATCGCCAGTGTTCCGGCATCCACTTGGGTTGCGCCATAATTCCACATAAAGTAGCCAATACCGGAAGCCCCTACTCCTAACCAGATCAGAACTCCCCATTGTAATTGGGTTGTCGGCAGTTTCTGTGGATCGCCAAACATTAGCCAGCCGATAATTGCAACAACACAAGCGCCTAAATAGAACCACGAAAATGCGATTCTCTGTGGTATCGGATACACTTCCATCAAACGTTTATAACCAACTTGACCAATGGCGAAGAAAATATTTGCCAATTGCACCAACATTAAACCAATCCAGAAGGATTCACTTAACCGGTCATAACGAATAATCGCAGCTCCCGCCACAGCCAGTAACGAACTGAGTGCATAGCCCCAACGCAGCGGTTGGCGTCCCATCAAATCGTATATTAATGTGACATACAGTGGAGTCATGACCGTAAACAGCAAAAATTCTGCTACCGTCAGATAGTGGTAGGCATGAAATACAAACAAATACATCACACCTAACTGACAAGCTCCCACTGCCATATACAGTGCAATGACTTTCAGTGATAACCCACGCCAACGCAGAAATGGCAGAAATACCAGAGCAGCTAACACTACCCTGACAAGAACAGAAAACCAGCTATCAACCTGACCGGCGAGATAAGCACCAATCAGGCTGAATGAAGCGGCCCACAAAAGTGTTGTAATTGTTAATAGCCACATATTTTTATTGAGATTTACCTACCAACAGCGCTTCAAGCAAATCCAGGTCATGCAGGAGCGACTGTAGCGTTTCATTACTAATCTTACGAGTTGCACGCAAGTGATATAGCTCTCCCCTCTCAGCCCGTAACGCCGTCAGGCGGAAACGCCGCTCCAGATCTTCAACCAACAAGCTGTGTTCACCCTCATCAGTCCCGGCAGTACGGCGTCGCAAATAACCGGTGACTCGGGAAGCGACCTCACTAATCACTTCGGCATCCAGTTTTTCTTCAGTGCTGACAGACAGACGTTCTTCCATTTTATTCATACTGACAATCGCAACTTCAGCCATCGCCGCTTTCGCCATTCTGATTTCATTGAAACCAGACTGTTTGTCTCCCACTTTCATGCCTCTCAGCAATAACGGCAGAGCAATAACGCCAACAAACAGAGAGAACAGAATCACACCTGCGGCAATAAAGATCAACTGATAACGAGCAGGGAATGGATCGCCATCCGGCAGGAAAAGAGGTACGGATAAAGCACCAGCCAGAGTAATTGCCCCGCGGACACCAGCAAACGAAGCCAGCCACAATTCACGTGTAGTGTAGGTTGAAAATTCCAGCGGTTTTTTCTTCATCAATACCTTGCTGGTATTTTTCATCAACCATAGCCAGCAGAATCGCAGCAGTACCAACGCAGCATAAATGATACCTACCACAGCGAACAGCATCCAGGTTTCAACATGTGGATCAAGTTCTGCCTGAGCAACAGACGTCTCCCAAATCCCCGGCAACTGTAAGCCCAGCATGATGAATACCAGGCCGTTGAACACAAACGCCAACATTCCCCATACGTTATCAGCACGCAAACGCATATCCAAAGGCGCATTGCGGATCACTCCCGCCGTACTGATAGTCATACCCGCAGCAACTGCGGCCAGAATACCGGAGAAACCAATATGCTCAGCAATCATGTAAGAAGCAAATGGCAATAACATCATAAACATGATTTGAGTGGCAGGATCATCACCACTCCAGCGACTCATCAATCGTAGTGATTTACTGTACAACCAGGTGACAGCAATACCCGACGCCAAGCCGCCAATAGCCACTTTAAAAAACTCGAATGTTGCACCCGTGACGGTAAATGCCATTGTCCCCATAGCAATTGCCACGGCAAATTTCAGAGCAACCAGACCGGAAGCATCGTTCATCAATGCTTCACCCTCCAGCACGCTCATCATATTTTTAGGAATACCCCCTTTCCCAACAATCGAAGATAATGCAACTGCGTCAGTTGGTGACAACACTGCTGCCAGAGCAAATGCAGCAATGAGTGGAATACTCGGCAGTAACCAGTAAATCAAATAACCAATGCCGACAACTGTCACCAGGACCAATACTAAAACCAGAATAACTATTTCACGCCCATGTTGAAAAAATTCTCTGGTCGGTGTTTTCCAACCATCAACAAATAATAGAGGAGGGATAAGTAAAACGAGGAATAATTCAGGATCGAAAGTAACGTGTAAACCAAAATGAGGCCAGGCCAGCAATGCCCCCATTGCTATTTGCACTATCGGCAAAGGGACACGGAATGGGATCACTTTAGTAAGAACACCAGAAACTGACACCACCAAAATCAAGATCAAGATAGTAAAGAATATTTCCATGTTACCCTTACAAATTGCCAAAAATCCGTCGGTGAAGAGATTGTGACTGTTTTTTTCTTGTAATAACAGCGCTAATAACCGCAAAAATTGAAGTTATTCTGGAAAAACAAAAAACAATCATATTGTGAATCAATGACCAGCAAGTCATTTGTCTATTTTATACTTATCTACGGAATTTTGTCGAAAATTTGACAGATTTTAAAAATTATCTAACCTGGAAATACACGCGCAAACTTTAATCGTTTGCGCATAATTTTTTGAGTATCCTTTTGATTAAATGGCCCAGTTGCCAGCGTAGAATACCACCAATGCAATAGCAATAATTACCGTACCGATATTCAGTTTGCTCCATTCACCAGAAAAAACACGTCCAACAACCAAGGCACCAAACCCCAGCATAATACCAGTAACAATATTACAAGTCAGAACGATAAATACAGCGCACAGTAATCCTGACATTGCATCGACAACATCATCGAAATTCAGCTTGCGTACGTTACTCAACATCAACAACCCGACATACATCAAAGCAGGCGCTGTCGCATATGAAGGAACCAGGTATGATAATGGAGAAAGGAATAATATCAGCAGAAATAAGATACCGACAACCGCTGCGGTTAACCCTGTTTTTCCTCCTGCTGCGGTTCCTGCTGCGGATTCAATATAAACGGCAGCAGGAGAAGAGCCAATTGCTCCGGCGAAAATGCTACTGACCGAATCAGCCGTTAACGCCTTACCGCCATTAATAATCTGCCCTCTTTTATCCAACAGATTGGCCTGCCCTGCTACAGCCCTGATAGTGCCTGTAGCATCAAATATCGCTGTCATCACCAGTGCAAGAACACTCGGTAATACAACAGGCTGTAAAGCCCCCATAATATCCATGCTAAACATCAAAGAAAGCCCGTCTTCCCCCAACGTTGGCAATTTAAAAAATCCTTGATATTTCACTGCCGGATCAAAAATCAGGCCAATAATTGAAATAGCGATAATAACCAGCAAAATACCACCGGGAACTTTTTTCCTTTCCAGTCCGATAATCCCCGCTAACCCTAGCAAGGTCATTATTACAGGGAAAGCGGTCAACGAACCAAAAGCAACCGGCAACCCCGCCTGGGGATTTTTAATCACCAGTCCAACGCCATTTGCTGCAATAAGTAACAAAAATAATCCGATGCCGATACCTGCTCCATGAGCTATCCCCATTGGCATATTGCGTAATATCCAAGCGCGAATACCAGTAACGGAAATAACTGTGAACAGACATCCCATCAGGAAAACAGCGCCCAATGCGACAGGAATACTGACCTGCTGCCCCAATACCAGACTGAAAGCAGTAAAGGCCGTCAGTGAGATTGCGCAGCCAATTGCCATCGGTAAATTAACCCATAATCCCATCAATAATGAGCCAACCCCTGTAACCAAACATACAGCAATAAATACTGCAGTATGGGGAAATCCGGCTTGTCCAAGCATACCTGGCACAACAATAACGGAATAAACCATCGCCAAAAATGTGGTTAATCCAGCGAGAATTTCCTGACGTATCGAGCTTCCGCGTTCAGTTATCTTAAAATACTTATCAAGTTTGCATTGAGTTGGTGCCTGCGTGCCAGACATGTTTATCCCCTGCCAATATGTTGAATATCTATCCGATTCCTCACCATTTTTCCCCTCTTACCCGACGAAAACGATTACGTCATTTGATAATCTCAAAAATGCGGAGCTTATTAGTCCAGCCATTTCCATACGCAATCGTTTGGCTTTTGAGGTAAAAAATGGTGAGATATTTTGAGGCAAAGGATTATCTGGTGAATCGGGGATGAGAATCAAGTCATAATCATGAATTTTGTTGCCAATCCCCCTCTTGGCAGTCTTAAGGAAAAACAGGAAATCAGTGAATATTTATAATAAAAGTTTTTACTTCATCCTATCGGGGAATAACGCATTTTGTCTACCAATCAACCAGTAAACCAAGTAAAATCATAGATACTTTCTGGGTATTTCACACCACAAAAGACCATTCAATTTAATTAATAGGTTTTATAATGCATCAATCTGATGTTACAGATCGTTCGCTTTTTTCACTGAGCTGGCCGATTTTCATCGATATTTTTCTTCATATGGCGACGTTGCTAATCAATACATATATGGTCAGCCATATTTCTTCGGCTTACTTAGCTGCTATGGGGGTTGGTAATCATGTTTTTGATCTGTTCATTACAATCTTTAATTTCATTAGTGTTGGTTGCAGCGTTGTAATTGCCCAATATCTCGGCTCAGGAAAAAGAGATAAAGCCAGTCAGGCGATCCATATTTCCATCGCCTTTAATTTTGTGTTGGGTTTTAGTTGTGCCTTGGTGACGATTTTCTTCGGCTATAAAATCTTGCGCATCATGAATCTGCCAGAAAACCTGATGGAGGATGGATTTGCTTATCTGCATATTTTAGGTATCTGCCTGATACCGGAAGCAATTTCAATTATTTTGGCTGCTTGTCTGCGGGTTTATGGTAAGTCAAAATCTGCCATGTATGTCACCCTGATTGCCAATCTGCTGACGATTGTCGGTAATATGATTGTCCTGTACGGGTTCTTTGGTCTACCTAAATATGGACTGGAAGGCGTGGCATGGTCTACGGTATTTGGTCGTACGGTTGCTGTTATTCTCCTCTGCGGATTGTTATTTTATGGTTTAAGAATCAAGCTGTCCCCGAAATTACTGATATGCTGGTCAAAGAATATGCTTGGCAAAATCCTGCATATCGGTTTACCGGCTGCCGGTGAAAACCTGGTGTGGATATTACAATATATGACCGCACAGGCTTTTATCGGTTTGATGGGTGAAACTTCTCTGGCTGCACAGACTCTGTATTTTCAATTATCGCTGTTCATCATGCTGTTTGGTATCTCCACCAGTATCGGTAATGAAATTATGGTCGGCCATCTTGTCGGAGCAAAACGCTTTGAAGATGCCTATATCCGTGGGATAAACAGTCTGAAAATCGGCGTTGTTGTCACAGTTGGTGTCGTATTATTTTTCTGGATTTTCCGGAAACCGCTCCTTGGCCTGATGACAGAAGACCAAAAGATCATTGAGCTTCTGCTGCCTTTATTCCTGCTGTCTGTATTTCTGGAGCCGGGGCGTACTTTTAATATCGTCATGGTCAATGCCCTGCGTGCTTCCGGTGATGCCAGATTCCCGTTTTGTACTGCTCTGCTCTTCATGTGGGGTATTTCTATCCCTGTTGGCTATTTTCTGGGAATTACCATGGAGATGGGGATCCTGGGGATCTGGATTGGCTTTTTCTGCGATGAATGGATACGAGGGCTGGTAAACGCCTGGCGCTGGAAATCTAAGAAATGGCAAACCAAACGATTAGATGTTTAATCGTGTTTAACTGCAAAACTATAGTTGTAAAAGTTAGTTGTAAAAATGACAGTAAAAAATGCCGCAGTTATTGTCTGCGGCATTTTAAAATTATTCTAGTTTTTCTTTACGATAATGTTCTGAACGCGGCCCATACAGCAGGTGGCCATATTGATATCCTCCTGCACTCAACAGACGATTGCTGGTAATGCCTGCAATATCGTGGCCTTTATCCATCACAGTGTTCGCAATTTGCTCAATAGCCGCAGACACTAACATACCAATAATTCCACCACCGCCATTGTTACGATTTTCTGCGGTAGAAGCTGTCGCTACACCACTCCACACTTGTTTACCAGTCCGCAGATCAACCAGGCGAGCTTTCGCTGTCACGCGGGTATCACTGCTAATGAGCTGATATTGTGTACCGTATTCAGTGACATCCAGATAAAGCGCTGCATCCGCACCAAAAATATCATGTAGCTTTTTATAGCTGATATTGTGGATATCCTGCGCATCTACTGCACCATTCTGCCGGAATATCTCTTCGACAACCGCGACAGGAAAAACATAATATCCTGATTCCGCCAACGGATAAGTGACTTGAGAAACCACACTGCCAGCCGCCTTCACATCCACGGATTTATTCACAGCAGGCAGAACCAGTATCGATTTAGGGTCACTTTCCTTCAATGCACTATAATCGTAAGGTGTCTGCTTGGCACATCCTGTCAATACCAGCAATAATAAAGCGCCGACTGCGCCCCAAAAACGGTTCATCATTTCACTCCCTTATCTTTATTCAGCAGAAAATCCATATACTGTGCGGATTCAGGAAATAATTTCTTTTCTATTTCAAACTGCTGAAAGGCTTCTTCAATATTGCCTATTTTACTATAGAGCAACCCCATTTGAGCGTGCAGCCCGGGAGGAACGGGTTTGTCTTTGGCTCTGGCTTGTTCAATGACTTTTTGCAATGCCTGGATCTGCTCTTGTGGCCCGGTCTTATCCTGTTGGTAATATTGGTAAACTGTTGGCTGATATTCACCCCATTCATAAATGTTTTTAGGTGCCTGCACACATCCGGCCAATAATAATATACCCAGCAGCATTCCCGTCTTTTTCATCAAAAACATTAAAAAGTTTTCCCTATGTATTATTAGTTATTAGAATATTAGTTCGTTGGTTTCCATTCACCACTTTCAATGCCAGACACAAGGTCATTAACAGCTTCACGGATCGCTAAATCCAACACCTTGCCATTCAGAGTAGAGTCATAACCAGATGCACCACCGAAGCCAATAATTTCGCGGCTGGATAATTTATATTCCCCTGCTCCCGCTGAAGAGAAAACAACTTCAGACGTTTCAACATTCACAACGTTCAGCATCACTTTTGCATAGGCAATCTGTGATTTTCCCCGTCCCAAAATGCCCCATAACTGATGGTCACCTACTTCCTTGCGGCCGAATTCAGTAACAGCACCAGTGATAACATAATTAGCTCCCTTCAGCTTCTGTGCTTTGCCTTGTAACCCGGCCTCTGTTTTCAATTCAGCCATGTTAGTACGCTCCAGCACATTAAAACGACCAGTTTGCTGTAAATGAGTCACCAGAATAGTTTTTGATTGGTTACCCAAACGATCGATACCATCAGAGAAAATGCCATTTTGATAGCTTGAGCGGTTTTCAAATTTACCTACCGCAATAGGGCTACGAATTCCTTTGTAGGTGGTGTTATATGAAGAAACTTTTTGCACCTGAAGAGTCGATGACGACTCCGTCGCACACCCGCTCAACATGAGTGAAGCGAAGCAAAGTGAAGCTAAAGTGAGTTTAATTTTCATTATTATGTCTTCCTGAGAGTTTTTAGTTAAATGCCTGCCAGATAAGCTATACCCTTCATATTACCTTATGGGTTTCTGCCTGGAATAGACCGGATTTATACAGGCGATAAGACTAAGATGAAGCAGTCAAATAATAAGTTTTATTATAGGAAAAGTCTATGAAATAAAACACGGCTTTATCAGCCGTGTTCAATCCCTATAGTGAAACATAGATTAAGATATTAAAATTCGACCTATACAAAATATCTCTATAACAATATCATATAATTCGAAACATTATATTAAATTGGCAACCTGAAAATTTAAATAATAAGATAAGTTATAATTTAAATGACAACACAGAAAACACCATACCACCACTTCCAGCCCATACAAAGTTTATCCCGTTCTGCCAAACCTTTTTCAAGGACATCTTATACCAAAAGGAATTGAGGCAGTAATAATACTCTCTGCCTTCCTGCCAAACTGATGCAATTTACCGTCAACATTAGCTATCTTTCCAAAACCATCCCACATATTGGGTGAATCCACGCGCAATTAATTTAATCTGTAATTATTAAAATATAAAATAAAAAAGATATAATTAAATAACTCTTTATATACAAATTTATTAAATCCAAGCAAAAGATAAAGATGAATAAATACACTATATGACCATCCAGATGACCATTAAGATGGATTGCTTTTTATCCATTACTGACAGTAATACAAGAAAAAAACTAGATTAATATTCTAAATTATATCATAATGCAGACAATAAAAAGGATTTAATACTGACAGGGTGTTTTGAGCAAGTATGAATGTGGTGAATCACATCGCTTTCCTCTCCAATTGTTTCAATTTTCAATATTACGAACAATCACAACGCCCTGGCATAAAGAGAGAATAACAAATATCAATTTTTCCTTTATGTAAAAATGATTCTTTAAAAAGTCATATTAAATGGAGTCTTTAGGAAAATTTTTCCTCATAGAATTCTTTAATATCAACACACGACAATTCATTTTTTGAACAAATTTTCTGAACAAATCGTTCTTCGGTGTTTATGTGATACGTTTTTCTCTGTGCTTATTCGACACCTATTACAGCACCAAAAATGTAAGCGAGAGCTATTATGAAAACAGCAACAAAAAGTAATGATGTCATGTCCCACGCTTCTTTGGCTGCCAAACGAGCTAATATGACGGAAGCAGAATGGAAACAAGCCACAAAATTTGGTGGCATAGACATGGGATGGGTCATCATGAGTATCGGCATGGCAATCGGTGCTGGTATTGTTTTCCTTCCGGTACAGGTTGGTTTGATGGGATTGTGGGTCTTCCTGCTCTCTTCAGTTATTGGCTATCCTGCCATGTATCTTTTTCAACGCCTATTCATCAATACACTTGCTGAATCATCTGAATGTAAAGATTATCCCAGCGTGATCAGCGGCTATCTCGGTAAAAATTGGGGCGTTTTTTTAGGTGTGCTCTACTTTATTATGCTGGTGATCTGGCTGTTTGTTTACTCCACTGCGATTACCAACGATAGCGCCTCATATCTGCAAACCTTTGGTATTACCGGCAAATTGTTATCCGAAAACCCTTTTTATGGATTAACCTTAATCTGTATTCTGGTGATGCTCTCTTCCCGCAGTGAACGATTATTATTTAAACTATCCAGTCTGATGGTACTGATAAAATTATTTGTTGTTGCCGCATTGGGGCTTTCCATGATCGGCATGTGGCATCTGTACAATATCGGTGCATTACCTCCTTTCTCCATGCTGATAAAAAAGGCCATTATCACTCTCCCTTTTACACTCACATCCATTCTGTTTATCCAGACACTAAGTCCGATGGTCATTTCTTATCGCAATCATGAAAAAAATCGTGAAGTTGCCCGTTATAAGGCACTACGGGCTATGAATATCGCCTTTAGTATCCTGTTTTGTACGGTGTTTTTCTATGCTGTTTCTTTCACGCTGGCGATGGGACATGATGAAGCGGTCAAAGCTTATGAACAGAATATTTCCGCACTAGCGATTGCCGCACAATTTTTCCCCGGTGGCTGGGTCATTTTAGTCAGTATTACACTCAATGTCTTCGCTGTCATGACTGCCTTCTTCGGTGTCTACCTCGGTTTTCGAGAAGCCAGTCAGGGAATAGCCATGAATATTCTCAGCCGCTTAATGCCAACAGCAAAAATCAATGAAAAATGGGTGCAAAAAGGCATCATAGTATTTGCTATTTTATTAGCATGGGGAGCGATTATTCTGAATGCACCAGTTTTAAGTTTCACATCTATCTGTAGTCCGATATTTGGTATCGTCGGCTGCCTTATTCCTGCTTATCTGGTTTACAAGGTCCCCAGCCTCTATCACTACAAAAGAGTATCACTAATCTTGATCATCTTCACAGGGATCTTGCTATGTATCTCTCCTTTTCTGGCCTTTTCCTGATGTGATAAAAATCAGCTGCGGAACGGCTTATCATTAAGGTTTACTTATGCTAAAGACCTTTCTATTGTGGAAGGTCTGTACATCATCAAAGTCCCACAATAAACACATAACGCAATCAATAATTATCGCAATGATGAAATCTTTTTTAATTAACCATAATTAATATTTATTCAATAAATCTTCACAGCTCAAATAAAAATAGGAAAGTATTACTATTTAATTAGCAATAAAATAGCATTATTTCAAATAATAACATAACATTACAATTTACTTATTCATGTTAATTCGGTTGTTTTAAATACCATCACACCTTCATTATTTACATCAAATAAGAATATTAAACACAAATAAAATAAATAATAAAAATAAAATATCGTATAAACAAAAAATTTAAAATTTACATCCGAATAATAATGAGCACAACTCTTTAAGTAGATATTTTGCATACAAAAAAGTACACATTTCACTCTAATTAGATAAATCATTTACTTTTTCCAGTAAATGCAGTAAAAAGACGAAATCATTACACCATAAAAGGACAATATAAGAATAAAAAACTAAAAATAAAATTCAGCCAGATGTTTAGTAGTTAAATTTAATCAATCAGTATTCCTTGTGGAATTCTTTCTATGATTAGCCCATTCTATTCACGAGGGTTACATAACAAATATTTACACTATTTAAATAAATATTTTCATTAAAACAACGATGAACAGAAGCAGCAAATTTTTTTATTTCCTGTTTTCTAATTATATTAACCTGGTATTTATCCAATTATGTTCAAAAGCTCTGATAGTTTGTTGTATCCGATTAGTTTAAATAGCCCCGTTATTTACAACTAATCTATCTGATGTAATAGGAATGATAATTTCATGAAGCAACGCAAATTTTTAACCCGATATGAAATAGATGCAATTTTGGCAGAAACAAAACAAGGACGTCATGCTGAACGAGATTATTGCATGCTATTGATGTGTTTTATTCATGGTTTTAGGGTCAGTGAGCTGTGTAATTTATGTTTATCCGATCTCGATTTAAATTCAGCAATTATTCATATAAGACGTTTAAAAGGTGGTCTATCAACAACACATCCTTTGATCCCTGAAGAAATTGAAGCGCTTAAAAAATGGTTGGATGTACGCCAAAAATGGCGGGAAGCTGATTCACCATGGGTATTTCTTTCCCAAAAATCAGGGGCTGTTTCACGACAACAAGTTTATGGGTTACTGAAACGTTATGGAAAAAAGGCCGCGGTCAGCGTTTCTCCGCATCCCCATATGTTAAGACACGCCTGCGGCTATGCACTTGCAGACCTCGGTCGTGATACTCGTTTAATTCAAGATTATCTGGGGCATCGCAACATTTCACATACAGTGATTTACACGGCCAGTAATGTAAAACGCTTTTCCAAAATTTGGGAGACACACTCTAAGTAAATTTTTATTTATTTTTCTTGTTTTCACTAACATAACCTGTTATTGCAACAATCTCCACTGCCCTTCTCGTGGAGATTGCAAGTAAACAGAATAGACAATTTCGTTGTAACGTAAATATGATTTTTAACGTATGATAAATTCTATTTATATTTGTTGTTTTATGTTTGTTAAATTATTACTTTATTTTTTATAAAAACTTAAATTTCAGCGTTCATATATATAACATAAATTTGTATTTAAATATGAGTAGCAAATTTATGCCAATACCCAATAGAGTTCAAATCAAATTGAGGTGGCACTTCCGGGTACATTGCAGAGCATATCACTGGAATGAATGAGTTAAGCCAACAAAGAGGTAACTTAAAAAATGAAGGGAGATTCCCTTCATTTTTTAAGTTAAATGAAAAACCCGTATCTCAATTTGGCTATCCAGTTAAACATAAAACAGGTATCAACTATAATTGCGCAAATTTTTCCCTGATTTTCTGCTCTGGTAGATCTATTCCAATAAAAACCAATACACTATGCCGCTGTTCATCATTGCGCCACTCGCGATCCCAATCTGCACTATATAGACGTTGGACTCCCTGAAACAGCAATCTACGTGGCTCATCTTGAATGGCAAGGATACCTTTATAACGCAATAAACTGTCAGCAAAACTCAGTAACAACTCTTCCATCAGATTTGAAATTTTATTAAATTCAACAGGATGAGTCAGATTGACAACAACAGATTGGATACTGTTTTGCTGTTCAGGCACGAAGCGAAAAGTCGGTACTGAAACAGTCAGTTTATCATTCAACATGAAACCTTCCAGCTCGAACAACAAACTTAAGTCAGCCTCGCCATGTACCACTTTATGAATTGGTGCTCTGGCATTAATTCTCTGTAACCGTTCAGTCAGTGCATCATTTTCTGAGGCAACATCCGTTTTTGTTAATAAAATTTTATCGGCATATCCAACCTGTGCCTGCGCAATGGAAAAACGATCCAGTTGTTGCTCTGCATGTACTGCATCCACCAATGTAATAATGCCATCCAGTAAAAAACGCTGGCACAAAATTTCGTGGGAAAAAAATGTTTGAGTAATTGGGCCAGGATCAGCCATCCCTGTACACTCGATAACCAGCCGATCAAAAATGAACTGACCTTTATCAATGCCGTCCAATAAATCCAGTAAAGCATCTTCCAGCTCATTTGAGCGACTGCAACAAATACAACCATTGCTTAACGTCTTAATCTGAGTTGCCCTATCTCCAATCAATTCATTATCAATAGGTACTTCACCAAATTCATTTTCAATTACAGCAATTTTATAGCCATGTTCAGTATTAAGAATATGCTGCAATAATGTTGTCTTACCTGATCCTAAAAAGCCCGTTAGGATCGTGACAGATATAGGTTTCATTTTCGTTTCCTGCTTCATTATAATAATCTTTCTCCTATTCATCTGAAATCGTTTAAGAAAAGAACTAAATTTCTGAGGTATGATCAAAATTTTTCAGAGAAAACAAAACATTGGAGAATCTTAGATGAGTATACTTTAGAAGAATTTGGCAACAACGTCGATAACTTTTTACAACCTTATTGTTTATATCTTAAAATTTATAGTATGTAACTTTATTATTCTGAATTACTTTTTATAAAAAAATAAAAATATTATTGTCTAAACAAATATTCCTAACCACAATTAAATAAAGAAACAATCACATACAATCTAAATAATCAGATTAATCCAGTTACTTTAGCATTTATAAAAAATATATTATGCTCACGAGTATAGAATAATTATATCCGTTACCTTTCAAGTTACAGTTTTTTTATGTTCTTGTTCATAGCAGGAGGTAATCTAAGATACACTCTCCATTATTAAAAAAATCTGAAAAATTATTAAATCTCACAGGTGGTATTAAAAAATGATTCAGGGGAAATACTATTTATCTTAATTAAGAGAGATATCCTATGAAAAAAGACAAAAGAATTGAAATGAGTCAAATTCCTCATAGTGTTGATACTCAAGACGAATTATCAATTGATATAGCAATTATCGGTGCTGGTGTATCTGGCTTATATGCAGGATATCGCCTGTTAAACGGCCAATATTCAGCCAATTCTCATCCCCCGTCTACCGCTCATATATTTGATTTAAATGATCTTGTGGGAGGAAGATTACTCTCGGTTAACTTACCTGGTATGGATATCATCAGTGAATTAGGTGGCATGCGTTACCTCTCTTCACAAAAAATTACAGCATCTCTAATTGAAGATGTTTTTAAATTAAATTACGAACCATTTCCAAGGAATGATACACCAAATAATTTTTTCTATTTACGAGGGCAACGTTTCAGAGCTGATGCATGGTCTAAAATGCAAAATAAGGATAAGATTTTAAAAACTCGTTACTTCCTGGACGATAATAGTAAAGGTCATAGTGCCTCTCAATTATTTAATAAAGTTATATATGACGTTTTAATTGCAGATCCCTGGTTCAGAGAAAATTATGGTGATCTTATTGAAAAAACAAATAAATATGACTTTAAATTTAAAATAAGCCTGCGCCAATGGGATGTTATTAAAAAGAATATAACTTATCTCAAAAAAGGAAGCCCGTATCACGGAATGAAAGTCAAAGACATTGGATTTTGGAATTTAATTAAAGATCAGGTCGGACAAGAAGGTTACAATTTTTTAGCTGATGCCGGAGGATATTATTCAAATACGATTAATTGGAATGCTGCTGAATCCATGTCTTACATGGTAGGAGACTTTACACAAGCTGATACAGAATATCGAACCATTAAAAATGGATATGATCAATTAGCTTATGCTTTAGCAAAAGATTATACAAACCAAAATGGTGCTAAACTTTGGCTAAAGAATACCTTAATCACTTTTAAACGCAATAATAAAGGAAGCCGTCGTTATTCATTAAAATTTAGGAATGAAAATAGTCAAACTTATTGGACAGTAAACGCTGATACTATTATCCTGGCAATGCCAAAACGTTCTCTTAATCTCTTAGATCAACAAAATTTCTTCTTTGATAAACATTTATCCAAAGAATTACATAAAAATATTGACGCGGTTATTTCTGAACCAGCACTAAAATTATTAATGGGATTCGAATATCCTTGGTGGACTAAACAGTTTAAAACCAAATCAGGAGTATCAATCACTGATTTATCTATCCGACAATGTTACTATTTTGGTACGGATCAAAAAAATTCTCATTCATTATTTTTATCCAGCTATAACGATATGAGGACAGTCACATTCTGGAAAGCGCTAATGCGAATAAAAGATAAAAAATTTATCTATGAACCTCGTGAAACCACTATAGTTTCAGAAGAGAAAATTAAAGAGTTTCCCCTGCCCGGTGATCCCGTTCCTAAACATTTAGTCGAAGAAGCAATGCTTCAAGTTAAAGAATTACATGGTATAGATATTCCACCACCTTATATCGCAAGGATCAAAGATTGGTCTCAAGATCCATACGGAGGCGGATATCATGCCTGGCAAGTCGGTGTATCAGTAGAAGAAGTCATGCCTTTTATGAGGCACCCAATAAAAAATGAATCTATACATATTATAGGAGAAGCATACTCAGGAGATCAGGGTTGGACTGAAGGAGCATTTTGTGTAGCCGAGCGGCTACTACAAGAAATTTTTTATCTGAATTGGCCGGAATGGTTAGATAAAGAATATTATTTAGGAAGATAATTAATTTATATAATTAATATATTTTCAAATGAAAGAGATATTCCTATCAATATAAAGTAGTCCGTCATCATTCATAATTAATGATGTACTTATTCATAGAAAATCGCATTATGGATGATAGTGTTTGTTTTTAGTGTGCAATCTGTGTCTGGTTTTATGATTGGTAAGAGTAAAAATTTAACAATGAATAAAATTGGAGAATATAGATGAGTCGATATGATTTTACGAAATCAGCAGCACTATTAACAGCAGCAATAAATGTTTCTGCTTTAGGCAAAGATGAACAAGAAGCCACAGTAAATAAAAGCGGATACATTAATAATAAAAAATATGACATTTGTGTTATAGGAGGAGGAATTATTGGGCTGTGTACAGCTTATTATGCAGCTAAGGCCAAGAAAAATATTTTGCTCATAGAGAGAAATACGTTAGGCACACAAGATTCAAGCTCAGCAGGACATGTCAGAATGTGGAGAACGGTTTATGATGATCTTGAACATGCCACATTATCCTTTAGTGCTGGGAAACTTTATCATGAGTTAGAAAAAGAACTAGATTCTAAATTCATGTATATGAACGGATTACTCAATTTTGGTGTGTCAACCGGTGATACGCCGCAGGGCACTCTGTTCGGGCCAATAAAGGTCTTAAAGAAACTTAATAAAAGGTATGAAATACTAACAAAAAAAGAATTAGAAACAAAATATCCATTCAAAAATCTACCGGAAGATTATATGGGTTTATATAGCCCGGATAATGCTACTATAGATGTCAAACATATTATAAGGAAACTGGGGCAGTATTTAAAAGAATCAGATAATGTTACCGTCCTTGAATATACTGAAGTGAATAAGATCTCCAGCCGCCATGATGGTGTCACTATTATGACAGTTAATGGTAACTATAAAGCTGATAAAATAGTCATTACCTCTAATGCTTTTACTAATAAAATATTACCTCAATCACTGGGAATAAAAATAAATTATATCATTTGGGATATGTGTTTCTCATACTACAAATTAACAGGAGAAGTTCCGGAAAGAAACTATCCAATGTTCTTCCAATTTGAGAATCCTAAAAATGGTTACAGTAATCTTTTCTATGGTTTTCCCAGTTATGAATTTGCACGCAAAGATTTTATTCGTCTTGCCGTAGATTGGGCTTCACATAAATTTTATGATGTGGATGACAGAAGTTTTGCACCGAAGGAATTAGATATTGATATAACCAGAGATTTTGTCATTAATTATATGAGAGGAGTTGATACCACACCTATTGATATGGCAAGAGCATTACATGCTGATCTACCTGATAATACAGCAGTATTAGATTTTATACCTAAGCAATATGATCAATACCAAAATATTGTCTTATCATTAGGTGGTTGGACATTTAAATTTGCGCCATTATTTGGAAAAGCATGTGCCGATCTTGCATTGACTGGAAAAGCTGGGTTCGACAACCATGCATTCAGAATAAACAGGAAAAACATTATTCAACCGATTTAAAAGCTAGATTCATTTATCTTAAAACCGTAGGTTACAGTATTCGAAGAATATGATTAAGCCGGCAAAACAATTTCGCTGGCTTTTTTCATCGTGTCAAATCGCGCTTCCATTTAGTAGGCTAGCAACAGCGCATACCACCTTTACCATCACCGCCATAACGTGCATTCTGACGTTCACGGAAAAATTCTTCATAAGTCATATGAGACTGATCAGGATGATTATCCTTCATATGCTGTACATAAGTGTCATAGTCAGGAACCCCCACCAGCATACGGGCAGCTTGCCCTAAATATTTTCCGGCTCGCCCAAGATTACCAAACATAATGTTCTCCAATCGCTGTTCCCAAAAGCTATTTCTTTCAAAAACTATTCCTTAACCCCACACCTTAAAGAAAGGCCCCACATAATACAAAGGCGATTATGTGGGGATAGCTATTACCAATGCAGTTTTATGTATCTGCTATCGGTTTGAGTATTCCATCAGTGCGTAGAAGAAACTTTTACCCCACCTTCTGGAACAGGGACATAAGGTGTTTCTTTATCTGTACGTTCCGGATTTTTATTCGCTTTTATCGCGGCCTTAATACCATAAATAATGATGCTATAGACCACAACAAGGAACAAAATACTTAAACCCGCGTTGGTATAGTTGTTCACAACAATGTGATTCATGTTACTAATCTGCTGCGCGGTCAATTCTGCTCCGCCTTCTGCAATACGCTGTTTATACTCTTTTACCAGGAAGAAAAAACCTTCCAGTTTGGGGTTGTCGCTGAATAATTTCAATCCCAACGCCCAGGTAGTACAAATCAGCAACCAGATCGCAGGCACAACAGTGACCCAAATGTATTTAGTACGTTTCATTTTGATCAGCACAACAGTACCCAGTACCAGTGCAACAGCTGCCAGCATTTGGTTCGAGATCCCAAACAGCGGCCACAGACTCTTGACACCACCCAATGGATCAACGACACCCTGATACAACAGATAGCCCCACATACCTACACAACCCGCTGTACCGATCATCCCCGCAATCAGAGAATCCGTTTTTTTCAGGAACGGTACAAAATTCCCTAATAAATCCTGTAGTATAAAACGGCCAGAGCGTGTACCCGCATCCAAAGCTGTCAGAATGAATAACGCTTCAAACAGAATACCAAAGTGATACCAGAAGCCCATATCTGCAACCGGGACAATCTGATGGAATACATGGGCAATACCCACTGCCAGAGTTGGCGCTCCTCCGGCACGATTCAGGACAGAGGGTTCACCAATGTCTTTTGCTGTTTGCAGAATTTGATCTGGTGAAATAACAAAACCCCAGGAACTAACTACTGCTGCGGCTTGTGTGGTCACATCTTTCAACGCAGCCATAATCATTGGAGATTCCGCAGTTCCCAGATTGTGCAGATCAGGCATAGTGATGCCTAGCGCAGCCGGAGGCGTGTTCATGGCAAAATAAAGCCCTGGTTCGATAATAGATGCCGCAACCAGTGCCATAATGGCGACAAACGACTCCATCAACATCGCGCCATAGCCAATGAAGCGCGCATCTTTTTCGTTTGCCAGCAATTTAGGTGTTGTACCAGAAGAGATCAGTGCATGGAAACCAGAGACTGCACCACAAGCAATAGTGATAAACAAGAATGGGAATAATGTACCTTTCCAGACAGGCCCTGTACCATCAACAAATTGTGTAACGGCTGGCATTTTCAGATCAGGATTGAGGATCACAATCCCAATCGCCAAACCAACAATCACACCAATTTTCAGGAAAGTCGCCAGATAATCTCGTGGAGCCAGGATCAACCAAACTGGCAATAATGCAGAAACAAACGCATATCCAATCAGCGCATAAGTGATAGTAGTATCTTTAAAAGTTAAAGCAGGCCCCCAGTAAGGATCAACCGCTACAACACCACCAAACCAGATTGCAGCGATCAACATCAAGATACCAATAACCGAAACTTCTCCCACGCGACCCGGACGGATATATCGCATGTAGATCCCCATGAAAAGTGCAATCGGTACTGTGGAACAAACGGTAAATACTCCCCATGGACTTTCTGCCAATGCTTTCACCACAATTAGTGCCAGTACTGCCAGAATAATAATCATAATCAAGAAACAACCAAATAGAGCGATTGTGCCCGGAACCCGTCCCATCTCTTCTTTAACAATCTCTCCTAATGACGCTCCGTTACGACGAGAAGAGATAAACAACACCATAAAATCTTGTACTGCACCAGCAAGCACAACTCCGGCCAGCAACCACAATGTCCCCGGCAGATAACCGACTTGCGCCGCCAACACAGGCCCGACTAATGGCCCCGCCCCTGCAATAGCTGCAAAGTGGTGACCAAACAGAACATTTTTGTTGGTAGGAACATAATTAAGGCCATCATTATTAACAACAGCGGGTGTTGCCCGAGTTGCATCCAGCTTCATCACCTTTGTGGCGATGTAAAGGCTGTAATACCGATAGGCAACCAAATAAACTGCTACGGAAGCAACAATTATCCATAAAGCACTAACATGTTCTCCCCGACGCAGTGCAACAACCCCGAGGCAACATGCCCCAATTATCCCCAGTATTATCCAGGGGACATGTTTTAAAAATTTATTATTGTTCATAAAACACCCTTTTTAAGGTAAGACGAACAGCAAGTTACTCTTTTTACTTTCACTTCAAGAAACCAGTTATCTGAACACAGAGGAAAGAAACACTACTCGCCACACTGCACTATGATATGAAACTTCCTGCTGCGATATTAGAAGGATCTGGGTCAACGGCGGAATAACACATTAAGCGGTCAGAATCCTTCTATTAGTGGTTTCAGAGCAATTAAAACCTGCCTAATTTTGTGAATAAGCTCATTGTTCATAAACCTTAATCAATGGCATCGTCTTTCAAGCGATTAAAATCCCCATAATTTCAAGTAATTATAAAAAAATTGATATTTATTGGTTAATTATGTTGAGATCCATAGGGTATATACAACGCTCAAAAACTTCACGCTCTTCATCCCGTAGAGTCAAAACCTTAAAACCATCATGAGTAACCAAAATAGTATGTTCAAACTGAGCTGATAATCGACGATCTTTTGTTGTCACTGTCCAGCCATCCTTATGCAATTTGATCTCTTTTTTCCCCTGATTAATCATCGGTTCAATTGTGAAAGTCATACCTTCTTCCAATACAACCCCTTCACCAGCTCTACCATAGTGCAGAATCTGAGGCTCTTCATGCATATTGCTGCCTATCCCATGACCACAATATTCGCGTACAACGCTATAATTATTCGCCTCAGCGTGCTGCTGTATTGTCTGCCCGATATCTCCCAATGTGATCCCCGGCTTTACAATCTTGATTGCCTTATACAGACACTCCTGCGTCACGTCCACCAAGCGCTTGGCATGAGAAGCAACTTCACCGACACAAAACGTGACACTACTATCGCCATAGTAGCCATCTTTTTTAACCGTCACATCCACATTGACAATATCACTATTTTTCAGTTTCTTATCCGATGGCCAACCGTGGCAGACAACATGATTAACCGATGTATTGGCAGTATAGGGAAAGCCATATTGCCCTAAGCTACCGGGAATTGCTCCGAGAGTATTAACAATATAGTCATGACAAAATGCATCTATTTCCAAAGTCGTTATTCCCGGAATGATAATCGGCCGAACAGCTTCAAGCACCTGCCCGGTCAAACGCCCGGAGATCTCCATTCGTTTTATTTCTTCTGCATTTTTTATCAATATATTATTGCTATTTGTCATTTATTTTCTCTTATTTTTCAGCATGTAGGGCCCGCCCTTAATAATGTCCTTGCATCAGTGAATAACTCAAGTTATTTATTAAAATTTGTTCGCATTCTCATTATGTACACTTCATACTGTAATGTAGTTTTCCAACACTCAATATACTTCCCTATCAGTATCAGTTATTCAAGTAATTAAGGGCGAAAAATGGAAAAGTTTTATCAGTTAAAGATTACACTTACGGAAACAAAACCTGCTATATGGCGTCGTTTCATTATTCCATCCAATATTTCACTGGATAGATTACATGATGTAATTCAAATCGTTATGGGCTGGGAAGATAGCCATTTACATGAGTTTGTTTTTGGTTCTAAACGCTTTACTGAAATGCCGGAAGAGTCAGAAGAAGGTCTGGAAGAAGGGAAATTCAAACTTGATTCACTTATCAAGCGTAAAGGAAGCAAATTCATTTATCTTTATGACTTTGGCGATGCCTGGGAGCATGAAGTTTTATTAGAAAACAGTAACTATTCTCCCGAAGAATTACCTATGCCAATCTTCTGCCTTGAAGGTGAACAAGCCTGTCCACCCGAAGATTGTGGCGGAATCTATGGTTATGTAGATCTGATTAATATTCTTAAAGATCCTACTCATGATGAGTATCAGGAAATGTTTGAATGGGTTAATGGTGATACTGAAATTTCCCCGGATAATGCTTTTTCTCCTGAAAAATGTGTTCCTGAAGAAATAAACAATATACTGGCTTTATATTACCGCTGGTCGCGAGATCGTTACCTGCCACTGTTTGAATAAATAAGTGAGTCGTATCACTTAATTATTGGTTTCTGCTGTTTTATCTCAGTAATAAAATAGCAAAAGCCTTTTATTTATTGATGGATCTGCTATATTTTTTCTTACTATTGAAATGCAATCATTATATTAATGGAAGCAATAAAAGAAAGTATAATGACAACCACAAGAGCGCCCTCCTCTTCTCCGTGAAATTCTGAGATGTCATATATAATATCTATCACATGTCGCCTATTGCTTAACCTGCCAATATCCTGTTTTTTTTGCACCAACCCGAATTAAATGACCATTTTCCTGTAATACTTTTATGTTTCTTTCTACCGTGCGACAGCTTACTTCCAACTTGTCAGCCAATTGAGATATGGTTATCGCTGGCTGCTTAACAATAGTCAACAGGATTTTTTGCGAAGTCACATTCAGTAGCTGAAGATTTTCTACCGACATTGCGACACTCTGCTGTTTTGTATTAATACCTTCTTTCAGCACTTCGACCAATTTTTCCAGCATAAAATCAATAAATAACGTACAATCTCCAGCTCGATCACATTTTCTTAATACCTGATAATATTCCTGCTGCTGATGGTGAATTAATGTTTCCACTGGCAACCATGCTAATTCTGGACGCCACTCACTCAAAATCAATGTCTGCCATAATCGCCCCATACGTCCATTACCATCAGCAAATGGATGAATAAACTCAAACTCATAATGAAAAATAGCACCAGAGATCAATGGATGGATATCAGTTTGCTTTAACCACATAAGCAATTCACTAATCAAGCGCGATACCTGACTAGCGGGTGGAGCCATATGAATCAATTGATTTTCCCGATAAATGCCAACATTACTGCAACGCAATTTTTCCGGCCTATCCACTAATCCACCCATTAATAAATGGTGGGCTGCCAATAAGTCAGCTAATTGATAACTCTGCCATTCCGGCAATTTCTCATAGGCTAATATGGCATTGCGTACCTCCTGAATATCTTTTGCAGGGGCCAGTACACGTTTCCCATCCATAATAGCCGTCACTTGTTCAGTAGACAGGCTATTATACTCAATAGCTACTGAAGCCTGAATTGTACGGATCCGGTTTTCTTTACGTAACAAGGGTGAAGTATTTTTACTTTGTGATGACCAACACCCCAACAACTCACCTATCTGTATAACACAATTTAGTATGGTGGGAGTAATGCTATAAAGAGGTTGATAAGCCGCCACTTTTATTTCCTCTTAAATCTGCCAAGCTCTAAATGAGAGTAGTTCAATATATCACAACGTTATATAAGGAAGAGCTAGAATACATCAGAATATCGGGGTGGATGTTTATGTAGCAATATTAGATTTATTGCTACGGGGATTCCAGACAATCCTCATACCTGTTCATGTACTATGTGCCAAAAACAGTAGTAGCATAGTGGTATACATAACAAAATGATTTAAATCGAGCGGCTTCGCAATCCTGCTTAGTAGTCAGAAAATCTGATACATTCCCGATGACAATCCTGATACCCTAACCCTACAGCTCTTGCTCTTAATGTAAACAATCTAATCCACAGATGAATCACACAGATTATCAGTGATAAGATAGTGTTTTCGCCCAGCATGAGGTTCATTAGCGTTCTATCCTTAGCTGATTATATTTAGGTTTTGTCATTTCGATGGGTTGACTGAGTGTCGATAGCCCAACCGAGTCAACAGGAATAAAAAATTGAATCAAATCAATATAAAAGAATCTCCAGCAAAGGATATAGATAGCCATACCCCTATGATGCAGCAGTATCTGCGACTGAAAGCGCAACACCCGGACATTCTGCTACTTTACCGCATGGGTGACTTTTATGAATTGTTCTATGACGATGCCAAAAAGGCGGCAAAGTTACTGGATATTTCACTGACTAAACGTGGACAATCCGCAGGCCAGCCAATTCCAATGGCAGGGGTTCCTTATCATGCAATCGAAAACTATCTGGCAAAACTGGTTCAACTTGGTGAATCTGCGGCAATATGTGAGCAGGTTGGTGATCCTGCCAGCAGTAAAGGCCCTGTTGAACGTAAGGTTGTACGTATCGTAACTCCGGGTACTGTCACTGATGAAGCATTGTTGCAAGAACGCCAGGACAATCTTCTGGCGGCTATCTGGCATGACAGTCAGGGATTCGGTTATGCTACTTTGGATATCACTTCCGGTCGTTTCCGGGTTTCTGAAATGGCTGATGAGGATACCATCGCTGCTGAACTCCAGCGTACCCGCCCGGCAGAATTGCTCTATCCTGAAACCTTCGGTCATATGGCATTAATTGAGCGCTGCCACGGTCTGCGCCGCCGCCCAATGTGGGAATTTGAACTGGATACCGCAAGACAACAATTAAATTTGCAATTTGGTACTCGTGACCTGATAGGTTTTGGTGTGGAAAAAACCACGCTGGCGCTGCGAGCTGCGGGTTGTCTGCTGCAATATGTCAAAGATACTCAGCGTACTGCTCTACCTCATATCTGTAATATCACGATGGAACGTCAGCAAGAAACGGTCATCATGGATGCTGCAACCCGCCGTAATCTCGAATTGACCCAAAATCTGTCGGGAGGTACTGAAAATACGCTGGCTTCTGTGCTCGACCAGTGTGTGACACCAATGGGCAGCCGCATGCTGAAACGTTGGCTGCATACTCCGATCCGTGACAGGAACATACTGGAAAATCGCCAGCAGGCTATTTCTGCACTCCAAGAGATCGGCTTTGAGCTACAACCATTTTTACGTCAGGTTGGTGACTTAGAACGTGTAATTGCCCGCCTTGCGCTTCGTTCCGCTCGTCCCCGTGATCTGGCAAGAATGCGTCACGCGTTCCAGCAATTACCTGATATTCATCAGATTATGGCCTCCTCTGATTCGCCTTATATCCAAATATTGCAACAACGCATCGGTCATTTTGATGAGTTACAGACACTGTTGGAAAAGGCGATTGTCGAAACACCCCCGGTTCTGGTCCGTGATGGTGGTGTGATTGCAATCGGCTATAATGCTGAGTTAGACGAATGGCGGGCATTGGCAGATGGCGCCAGTGATTATCTTGACAGACTGGAAATCCGCGAACGTGAAAAGCTTGGTATTGATACCCTGAAAGTCGGCTTCAATGCTGTGCATGGTTACTATATTCAGGTCAGCCGTGGACAAAGCCATCTCGTACCGATTCATTATGTACGCCGCCAAACCCTGAAAAACGCAGAACGTTACATTATTCCTGAACTAAAAGAATACGAAGATAAAGTTCTGACTTCCAAAGGTAAAGCACTCGCTATCGAAAAAGCGCTGTATGAAGAACTGTTCGATTTATTGCTCCCTCATCTGGCTGCGTTGCAAACCAGTGCGGAAGCTCTTTCAGAATTAGATGTTCTGGCAAACCTGACTGAACGCGCTGAAACATTGAACTATACCTGCCCGACCCTGACTGATAAAGCCGGGATACAAATCACGGGCGGTCGTCATCCGGTTGTTGAGCAGGTGCTCAGTGAGCCTTTTATTGCAAACCCATTAACGCTTTCATCGCAACGTCGCCTGTTAATCATCACAGGGCCGAATATGGGGGGTAAAAGTACTTATATGCGTCAGACAGCCTTAATTACGTTATTGGCGTATATCGGCAGTTTTGTTCCTGCTGAAAAAGCCGTAATTGGGCCTGTAGACCGTATTTTCACTCGGGTAGGGGCTTCCGATGATCTGGCTTCAGGGCGTTCAACTTTCATGGTGGAAATGACCGAAACCGCCAATATCCTGCATAACGCAACAGAGCATAGTCTGGTTCTGATGGATGAGATCGGGCGTGGTACATCAACTTACGATGGTCTTTCCCTCGCCTGGGCTTGCGCTGAAAATCTGGCTAACCGCATTAAAGCAATGACGCTGTTTGCTACTCACTATTTTGAATTAACGACACTACCCGAAAAGCTGGAAGGCGTGGTTAATATCCATCTGGATGCTGTTGAACATGGCGATACCATCGCTTTTATGCACAATGTTCAAGAGGGTGCAGCTAGCAAAAGCTACGGGTTAGCTGTTGCTTCACTGGCAGGAGTTCCCCGCGATGTTATCAAACGAGCACGCCAAAAATTAAAAGAACTGGAGTCGCTCTCCAACAACGCAACAGCAGGTCATGTCGATACACCGCAATTGGCGCTACTGACAGAAGAAACTTCTCCTGCGGTTGAAGCATTGGAAAATCTGAATCCGGATTCCCTGACTCCACGCCAAGCATTGGATTGGATTTATCGTTTGAAAGACATGGTGTAAAAATGACATGGTATAAAAATGACGGGTTTACAAATGAAATGTGATATCAGCCTGTTAGAGCCAATTTATCAATTTTTACAGTGTGAAACACCGGATCAATGGGTAGAAAAAGCACGACAACCGGAAAATCTTCCGGTTTTACTATGTGATCATCTTCTATGCGAATTAAAAGCAGCCCAAAGCGCCAATCGTTATGCCAAATCATTATTTCAGCATATCACGAACCATGAACCTTACACTTTGGTAGATAAGTTGATTATTGGGGCATATATTGAAGCACGCTCTTGCGAGCGTTTCGTGAAACTGGCTCCCCATCTGGATGAAGAGTTGGGTAAATTTTATATTTCCCTGCTGCGTTCAGAAGCGCGCCATTATCAGGATTATTTAACGCTGGCTCAATCTATCTCTAAAGAAGATTTACCGAAAGAGTGAAATATTTTGGTCAAATTGAAGCTGAACTTACTCAATCACCAGATCCCGATTTCAAATTCCATAGTGGAATGCCTATAAATAGTTACACTGATATAAATAGTGATTTCGTCAGAAATCATATTGTTCCAATAAATTAACCAAATAACAAATAAAAAGGTGAGCTAATAAGTCCACCTTTTTATTCAATTATCTCTTTATCTTTCAAATTACGGCTTTTTCAGCCATATCTTGAATTCTATTAGGCATAAAAATTAAGTCCGGAATAATGATTCAATGTTCAAACCCTGGGTGTGCAGAATGTCTCTGAGACGACGCAACCCTTCCACTTGGATCTGACGGACTCTTTCCCTGGTTAACCCAATTTCTCGCCCGACATCTTCCAATGTTTCCGCTTCGTACCCAAGTAAACCAAAACGGCGAGCCAGAACTTCACGTTGTTTTGCGTTCAGCTCAAACAACCATTTGACAATACTTTGTTTCATATCGTCATCCTGAATAGTTGTTTCCGGCCCTGAATCATTCTCATCAGATAAAATATCCAATAATGCTTTATCTGAATCCCCACTAATTGGCGTATCAACGGAAGTAATGCGTTCATTAAGCCGCATCATACGGCTTACATCATCAACTGGCTTATCCAGTTTTTCCGCTATTTCTTCAACACTTGGCTCATGATCCAATTTATGAGCCAGCTCTCTCGCTGTACGTAAATAAACATTTAGCTCTTTAACGATATGAATAGGCAAACGAATCGTACGAGTTTGATTCATAATAGCCCGTTCAATTGTCTGGCGGATCCACCAGGTTGCATAAGTGGAAAAACGAAAACCCCTTTCAGGATCGAATTTTTCTACTGCTCGAATAAGACCAAGATTACCTTCTTCAATCAAATCCAAAAGTGCCAACCCTCGGTTGCTATATCTACGGGAAATCTTAACTACCAACCGCAAATTACTTTCAATCATACGCTGGCGTGCAGCAATATCTCCCCGCAATGCGCGTCTGGCGAAAAGAACTTCTTCCTCTGCTGTCAACAAAGGAGAAAAACCAATCTCTCCGAGATAAAGCTGTGTTGCATCAAGAACTCTCTGGTTTACTCCTTGCAACAAATCCAAATCTTCATCAAGACTAGTTAAATCATCCTCGTCTTTCAGCAACGCTTCATCAAAGTCATCGGCTTCCATGCCACTTTCGTCTAAATCCGCCTCTTCATACAACTCATTAACTTTAAGCGTACCTTGGCTCATCAGCTGCTCCTACCCATGATAATGCGGACAGGAGTTCAGGATCCTGCCCCGGTTTATCGCTGCGGAAGATAACGCAGCGGGTTTACGGATTTTTCCCTGTATCTAATCTCAAAATGCAATCTTACTGAACTGGTTCCGGTGCTACCCATAGTGGCGATTTTTTGCCCTGCCTGTACTTCCTGCTGATCTCGCGCCAGAATAGTATCATTGTGAGCATAGGCACTCAGGTAGTCATCATCATGTTTTATTATTATTAGATTTCCATATCCGCGTAATGCATTTCCGGCGTAAACAACTTTTCCACTAGCGGCTGCAAAAACGGGTTGACCACGACTCCCCGCAATGTCAATGCCTTTATTCCCACCACTAGGATCTGAGAAACCTTCAAGAATTTTTCCTTCCGCAGGCCATCTCCAATTATTGATAGCCTTACTCGCATTTAAATCTGTCGCTGACGATGCTTTAGAGGTGGTATCGTCGCTATCAGAAACTGTTACTCTTGGCAACATTTTTCTAGGATTCTGCCTATCAACATTTGCAGGATACGCATTACCTTTTTGAAAATCAACCTGCTCAATTTTAGATTGAGTACTATTTGATGCTATTAATACACCATTCTTGGAGTTTGTGTTACCAATTCTCAGGACTTGGCCAACATTTAAGCTATAAGGTTCTGAAATACTATTTATGTGAGACAGTTCACTAAAATCCTTACCAGTAATCCACGCAATGTAAAATAAAGTGTCGCCATGTTTAACTGTGTAAGTATCGCCGTTATAGCTGCCTTTAGGAATGTTCTCATAATTGCGGTCATAGACGATCCCCTCTTGCCGAGCAGCCGTATTGCCAGCATGATTCACTGGATATTTATTATCTGAAGCACGATGTTCTATTGGTCGATTTGTAGAAATGACAGGGGGAGAAGATGGCATAGGTATCGAAACCGATGGGCTCCGGGAGGACATTATTCTGTTTTTTTCCTGATTGTCTACACTCACTATTGGTGCAGGGCGGTTCGTTGTATTACTACAACCTGTCAGAATTACTCCTACAATAATGCAGGTTATTATCCACTGTATTTTTTTCATTAAGTTTCCTACTTTCATACCTTATTCCCCCATAAAGGCAAATATAAGTGATAAGCATGATGATTTATAAAGAAATTTAGATGTACAAAAATATTTAAAGCAAAATACTTTTTTATCTCAAAAAATGACGGCTAATTTAAAAATAGCGGCAAAAAAATATAAATCAGCAGATTATGCCAGTTCGCCTTGGATCAGGGGTACAAAACGAACAGATTCGATTACTTCACTATGAAAATCGTTCCCATAGCGACGTACCACTTTTAGCGACTGAGAACGTTCACCAACTGGTAACACCATCACTCCGCCATCTGCCAGCTGATGTAATAGTGCCTGTGGTATTTCTGGAGGTGCTGCTGTGACGATAATGGCATGAAATGGCCCCTTTGACGGCCAACCATTCCAACCATCTCCATGGCGGGTTGAAATATTATGTAAATCGAGCTGTTTTAACCTGCGCTTAGCCTGCCACTGTAACCCCTTAATACGTTCTACGGAGAAAACATGTCTGGCTAAATGGGCAAGTATAGCTGTCTGATAGCCAGACCCCGTTCCAATCTCCAACACATTAGATTCAGGGGTCAAATTCAGTAGCTCAGTCATACGAGCAACAATATACGGCTGGGATATAGTCTGCCCAGATCCAATGGGCAATGCTGTGTTTTCATATGCCTTATGAGCCAAAGCTTCATCAACAAAGCATTCCCTGGGAACTCTGGATATCACATCCAGCAGGTGTTCGTTCTGTATTCCCTGCTGGCGCAATTGTGTCAGCAAATTTTTCATTGACCGACTTAACATTCTCCCATATCCCCGACTTTCAACAACCAATCAGCTACCAATTCCTGTGCTTTATAGGCTGTCAAATCTACCTGCAAAGGAGTAATGGAGACAAACCCTTCTTCTACCGCAGCAAAATCTGTTTCCGGGCCAGCATCACGCTTTTCTCCCGGAGGACCTATCCAATAAAGCATATCGCCCTTGGGATCTTCCAGAGAATAAACTTCTTCAGCCGCACTTCGGCAACCACATCGTGTTACCTTAAACCCTTTGATTTGCTCAATAGGTATATCAGGCACATTGATGTTTAGAATATTGTCGGCTCTCAATGGGAATTTTTGTAACAGATTCAATAAACGTACAGTGACTTCTGCTGCTGTTTCATAATATTTGTCACCATCAAGTGATACTGCAAGGGCGGGTAACCCTAAATGACGTCCTTCCATTGCAGCAGCAACTGTGCCGGAATAAATTACATCATCACCTAAATTGGGACCACAGTTGATCCCTGAAACCACAATATCCGGGCGAGGGCGAACTAAATTATTGACCCCCAAGTAAACACAGTCTGTCGGTGTTCCTTCCCGAACTGCAACATCACCGTTACTCAATACGCTGATACGCAAAGGACGATCCAACGTTAAAGCATTCGACGCACCGCTACGGTTACGATCAGGTGCAATAACCTGCACATGATATTGTTCCCGCAATTTAGCCGCTAAAGTTTGAATACCCGGCGCAGTGACACCATCATCATTACTTAGCAATATCCGCAGCATTAAAATATCTCATTGATTTTACTTATTAAAACATAGAATGATACTGTAACTTTCCCTATCCATTGTCCTATTTTTATGGTGTAACTTACGCCCGGACAAGATCAGGATTGCCAGAAAATCGTTTGATCTTAGCATGAGGCAACCCGTTTTGTAGAGCGCTTTGCATTCAGCCTGTCTAAATAAGAAAATACTTACCATACAAGTCAGTATGTACTTACTTTTATTCAAACACCTGTCTCTGTATGGCGATGCAATACAATATTAAATTCCTCTTCTTTCTGAGGAATGATAAAAGAGTGAGTGATGACAGCAAATTGTTCGTCTGTTACAGAAAATTGATATGCCCCCTGACTGAAATGGTTAAATTATCTATAGATATAATAAACAAAGAATCCTTAGAAAAAATAAAAGAAAGTGTATTTAAATTCACTAGTTGGAAAGGAAATAAAATTCCAGTCATATCGCTAACCATATGACTGAAAATAAGTGAAGGGAATCAGAAATAAAAAATCACTACTCAGCAATATCAGCAGTGTTATTTTTATCCTGATTAATCAATTCTCTGACAACACTGGTGGCAAAGCTACCTGATGGCAAAGAAAAATGAAGAGTGACGGTTTGGTCATCCTGCCATTCCCAACGCAGATTAAGTGGTTTCACCAACATCGCTCTGCGAGCACTTTCTACACGCTCACGTTTAACTAATGCCCAAAGTAATTCGTAATCCTGCAAACATTGTTGCTCGAACCCCAGAGCCTGATGTTGTGTCCCTAATACTTTGTCACCCGGTAATGGAGCGGTGATCTGCAATTCTCCATCCATCACCCGCTGCTGTAATACGACCAGTTCAGATTCGTCAGCCACAAACCAACTACCACGCCCTGTTAACTGTAATGCGTCACCATTTTGTACCTGCTGATGCTCACCCTGCGCAATACGTATGCTGGTAATGGTATTAAACATAGCACTGCGGCAAGCAGAAAGGTAAAAGCTACGGCGATTGCGTTCTTTAACCTGTATTTCATTTTCTGCCCAACGTTGTGCCTGAACCAAATTCTGCCCATCACGCCCGAAACGCTGTTCGCCAAAATAATTAGGAACACCTGTCTGAGCTACCAGCTGCAAGCGCTTTTCCACTGATTGCCGATCAGAAACTTCTCTTAAAATCAGTGTAAAGTCATTACCTTTCAATGCACCAATGCGCAGTTTGCGTTTCTGGCGAGCGGTAGCCAGTATTTCACACCCTTCAAGCTGGAATGCAGTTAGATCTGGATCTTGTTTTCCCGGCAGATGTAAACAAAACCACTGTTCAGTCACTGCATTACGATCTTTTAAACCCGCATAGCTGACAGAGCGCGCTGATATTTTGGCAAAACGAGCAAGATGATCGGCAACAAACTGAGTGTTACATCCTGTCTTACGGATATGTACCATTAAATGTTCGCCTTCTCCATCAGGAAAAAAGCCTAAATCCTCACGAACAATAAAATCTTCCGGTGCTGCTTTAACAACGCCGGTTGCTTCCGGGCGACCATAAAGCCAATGTAATTCACTCAATACCATACTTATTCCTTCACCAGCAAAGCCACTGCTTCACAGGCAATACCTTCTTTACGCCCAATAAATCCCAGTTTTTCAGTGGTTGTCGCTTTAACGTTAATGTCATCCATATGACACTCAAGATCTTCTGCCAGATTAACCCGCATCTGGGGAATATGGGGCAACATTTTAGGTGCCTGCGCGATAATTGTGATATCAAGATTACCAATCCGATAACCTTTTTCACGGATACGCCGATAAGCTTCTTTCAGCAATTCACGGCTATCTGCACCTTTAAAGGCCGGATCAGTATCTGGAAACAATTTCCCGATATCTCCTAAAGCCGCAGCCCCCAACAGAGCATCAGTTGCAGCATGTAAGGCAACATCACCATCTGAGTGTGCAATCAATCCCTGCTCATAAGGAATACGGACGCCGCCAATGATCAATGGCCCTTCTCCGCCAAATTTATGTACATCAAAACCGTGACCAATTCTCATACAATATGTTCCTTTGATTTTCGGGATAGATAAAACTCAGCCAATGCCAGATCTTCAGGTTGGGTCACTTTAATATTGTCCGCTCTTCCTTTGATCAGTACTGGACGATGGCCGCAATATTCCAATGCTGAAGATTCGTCCGTAATGCGAGCTTGCTCTGAAAGCGCTTTAATCAAACAATCACGTAATAGCTGTAAAGGAAATAACTGCGGAGTCAACGCATGCCAAAGGCCATTACGATCAACGGTATGATCAACAAACAATGGGTTTACCGCAGATATTTTTTCCACCGGTGAAACCAGCATACGTTTCATTGTGTCCCTGACGGGAGCTGCCAGTAATCCACCACAAAACGATCCACTACTAACGGCAAGAGAGCATGAGTTTTTATCAACCAATTGCAGTAAGTTATCAAGGTCATCCCGGTGTAAACAAGGACGAGCTGCATCATGGACTAAAACCCAAACTGAACGTTCCGGTGAAAATCCTGACAAGTAATTCAGTCCCGCCAGCACAGAATCAGCACGTTCATCACCACCAATAACGGTAGTGATACGCGGATCAGAGGCAATAGCCAATTGGTTAAATTGCGTGTCAGCAGGATTCAGCACAATAACAATTTGCTGTATACGGGGCTGTTCAAATAATGCAGACAGCGTGTGTTCAATAATGGTTTTTCCCACAACATTAAGATATTGTTTCGGGCACTCTGATTTCATCCGGCTGCCAATACCAGCAGCCGGGATCAAGGCAACTATTTCAGTCATAAGATTTAGTCATAAAATTCAGTCATAAAAATATCGTGGGATAATGAAGAGCGGATGATTTATTTACGTTATTGTTCACTATCTTACCCCTGGGTATTTTGTCCCAAAGTATTGCTGCTCACAGAGTGTTGTGAATTTTGTTTCGTTGTATCCGGCACCATGCGATAAAAAGATTCGCCCGGCTTAATCATACCTAATTCATTGCGGGCACGTTCTTCAATTGCTTGCTGACCGCTTTTCAGATCTTTAATTTCAGCAAATAACTGGTCATTGCGTGACTTAAGGAAAAGGTTGTCTTTCTCTTGTTTTTCAACCTCATCTTTAATTCGCACATAATCGTGGATACCATTTTTGCCGAACCACAGCGAATACTGTAACCAGCCAAGTAAAACCAGTAATAGTAGCGTTAGTTTACCCATTTCCGCCCCCAGAAAAACCCGCTAATCATCCCATAACTCAAGGAATGACGCCACTATCACAAACTGCTTCTGAAACGTGATCATTAAGACATAATGAAAAGTATTAAATGAAATGAGTGTAGAAACACATTACCTCGCCTGCAATAATGTGTTTCTATCTACTCAGAGGATGGGAAATTTAAACAGGATATTAAATAGTCATAATATAGCGTTCATTGAGTGCAATAAGCAATTTTTCCATTGATAATTCAATATGTTGAGAACCATCCAAATAAATATCAGGCTGCTCTGGTACTTCATAAGTCGCATCAATTCCAGTGAAATTCGGAATTTCACCGGCTCGCGCTTTTTTATATAAACCTTTCGGATCACGGGATTCACAAATCGCCAGAGGCGTATCTACAAATACTTCAATAAATTGACCAGACTCCATTGATTGGCGTATTTTTTGTCGCTCAACCCGGCTAGGAGAAATAAATGCCGTCAATACCACCAGCCCGGCATCAACCATTAATTTCGCAACTTCTCCCACACGCCGGATATTCTCCTGTCGATCAGCGTCAGAAAACCCCAAATCACGGCACAAACCGTGACGCACATTATCACCGTCCAACAAATAGGTTTTGATCCCCTGCGAGAATAAAGCTTGCTCCAACATTCCCGCCAGCGTGGATTTTCCTGAACCTGATAACCCGGTAAACCAGATAACCAAAGCAGGATGCCCATTAACGGCTTCCCGCTGTTTTCTGTTTACATCATGTGAATGCCAGACAATATTATCGGGAACAATATCGGAAAGGGTATCAGTATTTTCGACCTGAGCCACTTATTTTCCCCCCAATAAATCACGAGCTCCCCAGTGCGGGAAATGACGACGCACTAAGCGATTGAATTCCAGTTCAAACTCACTGTACTCTTTCGGCTCTTGATAAACATCGGTCTGAATTTCACGTACCAACCCAGCGCCAACAGTAACATTAGTCAAACGGTCAATCAGAATGATACCGCCGGTATCCGCATTTTGCTGGTAACTGTCGAGAAGCAATGGCTCATCAAATGAAAATTCCACCAGTCCAATGGCATTCAGTGGCAACTCAACCGCAACTTTCTGTGTCAGGTTATTGATATCTACCTGATATTGCACATTGTCAATTTTGGCCCGGCTCTTTTTACCTGCTACCTTGATATCCAGACTTTGCCCCTGAATCAGCGGCTTTTCTGACATCCAGACAACATCTACCAACGCATGATGAGCGACAATTATTTGATCTTCAACCGCAACCAAAAGGTCACCCCGGCTGATATCTATTTCATCTTTCAGCACGATGGTGATCGCTTCACCCGGCACGGCAAAAGGTAAATCACCGTCGAAAGTGACGATCCGCTCAACCGTTGAAATTCTGCCTGATGGCATTACTTTGACTTTCTGCCCCTGATGTAAAATTCCCGATGACAACGTACCGCTGTAACCGCGAAAATCCAGATCAGGACGATTGACATATTGCACCGGAAAACGCAGTGACTGCTTCGCAACATTTTTCTGCACATCAACCGTTTCAAGAATATCCAGTAACGTTTCTCCGGTATACCACGGCATATTTTCACTGCGACTGACAATATTGTCCCCTTCCAGCGCAGATATGGGGACAAAATAAATATGCAAATCGGCAGGCAATTGCTCAGTGAAATGTAAATAATCCTGTTTGATTTGAGCGAAAATCTCTTGTCTATATTCCATCAGATCCATTTTATTCACTGCCACCACCAGATGGCGAATACCTAGCAACGTACTAATAAAGCTATGACGGCGAGTCTGTTCCTGTACTCCCTTTCTCGCATCAATCAGTAAAATCGAAAGATCACAGGTTGACGCCCCTGTTGCCATATTACGGGTATATTGCTCATGCCCCGGTGTATCTGCGATGATAAACTTGCGTTTCTCAGTGGAAAAATAACGGTATGCCACATCGATGGTAATACCTTGTTCCCGTTCAGCCGCAAGACCATCTACCAAAAGCGCCAGATCTAACTTTTCCCCCTGTGTCCCTAGCCGTTTACTGTCATTTTGCAAAGTCGCAAGCTGATCTTCATAGATCTGGCGAGTATCGTGCAGCAGACGACCAATCAGGGTACTTTTGCCATCATCTACACTGCCACAAGTTAAAAAACGCAATAATCCCTTTTCCTGCTGTACTTTCAAATAGGATTCAACACCACCCTGCTGTTTGATTTGATTAGCGATGGATTCATTATGTGCAAGTGCTGGCATATTCTTCTCCCCTCAAAAAATAACGCTATGCCTTAAAAATAACCCTGGCGTTTTTTCAGCTCCATTGAACCAGATTGATCACTGTCAATAAGCCGACCTTGCCGCTCACTGGTTGTTGATATCAACATTTCTTCGATAATTTCCGGCAATGTTTCCGCTTCCGATTCCACAGCACCAGTCAAAGGCCAACATCCCAACGTTCTGAAGCGAACTTTGCGCTGACTGATAACTTCACCTGATTTCAAATCGATACGATCATCATCAACCATAATCAATATGCCATCGCGCTGAACAATCGGACGAGGTTTAGCAAAATAGAGAGGAACAATATCTATCTGTTCTAAATAGATGTATTGCCAGATATCCAATTCTGTCCAGTTAGATAACGGGAATACACGGATACTTTCACCTTTATTAATCTGGCCGTTATAGTTACGCCAAAGTTCCGGACGCTGATTTTTGGGATCCCAACGATGAGAGCGATCACGGAAAGAATAGATACGCTCTTTGGCGCGGGATTTCTCTTCGTCACGCCTTGCACCGCCAAATGCGGCGTCAAATCCATATTTGTCCAGAGCTTGCTTCAATCCTTCCGTTTTCATAATGTCCGTATGTTTTGCACTGCCGTGAATAAAAGGATTAATACCCAGCTCTTCACCTTGTGGATTACGATAGACCAGCAATTCGAAGCCATATTTTTCTGCTATCTGATCACGGAATTCATACATTTCCCGGAACTTCCAGCCTGTATCGACATGCAACAACGGAAAAGGCAATTTTCCTGGATAAAATGCCTTACGTGCGAGATGCAGCATCACCGAAGAGTCTTTACCAATGGAATAAAGCATTACCGGATTGGCAAATTCAGCAGCGACTTCGCGGATAATATGGATACTTTCAGCTTCAAGTTGCTGCAAATGGGTCAGTCTTTTTTCTTCCATTGATAATTCCTTATTCTAAGTCAACAGCAGCGGGGCGATTTACCGGAACAACAGATTGTTTTGGATCTAACGACTTTTTCTGATCAGCAGATCCCTGTTCAACTGATCGCTGCGCGAACCATGCTAACTGATGGTGAAGTTGAGCCACCTCTCCCACCACCAGCAATGCTGGAGATGGAGCATCCTGTGCCAATCGTTCCAGTTCAGACAGCGTTCCGGTTAACACTTGTTGTTCGGAGCGAGTCCCACAACCAATCACGGCAACGGGAGTGTTGGCATTCCGCCCGTGTGAAATCAATTTCTGGCTAATCAGAGCTGACTTTATGACTCCCATATAAATCGCCAGTGTTTGATTGCCTCGCGCCAATGCGGGCCAGTCCAGTTCATTACCATTTTCACGGCAATGCCCGGTAATAAAAGTGACGCTTTGAGAATGTTCCCTGTGTGTCAGGGGAATTCCCGCGTAGGCAGAAGCGCCGACAGCAGCAGTAATACCAGGCACAACCTGAAAAGGAATGTCTGCGGATGCGGCAACCTGTAATTCTTCTCCACCACGGCCAAAAATAAAGGGATCGCCTCCTTTCAGACGAACCACTTTTTTCCCCTGATGTGCCAATTTGACGATCAACGCATTGGTCTCTTCCTGCGCAACCGAATGGCACCCTGCTCTTTTACCTACACAGATTTTGTCGGCATCACGGCGGACTAATTCAAGTATTTCGGCGCTGACCAGATGATCATAAAGTACCACATCCGCTTGCTGGATCACTTGCAGCCCTTTTAAAGTCAGCAAACCCGGATCACCGGGGCCTGCTCCGACTAACACCAATTCTCCCTGCTTACTAGTTTGTTTCAGTTGTTCATCATGCAGTTGTTGATCCAACTGTTCTTCTGCCTGTTGTAACTGCCCATTGGCAACTAATGTGGCAAAACGTCCGTTAAATGCTTTTTCCCAGAAATAACGACGCTGGCGCACAGAAGTCAGGCTCTGTTTCACCCGGTTACGCCAACGCCCCGCAATTTCCGCCATTGTGCCGAGATGAAAGGGCAACAGAGATTCCAATTTTTCCCGCAGTAATCGTGTTAATACAGGTGATTTTCCAGCAGATGAGATAGCCACCATAACCGGAGAACGATCAATAATTGATGGAAAAATAGCAGAGCAAAGTGACTGATCATCTACCACATTAACCAAAATAGCGCGGCGATTAGCCTCTGCAAAAACATATTGGTTTAAACTATGGTCATCAGTCGCTGCAATCACCAAAAATACGCCATCAAGATAGTCCGTATGAAATGCTCCCTGCAACCACTCAAGTTCCCCTTTTTGATGACATTGTTGCAATTCAGGATGTAATTCGGGAGCTGCAATCGTTAACGCTGCCCCCGCACGCAATAGCAAGCCCGCCTTGCGAGAAGCGACTTCTCCGCCGCCTACCAGCAAAACAGCACGCGATTTCAGCTCAACAAATAAGGGTAAATAATCCACAATGACATGCCATCCAGTGTTCAGTGTTTAATTTCGTAATAATTATCTAAGAAATGAATATATGAAGCTGTGAGGAGGTTATGAAATGACAAAAAGTAATTATTAGTTCCTGAATCGTATAAGGTAAGATTTTTAGCGGGTTATAAAATTGCAACATGCGAAATATTCAGGAAAAATTACTGTTCTTCCTATTGTTCACTTCTTCTTTTTTAAAGGATTTATTTTGTGACAAATCGCACACATTAAGCGCAACACTGTTATCATTAAAGCAAGCTACGCCCTTTTGATAAGAAGCGCAGCCAAGATAAATCAGAAGTATTCGTAATATTGCCTTAACCTTCGTGCAACCCACACTCCCGTTTCAAACCAAAAAAGCGGGTTTGTTCTTCGCTCATACCCGGCTCCCATTTTTGTGTTGTATGGATATCCCCCACAGAGAGATAGCCTTCTTCCCACAGTGGATGGTATTCAAGTCCATGTTGAGTCAGGTATTGATGCACTTGGCGGTTATCCCAATCAATAATCGGCAGTATCTTGAAAACATCACGCTGAACCGCCAGCACCGGCAACTTAGTGCGGCTTTCCGATTGCTGGCGACGTAAACCTGCAAACCAGGTTTGTGCGTGTAATGATCTCAATGCGCGGTTCATTGGTTCTACTTTATTGATTTGGTTATAACGCTCAATGCCTTCTATTCCCTGTTCCCACAGTTTTCCATAACGTGCTTCCTGCCAGGCCGGGCTCTGTTCTGCACGAAATATTTTTAAGTTCAGTTTCAGTTTGTCAGTCAACTTATCAATAAACCGATAGGTTTCCGGGAACAGATAACCGGTATCAGTCAGGATAACAGGAATATCAGGGTATTCCTGTGTGACCAGATGTAGGCAGATTGCCGCCTGAATACCAAAACTGGAAGAAAGAACAAATTCGCCGGGCAAGTGTTTCAATGTCCAGATTACACGCTGACGAGCATCCAGCGATTCCAGTTGTTGGTTTATTTCAACAAGCGCTTCCGTGCGCTGCTCAGCATTCAAAACCAATAGCTCAGATAAACAGAGCTGGTTCATATCGCCTCCTGCCAATCGTAAAAATCGACGGCTGAATTCAATACTGGTTTGATAACGCCGGCTCGGATCAGAAAATCACCAAAAGCTTCATCCTCATTACGTTCTATTGCCCAGCGACTAATCAACTCGTCCAGTATCGTCAAAATCTCGGCTGAGGTGATGTTTTCCCGATACATACGGGGAATGCGGCTGCCATTGCGGTTTCCGCCAAGATGCAGGTTATAACGATCAAGCGCTTTACCCACCAGCCCTATTTCTGCCAGCATCGCTCTGCCGCATCCATTCGGGCAGCCTGTAACACGCAGGACGATATGTTCATGGCCGACTCCATGTTTTGCCATTAAAGTATCGACATGATCGACAAAAGTCGGCAAGAAACGTTCTGCTTCTGCCATCGCCAACGGGCATGTCGGAAATGAAACACACGCCATAGAATGGTGACGCAGAGAAGTCACATTGTTATCAATCAGGCCATGTGAGCGGGCTATTTCTTCAATGTGTGCTTTTTCACTTTCCGGTACGCCTGCCACAATTAAGTTTTGATTCGCAGTTAGACGAAAATCACCTTTGTGAATTTTGGCAATTTCTGCAATCCCGGTTTTTAACGGCTTGTCCGGGTAATCCAGTAAGCGGCCATTTTCAATAAACAAGGTTAAGTGCCATTGGTCATCAATGCCTTTTAACCAGCCAATTTGATCTCCCCGACCAATAAACTCATAAGGACGGATCGGTTCGAATTTCACTCCCGCACGTTTTTCAACTTCTTGTTTGAAAGTTTCAACACCGACACGCTCAAGGGTATATTTGGTTCTGGCATTTTTGCGATCGATTCGGTTGCCCCAATCACGCTGTGTTGTCACGATAGCTTCGGCAATCGCTAAGGTATGCTCTAGTGGAATATAACCAAATTCACTCGCCAAACGTGGGAATGTTTTCTTATCGCCGTGAGTCATGGCTAATCCACCACCCACCAGCACGTTAAAACCGATCAATTGATCACTCTCTGCAATAGCAACGAAGTTCATATCGTTGGCATGCAGATCAACATCATTTTGCGGCGGGATCACAAATGATGTTTTGAATTTGCGAGGCAAATAAGTTTTACCAAGGATCGGCTCTTCATCGGTTGTCACGATTTTTTCTTTATCCAGCCAGATTTCGGCGTAAGCGTTAGTACGTGGCAGAAGATGCTCCGATATTTTCTTCGCCCATTCATAAGCCTGCTGATGCAACGCAGACTGTACCGGATTTGAGGTACACAATACGTTACGGTTAACATCATTGGCCGTTGCCAGTGAATCCAGCCCCATTTGAGCCAGTAATTGATGCACTGGTTTGAGGTTGTTTTTTAAAATGCCATGAAATTGGAATGTTTGCCGATTAGTCAACCGGATACTGCCATACAGGGTGCTCTCTGTCGCAAACTGATCAATGCCCAACCATTGGCGGGGAGTGATAATACCTCCCGGTAAGCGACAACGCAGCATTATGGCATGGCGAGGTTCCAGTTTTTGTTCCGTACGTTCTGCCCTAATGTCACGATCATCCTGCTGATACATACCGTGGAAACGGATCAGGAGAAAGTTATCGCCTTCAAATCCGCCTGTCAGCCCATTTTTTAGATCTTCGCTGATCGTCCCGCGTAAATAGTTACTTTCTAACTTCATGCGTTCACTGTCAGCCTGTTTACCTTCAACAATCAAAGGACCTTGTTTTTCATTGCTCATTGTTTTCATTGCCCGTCGGTTTTCATTGCTTACGGTTTTTCATGGCCCACGCTAGTAAACATCCCTTTGATAACGGCGCTCAAGGCGAAGTTCACTCAAGAATTCATCGGCCTGTTCAGCATCCATACCACCTTGTTGTGAAATAATATCCAACAATGCCTGTTCTACATCTTTTGCCATACGATTGGCATCTCCACAGACGTATAAATGTGCCCCCTCTTGGATCCAACGCCAGATTTCTTCACCCTGCTCACGCAATTTGTCCTGTACGTACACCTTATGCTGTTGATCCCGCGACCATGCCAAATCAATGCGAGTCAATAACCCCTCTTTGACATAACGCTGGAATTCAACCTGATACAAGAAATCTTCTACAAAATGGGGATTACCAAAGAACAACCAGTTTTTACCTTCAGTGCCATGATGATCTCGTTGTTGCAAAAACGCCCTGAATGGTGCAATCCCTGTGCCGGGGCCAATCATGATGATTGGTGTTTGAGGATCAGCAGGTAAACGGAAATTATCGTTATGCTCGATAAAAACACGGATACTGTCATCTTCTTGCAATCGATCAGCCAGATAACCCGATGCTCCGCCAGTACGGGCACGTCCTTCTATGTCATAACGAACAACGCCAACCGTAATATGAACCTCATTTTCGACTTCATCTTGTGAGGAGGAGATGGAATAAAGCCGCGGGGTTAATGGACGCAATATATCGATAAATTGTTGGGCTTCAGGACGCAAGACTACTTGCCTGACCATATCCACAATGGGTGTTTTTTGTGCGTATTGCTGTAGTACCGGTTTATCAGTAACTAAAGCAAATAACCTTTCATCTTTCGTTAATGCAGCATATTTTTCGACAATAACTCCCGTGTTTTGAGTCAGTTCAATATGGCTGCTCAGAGCCTGGCGCAAAGTCAATGATTTCCCATACACATTGACGGGCTCACTGCCTTCCAGACAGAGTAACGCAAGCAGCTCATCCACCAGTGCAGGATCGTTCTCAAACCAAACACCCAGTGCGTCACCAGGCTGATAATGCAAACCTGAATCCCCCAGATCAATTTCAATGTGGCGGACATCTTTATCAGAGCCACGACCTGTGATTTTTTGATTAACCAGCAGAGAGGCGGTTAGCGGTGTTTCTTTGGTATAAGGACTGGTAATAACTTCACTAATAACCCCCATTTGAGTGGTGGCTATAACTGTATCAGTCGAGGCAGGCACGCGCTGTTTTAAGATATCCGTTATTTGTTGACGCCATTGGGCTGCCACGCCCTGATATTCCACATCAGCATCAACACGTTCTAATAACCGCTGCGCGCCTAATTCACTCAGGCGACGATCAAAGTCTTTACCCGCCTGACAAAAGTATTCATAAGAGGTATCCCCCAAGCCAAATACAGCATAAACCGTCTCGTTCATCGGAGCTGCTTTTTTGGAGTGCAGATATTTATAGAGTGCTACGGCTTCTTCGGCTGGCTCACCTTCACCCTGTGTCGAAGCAATAATAATCAATACCCGTTCTTTTGCGAGCTGTTTGAATTTATAATCACCAGCATTAACTAAATTCACATTCAGCTTTTGTGCCAATAAGGCATCTCTGAGTTGTTCCGCCAAACGACGGGCATTACCCGTCTGAGAAGCAGAAATCAGTGTTACCGTTTCCTGTTCGGAAACAGTTGGCGCTGGTGCCACAGCGTTGGCTTGTGGCTGGGAGTTTAACATTCCCCAAAAATAGCCTGATAACCAAGCCAATTGATGCGGAGAAAAATCACTGACCGCAGATTGCAGACGTGACAACTGTTCAGGAGAAACAGGTAATAATGCAGTTGAAGGTGGTTTTGCGGTCATTATCTTATCCAGTGCCCTTTGCGATAGCCAATATCCACGATTTATAAGCATCATGATAAACATGGACTAATTATAAGGTTATCCCACAACTGACATTGGAATTAAAGAAAGGTTTGCAATATCTAATAACTAAATTACCTAACTTTATTTACAGATTTAATATATCGATAAAGTTGTTAAACGCTGGATTTTATTTCTACAGAAAAATCACGTTAAGCCCGAAAGTTCAGGTAGAATAGCCGGCCTTTTGAAATCAGGAAAAAGTATTATGAGCACTACCATCTTTAAAGATTTTCAATTTGAAGCGGCGCATCGCCTGCCACATGTTCCTGAAGGGCATAAATGTGGCCGCCTACATGGGCACTCATTTATGGTACGTCTGGAAATTACCGGTCAGGTTGATCCCCATAGTGGATGGCTCATGGACTTTGCCGATGTAAAAGCTGCTTTCAAACCAATTTGGGAACGGCTCGATCACAACTACCTCAATGAGATCCCTGGTCTGGAAAATCCAACCAGCGAAGTTCTGGCCAAGTGGATCTGGAGAGAGTTAAAACCCACTTTGCCACAACTCAGTACCGTCATGGTAAAAGAAACCTGTAGCGCAGGTTGTATCTATCGTGGAGAGTAAAACATTCAGCACCAGGTGTTGGTGCTGAATGCATATATGAAAATTCAATTCACATCAGGCGATATTTAAGTATTTGTGTGTCTGCATGGAAAAACGCCAGTTACGGGCAATGCAGGTTTCAATACATAAACGAGTTGCTTCTTCTTTCTGGCTGATAGGCTGTAAAGCAATAATCGGCGCATTACCTTCATTAAGCATGTCTAGTAGTTCGTCCAATACTTCAATATCGCGCTCCCGACCGACAGGATGTTTAATTTCGTTTGCCCGTTTCATAGCGTCTGGCAAAACTTTGTATCCACCACGCATTTTCACTTTTGGTGAAACTGTTACCCAAGTTTTATCAGAACAATAGATTGCATGCGTGCCACTGGTCTCTATCTGACACTGATAACCCTCTCTTTCCAGCGTTTCAGTCAAGGAACGTAAATCGTACAAGCACGGCTCTCCACCAGTAATAACAACATGACGTGCTGTGTATCCCTGGCGAATGAATAAATTAATAATTTGCCGTGGTGTTGCCACTCCCCATATATCGCTATCCTGCGATTTCACCAAGATGTTTTCCATCGGCTGCTGCTTATCAGCCTCTTTTTCCCAAGTATGCTTGGTATCACACCAACTGCACCCTACTGGACATCCTTGTAATCGAATGAAAACAGAAGGAACACCGGTAAATACCCCTTCCCCCTGCAAAGTCTGGAACATTTCATTTATTGGGTAGATCATAAAAAAACTCTGGTTTTAATAAACTACCCGTTATTATTACAGATATCTATCCCGCGAACATCCATCTTTATGGTATGGTACGAGGTTGCTTTTACTGGCATCTGACGCCAGACACAGCATTGTATGCCTGAAATAGCGTATGCCTGAAAAGACTCTCTGGCATGAAAGATAGATGAGATTAACGAATGCAAAACAATGAAAATCAGCTTAAACAGGGCCTAAGTGTGAGGCATATCCGCTTCATGGCTTTAGGCTCTGCAATAGGCACAGGGCTATTTTATGGCTCAGCAGCTGCAATTCAGCAAGCAGGCCCTGCTGTATTGCTGGCCTATTTAATCGGCGGTGCTGCCGTATTTATGGTGATGAGAGCACTTGGAGAAATGACCGTTCACCATCCTGTTTCCGGTTCCTTTTCACAGTATGCCAGCCATTATCTGGGGCCATTAGCCGGTTTCCTGACTGGCTGGATCTATGTTCTTGAGATGCTGTTTGTTTGCCTCGCTGATATCACTGCATTCGGCATGTATATGAAACTTTGGTTCCCACATGTCGATCAATGGATTTGGGTTCTGGGTATCGTATGTTTTATTGGTGCGCTAAATCTATGCCATGTGAAGATTTTTGGTGAAATGGAGTTTTGGCTTTCTATTGTTAAAGTGACTGCCATTATTGCCATGATCATTGGTGGTCTGGTAATTATGATCTATGGTTTTGGTCAAACGACTGAACATACTACAGGTATCGCCAATTTATGGGAACATGGTGGCTTTATGCCAAATGGCGTTAGTGGTGTAATTGCCTCATTTGCCATTGTGATGTTTGCTTTTGGGGGAATAGAAGTTATTGGTATTACTGCCAGTGAAGCTAAAGATCCGGTAAAAACAATACCTAAAGCTATTAATGCTGTCCCATTTCGTATTTTGATCTTTTATGTCCTGACCTTATGTATTCTGATGTGCATCTATCCGTGGAATCAGATCGGTCAGAACGGAAGCCCATTCGTACAGATTTTTTCTAATTTAGGAATTAGCTCAGCCGCAAATATTCTGAATGTTGTTGTGATTACTGCGGCTATTTCAGCTATCAACAGCGATATTTTTGGTGCCGGACGAATGATGTATGGCATGGCTCAAGAAGGACAGGCACCGGAGTCATTCAAAAAACTAACCAGTAATGGTGTTCCGTGGATGACCGTTCTGGTCATGATTACTGTTCTGCTACTCGGTGTGCTGCTCAATTATCTGCTTCCTGACGATATTTTTATCCTTATTGCGTCAGTTGCAACATTCGCAACAGTCTGGGTATGGCTGATGATTTTACTTTCTCATGTGGCCATGCGTCGTAAAATGAGTGTAGAAGAGGTCAAGACCTTAAAATTCCCAGTACCAATGTGGCCAATAGCTCCTGCAATTACGATTGTTTTCATGAGTGCAGTCATCTTATTACTCGGCTTTTTCGATCAAACAAGGGACGCCTTATATGTAGGAGCAGGTTGGGTGATTGTTTTAACCCTCGCGTATTTTTTCGGTGTGAAGAAAAAATTAGCCGTGCCCCATCTTTCTAACCAATAGATCTTACCTTCAAAAGCGCCGGTATTCTTCCGGCGTTTTTTTCTCTTCCTCTGTTTTTGACTCTCTGCGTCGATTATCTATGTACTCTATAACGAAAACCTGACTATAAGTGGATTGTGATCAGAAGCGACTGTCGTTAAAACTGTTGCACTCAGAACGTTTAACTCACGGTAAAAAACAAAATCTAAGGGTTTACCGAATACAATCGTTCGGTGATCATCATTAAAATAGACTTCTTTTAGCCCCATACGTTGAGCAAAACGCTCCAGCACTTTAAACCGACGACGACTCCATGCATTAAAATCGCCAGCAAATATCACCGGGCCATCATGCATACTGATATAGATACCAATGTTATTCAACTGCCGGCTGTAAACATCAATACCAAAGCTGAAATTAATGGCATGTACATTAACCACCATTAATTGTCGACTATCAGATAAAGGATAAATTGTGATAAGTGATGATTTTGAGAGCCTGATTATCGGTTCTTTTTCTCGTAATGGGCAACAATAGATAGGCGAAGCTGACGCTAATGTCATCACACCTGATGGATGCTGGGGGATAGCAAATGCAGGTACTTGATCTGCAACCAGACCACTAGCTGCGACAAATTTCAGTAAATCGGGAGTTGTTTGTGCTTCTTGCAGTAAGATAAGGTCACTCTTCTCAGTTAAAGAGGCTAAGACATTTTGCCATAACGGATGTTGTTGTTTATGGATATTCCAAATGGCAACAGAAAATCCGCTATTATCGGCAAGAAGGGGTTCTCCATGTGGTAGTGAGGTTTCTCCAATTAACTGTTTCGAAGCAGGGAAAACCCACTCTACGGGTTGTCCGGCAACATATCTCACAGCATAGTTTTTTTGCGTGTGATTTATTTTCGCACGGATTTTTCTTACGTAACTATTTCGTATCAAGTGGCCCCCAACCTACCTCAATGCTATCTCCTCCATTAATATGACATCTCAATAACTGATTGCAACTTCTGTCACAAGAAATTCAACAAATAGCAAAAAACCCCTGAGATTTCTCTCAGGGGTTCATGCAAATACGGTGGCGGTGCGGACGGGACTCGAACCCGCGACCCCCGGCGTGACAGGCCGGTATTCTAACCAACTGAACTACCGCACCACCGAATTTCTTTCTTATGCTGCTTTTGCTGTACCAGCAACATTTATAAATGAATGTCTGGCAGTGCCCTACTCTCACATGGGGAGACCCCACACTACCATCGGCGCTACGGCGTTTCACTGCTGAGTTCGGCATGGGGTCAGGTGGGACCACCGCGCTGTTGCCGCCAGACAAATCCTGTATTCAATCCCGAACAAGCTGCTTGTTATTTTCGTCCGTCACCGCTTCCGCGTCTATCGAAAATATACCTGAAACCCTGTCTTTCTCTCGTCTCTCAAACCCACAAAACCCCTTCGGTGTTGTCAGGTTAAGCCGCACGGGGCATTAGTACTGGTCAGCTCAACGTCTCGCAACGCTTACACACCCAGCCTATCCACGTCCTCGTCTCGGACGGCCCTTCAGGACTCTCCAGGAGTCAGGGAAGACTCATCTCAAGGCAAGTTTCCCGCTTAGATGCTTTCAGCGGTTATCTCTGCCGCACTTAGCTACCGGGCAGTGCCATTGGCATGACAACCCGTACACCAGTGGTGCGTCCACTCCGGTCCTCTCGTACTAGGAGCAGCCCCTTTCAATCTTCCAGCGCCCACGGCAGATAGGGACCGAACTGTCTCACGACGTTCTAAACCCAGCTCGCGTACCACTTTAAATGGCGAACAGCCATACCCTTGGGACCTACTTCAGCCCCAGGATGTGATGAGCCGACATCGAGGTGCCAAACACCGCCGTCGATATGAACTCTTGGGCGGTATCAGCCTGTTATCCCCGGAGTACCTTTTATCCGTTGAGCGATGGCCCTTCCATGCAGAACCACCGGATCACTAAGACCTACTTTCGTACCTGCTCGCGCCGTCACGCTCGCAGTCAAGCCAGCTTATGCCTTTGCACTAACCTCACGATGTCCGACCGTGATTAGCTGACCTTCGTGCTCCTCCGTTACGCTTTGGGAGGAGACCGCCCCAGTCAAACTACCCGCCAGACACTGTCCGCAACCCGGATAACGGGCCTACGTTAGAACATCAAACATTCAAGGGTGGTATTTCAAGGATGGCTCCGTGCAGACTGGCGTCCGCACTTCACAGCCTCCCACCTATCCTACACATCAAGGCTCAAGGTTCAGTGTCAAGCTATAGTAAAGGTTCACGGGGTCTTTCCGTCTTGCCGCGGGTACACTGCATCTTCACAGCGAGTTCAATTTCACTGAGTCTCGGGTGGAGACAGCCTGGCCATCATTACGCCATTCGTGCAGGTCGGAACTTACCCGACAAGGAATTTCGCTACCTTAGGACCGTTATAGTTACGGCCGCCGTTTACTGGGGCTTCGATCAAGAGCTTCTCCCTGAGGATGACCCCATCAATTAACCTTCCAGCACCGGGCAGGCGTCACACCGTATACGTCCACTTTCGTGTTTGCACAGTGCTGTGTTTTTATTAAACAGTTGCAGCCAGCTGGTATCTGCGGCTGGCCTCGGCTCCAAGAGCATGTCTTTTCACCTGGCGCCAGCGTGCCTTCTCCCGAAGTTACGGCACCATTTTGCCTAGTTCCTTCACCCGAGTTCTCTCAAGCGCCTGAGTATTCTCTACCTGACCACCTGTGTCGGTTTGGGGTACGATTCCGTGTTACCTGGTGCTTAGAGGCTTTTCCTGGAAGCAGGGCATCTGTCACTTCAGCACCGTAGTGCCTCGTCATCACGCCTCAGTGTTGCGGATAACCGGATTTGCCGGGTTATCCCACCTACCCGCTTAAACCGGGACGACCGTCGCCCGGATGACATAGCCTTCTCCGTCCCCCCTTCGCAGTAACACCGAGTACAGGAATATTAACCTGTTTCCCATCGACTACGCTTTTCAGCCTCGCCTTAGGGGTCGACTCACCCTGCCCCGATTAACGTTGGACAGGAACCCTTGGTCTTCCGGCGAGCGGGTTTTTCACCCGCTTTATCGTTACTTATGTCAGCATTCGCACTTCTGATACCTCCAGCAGACCTCACGGCCCACCTTCGACGGCTTACAGAACGCTCCCCTACCCAGCAACACCGCAGTGTCGCTGCCGCAGCTTCGGTGCATGGTTTAGCCCCGTTACATCTTCCGCGCAGGCCGACTCGACCAGTGAGCTATTACGCTTTCTTTAAATGATGGCTGCTTCTAAGCCAACATCCTGGCTGTCTGAGCCTTCCCACTTCGTTTCCCACTTAACCATGACTTGGGGACCTTAGCTGGCGGTCTGGGTTGTTTCCCTCTTCACGACGGACGTTAGCACCCGCCGTGTGTCTCCCGTGATAACATTCTCCGGTATTCGCAGTTTGCATCGGGTTGGTAAGTCGGGATGACCCCCTAGCCGAAACAGTGCTCTACCCCCGGAGATGACTTCACGAGGCGCTACCTAAATAGCTTTCGGGGAGAACCAGCTATCTCCCGGTTTGATTGGCCTTTCACCCCCAGCCACAAGTCATCCGCTAATTTTTCAACATTAGTCGGTTCGGTCCTCCAGTTAGTGTTACCCAACCTTCAACCTGCCCATGGCTAGCTCACCGGGTTTCGGGTCTATACCCTGCAACTTAACGCCCAGTTAAGACTCGGTTTCCCTCCGGCTCCCCTATACGGTTAACCTTGCTACAGAATATAAGTCGCTGACCCATTATACAAAAGGTACGCAGTCACCCTGATAAATCAGGGCTCCCACTGCTTGTACGTACACGGTTTCAGGTTCTCTTTCACTCCCCTCGCCGGGGTTCTTTTCGCCTTTCCCTCACGGTACTGGTTCACTATCGGTCAGTCAGGAGTATTT
>NZ_CP072455.1:3750000-4165000 GCF_017743015.1 Xenorhabdus budapestensis
GCTTTTCGATAGTGTCCTGCGAGTGCCCACACAGATTGTCTGATTAACTTGTTAAAGAGCGGTGCAACCGAACGTTCGTTCCGGGTTGCGAGGCTGCGTATCTTACGCTTTCCTCTCAGAGTGTCAAGCCTTTATTTTCGCGGCTTTTAACTCCTGTCATCCCGACCTGTTTGTGTGTTTGTCGTGACAACGGATGCGCATTATAGGGAGCCTTCGAATTTACGCAAGTGTTTTTTGTAATTCCTTTTTCAACCGGATAAAATTTAAGCAAAAAGGTTATTTTTGCCTATTTTTCATCACATTTGGCAGTTCTGCAAGGCTATTAATGACCAAATCAGCAGCCTGTTCTGCTTCTTGTGTTACAGGTTTCCCTGTACGTACGAGCACCTTAATCCCGACATTAGCGGCATTGGCTGCCAGCATATCTTCTATTTTGTCTCCCACCATATAAGAAGCCGCCATATTAATATGCAGTGCTTTTTGTGCATCAAGTAACATGCCTGGTTGTGGTTTACGACAATCACAGTTCTTTTTATAGTGTTCATCACTTGCTTCTGGATGATGTGGACAATAATAAATACCTTCAAGATCAACGCCCCGATCTGCAAGTGACCAATCCATCCATTCTGTTAATTGTAAGAACTGCTCCTCTGTGAACATTTCCCGGGCGATTCCCGATTGATTTGTTACTAATACCAATGCATAGCCCATTTTTTTCAATTCAAGCATGGCTTCAATTGTGCCATCAATAAATTGAAAATTATCTATTTCATGGACGTACCCATGATCAATGTTGATCGTGCCGTCACGATCTAAAAATACGGCGGGAATACCCTGAGTCACCTGATTGCTCCAAGAATGTACTGAACAGACAGTATCGCATGATTTGTTAATGAATGAGAATGCAGCATTTAATTTATTCCTAGTTGACTTAGACGTCTAGACGCCTTAACATCCACTTTAATTCATGACTTGTTGCAAATGCTTTCAAGTTACTCACTTTTATATCTCTAAGAAAAACATAAAAATGATAAAACTGACTCAGATAAATAAAGTATTTCAACAAGGAACGCGCAGTATAAAAGCACTTTCTGATATCAATCTGCATGTCCCGCAAGGGCAAATTTATGGTGTGATTGGTTCCTCTGGAGCCGGAAAGAGTACTTTGATTCGCTGTGTGAATATGCTTGAACGCCCCACTTCCGGTCAGGTACTCGTTAATGGGCAGGATTTAACTTCTCTTTCAGAACGTGAACTGACTCGTGCCCGTCGTCATATTGGAATGATTTTCCAGCATTTTAATCTGCTGTCATCCAGAACGGTATTTGACAATGTGGCACTACCTTTAGAATTGAACAACACCTCAAAAGCAGAAATAAAAACAAAAGTTGATGAATTACTGGAGTTAGTTGGTCTTTCTGAGAAACATGATGCTTACCCTGCCAACCTATCTGGTGGTCAGAAGCAACGTGTCGCCATTGCCCGTGCTCTGGCAAACTCTCCAAAAGTACTTTTATGTGATGAGGCTACCAGTGCGCTGGATCCAGCAACAACGCGCTCTATTCTGGAGTTATTGAAAGATATTAATCGTCGTTTAGGGTTAACCATTTTGTTGATTACCCATGAAATGGATGTTGTTAAACGTATTTGCGACCAAGTTGCAGTAATTAGCGGTGGGCAGTTGATTGAACAGGATGTGGTTAGCGAAATATTTTCTCATCCTAAAACGCCTGTTGCTCAAGAGTTTATTAAGTCCACACTACATTTGGATATTCCTGAGGACTATCAGCAAAGATTACAATCTGAATCAACTCCGGATAGCTGCCCATTATTGAAACTGGAATTTACGGGCAAATCCGTTGATGCTCCGCTAATTTCCATGGCAGTACGTCGTTTTAATATCGATATCAGTATATTGAGTTCTCAAATGGATTATGCCGGTGGTGTTAAATTTGGCGTTATGCTGGCTGAATTGGACGGCGAAAATAGCAGTATTGAATTAACAATTGCGTTCTTAAAAGAGCATCATGTGAAAGTAGAGGTTCTCGGTTATGTCTGAAGGAATGATTTTATTATTGGCTAAAGGAGTCTGGGAAACTCTGGTGATGACTTTTGTTTCCGGCTTTTTTGGCTTTGTGATTGGTTTACCTGCCGGAGTACTTTTGTATGTTACTCGCCCTGGGCAGATTATAGAAAACGGTACGCTATACCGCATACTTTCTGCCCTAGTAAACATAACTCGTTCAGTTCCATTCATTATTTTGCTGGTGTGGATGATCCCTTTCACGCGGCTGATTGTGGGAACTTCAATCGGGTTACAGGCAGCGATTGTTCCTTTAACTGTTGGTGCAGCACCTTTTATTGCTCGCATGGTAGAAAATGCGTTATTAGAAATTCCATCCGGGTTGATCGAAGCAGCGCGAGCAATGGGCGCAACGCCATTCCAGATTGTCAAAAAGATTCTGCTACCTGAAGCATTACCTGGTTTGATCAACGCAGCCACAATTACCTTAATTACATTGGTTGGGTACTCTGCTATGGGTGGTGCTGTTGGTGCCGGAGGCTTGGGTCAGATTGGTTATCAATATGGTTATATTGGCTACAATGCAACCGTGATGAATATCGTATTAGCATTATTAGTTGTCTTAGTATTCTTAATTCAATTAGGTGGCGACCATTTAGTTAAGGCCGTAAATCGTAAATAATTCAACAAGTGTGCCGATTAACGGCACCTATACCGATAGTTTTCAGGCGGCAGTAAACAAAGCTGCAACTTAAAATCTAAAAGGTATATTACCGGGCTTACATCCAAAAGCCTCATTATAGTAGTACGCAATAACTTGATAAGACAGGTTATAAATCAGTATTCAATAGGGGTAAAAATATGTCAGTGAAATTGAAATCCATTGCTGTAATTGGGGCATTATTGGGAACACTCGCACTTGCAGGCTGCGGTCAAGAACAGAGAGACCCAAACCACATTAAAGTGGGTGTCATTGCAGGGCCTGAATTACAAGTTGCTGAAGTTGCAAAACAAGTAGCGAAAGAGAAATACGGCCTTGATGTTGAACTGACAACATTCAATGACTATGTTCTACCGAATGAATCATTGAGCAAGGGGGATATAGACGTCAATGTTTTCCAGCACAAACCTTACTTAGATCAGCAAACAAAAGAGCGTAACTATAAACTGGCAATTGTTGGTAATTCTTTTATCTATCCAATGGCAGCTTACTCTAAGAAGATCAAATCACTGGACGAACTACAAGATGGTTCTCAGATTGCTATACCAAACGATCCAACCAACCAGGGACGTGCTCTGCTGTTATTGCAAAAACAAGGTTTAATCAAATTGAAAGATGGTGTCGGCTTGCTGCCAACAATTCTGGACATTACCAGCAATCCTAAGCAGTTGGATATTGTGCAACTGGAAGCACCACAATTACCACGTTCACTGGATGATCAGAAGATCGCTTTAGCACTTATCAATAATACCTATGCAGGACAGATTGGTTTAACACCAGAGCAAGACGGGATCTTTATTGAAGATAAAAATTCACCTTATGTAAATATCATCGTCAGTCGTGAAGACAATAAAGATGCTGAAAACGTTCAAAAATTTGTGAAAGCCTATCAATCACCTGAAGTCGATCAGGAAGCTCAGAAAGTTTTCAAAGGTGGCGCAATAAAAGGTTGGTAACCTTTCATATTTAGGCAATCAAGATTAAAATTCTGGGGCGGATATTTTTATCCGCCCATTTTTATTGGAGAAGGGAATGCTTTTTATCATCGTTTCACCAATACTCAATCATCCCACACACACTGATTCAATCAGAATAAGGATTCATTTCAATGCGTATGTTACCTGTCTGTTTCATAGCGCTTTTTATGGTTGGGTGTACTTCCCTGCCAACTCAGGTTGATAAAACTGATAGGCTGGATTCAGAGACAGAAAACTATTCAGCCAGAAAAAACCAAAGTGCAACTTATGTTCGGGTATATACAAAACCAGACGAACTATTAGGCTCGCCATTTAAAGATCTCGGTATCGTTGCAGGGGAATCCTGCCGCAATACACTACAAGATCCTCCGGCAAGTATTGCGGTTGCACGACAGAAGATGCTGGCAAAAGCCTCTGGCTTGAATTCCAATGCCGTTCTACTGCATCAATGTGCAATCCTGTCTGGTCAGGGGTGCTATCAGATTGCTATCTGTGAAGGCACAGCGGTGAGAACCACTCATTAGTCATTATCAAGTTATTTATTAATAAAAGTATTCGGTACTGAAAAAGGCTTATGACAGATTTTCATTTTACTCAAATAGGAACGATTCATTCTCCTTACAAAGAGAAGTTTGCCATTCCTCGTCAGCCAGGTTTGGTGGAAGATGGCATCGGTCAACTCGAATTACTCGCCCCTTATAATCAGGCAGATGCTGTGCGTGGATTGGAACAATTCAGCTATCTCTGGATTGTTTTCGTTTTTCATCAGACGATGAACGGTGGCTGGAATCCGTTAGTTCGTCCTCCCCGCTTAGGTGGCAATGCTAAAATGGGCGTATTTGCTACCCGCTCAACCTTCCGCCCCAATCCGATCGGCATGTCTTTAGTTGAGTTGAAAGGCATTGATTGTCAAAACAATCGTGTACTACTGCAACTGGGTAGTCTGGATTTAGTGGATGGAACACCAGTGCTCGATATCAAACCCTATCTACCTTTTGTTGAATCGCGCCCTGAAGCTAAAGCAGGATTTGCTCAAGATGCGCCAGATGCAGATATGGATGTTTGTTTTTCGCCAACCGCAGAACATCAACTTTTATGTCATCAGGTAAATTATTCTCAGTTACGGCGTTTTATCCGCCAGGTTTTAGCTCAAGACCCGCGTCCTGCCTACCGTCAGAAAGAGCAGGAAAAGCGAATATATGCAGCTCATATACTGGATTTCAACATACGCTGGCTGGTTAACGACACCATAACGGAAGTAGTTTCTATCGAACCACGCTATCCCCAATAGATTTCGAGTTGCATCGCGGCAGTACTTGAAAGATGAAAGGGATAAAACTCCTTTTGACATCGCAAACTCACTGGTAGACTAGCGGCTTACTTTATTTTCTGGGCTGGGTGGCCCTATCTTATTTCGCCATCCAGAAGCAGCTTGCTATCCAATGGAAACTTACTATGCGTACTAGCCAATATCTGCTCTCTACTTTAAAAGAGACGCCTGCTGATGCAGAAGTAGTCAGTCATAAACTGATGCTTCGTGCCGGAATGATCCGTAAACTCGCTTCTGGTCTTTACAACTGGATGCCGACTGGTGTCCGCGTGTTGAGAAAAGTTGAAAACATTGTTCGTGAAGAAATGAATAATGCTGGAGCGGTTGAGGTTTCCATGCCGGTAGTTCAGCCAGCGGATTTGTGGCAGGAAAGTGGCCGTTGGGTACAATATGGCCCGGAATTACTGCGCTTGGAAGATCGCGGTGCCCGTCCTTTTGTTCTGGGGCCAACCCATGAAGAAGTCATTACTGATCTGATCCGCAACGAAGTGACTTCCTATAAGCAACTTCCATTAAATTTGTTCCAGATCCAGACCAAATTCCGCGATGAAGTTCGTCCACGCTTTGGCGTAATGCGTTCACGGGAATTCATCATGAAAGATGCTTACTCTTTCCACACCAATCAAGCATCTCTGCAAGAAACTTACGACAAAATGTACGATGCCTACAGCAAGATCTTTACCCGCATCGGGCTGGATTTCCGCGCAGTTCAAGCAGACACGGGGTCTATCGGTGGTAATGCTTCCCATGAGTTTCAGGTTCTGGCCGCCAGCGGTGAAGACGATATCGTTTTCTCTACAGAATCTAACTATGCAGCAAATATCGAACTTGCTGAAGCGGTCATGCCATTTCAGGAACGTTCAGCACCAACAGAAGATATGCGTCTGGTGGATACACCAAATGCAAAAACCATCGCTGAATTAGTAGAACAATTCAATCTGCCGATTGAGAAGACGGTCAAAACACTGATCGTCCATGCCACAGAAGGAAGCGGGCACAAACTGGTGGCATTACTGGTTCGTGGTGACCATGAATTGAATGAGATCAAGGCTGAAAAACTGTCATTGGTGGCCAGCCCACTAGCGTTCGCTAGCGAAGAAGAAATTCGTGCTATTGTCAAAGCTGGCCCTGGCTCTTTAGGCCCGGTGAATCTGCCTATACCTGTTATCATTGACCGTAGTGTATCCGTTATGAGCGACTTCGGTGCAGGTGCCAACATTGATGATAAACACTATTTTGGCATTAACTGGGAGCGTGACCTGCCTCTGCCAGAAATCGCAGATATTCGTAACGTGGTTGACGGTGATGCCAGCCCAGACGGTCAAGGTATATTACAAATTAAACGTGGTATTGAAGTCGGTCATATCTTCCAACTCGGCACAAAATACTCGGCTGCCCTGAAAGCAACTGTACAGAACGAAGATGGTCATAACCAAGTTGTTACAATGGGATGTTACGGTATTGGCGTGACCCGCATTGTCGCGGCTGCCATTGAGCAGAATCACGATGATCGCGGTATTATTTGGCCGGATGCGATTGCGCCATTCCAGGTAGCAATTTTGCCAATGAACATGCACAAATCCTATCGTGTCAAAGAGGTTGCCGAAAAACTGTATGCTGACTTACGTGCCAGCGGTATTGATGTAATTTTCGATGACCGTAAAGAGCGTCCGGGCGTGATGTTTGCAGATATGGAATTGATTGGTGTACCACATGCTCTGGTTATTGGTGATCGCAATCTCGATAATGGCGAAATCGAATATAAATGCCGCCGTAATGGTGACAAACAGATGCTGAAACTGGAAAACGTAGTTAACTACCTCAAAAGTAACATTAAACAATCTTAATTCTGATTAAGCATCCAGCCTGCCGTCAGGCAGAAACAGTAACAAAAAAACCTGCGTACGCAATACGCAGGTTTTTTATATGTGGCAGAAGAGATCACTTCTTACTTTTTAGTCTGGCAAGAAGACGATTTATCAAAACGGATTTTACCTGCCTGAATCAGTGCATTATCAAACAATCCATCTTCCATTGAGGGGCGAAGAGTATAATATCCCTCCACTTCTACATAAACAGGCTCTCCGCCTTCCGCACCCATTGCGCTATAACCTCGTTCCAGCTCGATATTTTCCGATGCATCATAGAATTTTCTGCTGTGGCATTCGGTAAAAATAGCACTGTCAGCAAAATAACGATATTCACCTGCCAGTTTCTTGGGTGTCACCTTTGCCAACTTATAATTTAATTCCGACTGGATCGGTTCGCCTTTGATATCCAGCATAACCAGATCCTCTCCTGTCATCTGGTAATAGGCTTTTTCACCTTCATCACTGGTTAAAGTTATCTTTTTACCATTGACGACCCAATGCCCTGTTTCAAAAAAGGGTTTTTCTTGTCCGGATTTCAAATAAGTTTGTCCCAGAATATATGCGCCATCATTTGAAAGCTGTAAGGTAGTCTCAATACCGGCGCAATCGGCACAAGGTATCACACCGTTAAACACCTTCTCATCAATTCGGAACTGATTTTGAGGTGTCAAATCATTCTGATCGACAGCTCCATTCTGATGAGCAGGATTATTCTGACACCCAACCGCTGTCAGCACTCCTGACGCTACAAGAGCAAGTAATATGTTTTTATTCATCACAATTCTCATTCAATAAACCCAGCAGATATACCATCTTTATAACATCAGTCTTGTATAAGATATGAAGTTTTCTTAATCAGGCTGACATTACTTTACCGTATCTCAAAATACACAGTGAAAAACCAAGTAATAATGGCGTAATTTTGTTGCGTAATGGTAAAGTAAGGATTTAACCTACTGACTTTTTCAATGTAACTCAACAGACTTATCCAGTAATCTGAGGAAAAGTTACTGTGCTATAGTCGTAGGTAGCATTTTTGCATTTGAGTTTGGTCAATCACGGGCGGCACGATAACCGCCACTAACATAGTGGTGAGCAAATATGTCTATAGATACTGAATATCAACCAATTAACTGTGATGATTACGATAGCCTTGAACTAGCTTGCCAAAACCAGCTTCACTTACATATCCAGTTGCGGGGTGGTGAAATATTTGAGGGAAAAGCTAATAAATTGATTTTGAGAAAAAAAGTCGAATATATTCTCATAGAATCAAATGAAGAAACCCGTGAATTAAGATTAGATCACATTATCAGTTTCAGTAATCCAGAAATTGGAACAGTTGTTATTGAGCATTCTTCATTGTAAATAACACGTAAAACACGTTTACTACATAACAAAAGCTTACTACATAACAAAAAGTCCTCACTCAATGCGAGGACTTTTATCGTTGAAAAAATAAATTTACCCATGCAAATCAAACATAAAAAACATTCCTCTTGCCACGTTTTCATGGTACACGCAAGCTTCAACATAACCTAACGTGCCGCAACACAACTTGAAATCCATTGGGTATATAAAACGAGTTACTCAATAGCATCCCAGGCACCTTCTCCGGCACATCCAGATACAACGCTTGATACTCCACTGCCAATGAAAGAGCCTAATAATGAGTTATGCTCATCAAAAAATAATATGCCTGCAGTTGCAACAAATGTGTTGGCCCAATAATTAGTTGTATATCTCAAGAGTTTTCCATAATCACTGGTGTAACATGTCCCCCAATATTTCCCCTTCCCAGGTGTACCTAACGCATCACCCTTTCCGTTAAATGTCCGATCAGTGCTACTTAAATAGACAGTAATGTATGTTTTAAATATAAGACTAGAAATCTTAAAAGATGCTTTATAAAAACTGCCTGATTCAATTAGAACAAACGCTTTACATATTTCATCAATCTTATTTTGATCCAGTTTATCTTTCATTGCTGTAGAAAATGCCTGTACAATTTGAAGTTTAATTTCACTCTCATTAATTTCAGCACTCATAACAATAACCTTATTCAAAATGAAACACTAAATAAATTACAGTATTATTTTCATGACAGAGTTATATTTAAAATATTTTCCCAAAAAACTGTGACATCATCTGATTACCAGATGTTATTTATTATTCACTCATTTTAGAGTGAATTGGGTTAAATTTATAATCCAATTTATTTTTATAATAAATAACTCCACAAGATCAAACTTATTTGAATTTATAAGCGGATTTACCTCTAAAAAATCATCCTATATTTTAAAATTTAGTACACATTCGTATAATTTCAATAATAAATTATTTCTATTTTTCATTTTTTAACTTATAGTGTTAACAACTAAAAATTAATTCATTAAATAACAAGAGATTACATTAGGAGTAATGTAATCTCCTAAAACCGCAATCCAGGCTTCTACCGATGAGAAACTAAGTATGAGGTGAAATAGTACAAGGTAAAATTTTTTGCCACTGAACTGAAAAACCCATGTCTTCAGCCAAAAGTTGCCCCTCTTTCGTCACAAAAACCCCCAATGCTGCAATGAGTTTATCATCATAGTAGAGCAATGGCGTTCTTTCCCTGAGCCAAGGAGCCACTCCAAGTTCCTGCCATAACTTTTTACTATGGCGGGAATGCCGCCGTCCTACAATGCTGATATTTCCCTGAATTCCAAAGCGGATTGTAACCCGCTCATTATTCTTAGGTGCTCTGATGTTAACCGTACCTCCTTTACCCTCCCCACTTTCGGAAAGGAAAAGTGTTCCCAGACCATCTGGTAATAGCAATTCCTGCTCTGTATTCCATTCGATAACCATATCAACAAGTGAATGATATTGAAAAACTAACCATAACTGTTGTCGATAACGGCGAATATCAAACTGTCCTAACCTGAAACAAGGTTCTGCATCCTGTCGGGAAAGTGCGACTTCTAACCAAATCCGTTGAAGTTGTTCACGAGCGGGCATTTTCACTCCATGCCGATTGAGCCACCGGCGCAGTAATGCGTTGCGTTTAGCCTCAGAGTATGTTTCCAAAGGAGGAATTACTATCGCTCCCTCTGGAGTTATCAGCGAATTCAATAAATCATCAAGCAATTCATCCAATAATTGCTCTTGCTCGCCACACAAACTGGCACTACGGGAAACCGCTTGTGGAAAGTGTGGCCAACGCTGGTTGAGCAGTGGCATGATATTCAAACGCAGGAAATTGCGATCATACCGATCGTCCTGATTACTATTATCTTCAACCCATTTCAGCCCTTGTTCTTGCGCATAATTCTCTAATTCTGCACGGTTGACATTCAGTAATGGACGAATGAGCGTTGTCTCAGCAAATGACATAGAAGATGGCATGGAAGATAAGCCAGCCGGGCCACTTCCCCTTTTTAATGCCAACAAAAATGTTTCAGCTTGATCATCAAGATGTTGTGCCGTTACCAGAATCTCATCCTGTTGCAATTCATGCCGAAAAACCTGATAGCGAGCATCACGAGCCGCAGCTTCAATACCTTTCTTCCGGCTATCCAGGTTCACTCTTTCGGCATGGAAATCAACCTGCCAGTCAGCACAAATCTGGCAACAATGAGCAACCCACTCATCCGCTTTTACGTTTAGGCCATGATGAATGTGGACTGCCCTTAATGTGATTGGATTCTGTTTATCACAGTCCGCTTGTGAAGATTGTTGGCGCAGACGAACCAGTAAATGCAGCAACACGGTAGAATCCAGTCCACCACTAAATCCGACTAAAATTTTTTTATGTGTCCCTATCTGATCAGTCAATGTAATCATCAAAGGCTCATGTGCACTATTCATTGTGGTTAATACTCTTTTTTTAATTCGGAATATCAATCTTCAATCAAATCATCCGACAATTTATTTTTCGTCGAAGTTTCATTCTTTGCACTGATACAAAGTAACCCGGATATGATAACAAGTCCTAATCCCACCACATAGGCCGGAACGAATTCATCACCAAAGAACAAAATCAGCCACATCATCGACAATATTGGTGATAAAAATAAGATCGAGGCAATTTTCGGTGAGTCAGGGCTGCTCATGGCCTTGAACCAGATAATATAAGATATCCCATTCAATATGATGCCATTTAGCAGTGTTGGCATTAGAGAATTTCCCACAGGCCACTGGAATCTGCTGAACGCTAATAAAAATACGAGAGATACTATAGTTGAGTTAGTGAAAACCCAAAACGTACTGATATAAGGATCAATAGCAAAGTGTTTTGATAAAACAGACAATAAAGCAAAACAGAATGCTCCGCTAAACACCAGTAATAGAGCCTGTGGGTGTTGTACAGAAATTTGGGTGATATTACCTTGGGTAAAGGTGATAACAACTGCAATAAAGCCAATTGTCATACCTATCATCTGCTTGATAGATAATTTCTCTTTGAACAAGAGAAATGACAGTCCGATTATCATCAACGGCCAACTATATTGAATAGCCAAAACAGCAACACCATTTTCGATAGAATAACCATAGTAGAGCAGTAAATAAAAGAAACAGTCCAAAGCCCCTAATATGAGGACCTTAATCATTACAGGAAAAGGAATAAATAAAAGTTGCTTCCAGTTTCTCCCCATCATGACCGCAACCAGAAAGACAGCCAAAACAGACAGTACATTTGACCAGAATAAAAATTGGAAATGATCCATCTCTTTCTGACCAAAACGCGATATAGACGGAATGAAACTCCAAATGAATACACAGGAAAACGCATAAATAATATATTTATTGAGCATAGAATAAATCCATTATTAAGGAATGTTGACATTCTGTAAGGAATTTTAGAGAACATGATAGCTTGAGATCATTATTTCCACCACAAAAATCACAATGCCGACATATCATGCCGAAAGCAATACGACCAAGATCCCTAGGGACGTAAACGACTCATACAACTAAGTAGCTTCATTTATCACAAAAAGAACATAACCTGACTGCCGAAAATGTCTGTTATACAAATATGGAAAAAGTACTATATCTTTTTTCTGTGTAAAATCATTGCCTGAACTTGAAACTAAATTAATCAATAAACTAAAAGATGGAATAATTACTGTAGAATACCAGATAGATTATTCAAAATATCAAGGAAAATCGTAAATTTAGATATATCCTTCGTCTTTCAAGTTGCAGCTTTATTGGCTGCGCTACTCTTTTTTACAACTAACCCCGGTCACCATTTTTATAAACATACAGTTTTTATGCTCCCGGGGATTAGTACCCTTGCCGCCGCTCTGTATCTTAAAATCCATTGGGTATAGCAATAATAAATATTCATTTTATTACATTTAATAACAGAATAAAATTAAACAATATCAGTACAATGAAGAACATAATCTCTATCATTTAACAAATAATATTCTAATTTTTAATATCAATGCTAGGATAAGCACGGCGAATAAGTCTAGTCACAAATATCACCAATATTACCTTCACAATATCTCCAGGAAGGAAAAAAAGAGTACCTACAGCAGCTTGATATAAACTCAGTTCAGCAAAAACAGCTACCCACGGAATGCCAATAGCATAAACAAGAACAATTCCCCCAAGTACGATAAAACAAGCTTCTTTAATAATTGTCAAAGACCTTAAATTTTTCTCATACAAATAACCAATCAAACCTGCGGCTAATGGCCAAGCAAGAATAAAGCCACCACTTGGGCTAAGCATCACCCCCAAGCCTCCTTTTCCTCCAGCTAAAACAGGAAAGCCTATTACAATTAATAAAATGTAAATACAAAGAGCAATTGAACCTCTCTTCGCTCCAATAATACTACCTGCTAGCATGCACCCCATTGATTGAGCCGTCAACGGCACACCTATTGGTAACGTTAGTGGTGGAAATAAACCCAAAGCTGTCGTTAATGCAGAAAATAACGCAATATAAACAATATCTTTACTATTCATATAATCTTTCTCTTATTGATATTTAAGAATTATTCTTATACCATTATTTCTATGGATTATAAGAACGTGCTTCAATCGCAGCTGCAATATCATCTGCCATTTTCAATATTTTTACTATCAAAGGAATAGCAATAGCTATAATACTACTTTCCAAACCTCTCGCACGCTGTGCTTCTTTTATTTCTGATGTAATCGCAGCAATTACAGGAATAAAACGCAGGGAAAGAGAAATAGCAAAGCTTACCTTTGCTGGATTAATACCAACATAGCGTAACCCGCTCAACGCTTTTTCCAATACATCAAGTATGTCAGAACTGCGTGTTGTTAACATCACTAGTGCAGCCATTAATAGTAATATAACCAAACGCATAATAACCAACACAGCAGATTGCCAAGAACTAAAAAAAAGCTGAGCGATGAATATTACACAAAGTACTAAGATAAACGGTTTCAGTTGTTTCCAGATTAAATTAATAGATATATGTGTTAAAATATATAAGCATAATAGACAAAATAACATTAATCCATATGCAATAAAAGAAGAGAAAACCAACAATAGTATACTAATAAAAACCAACATGAGTAATTTATATTTCGGAAGGATCCGATGAATAAAAGAATTTCCGGGTATATATTCTGTAAAATTCATGACATCATCCTTACATATTCATTCAACGCAATTGAAGGTAAATCATCTACAACGACTTCTCCATTATCAAATACTAAAACTCGATCAAATTCTTTAAGGAAATCCAAATCATGAGAAACAACTATCACAGTCTGTTCTAATTCGTAAATAGCCTCTACAATTCGACGTTTATTCCGTAAATCAAGCAAAGTTGTTGGTTCATCAAAAATAATATAATCAGGCTCCATGACTAATACACCTGATATTGCCAATAGTTGCTTTTGCCCTCCGCTTAATAAATGTGCTGGATGATCACGTAACGATAACATATCATAACGAGCTAATATGTCTTCAGTTCGCTGATTTATTAATTCTTTTGAAAACCCAAGATTTTTCATTCCAAAAGCAAGATCTTCATTCACAATAGGAAAAACAATTTGATTATCGGGATTTTGAAAAACAAACCCCACTTTACGCCTTATAGATTTACCTTCCGTTTTGGTATTTAAACCATCAACTAATACATCTCCATTTTGAGGTATCAATAATCCATTTAATAAACGTGCAAAAGTACTTTTTCCACAACCATTACTTCCAACAACAGCAATCCGTTTTTCAGTCAGTTTCAAATTCAGTTCTCTTAGTACAACACGATCCCCATAAGTATGAGTAACATTTTTAAGCTCTAACATAATATTTTTCTTTCAATTATGAATTATATAGCGCAAATTATTCCGCCCCAAAGTGAATGAAAGGTTTCCATAGCACTTCACAATTCTCTGAGCATCCAACCTAGATCCGGTAAAAAATATCGGCACACCGATAATATATAATATCACTACAATTCGGATACAAATGATATCTTCCCTAATTTTTTAAGGTTATCACATATCATGCGAACTATAAAAGAGGATGAAAAATTAAAAATTGAGCCGGCTTTAATGAAAAGCCAGAATAATATTGTGATATTATCGGCAGAAAAAAGAATCTCTCATTGCAAGAGGAAAGGAAAAAAAACACTTTACCTGCTAATTTATTTATCAAAATTACTAATAAAAGGAAAATACGGTGTTATTTTGGAAATCTACATCTACCAATATACTTAACTCTAGAAATCTCAAAGCTGTTATTGATAACCAGATTCCTGCTCTCATAATAGCAGATTTTGCAACCCGCCAAGAATCTTTTAATTTTTCTCAAACCGTTCTAAAAAAGAAAACAATAGCATACGAATTTGGTCGGCCCGGTTCTTATTTAGGCGTATCGTTAGCACATTACAGAAATAGTTCAAAAGAAAAATATTTTACAAAAGTCAAAGAAGCTGAAGAACAGCGTTTAGAAATTATTAAACAATCCTTTGACCCTGTTGCTCGTTTTTTCCAATATATTAACCAACAAACTGATTACTCTATTTCAGTAGCCAATGAATCAACGTTTGGTTCATATTTTGCAGGTATTATTCGTGTCATATCACACGGAACTGATCCTCACGTAGATTATGCACCGACTTTTACAAAAGGAGAATTGATAGTCGGAGAGATAAGCACCCAACTCGCTTGGAATTTTTATGCTTCATCACCCGAAGAAGGAGGAGAAACTGTTGTGTATAATCAACCCTATACTTTTTCCGGTATTAATAAAACTTATGAGGCTTACGATACCCAATTGTTAGAAGAATGTGAATCTTATACGTTTAAGCCCACTGTTGGTTCTGTCGTGATTTTTAACACGATGAATCCACATATCGTCCTTCCTGCTACACAGAAAGCCAAAATCCCTCGTATAGCGACAGGATCATTTTTAGGGCTCTTACGGCCTAATCAGATTATTGCTTGGTCATAACATTGTGAGAAAATGATGAAAACCAATTTTAATACAATAAGTTGCTATATTCTCACGATTCTTACTGGTGGAACTTCTTGGTATGCCACAACATTGCAACTTACCGATGTTTCTCCAGTTATATCTCTAATCTACCGTTTTACTATCGCAGCATTAATACTTTTGTTATTGAGTCAATTAAACGGTAGTTTACAGTGTTATACATGGAGACAACATGGATTACTGGCACTGATGGGATTCTTATGCTTCTCGCTGGCATTTTTACTTATTTATCAATCAGCTGAACTCATTACCAGCAGTTTTATTGCACTTATATATTCCACCGTGATTTTTTTTAATACCTTAAATGCCGCTCTATTTTTTAAGCAACGCCTTTTATTTTCAGTGATTACAGCAGCAGTGATAGATTCAATAGGTATTTTTTTAGTATTTCTACCAGAGTTATTTACTGGAAACTGGAATTGGCTCGGTTTTATTTATGCTCTAGGCGCTACAATCGCTTTCTCTTTTTCTAATGTATGCGCCAATCATTTACAATCTCAAGGAATAAATGTATTACCTATGACTGGTTATTCTATGTGTTGGGGAGTACTATTTCTACTTGGATATGCTGTGATTACTGGAGTTCCTTTCATCTTCGATAGTTCTCTCTCATATGTATTGTCACTAGGTTGGCTTATTTTATTTCCATCTGTTATTGGATATACCACTTATTTCTTTATTGTCGCTCGTTTAGGTATGCAACATGCCGCATATACATTACTCATTGTGCCTATAATGGCGTTGTTAATCTCAACATTTACTGAAGATTATAATCTATCAATATGGACACTGGCAGGAACTTTTCTTATCTTAGTCGGTAACTATATAATCATAGACAATCAAGCCAATAACACTCAGAAAAACTCTAAATAGTTTTTATTTTATTAATATACAATGCAATATTTTTTATCAATGGAATTAATTTGGATCATAGTTTTATAAGGAGCGTAGTTAGGATGCGTTAATAGATTCACTGATGGATTGAATTTTCAAATCATCCAGTAGTAACTATGGTTATATATTGTAAGAGAACTTTTTTTAACTCTAAAAAAGGATGGCTCAAATTACAAACCATCCAAATGTTATGAAATAACGATATTTCTTAAGTCAGGCTTATAGAGCTAATCTAAAGAAATTGGGGATATAAACGGCAATAACCCCTATATTCAGCTAATCGGTCAGAAACATTTTTTAAAATAGCTTAATGAAATAACAACCAAATGTTAGCAATAGCCGTACTGCATTAAACGTTCATAACGACGGTTCACTAATTCTTCACTGCTGAGCTCACTCAATTCAGTAAGATCAGCCAGTAACTGTGCTTTCAGCGTATCTGCTATTACTTCGTAATTACGATGTGCACCACCTAATGGTTCCGGAACCACTGAATCAATCAATTTCAACTCTTTCAGGCGAGGTGCTGTATTGCCCATCGCTTCTGCTGCCAAAGGTGCTTTGTCAGCACTTTTCCATAAAATGGAAGCACAACCTTCCGGCGAAATGGTAGAAAACGTGCTGTATTGCAACATATTCACTTTATCACCAACGCTCAGTGCCAATGCACCACCGGAGCCACCTTCACCGATAACCGTACAGATAACAGGCACAGACAAACGGGACATTTCACGTAGGTTACGAGCGATAGCTTCTGACTGCCCACGCTCTTCTGCTCCAACCCCCGGATATGCGCCTGGAGTATCAATAAAAGTGATGATTGGCAGTTTGAAACGCTCTGCCATTTCCATCAATCGCAGAGCCTTACGATACCCTTCTGGAGATGGCATACCAAAGTTACGACGGATCTTTTCTTTTGTCTCACGACCCTTTTGATGCCCAATCACCATCACCGGACGACCATTAATACGTGCCAATCCACCGACTATCGCTTTGTCATCCGCATAAGCACGATCACCAGCCAATTCTTCAAAATCAGTAAAAATGCGCTGAATATAATCCAGTGTATAGGGACGAAGGGGATGACGTGACAGTTGAGAAATCTGCCATGCCCCCAGATCAGAGAAAATTTTGCGAGTCAGCTCTACGCTTTTTTCCCGCAGACGCTGGACTTCTTCATCCAGATTGATATCTAGCTTTTCATCTTGACGGCTAACTGCGGTGAGCGAATCGATTTTCGCTTCCAGCTCGGCAATCGGCTGTTCAAAATCCAGAAAATTCAGACTCATAACGTTCCTATTTTAGTCAAATTCTAATTCTACCTGCTCGCTACCCAGCAGAGTTCGTAGATCTGTCAAAAGGGTATCCGTTGGAGTTACCCGCCATGTTGCCCCGAATCGTAAACGGGCACGGGCATCCACCCGCTGGTAATAAAGATGAACCGGTATCGTACCTGAACGATGTGGTTCCAATGTGCCACGAAGACGGTTCAATAATTGTTCATCAATTTGCCTGTCTGACAACGAGATAGCAAGCCCACGCGCAAATTTTTCACGGGCCTCACTGATATCCATTAATTCCCGGGCAGTCATTTTAAGCCCACCACTGAAGTCATCAAAGCTGACTTGTCCGGTTGCGATTAAAATTTTGTCCTTCTCCAACAAATGCTGATATCTTTCCAGGGCATCAGAGAACAACATGGCTTCCAGCCGCCCTGAGCGATCATCCAATGTGCAGATACCAATCCGATTACCCCGTTTGGTCGTTACAATTTTGGATGTCAGCACCAAACCTACCACAGTTGTAACTTGCCCACGAGGTGTTGGATTCACGTCTTTTAGACGTAATCCATTCGTATATCGTTCAATCTCTTTTAAATAACCGGTGATCGGATGACCGGTCAAATATAGCCCCAGAGTCTCCCGCTCACCATCCAATACCACCTGATCCGGCCATTTTGGCGTACTGGCATATGAATTCTCAACTTGTTCAGGCTTTTCTGCTAGCACGCCAAACATATCCGTTTGACCAATGGCCTCGGCCTTGGCATGTTGATCCGCTGCTTTCAGAGCATCTTCCAGTGAGGACATTAAGGCTGCACGGTGTGGCCCCAGCCTGTCGAATGCGCCTGACATAATCAGTTTTTCCATCACTCGGCGGTTCAGTTTTTTGATATCAACGCGGGCACACAGCTCAAACAGCTCTTTAAAGTGCCCACCTTTCTGACGAGCTTCAATAATGGCTTCAATCGGCCCTTCACCAACACCTTTGATCGCGCCAATGCCATAAACAATTTCGCCTTCATCATTGACGTGAAAATGGTACAAGCCACTATTGATATCAGGAGGCAAAACTTTCAGCCCCATACGCCAGCACTCATCCACCAAACCAACGACTTTCTCTGTATTATCCATATCAGCCGTCATTACGGCAGCCATAAATTCTGCCGGGTAATGGGCTTTTAGCCATAATGTCTGATAAGAAACCAACGCATAGGCAGCAGAATGAGATTTGTTGAAGCCATAACCTGCGAATTTCTCCACTAAATCGAAGATTTTCATTGCAAGTTCGCCATTTATCCCCTGTTCTACCGCGCCGTCTTCAAATACTGAGCGCTGTTTAGCCATCTCCTCTGGTTTTTTCTTACCCATCGCACGGCGCAACATATCTGCACCACCGAGGGTATAACCCGCCAATACCTGTGCAATCTGCATCACCTGTTCCTGATACAAGATAATGCCATAGGTTGGCTCTAATACAGGCTTTAAGGACTCATGTTGCCATTCGACATCTGGATAAGAAATTTCTTCCCGCCCATGTTTACGGTCGATAAAGTTATCCACCATGCCTGATTGCAGCGGCCCCGGACGGAACAGTGCTACCAGAGCGATCATGTCTTCAAAACAGTCAGGGCGCAGACGCTTGATCAAATCTTTCATGCCACGGGATTCAAGCTGGAACACAGCAGTCGTTTCAGAACGTTGCAGCATGTCGAAACTTTTCTGGTCATCCAGTGGAATTGCCGCAATATCAATCGGCTCCAGATTTTTCTTAGTACGACGTGCATTCACCATCTCAAGTGCCCAGTTTATGATGGTTAATGTTCTCAGCCCGAGGAAGTCAAACTTCACTAATCCAGCATATTCCACGTCATTTTTGTCAAACTGGGTGACCGGGTTCTGACCTTCTGGATCGCAGTAAATAGGAGCAAAATCGGTGATTTTGGTCGGTGCAATAACTACCCCACCCGCATGTTTACCTGCGTTACGAGTCACCCCTTCCAGTTTACGCGCCATGTCAATCAGCGCCTTAACTTCTTCATCCGCTTCGTAAATTTCAGGTAACTGAGGCTCTGCTGCAAATGCCTTTTCCAGCGTCATTCCCGGATCAAGGGGAACCAACTTTGATATCCGATCAACGAAGCCATAGGGATGACCAAGTACTCGCCCAACATCACGAATTACCGCTTTTGCCGCCATCGTACCAAAAGTGATGATCTGTGATACTGCATCTCGCCCGTACATATCAGCAACGTGTTCAATAACCTGATCGCGTTTTTCCATACAAAAATCAACGTCAAAGTCAGGCATGGAAATACGTTCTGGGTTAAGGAAACGTTCGAACAGTAAATCGAATTCAAGTGGATCGAGGTCAGTAATTTTCAGGGCATAAGCGACAAGAGAACCTGCACCAGAACCACGTCCCGGCCCTACTGGTACACCGTTATCTTTCGACCACTGGATAAATTCCATCACGATCAGGAAGTAGCCCGGAAATCCCATCTGGTTGATCACTTTCAACTCAACATCCAGACGCTCATCATATTCTGTTCGCTTTTCTGCCCTGATTGCCGGATCAGGATAAAGGAATGTTAAGCGCTGCTCTAAACCCTGTTTTGATTTTTCAATCAGATAGTCTTCAGTGCTCATACCCCCTGTCGGGAATTTTGGCAAGAAATATTCATCAAGACGGATCGTAACATTACAACGTTTCGCAATTTCTACGCTATTTTCTAATGCTTCAGGGATGTCAGAAAAAAGCCCACACATCTCCTGTTCACTGCGCAGATATTGCTGAGGACTGTATTTTTTCGGACGCTTAGGATCAGAGAGTGTATAGCCGTCATGGATGGCAACTCGAATTTCATGAGCCTCAAAATCTTCACTTTCCAGAAAACAGACATCATTGGTTGCTACAATTGGAAGATTTTTTTCTGCTGCTAATTCAACAGCAGCATGAAGATAAGTCTCTTCATCCTGACGTCCGGTGCGGATGAGTTCCAAATAGTAGCAATCTGGAAAGTGTTCCTGATAAAAATCGAGGCATTGCTCAACTAACACATGGTTGCCACGCAACAAAAACTTGCCGACATCACCCATACGTCCGCCAGACAGCAATATTAGCCCCGCTTTATGTTTTACCAGCCACTCTTGTTTGATAGTTGGGCCAATTGCCCCATAGCCTTTCTGATAGGCTTCGGAAATCAGTAAGGTCAGATTCTGATAACCTTCATTATTGCGGGCCAGAATGGTCAGATGGGCGTATTCATCACCCAACTGATCGCTTTCCATGTAGAAATCGGCCCCAATTATGGGCTTAATACCCGCACTATGGGCACTACCATAGAATTTCACCAAGCCACACAGGTTAGTAAAATCCGTGATTGCAAATGCAGGCATACCAAGTTTGACCACTTTTTTTACCAGTGGGCCTGTTTTGGCTAAGCCATCAATCATTGAATAATCACTGTGAACACGTAAGTGCACAAAACGTGGTTCTGTCATAGTCTGCCCAGATACTTATTCCAGATTTTTATCCAAGAGCCAGCGCACGTTTGACTGGCGCAAAACTTCTACGATGGTGTTCCGTAGCCCCCAACAGAGACAGTTTTTCCAAATGCAGGGCGGTGGGATAACCTTTGTGTTTCGCAAAACCGTACTCAGGGAACTGTTTATCCAGTTCAGTCATTTCCCTGTCTCGTATTACTTTTGCCAGAATAGAAGCGGCACTGATCTCCGCTACCAAACTATCTCCTTTTACTACCGGCTGTGCTGGCATCGATAATACAGGGCAACGATTTCCATCAATCAAAACATAATCAGGTTGAATAGCCAGACCTGCAATAGCCCGCTGCATAGCAAGCATTGTGGCATGGAGGATATTGAGCTGGTCAATTTCTTCTGACTCAGCGCGCCCAAGGCTCCAACACAACGCTTTTTCTTTGATTTCCAGATAAAGCGCTTCACGACGTTTTTCTGTCAGTTTTTTCGAATCCATCAAGCCTGCAATGGGGTTGGCAGGATCAAGAATAACTGCCGCAGTAACCACTGCACCTACCAGCGGGCCACGCCCAACTTCATCAACACCGGCAATCAAATTCGCCTGAGGATAAACAAAATTCATTATCTTCTCACTAACTCCAGTACCGCCTGTGCCGCCTGCTCATCGGCATCACAACGAATACTTTCATGCAAATGCAGGAAGGTCTGCTTCAACGCTTCCACCTCAGCACCACCACGCAAGAGCGGCAGCAATGCCTCTGACAGTGCTTCTGGCTGGCATTCATCCTGTAGTAACTCTTTGACTAACGCTTTACCTGCCAACAAATTAGGCAGGGAGACATAAGGTGTTTTCACCAAACGCTTTGCCAACCAGAAGGTAAAAGGTTTCATTCTATAGCCCACTACCATTGGGCATTTAGCCAGCATGCATTCCAGTGCTGCTGTACCGGATGCCAGTAAAGTTGCATCGCTGGCAATCATGGCTTCACGAGCTTTACCATCTAATAAATGAATAGATAATTCCGGTGCGATCTCATCTTTTATATGCTGGAATTGCTCACGCCGTTTGGCATTTACCAATGGAACCAATACATGCAAATCAGGCAAATGCTTCCTTAGCAATTGTACAGTTCTGAGAAAATCGGTACTCAGCATTTCTACTTCGGCATGGCGGCTACCTGGCAAAAGCGCTAGACAATGAGCATCTAATGGAATATTTAACGTTTGCCTGGCGGCAGTTTTATCAGTTTGCAGCGGCATTGCATCTGCCATTGTATGACCAATAAACCGGCACGGAACATTAAATCGATCATAGAACGCTTTTTCAAACGGCAAAAATGCCAGTACCAGATCTGTCGCACGACCGATTTTGAACACCCGTTTCTGACGCCATGCCCATACCGATGGGCTGACGTAATGGATAGTTCTGATCCCCTGTTGTTTCAACCGACCTTCCAAGGTGATATTGAAATCAGGAGCATCAATGCCAATAAAGACATCTGGTTTCAACTCAGTAAAACGCGTCGTTAAATCTTTACGAATATTCAACAGGCGGGACAAACGCCCTAAAACCTCAACGATCCCCATGACCGCCAGTTCTTCCATCTCATACCAGACTTCACAACCTTCAGCTTGCATAAGAGGACCTGCGACACCCACAAAACGGGCATCAGGGATTTTAGCTTTCAATGCACGGATCAGCCCCGCACCAAGGATATCACCGGATGTTTCTCCGGCGACTAAGCCAATTATCAGTGAACGCTGATTATTAACAGAAGAAAAGGTAGTCAAAGGAGTATCCTTCATCTACTTAACGAATGATGCCACGACTGGATTTTGCTGAACTCGCCAGAAAATCACTGAATACTTTCACATGTGGGTTGTTTGTAGCCTGAATTTCAATCTCTTTTCTGGCTTCTTCCAAGGTTTTTCCACTGCGATAAAGTTCCTTATACACATTACGAATAGCGTGCAGCGATTCTTTATCAAATCCACGACGTTTCAGACCTTCAATATTCAAACCGAAAGGCGTGGCATGGTTACCCTGTGCAATAACATAAGGAGGCACGTCCTGAGCAACGCCGGAACAACCACCCACCATAACATGGGAACCAATCTGGCAAAATTGATGAACTGCCGTCATTCCACCGATAATCACATAATCACCAAGAATAACATGCCCCCCCAATGTACCGTTATTAGCAATGATACAACGATCACCGACAATACAATCATGGGCAATATGGGCATTAATCATCAGCAAATTATCACTGCCAACTTTGGTTACACCGCCGCCCTGGACAGTGCCACGGTGAATCGACACGCTTTCGCGGATACGGTTACGATCACCGATTTCAACACGAGTGGGTTCACCCTGATATTTGAGATCCTGGTTGACTTCACCAATTGACGAAAATTGATAAATCTGGTTATCACGACCAATCCTAGTTATCCCATTGATCACAACGTGAGATTTCAGTTCAGTCCCTTCACCAATTTCTACTTGCGGACCGATATAACAAAATGGGCCAATGCGAACACTGGCACCAATAACAGCTCCCTCTTCAATAATAGAAGAGGGATGGATAGTAGCAGTCAGATCTATCATACATTAAGCCTCACGGCGGCGGGCACACATCATTTCAGCTTCGCAAGCCACTTCTCCATCGACTTTTGCTACACCTCTGAAACGTGCAACACCACGGCGTTCTTTAATAAATTCTACTTCTAAAATCATCTGGTCACCCGGTAAAACCGGACGTTTAAAACGCGCACCATCAATAGCTGCAAAGTAATACAATTCTCCTGACTTCAGTTTTCCAACACTTTTGAATGCCAGAATTCCAGTTGCCTGGGCCATTGCTTCAAGGATCAATACGCCAGGAAAAATCGGCTTACCCGGGAAATGCCCCTGAAAAAATGGCTCATTAAACGTTACATTTTTAACTGCTCGTAGAAACTTGCCTTCCTCAAAATCCAAGACACGGTCTACCAGCAAAAAAGGGTAGCGGTGAGGTAGTAAATCCAAAATTTCTTCAAATTGCAGAGTATGATTATCACTCATCTAAATACTCTTCCTGTCTATATTTCAATCGTAGTATCAAAAAATGTGTTATTAAACAATATTGTCAAAACATACAGCATTAACGACACGGCCTGCGTCAACTCCCGGAAGAGTTATCAGACAGGCCGCAAAAATAAAAGCTCAACCAAAACGTTTGTATGATTACTTGCTGTCACCTTCAAGCTGGCGTTCCACAGATTTAAGCCGCTTATTCATTTCGTTAATATTCATTACCAAAGCAGCAGTCTTACGCCAAACTCTATTCTGCTGTGCTGGCATACCAGATGAATATACACCCGGCTCAGTAATAGGGCGTATCACCATGCTCATACCAGTCACGCTTACTTTATCACAGATTTCCATATGTCCGCTTATGACACTGGCTCCACCAATCATACAATAACGACCAATTTTCAGGCTCCCCGCCAAAATGACACCACCCGCTATTGCAGTGTTATCACCAATTGTGACGTTGTGAGCAATTTGGCATTGGTTGTCAATGATAACACCATTACCGATGATAGTGTTATCCAGAGCACCACGATCTATAGTAGTACAGGAACCTATTTCAACACGATCACCAATCATTACCGTGCCTAACTGAGGGATTTTAATCCAATTACCGCGATCATTGGCATAACCAAAACCATCAGAGCCTATAACAGCCCCTGACTGAATGAGGCATTGTTCACCGATTTCAACATTATGGTACACAGAAACATTGGCCCAAAAGCGAGTTCCTGTACCAATGCACACATTTTTGCCAATAAAACAACCTGCACCAATGATAACGTTATCACCAAGCACAACACCTGATTCGATAACTGCATTTGCCCCAATTGCAACATTTCTGCCCAATGTTGCTTCTGGAGAAATCACTGCTGATGGATGGATATCCTGCGCAGGTCGTGGTGTTGTATCCATGATTTGCGCCATGCGTGCATAGGCAAGATAAGGATTATCAACCACCAGCGCTGCAACCTTACAATGAGGTAAATAGGCTTCGCGCAGCACAACAGCCGCTGCCTGACACTCTGCAAGTTTCTCGGTATAATGGCTATCCGATAAAAATGTAACTTGTTCGCTATTTGCTGAATACATAGGGGCAATACCAGTGATGACGATATTGCCATCACCATGTAATTGCGCATTCAACTGCTGAGCAAGGTCAGCCAATCGAATTGAAACCATTTATTTATTTAACCTGCTTCAATACTTCTGAGGTAATATCTTTACCAGATGCAGCATATACTGCGGTATTTGCATCAAGAACAAGGTCATAACCTTCTTTACCTGCAACCACTTTAACTGCATCCTGAATTCGACCCAAGAGCTTGTTACGTTCTTCCATTTGACGACGACGGTTATCATTTTCAAAAGCCTGTGCTTTTTGTGCAAATTCATTACGTTTAGTCAGCACTTCCTTTTCTAATTTTTCGCGCTCACTCGCCTTCATGGTTGAGCCATCACGCTGCAATTTTTGGAGCTGAGACTGCAAGTCGGATTCCATACGCTGTAAATCGGATGCGCGGCCTTTAAACTCGTTTTCCAACTGTTTTGTAACAGCTTCATGAGCAGGCAGTTGCTGGAATATTTCACCAACATTCACGATAGCGATCTTTTCTGCCGCCTGGACACCAGCAGAAAAAGCTAATGCGATACCAAGGCTTGCTGCACACAGTACTTTCTTCACTATAAACTCCTTTGACTTACGCTAGTTACATGTTGGGACATTTATAATCGCCTTATTTAATAATAAGACGACTTTCCACCAAGAACGATTGATTTTTTACCAGGTCCCACCAATATTAAACTGGAATTGCTCTGTTCTATCCCCTTTATAATCTTTAATTGGCTGAGCATAAGAGAATGTTAGAGGTCCCAATGGTGATAACCATTGCAACGCAATACCAGTAGAAACACGGATATTATTCGGCTTACTGTAATCAGGTAAACCAGCGTAAACATTGCTCCAGTTGGTATCCCATACTGTTCCTGCATCTACAAACAGAGACGTCCGCACAGAGTTAGAATATTTTGCATCCAGGAACGGCGTTGGCGTAATCAGCTCGAAGCTGACAACTGCTGTTGCATTACCACCTACTGCATCCTGGGATACTCCCCTGCTACCAGCTTCAGGCAGACCATATTTCCATTTCTTGAGATATGTTGCATTACCATCCTGGGATACTGCCTTGCTATCAACTTCAGGCAGACCATCTTTCCCTTTTTTGAGATAAACTGCTTTTGGGCCAATATTATTGGGGCGGAAACCTCGAACACTAGTGGAACCACCTGCATAGAAGTTTTCATAGAATGGCATTTCCTTGCCACCGAAACCGCCACCATAGCCCAAACGCGCACGTCCCATTATGACCCATGAATGATCGTCATCAATAGGGTAATAACCCGCAGAGTTCAGAGTAACTTTATAGAACTGGTTATCTGAGCCAGGCACAGTGATTCTCGTATCCAGCCCTGCTTTAATCCCGTAAGTCGGGAAGAAACCACGGTCAAGGCTATTGTAATTCCAGCCAACTGTCAGCATAAAGTCATTGGCATCAAACTTGACCTTATCCGTAAACCCCGGCTCTTTACCCATTTTCTTCATATAACGCCACATCGCTAACTGAGGACGTATATTAGATAATGAGTTATGAACATAGCCTAATCTGAAGTATAACGAGTTATTTTCATTCAACGGAATACCAAAAGAACCATCTGTACCGTATGATTTGTTGGTATAGTTGGAAAGAGAGGCGTCATCAGCACGGAAATCATTATAAAACAGCCGCCCCCCCAGACTCACACCGTTAACAGTGAAGTAAGGGTTCGTAAAGGACAAATCCGCAGACGTTGAGTAATCATTTTTGCTGGCATTGATACCCACGGCATTACCTGTTCCCAGCCAGTTATCCTGCTGAACTCCGACCTGAAAACTCATACCACTTTCAGTACCAAAACCAACCCCAAAGTTCATGGAGCCCGTATTACGCTCTTTAACTTTATAAACTACATCAACCTGGTCAGGGCTGCCCGGTACACGTTCGGTTGCAACATCAACCGTTTCAAAATAGCCCAAACGATTGAGGCGTTCTTTTCCATACTCAACCAGATCATTACCTAGCCATGCCCCTTCCATCTGACGCATTTCACGGCGTAATACTGAGTCTTTACTGGTGTCATTACCAGTGAAACGTATGCTACGGACATAGAAACGGTTACCTGCATCTACGTTGACATGGAGTTTCACAGTTTTGTCTACATCATTGATTTCAGGTTGTGTCATGACCCGAGGGTAGGCGTAACCATAGCGGCCAAGAAAATATTTGATCGCCATTTCCATATGGGTCACTCCTGTTCCATTATACAATGAACCAGGTTTAATATTAGTCAGTTTCGTTATTTCAGATTGGTATCCTGCTAAATTACCATTTACATCAACACCTGAGATTTTATATTGATCACCTTCCGTGATGTTAATGGTGATATAAATCCCTTTTTTATCAGGTGTCAGATTAACTTGAGTCGAATCAATGTTGAAACGGGCATAACCCCTATCAAGATAGAAACTACGCAGTTTTTCAAGATCACCGTCTAACTCCTGTTTTTGATATTTCTGATTAGCTGTCAGGTTCCACCACGGAACATCGTCCCTGAGTTGGAAATTATCGAGCAATTCATTGGTAGCAAAGGTTTTATTACCAACAATATTAATCTGCTGAATTTTAGCAGAAATACCTTCGGAAAAGACAAGTTTCAGGTCAACACGGTTGCGGGGAAGTGGTGTGACAACGGCTTTTACTGTGGCATTGTATTTACCAACACTATAGTAGAAATCTTCCAGCCCCTTTTCGATATTCGACAGCATAGTGCGGTCAAGGGCTTCACCAACACGAATACGGGAGGCCTCAAGGTTTTTCTTGAGCATGTCATCTTTCACCGCCTTGTTACCGGAGAAAGTAATGCTGGCGATGGTTGGCCGTTCTTTTACCTGAACAACCAGTGAATTGCCATCACGCAAGACACGAACATCTTCAAAGTTTCCAGTCGCGAACAGGGCATGTATCGTGCGACTGATATCTTCATCGCTGACTGTATCACCGACGCGAACAGGCATATTCAATAATGCTGCACCAACGGTGACACGTTGAAGACCCTCAAAATGAATGTCCCGAACTACGAATCCGTCTGAACCGTATGCAGTGGCGCTGCCGAGCAGCAGCGACGCTATGAGCAACTTTTTCATCGCCATCGTTGTTATGCGTTTTCCTAACTGGTCTCCCACCTTAAAAGCGGGAGAAATCATTGAAAAGTGCAAGCCCCATTAATAACACCAGCAATATAGCACCAATGCGATAACTGAAGTCTTGTACACGCTCGGAAACCGGCCCTCCCTTGATCTTCTCGATAACAAGGAAAAGCAAGTGTCCACCATCTAGTACAGGTAATGGGAACAAGTTAATGATCCCAAGATTGACACTGATTAGCGCCAAAAACATCAAATAATACACCAAGCCAGAATCAGCCGATACACCGGCTCCCTTGGCTATGGAAATAGGGCCGCTGAGGTTATTGAGTTTTACATCCCCAACAATCAATTTGCCAATCATATTGACGGTCAGCTTCATCAATTGCCAGGTTTTATCCCCAGCCTCATAAAAAGCATAGAATGGCCCATATTGTTGAACTGTTTTGTATTCATCCGCCAGTGGGATGATTTTAAATTCGATACCAGCAAAACCTATTTCACGCCCATCGGAAAGCTTTTTAGCAGCTGGGGTCAATGATAAAGTGATCATACTGCCAGCTCTCGCAACGTCCAATTTTAGAGGAATATTCGGATTCTTCCTGACATAAGATGCAAAACTGTGCCAGACATCTATATCCTGACCATTGACTTTAACGATCCTGTCCCCACTTTGTAAACCCGCTTTTTCGGCTGCCGAACCAAGATGGATTTTATCCACCTGAGAACTGGGGTGCGGAATAACAGGCATAATTCCTAAAGATAGCAAGATATCCTGTTTGGATGGATCAAATGCCCAATGTCGCAAATCCAGTGTCTTTTGAATGGCATCGGAAGAGTCCATTAGTGCTACATTCACCTCAACGGAGGATTCACCAACTTTACTCACTAACGCCAGCCTTGCTGAGTTCCAATCAAGAGTTTCGATACCGTCAACAGCTTTTAGTTCCATCCCGGGCAAAATATTTGCCTGCGCTGCTATAGAATCGGGTTTGATATCCAAAACCACCGGGCGTACCGAAGGCACACCGATCACAAAAACTAACCAATAAGCGACAACAGCCAGAATAAAGTTTGCGATTGGACCAGCGCTGACAACTGCCGCACGCTGACCAATGGTTTTGTTGTTGAATGCCATATGACGACGTTCAGGAGCAACAGTTTCAACCCTTTCATCAAGCATTTTGACGTATCCGCCCAAGGGAATAAGGGCAATAACGTATTCAGTTCCCTGTTTATCTGTATGACGCCAAAGTGCTTTACCAAACCCGATGGAAAAACGCTCAACGTAAATACCACATCGTCTGGCCACCCAAAAGTGACCAAACTCATGCACTGTGATAAGCACACCCAATGCAACAATAAATGCAGCCAGATTCCAGAGAATATCCATTAATGTACCTTCAAAGACCAAATCCAGAAGAAATTAACATTACCAGCCCTGCAAAAACAGGAACCGCCGCAGTCAAACTGTCTACCCTGTCCAGCACACCGCCATGCCCTGGGATCAACTGACTGCTGTCTTTAATTCCTGATTCCCGCTTGAACATACTCTCGGTCAGGTCGCCGAAAACAGATGCAATAACAACGATGGCGGAAATCAACAATAAGTTCTCAGGCATAACAGGCACTGGGGCAAATTTACTGAACAACCATGATATAAGCGCAGCAGTTAACAATCCACCAGCCAGTCCTTCAAGCGTTTTGCCCGGAGACACTTTAGGTGCCATTTTGTGTTTACCTAATGTGCGACCAAAAATGTAAGCCCCCGAATCAGCAGCCCACACCAGCAACATCACATACAACAACCACCACGCACCGTGATAAGTATTATTTTCATATCCTTGGGTACGTAGCACCATCATTCCACAATAAAATGGCACAATCGTCAGAAAACCAAATAACACGCGCAATGTAACGGAGGATTTCCAAATAGAAGCTGAAGCAGGATACGCAATAACTAATAAAATAGCCGCAGCCCACCAGAGCATTCCTGCCCACAATAGATATACAATTTGTGGTTTTTCAGCAAGGTGAGTAAGATCTGCCAAAGAGTATTGCAAGACCAGCAACCCCACAGTACACAACACTGCCAGAGTAACACGTTTAGCCTGTGTCAATAATCCGGCAAATTGCCCCCATTCCCATGCAGCAAGTGCTGAAACTGCAATGACAACCAACCCAAATCCTGAGGGGGGAAGTAAAAACAGAGCTGCAACAACAAGTGGAATTAATATTAACGTAGTTAAAAGACGGTACTTCAGCAAGTTCTCCTCCTATGATCCCACTTCGGCATCGTCTGGTGTTCCGCCAAATCGGCGTTCTCGTTTGGCAAAGGCATGAATAGCACCTTCAAAAGCTGTTTCATCAAAATCAGGCCAAAGTATATCGGTAAAATACAATTCTGCATAAGCGATCTGCCATAACAGGAAATTACTGATACGATGTTCGCCTCCTGTTCTGATCACTAAATCAACATCAGACTGCTGACTCAAATTCATGAAACTACTTACTGTTGCTTCGGTAATTTCCTCAGGATTAAGCTGATCTGCTCTGGCTTTCTCAACAATTTGCTTGACACTCTGAACCAAATCCCAACGGCCTCCATAATTGGCGGCGATATTAAGCTGCAATCCGGTATTGTCCGCCGTCAATTCAACTGAACGACGGATACGTTCCTGTAACCGTGGGCTAAACCGACTGATATCACCAATAACAGACAATTTCACATTGTGCTTATGTAAGTTCTTCACTTCATTATCAAGGGCAAAAACAAACAGTTCCATCAATGAACTGACTTCTTGTTGTGGACGATTCCAGTTTTCACTACTGAAAGCATATAATGTCAGTGATTCGATGTTATTCTTAACCGAAAAGCTCACAGCACTTCGTACAGATTTAATTCCAGCACGATGACCAAAAACTCTTAATTTCCCACGCTTTTTTGCCCAGCGGCCATTACCATCCATAATGATAGCAACGTGTCTGGGTAACATTAGCGATGAGCCACAATCACTAGGCGATATCACTCAAACTAATCCTTAAATAACATAAGCTGGCTTCTTACTGGTTCAAGACTTTCACACATGAAAAAGCCGTGTTAACGATTACCACGGCTATTTCTGGAATAAACCCGAATGAAAGCCTTTACCTCTGATATACCCTTGATCTCTTAAGCTGCTTCTTTCGTTGTTGGCTGTGCGACAACTCAGAATCTATCGGGTATATACGCCCGCAAAAACGTGTGCCAAATATCGAAATGGCTCTTATAACAACTATAATTTACCTGCGAACTATATCATTTGCCCAAACGCAAACAAACATATACTTATTTAGCGAAATTCGCTAATTAGCAAAGGCTTTGATTGCCTCTTTCGCTAAAGTTCTCGCGATGTTATCGATTTCTAAGACCTCCTCAATGCTTTGAGGTTCAGATAAACTTAATTTTTCAACTACCTGCAGATTCACCATGGCGATATCAGTAAAACGAATTCTATTCTGTAAAAAAGCACTGACGGTTTCTTCATTAGCTGCATTCAATGCTGTTGTTGCAGCCTGACCTTCATGACATGCATCAATCGCCAATTTAAGGCAGGGATAGCGGTGATAGTCCAACGCTTCAAAAGTGAGTGTACTAAGTTCAGTAAAATCCAGTGGTTTCGCACCGGATACAATGCGACTAGGATAAGCCATACCATAAGCTATCGGAGTACACATATCCTGTGTTCCCAATTGCGCAATGATACTACCATCATGGTAACGAACCATTGAGTGGATCACTGATTGCGGATGTAACAGCACTTCCATTTCATCAGCAGAAGCATTGAACAGATTACGGGCTTCAATATATTCCAACCCTTTATTCATCATTGTTGCAGAGTCAACGGAAATTTTACGCCCCATTGACCAGATTGGGTGAGCACAGGCCTCATCAGGTGTAACATGAGGTAATATTTCCAAGGGTGTTTTGCGGAATGGTCCACCGGAGCCTGTCAAAATAATACTGGAGATACCATGATCTTTTAAACTCGCAGTACCGAGGTTATGTTGCACTGATTCAGGCAGACTTTGGAAAATAGCATTATGTTCGCTATCAATCGGCAGTAATTGCGCTTTATATTGGCTAACCGCCTCCATAAACAGGCGGCCACTAGTAATAAGAGATTCTTTATTAGCCAGCAGAACTTGCTTACCCTTGCGAATCGCCGCCAGTGTTGGCAGTAACCCAGCGATACCAACAATGGCAGACATGACTTGATCGACATCTCCCAGCGCCGCTAAATCACAAATGGCATCTTTTCCAGACAGGACTTCGATCTGGCTGCCTTGTTCCTGCAATAAATTCCGCAATTCTGTTGCTGAATATTCATCTGCCATTGCAGCATACTGAGGCTGAAACTCCAAACATTGTTGTGCCATAAGTTCGCTATTTTTCCCGGCGACAAGTGCCACAACTCGGAATTTATCTGGGTTATTTCTGACAACTGAGAGCGTACTTTTCCCGACGGACCCCGTTGAACCGAGGATAGTTAAGCGTTTCATTTTTATACTCTAAGTATTCTACTGACATAAAATCGCAATAGTTTGATCTGTCCTGATCGTTATGTCCATTGCTTGAGAAAGAAATGTGATACGAAATGGAATATTAGTAATATCAAATAATAAGAACAACGCCGCAAGGCTGCGGCGTTGATTCGAGAAATGGCAACTTAGAAATCCATCAATTCTGCTTCTTTATTCGCCAGTGCTTCATCAATCTTTTTGATGAAACTATCAGTCAGTTTCTGAATATCGTCCTGTGAACGACGTTCTTCATCTTCACTGATTTCTTTATCTTTCAGCAGTGCTTTAACCTTATCGTTAGCATCACGGCGGATATTACGAATGGACACACGACCTTGTTCTGCATCACCACGAACGACCTTAATCAGATCTTTACGACGTTCTTCAGTCAGTGGTGGCAGAGGAACGCGAATGATGGTTCCAGCGGAAGATGGGTTTAAACCCAGATCAGAAGCCATAATCGCTTTTTCAACAGCTGCGGTCATAGAACGATCAAATACCGTGATCGCTAAAGTACGCGCATCTTCGGCAACAACGTTCGCGATCTGACGCAATGGCGTTGCAGCGCCGTAATATTCAACGCTGATGCCATCCAACAGGCTAGGAGAAGCACGGCCAGTACGCACCTTGCTGATTTGGTTTTTCAGTGCTTCGACGCTTTTTTCCATGCGGTCTTGTGCGTCTTTTTTGATTTCATTAATCACGTTATAAACCCTTGGGAGCTGGTTATGTTCTAGACCATAAATATTAACATGATATTTTATGGCCCTGTGTCATTAAACTCGGCGTATCAGAACGCTGATAATACCGTCAAATTTCACCGATGTCTCTGAGTACGGGAAGTGATAAATCAGCCGTGAGAAATCAATGTACCTTCACTTTCCCCCATGACAACACGACGAAGTGCACCTGGTTTGTTCATATTGAAAACACGAATTGGCAGGTTATGGTCACGGGCCAGTGTAAAGGCTGCGAGATCCATGACTTTCAATTCACGCTCCAATACTTCCTGATAAGTAAGCTTATTATAGAGAACGGCTTCAGGATTTTTTGTAGGATCAGCAGAATAGACCCCGTCAACTTTGGTTGCTTTTAACACAACATCCGCTTCAATTTCAATGCCACGCAAGCAAGCTGCGGAATCTGTCGTAAAGAACGGGTTGCCAGTACCTGCCGAGAAAATAACAACACGACCGTGACGCAGTAAGCTGATAGCTTCAGCCCAACTATAGTTGTCACATACGCCATTCAGCGGGATAGCGGACATCAAACGGGCGTTCACATAGGCGCGGTGTAAGGCGTCACGCATTGCCAGACCGTTCATCACGGTCGCCAACATGCCCATGTGGTCGCCGACTACACGGTTCATTCCTGCTTCAGCCAACCCGGCTCCACGAAACAGGTTACCTCCGCCAATAACGACACCGACCTCAATACCCAGCTCAACCAGTTCTTTGATTTCCTGAGCCATACGGTCTAAAACGCTGGCATCGATACCAAAACCTTCTGCGCCTTGCAGGGCTTCTCCACTGAGCTTAAGCAGGATTCTCTGATATACGGGTTTTGCATTGGTTGCCATGGTGTTCAGTCCTAAGCAGATAAGGATTATTGGGGATTACTACGATTTATTCAATTACTACACATCCATGCTATGCAGCCAGATGTAAAATTCATCTTGAAATAAAACAGAACCGCCAATCGGCGGCTCCGTTTAAACAATTAAGATTGTTTGCTCATTGCAGCAACTTCTGCTGCGAAATCAGCTTCAACTTTCTCAATGCCTTCGCCCACTTCGAAGCGAATAAAGTCGATAACTTTAGCATTGTTTTCTTTCAACAGAGCACCAACAGTTTTGCTTGGATCCATCACGAAATTCTGACCAGTCAGAGAGATTTCGCCGGTGAATTTGTTCATACGGCCAGAAACCATTTTCTCTGCGATTTCACGTGGTTTACCAGACTGCATAGCGATGTCCAGCTGGATCTGATGCTCACGCTCAACAACGTCAGCAGGAACGTCAGTTGGGTTTACATATTCTGGCTTGCTTGCAGCAACGTGCATTGCGATGTGTTTGATCAGCTCTTCATTTGCGCCTTCAGCAGCAACCAGAACACCGATACGAGCACCGTGCAGGTAAGAACCTACCGCTTCACCTTCCAGAATAGCAACGCGACGGATGTTGATATTTTCACCGATTTTCGCTACCAGAGCAGTGCGCTGTTCTTCGAACTTAGCTTTCAGTGCATCGATGTCAGCGTTTTTGTCAGCCATAACGGAAGCAATAACTTCTTTACCGAATGCCAGGAAACCTGAATCTTTAGCAACGAAGTCAGTTTCACAGTTCAGTTCAACAATACCTGCGAATTTAGCATCAGCTGAAACTTCAACCAGGATAACGCCTTCAGCCGCAACACGGCCTGCTTTTTTAGCTGCTTTTGCCTGACCTGATTTACGCATGTTATCGATCGCCAGCTCGATATCACCATTTGCTTCAACCAGTGCTTTTTTACATTCCATCATGCCTGCGCCAGTACGCTCACGCAGTTCTTTTACCAGAGCAGCGGTAATGTCAGCCATTTGTTTCATTCCTCGATGTGTCTCGCGGGAAGATAATATTCCGCGTGGAAAGTTATCAGATAGTAGTTCTATATCAGATAAGTAAAGGGGGCCATAACAGGCCCCCTAACCAATATATTTCAATACCTGGTCAATAAGGGGCTCAAGAACGAGCATGCCTTATTATTCAGCGTCTACAAGACCTTCTTCGGCCTGAACAACCAGATCTTGTGAACGGCCTTCACGAACAGCAGTCGCCGCAGCGTTCAGGTACAGTTTTACTGCACGGATTGCATCGTCGTTACCAGGGATGATGAAATCAACACCATCTGGATCAGAATTAGTATCAACAACAGAGAATACTGGGATACCCAGGTTGTTTGCTTCTTTGATAGCAATATGTTCGTGTTCAGCATCGATAACAAACAGAGCATCAGGCAGGCCGCCCATGTCTTTGATACCGCCCAGGCTGTTTTCCAGCTTGCCAAGTTCACGAGAACGCATCAGCGCTTCTTTCTTGGTCAGCTTGTCAAAAGTACCGTCCTGAGACTGAACTTCCAGATCTTTCAGACGTTTAATTGACTGACGAACAGTTTTCCAGTTGGTCAGCATACCACCCAACCAACGGTGGTTAACAAAGTATTGGTCACAGCTCAGTGCTGCTTCTTTTACTGCTTCGCTTGCAGCACGTTTGGTGCCAACAAACAGAATTTTGCCTTTACGGGAAGCAATTTTGTTCAGTTCTGCCAAAGCATCATTGAACATTGGAACAGTTTTTTCCAGATTGATGATATGAACTTTGTTACGAGCGCCAAAGATGAAAGGTTTCATTTTTGGGTTCCAGTAACGAGTCTGGTGACCGAAGTGAACGCCCGCTTGTAGCATATCGCGCATGGAAACAGTTGCCATTTTAGACCTCATAAAGTTAATTGGGGTTATGCCTCCACAGATCCCATGACACCGACTCTTTAACTGTGTGCTATTCATACCATATGAAGGATATTCATACGAATTAGCCACATGAGAGCACCCCGGTGTATGTGCCGATCCGTGTGTGTTATTTACACAAATGAGTTTATTCAGCATTTCTGTAATACTGCTTCTACAGGAAACAATTACACAGAATACCGGCGCGGTTTATACCATAAACCGCGCCCATACACCAACATTTGTTACAGCTTTCTGCTAGTCTTGGCGATCAACAGTTATTGTTAGATATACAGTGGGCTGATACCATTACCATCATCATTTTTTTCTTAATTAATATCAAAGAATCGGTAACTCCCCGATTCTGATGGACTGATTTCATGGCTATTACTATCAAAACAGACGAAGAAATTCAGAAAATGCGCGTTGCCGGGCGTCTGGCAGCAGAGGTTCTGGAGATGATCGAACCGCACGTTAAGGCGAGCGTAACCACTGGTGAACTTGATCGCATTTGCCACGAATACATCACGAATAAACAACAGGCCATTTCTGCTTGTCTGGGTTACCACGGTTTCCCCAAATCCGTCTGTATCTCTGTTAATGACGTGGTTTGCCACGGTATTCCAAGTGATGACAAGGTACTGAAAGAAGGCGACATCGTTAACATTGATGTAACTGTGATTAAAGATGAATTTCACGGTGATACTTCCAAAATGTTTATTGTCGGTACACCAACTATTCAGGGCGAACGCCTGTGCCGTATCACTCAGGAGAGCCTGTACTTTGCCCTGAAAATGGTTAAACCGGGTATCCGTCTGCGCAGCCTCGGCAAAGCAATTCAGCAATACGTGGAAAATCACGATTACTCTGTAGTTCGCGAATATTGTGGTCACGGTATCGGCAGGGGTTTCCATGAAGAACCTCACGTGCTTCATTACGATGCTGATGACGGTGGCGTTATTCTACAAAAAGGCATGGCCTTCACTATTGAACCTATGGTCAACACCGGCGATTTCCGTATCCGTACCATGAAAGATGGCTGGACAGTCAAAACTAAAGATCGCAGCTGGTCTGCGCAATATGAACATACCCTTGTTGTTACTGACAATGGTTGCGAAATCATGACATGGCGTAAAGAAGAAGAACCACATATTTCAGCCGTATTAGTTAATATACAACCATAAAAATAGGCAAAGCCAGACCTTAAAAGCCCAATACCGAGTTGGGCTTAAATAATTCATCTATTCAAAACATCAATCTGTATTAAATATAATATGCCCGCTTTCTCTTCATAGAAATATCAAAGAGCATAACCTATATGTCTAAATGGTCACGAATTCAACGCGTTGTTCTTTAGATATAATAGCCATTTTTTGATGAGGGAGAATTTTTGTGGCAACGGTTGACGTGAAGTGTCGCTTTTGCGATCAGACAAAAGATGTCAAAAAGCATGGTACGGGTAGAGGTGGTCATCAACGTTATCGTTGTTTGTCTTGTAATCGCACTTTCCAACTTGACTATTCCTATCGTGCCTGCGAAGCCGGAATTAAAGAAAAAGTTGTTGATCTCGCGATGAATAATGCAGGTATTCGTGATACCCGCACGGGCATTACATATCAGCATTAATGCGGTTGTTCACACTTTAAAAAACTCTGCCCGCGATGTGTAACAACACGCCCTCTGGATAATGTGGAAATTCATCTTATTTTTTGCGAAGTTGACGAATGTGGTCTTTTGTTGGAAATAAAAAGCAACAACGTTGGCTATGGTATGCTTGGGAACCTCGACTAAAGCGTATCATTGCACATACTTTCGGCAAACGAAGCAAACAAACACTCAAGAAACGCTTGAAAAAGCTCTCTCGATTCAATGTCGCCTTCTGGTGTACAGACAATTCGGAACTTTTATCGAAAGAGAATATTATATTTAGAGCCAATCAATACGTTGAATGCATGACCCTGAATAGGATATTGATAAATACAGTTCTTGTACATAAACTGTCCCCATCAGGGCTTCATCATCGACCACTAACGCCTGTTCATCTCACGGTTTTCTTATCATAGGTTTCTGAATATGCCAGTTGATATTGCTTTTGCGCATGCTCCTATTCCTCCTCTGTCTCCAGTGGAATTTTCCCACAATGACCTTCAGTGTCCCGCACTGAAACAGCATATCGATGAGTTTCAATTGTGGCTTGAGCAAGCATTCAAAGCTGGCATTTCTCCGACAGCATTGATTTATACCCGCAGTGATTATATTGACAGGCTTCTGACACGATTATGGCAGCAACAAGGGTTTGATCAGATAGATTCACTTTCCCTGATTGCGGTCGGTGGTTATGGCCGACGCGAGTTGCACCCTCTTTCTGATATTGACCTGCTAATACTGAGTGAGTCTCCTCTGACTGAAGAGCAATCAACCCGCATAGGGCAATTCATTACGCTGCTCTGGGATATTCGTCTGGAAGTCGGTCACAGTGTCAGAACATACGAAGAGTGCCTTGAGAAAGGGCTTGCTGATCTGACAATCGCCACAAACCTTATTGAATCCCGTTTAATTTGTGGTGACTTACCCCTGTTCCTCCGCTTACAGAAGCAAATTTTCAGTGATGATTTCTGGCCATCAGCCCAATTCTTTGCCGCCAAATTAACCGAACAGAAAAAACGCCATCAACGCTATCACAGCACCAGCTATAATCTGGAACCCGATATCAAAAGCAGCCCAGGGGGATTACGTGATATTCATACTTTACTTTGGGTTGCTCACCGCCATTTCGGGGCAACATCTTTAGATGAAATGGTTGATTTTGGCTTTCTGACCTTTGAGGAGCGTAATGAATTAAACGAATGCCAGAATTTTCTCTGGCGTATCCGTTTTGCCCTCCATCTGGCCGTTACCCGTTATGACAACCGACTGCTGTTTGAACGCCAGTTCAGTGTAGCTCGGCTTCTCGGGTATGAAGGAGAACGCAATCAACCTGTTGAGCGGATGATGAAGGATTTCTACCGCATGATGCGCCGTGTCAGTGAGCTGAACAACATGCTGCTGCAACTTTTTGATGAAGCAATTCTGACACTACAGCCTGACGAAAAGCCACGCGCTCTGAATGATACATTTCAGTTGCGGGGAGATCTTATTGATGTGATTGATGACACACTGTTTAGCCGTGATCCTGCCGCAATTCTGAAAATGTTTTATCATATGGCAGTCCATCAGGAGATTACAGGGATCTACTCCACTACATTGCGCCAACTTCGCTATGCCCGCAGAAATCTCAGACAGCCTTTGTGTGAACTGCCTGAGGCCCGAAAAATTTTCATGAAAATCCTGCGCCATCCTCATGCGGTCAAAAGCGCTTTGCTCCCAATGCATCGCCATAGTGTTCTAAGTGCCTATACGCCACTTTGGAGTAATATTGTCGGTCAAATGCAGTTTGACTTGTTCCATGTTTATACCGTTGATGAACATACTATTCGGGTATTGCAGAAGCTGGAAAGCTTTGCTGATGAAAATAACCGCATGCTCCACCCTGTATGTGTCGAACTCTATCCTCGTATTCCACAACCTGAATTGTTGCGACTGGCTGCTTTTTTCCATGATATCGCCAAAGGGCGTAACGGCGATCATTCCGAGCTGGGTGCCAAAGATGCGTTCACCTTTGCCATACAACATGGGCTGACAACTCGTGAAGCAGAGTTAGTAGAATGGCTCGTTCGATATCATTTGCTTATATCAATCACTGCACAGCGACGGGATATCCAAGATCCCGAAGTCATTCAGCAATTTGCCTGTCAGGTCAAAAATCAAAATCGCCTGAATTACCTACTCTGCCTTACTGTCGCAGATATCTGCGCCACAAACGCCAAACTATGGAACAATTGGAAACAGAGCCTGTTGCACGAACTCTATTTCACTACCGAAACCCAGTTACTCAAGGGAATACAGAATACACCTGATTTACGTGAGCGTATCCGCCATCACCGCCTACAAGCTCTGGCTCTGCTACGTCAGGAAGCTATTGACGAAGAAAGATTACATAACATCTGGAGCCGCTGTCATGCAGATTATTTTTTGCGTCATACACCGGATCAGTTAGCCTGGCACGCCAGCCATCTGGTTAACCATCAATCACCGGAACCAATGGTATTAATCAGTGCCTCATTTTCTCATGGAGGAACGGAAATTTTCATCTGGTGTCAGGATCGGCCTTCTCTTTTCGCTGCCGTTGTTGGAGAGTTAGATCGACGTAACTTAAGCGTCCATAATGCCCAGATCTTTACCAATCGGGATGAAATGGCGATGGATACCTTTGTCATACTGGATCCGAACGATCACTCACTGGCACCAGATCGTCATGAACCCATTCGCCGGGCTTTACTCAAAGCCATTAATACTCCTCATCCCAAAGCCCCTAAAATACGTAACTTACCAGCGAAATTACGTCATTTTGATGTTCCGCCTAACGTGAATTTTTTACCGACACAAAATCCCCGCCGTACTTATATGGAACTGGTTGCGCTGGATCAACCGGGGCTGTTGGCACGGGTTGGCAGTATTTTTGCTGAATTAGGAGTTTCCCTGCATGGTGCCCGCATTACAACTATCGGTGAACGCGTGGAAGATTTTTTTGTGCTGGCTAACAAAGATCTCCTGGCACTAGATAAAAAAATCAGAGAGGAATTATCAGAAAGGTTGACAGAAGCCCTTAACACCAAGGATAAAGTATAACTTTAACTAACCAATATTCGACTAAATATGAGGGATCCCATACCAATGCAGCAATTACAATCCATTACCGAATTAATGGCCATTATTGAAAATGCATTTGAAAACCGCGCCGACATCACACCTGTGACCGTTGACAAGGCAACTCGTAACGCCGTCAACCAAGTCATTCAAATGCTGGACAGTGGTAAACTGCGTGTCGCTGAAAAAATCGCAGATGAATGGGTCACATATCAATGGCTGAAAAAAGCAGTATTGCTCTCTTTCCGTATTAATAACAACCAAGTTATGGAAGGGGCTGAAAGCCGCTATTTCGACAAAGTGCCTATGAAGTTTGCTGATTATGATCAGGCTCGTTTCGAAAAAGAAGGTTTCCGTGTCGTGCCTCCCGCGGCAGTCCGTCAGGGAGCATATATTGCACGTAATACAGTGTTAATGCCATCTTACGTCAACCTCGGTGCCTATGTAGATGAAGGTACAATGGTAGACACTTGGGCAACTGTCGGCTCCTGTGCCCAAATCGGTAAAAACGTTCATTTGTCTGGTGGCGTTGGCATTGGCGGTGTGCTGGAGCCATTGCAAGCCAATCCAACTATTATTGAAGACAATTGCTTTATTGGTGCCCGTTCTGAAATCGTAGAAGGGGTTATCGTGGAAGAAGGTTCCGTGATCTCAATGGGTGTTTACATCGGTCAAAGCACCAAAATCTATGATCGTGAAACAGGCGAAATCCACTACGGCCGTGTACCAGCGGGATCTGTCGTCGTATCCGGCAACTTGCCTTCCAAAGATGGCAGTTACAGTCTGTATTGCGCTGTTATTGTGAAGAAAGTGGATGCTAAAACTCGCGGCAAGGTTGGCATTAATGAATTGCTGAGAAATATTGATTAAATATTAAAAATAGCAAAAACCATCTAATTAATTGATTCAACCTGCTAACAGATATAAACCTCGTTAAAAATAACGGGGTTTTTTCTTGAACGATATAAAATTCCACCTTGCCGAAACCACTTTATTTAACTGATAATTCGTCTTTAGAAATGATTGCTAACCTATTCTGATGATGTTCCGGGTCTCCCCATAACCACATTTCTTGGCGGCTAACATCATCTTCAGCCAGGATCCTGCGTAACTCACAAGTAATCATATCATAGGCATAAACATACATGCTGTATGCCAATGCGTCATACATCCGATCCTGCCAAAAAGCCATACCATCAGTAGCCGGATTCATATCTGATACAATGACATTATATCGTTCAATGAGATAATCAAAAACACCTTGCCTGCTAAGTCACGTAATACTGCTCTATGCTGAGGAGTCCTGATACGCCAAACAAGAATTTGTGTTACAGGCCGACAATTCAATACAACATCTGACTGTATAACCACTCGGTTATAATAAGCAACCTCCTTAGAGGCATCATTAACCAAAGCTAATTCGAAATGAGACTGACTAATCCAATCACTCAATCGTCTATCAACACGAACCATACGATAGCCGGGAGGAAGCATTAACCCTTTTATCTGATTTGTGATCTCTGCTCCGCTCATTAATGAAGTTATAGAAGGCATGATTATCTGAACTTTCATTTAGGTGAGCGAAAACCTCATTGATCTTCTGAGGATCTATCAATCTCTTAGGCAGATCTTCCCCCCTTCTTCTCACTTAAAATAAATAACGCAGTTATCAAATTGATAAATATTTCTTCATTGGATATTAGTTGGATTGAACCCTAAGTTCAATAAGCGAACTTGTTACTTTTTGTTCGATTTTTTCCTAACGATTAACCAATTGACTTTTAACAATGACGAAATGGATAATAAATCTACCATTTTTGCCTTTTCCATTTCATTTTTATTTAGGTGACTAGGTAACGCGCTATGTACGATAACTTGAAGAGTTTGGGGATCACACATCCTGAAGATATTGATCGCTATAGCATCCGTCAGGAAGCGAATAACGACATTCTTAAGATTTATTTCCGTAAAGATAAAGGTGAATTTTTTGCCAAAAGCGTTAAATTCAAATATCCACGCCAACTGAAAACGGTATCTGACGATAACTCAGGGCAAGGTTACAAAGAAGTCAAAGAGATCAACACTAATCTGCGTTATGTGCTTGAGGAACTGGATCAAATTTGCAAACGTGAGCAAGCAGAGGTAGATTTAAAACACAAAATTCTGGACGACTTACGTCATCTTGAGCATGTTGTTGCCAATAAGATTGCAGAAATCGAAGCAGATTTGGAAAAACTGACTCGTAAGTAATTAAGTCAGACGTGTTATACACCGCTTATTCCTCTTCGTAAATTGACCTGACCAAAATGAAGGGTATAAGCGGTGTGACAGAAATCCTATAGCAAGGTTCCCCAATCCTCAACCCAATCCTGGGCAAAGACTTCCGGCTCAACCACTTCAGCGGCATCAATCAACAAAAGCTCTCCGAACCGTTTAGCGCCCTGTTCTTGTAACAGTTCATCAAAGGTATGACCGCCTCCGCAAAATGTGTCATAACTACTGTCACCCAATGCAATTAGGCCATAACGTAAATCAGGTTGATAGCCCAATTGATCACTCAACTCGGTATAAAGCGGTTGAATATTATCAGGCAGATCACCTTGTCCGGTTGTGGATGTCACCACCAGAACAACCTGTTGCAAATACACTTGCCATTGTTCCAGAGTCGCATCTTCAAAGACCTCGACCTCATGTCCTTGCTGCTCAAGAACTTGCTGCGCTTCTTCCGCAACCGCCAGCGCATTACCATAAACTGTACCAACGAAAATACCAATCTTTGCCATAGATATTGATCTCTTTAATGTTTGATACTGCTTTTATTCGTGAGTGGTTGGCCCCTTTATTTTTCAAGCTGCTATTTTTGGCTACAACTCGAAAGTTATCGGGCGTGGACATTCCAGCTCTGGCACAACACCTTGCCAGCCAAATTGTTCAAGCAAATACTGCCACGGTGAATCCCATCGGGCAGTCAACAGAAGGTTTTCTCCTGTCACCGGATGCTGAAGCTGAAGATGGCTTGCATGCAGCATTAATCTTCCCGTTTGATAATATTTAGCAACTCCTCGATTTTGTCGCAAATCCCCGTGTGTAGTATCCCCGATGATGGGATGACGGATATGCGCCATATGCCGCCGCAACTGATGCCTACGGCCAGTTTTGGGCTTCAGTTCCAACAAACTAAAACGTGATGTCGGATAGCGCCCAATTTCAACCGGACACTCAATTTTCGCCAATGCACGGTAATGAGTAATTGCTGATTGTGCTTCCCTATCCGTATCCGCGAACTTATCCGCAATTTTATCCAACTCTTCCATTAATGCGTAGTCAATAATATCTTCTCCGTCGACATAACCACGCACAACCGCATGATAGGTTTTTTGCATCTGCTGGTATTCTAATTGTTGAGAAAGTATTCTTGCCACTTCGCTTGACAGTCCCATCAACAAAACGCCCGATGTTGGTCTATCCAACCGATGAACAGGGAAAACATGCTGCCCAAGTTGATCGCGCAGTGTCTGCATGACAAACACGGTTTCATGACGAGCCAGCCAGCTACGATGAACCAACCAGCCCGCAGGTTTATTCACAGCAACAATGTGTTCATCCTGATAAATAATCTCCAACATATCAACTATTCCGTGTCACTATTCTGTGTAAAATCCCCCGGTACAAACAGACTGTCCAATTCGCGCAGATGCTCAAGCAACGGCAAATAACGTTCTGTTTCTTCCTTATATACTTCTTCAAAATATGGTGCGATGACAAACTCCGTCGGTAGACAAGCTTTCTGTTCAATCAGAGCACACATTCTCGGAATGAGCACCCACTGGAGCCACTCTTCAGCAGCCATAGTATCAATCGAAAAAGGTTCTGTGCTTTCAAACACTTCTGGTTTAGGAGAATAGCTCTGCCATAAACCAACTGTTTTCATAGTGGCTTCAATAAGCTGTAATTTGTGTAGAATTTGTGTCTCGATACTCATGGTTATTTATCTTATCTCAGTTGTGCTGATGACTGATGTTCTGATGACAGAAGTTGCCATCACGTCATTAGACCGTAAGAGTACCATTGTTCGATTTCAGCGGAAAATTTGTGGCAAGATAAAGTGTCACAAAATAAGAGGGGAGACAAAATCTCCCCTCTTATTTGATTGTCATAGCAGTCCTGCTAAATTGGTCGCTTCCTGCTCATTCCCTGATAAAATACATCCCTGTCAGTTACTCCTTAAAAGATCATTATACTGATAGTATCCGGCAAACCTGCCTATACCTTTTCGTCCCTGAGCCACCTTCCTGATGGTTCGATTCCTTAATGATTTTTTTGCTATGATTCCTAATGGAATAACAAAAGGATCTATTATTCGGTGGGTTGAAACAAGCTATCTGAATCAGCAGAAGAAGTACGCTATAAGAAAGATATCATGATAATAATTTGCATATTATTGATATAAAATAAAAATAATATTCATCAAAGATATTCATTATATGATTATGAGAGATATCTTACATATTATGTAAGATATCTCTCACAAAAAATTAAACCGATATCTGCATCTACAAAACTGTCACAGGACTGATAGTGGAAAGAAAGGTCGTTAAATCAGCAGATAAGATGGTTCGTTCATGGCTGCCAAACTGTTCAAGTATCACCTGTCCTGTCAGATTACATACAGAAACCAGTTGCATCTCTGTATCCGTTGTTCCGATAAATGCCGTAGGTGGAAGTTTCAGCCGTTTCTGCGTCACAAGATGGCCTATCAGATTTTCCTGCAATCGGATGAAATCATCTTCACTCCATACCTGAATCAAATTGAGAGCTTGCTCCTCAAAATTGACAGTCATATCACCAGCAAACTGCGTGACATAGTAATCATGGATTGAGTCCTGCAAACAAATCTCCAGCGCATTTTCTACCTTACTGAGTTTTTCCCGGACAGAAAATGGTTTGGGAAGCCAGTGCACTACACCGTTCCCCGTCCGTTCGATACAAGGTGAAGGTATACCATACAGCTCGCTGCTGGCGGGTGGTAACCCCGTTTCTTCCTGCCACAGTTCAACATAGCGTTTGGTAAAGTCAGAAAGTGCCTCTGTCACATTGAAAGTCATATGATTATTTCTTCCATTTTTCAGTCCAATACTGTTGTTCTACCCATTCCTATACGTTTTTCAACGAAATAACAACTATACCTAATAGATTTCGGGCGGCATCACTGTCAAAAGTAATAGTATGAAAAATGATACTATTTACAGTTACAAAAAGAATTAACTCCCTTCAAGTAACATACCTTTTGCATTCGATTCAGATTTATTGGGTATAGTCAATAAAAAACGTCTGCAAGCAATAAATTAAACATGATATTAATATAAAAAATAACATCACTGTATATTCATATTAAAAACATGAAGTTAGAATGGTGATTTTATTTACCTAAAATAGATCAATAACAATATGAATACAGAAAATAAAAATAAAAAAAACCATGAACTACATAAAGAATATACTGACATTAAGAAAAAACACAGTTTAATTAACTTCCCTGAAAATGTAAAACTAACATATCGCCGCTTTACCAATTGGTCAGAAGAAATTCATGCAGAGAATATTCCATACTGTATACCTAATTCTGACAAAGATGTTATTTCTGTCGTCAATTGGGCCTGGAAACAAAATTATAAATTGAGAGTTGTGGGTGAATCACATAACTGGTCTCCTCTGATCATTCCACCGAAAGGTCAGAATAGTAACCGCATTATACTTATCGATCTCACACAACATTTTACACAAATAAGTATTAAGCACCTTCCTCAATATTCAATTGTTACCGCGCAAACTGGCGTATTGATGGAAACACTTACGACAAAAATGGAAGAACAAGAAATAGGCTTTACAGCTACCCCAGCACCGGGTGATTTAACACTGGGGGGAGTACTGGCAATAGGTGGTCATGGGACAGGTATAAAAGCGCTGCATGAAAAACCTCAGTCAGGTCACAGTTATGGTTCACTCAGCAACTCTATACTGTCTTTGTCTGCTGTAGTGTGGGATGAGAAAAATGCACAATATGTCATTAAGCGCTTTAAACGAAATGATCCGAATTGTGCGCCTCTTCTTGTTCATTTAGGGTGTTCTCTGATTTTAAATGTCGAGCTTCAGGCAGGAAAAAACCAACGTCTTCGGTGTGAAAGTATTATTAATATCCCGGCAGCAGAATTATTTGCTCCTGTACAAGATGAAAAAAATAAAAAAACTTTCAGCCATTTCCTTGATAAAAGTGGTCGTGTTGAAGCCATTTTATTTCCATTTACAATTCATCCTTGGTTAAAGGTATGGAGTATCTCACCTGAAAAGCCCCTTTCCAGCGTCCAGGTTACACAGCCGTACAATTATCCATTTTCCGATAATATTCCCATTCAGCTATCTGATTTAATCAAAAAGCTAACCCATAACCTCCCAAATATCACGCCGGCATTTGGGGCAGGCCAATATTTTATCATGGCAAGTTATTTTTTAACTGGGGGAGCCGACCTCTGGGGCTGGAGTAAAAACTTATTACTCTATGTCAAGCCGACTACATTACGTGTTACTGCAAATGGTTACGCAATATTAACCCGTCGAGATAATATTCAGAAAGTCCTCAATCTTTTTTACTCACAATGGAAGACGTTGATAAAAGAATATGAGAGAAATGGAAAATATCCTGTCAACGGGCCAATCGAGATCCGTGTTTCAGGGCTGGATACACCTTCTGAAGTAGTACAAAAAGATGCTGTTGTGCCAAGTTTATCTGCGATCCGCCCACGCCCGGATCATCCAGAATGGGATGTTGCTATTTGGCTTGATGTTTTAACCCTGCCAGGAGCGAAATATGCCGCTGATTTCTATAACAGACTTGAACAATGGTTATTTAAGGAGTTTGACGGTTCTTACGCATCTATTCGTGTCGAATGGAGTAAAGGTTGGGCATACAGTAAAAACGCAGCATGGGATGACGAAGATATATTAACCAAGAAAATTCCTGCTTCGTTTACTGATGGATTACCCACTGATACTAACTGGTATTCAGCCGTTAACGCATTAAAGAAATTTGATCCATATGGCTTATTCAGATCACCATTGTTAGAAAAGCTACTTTCCGGTAAATAAAAAATTACATTCAGTCAAGTAACATTAAATGTCATAGCTATATCCTTTCGTTGTTCAAGTTGCGGATTTTATTCTGCAACTTGAGTGATTCAGGGAATTGTTCTAGCTAAATAAGATTGAACTTCGAAAGTAATCATTTATAAAGTAACTATATAAAATTATCGTCAGTGTAAGCAATAGTTAATTATATGTATAAAGATGTTAATTAAGTTGTTTTAATTATCGGGGATCAGGGATAAAAAATAAATTTGTTCCTATTACAAACAGATTATTTAAACTTTTTTCTGCATTTGTGATAAATGTCACTGACAGATATATATAATAAACTACCTTAACGGTCATAATTTATATTATCAATATAATTACATTTAGTTAGCAATCTATCGTTCCAGATAACTTAGGTGAAATTGTGTTTACTGACCAACAAAAAATAATGATATCCCCAAATAAAATAAAATTGAATCATTAATAATAGGCTGTATTATATCTCGCTGTAAATGTTTACATCATGTTGTTTTTTTCTGTTTCCTGTTCCAATTGATAGACATTTTTTTAGAAGGTAATAATGAATAACAAAATGACAGAAGCCATTAAATCGATATTTAATGGGCTACCTGATATCCCACATGAAACCTATTTTCAAGAAGGTTTTTTCAGGGATCCGGTGAGAACAATTAATACAGATGACAGGTATTTTTTATCCCCTGCTGATGGGTTCGTTATTTATAGCGGAATAATAAACCCGGATGAGGCGATTACCGAAGTAAAAGGGAAAAAATACAGCATTCAGGATATCATTAGAGATAAAAATTATGATAAGCGTTCACTTGTCATTGGTATCTTTATGACATGCTATGACGTACATATTAATAGAGTTCCCTATGATGGCATCCTTAGTTACTCGGAACATGAACCTCTAGAAACAAACAATCTACCAATGATCGATGTAGAGAATAATATTTTTTATAAAGAGAATATCGAGTTAGTTTATGACGATTATTTATCTCTGAATCAGCGAGTCGTCAATAAAGTCTATTCCCCTGGTATTAATAGAGAATACTATATAGTTCAGGTTGGTGATTATGATGTTGATACAATCACACCATTCCATATACAGCAGCATAAGCCAGTATATCAGGGTGATAGATTCTCAATGATTCGGTATGGTTCACAAGTAGACTTAGTGATCCCTGTTACTGATGATGATGAATTAACCTCATTAGTGACTGAAAAAGAACATGTCACGGGTGGCATGACTAAGTTAGTTAGAATCAATGACAGCTCTCTATAAATAAACTCTCTATAAACAAATAAAATAAACTAGATTTGAGGTCTTAAGATGTTAAAGAATTCTCCCAATATCATTTCTGATTTAAAAATGCCAGCCTTTTTATTGGCACCTCCATTTTCATTAAATACCAACGTAAGAAATAATATTTGGATGGAGGAACTTGATGAATCCGCTATTACTGTTAACAGCAATGTCTCATTAAGACAGTTTTATAAGCTGTACAGCTTTATGTCATCACAATCATTGGTCTATTTGCTGCCATCTGACACTCATCAAGAGCTGCAAGATCAAGTGTATGTTGCCAACTTGGGAATTATTGTTGGTGACGAAGATCCAACAGCAATAGTTGCCAATTTTGCATCAGAAATCAGAAGATCAGAAACACCTATTGGGGTGCGTTTCTTTGAATCATTAGGCTATAAAACTGAAGTTGCACCTTACTTTTTTGAGGGTGAAGCTGAGTTAAAATATCTGCATGACAATGTATTGGTCGGCGGTTATGGAATCAGAAGTGACATCAGAACTTTCGACTGGATGGAAGAGAAATTCGATCTTAAAATCGTGAAAGTGGAAGAAAGAGATCCTTATCTTTACCATCTGGATTGCAGTATCTTCTCTCTGGATAAAGAAAATACTCTCGTATATACCGATGGGTTCAGCAGTGACGAACTGAAAGAACTGGAAAAAGTTACCAACATTATCAGCATAAGCAAAGATATTGCTTACAGTGGGATCTGTAACTCTGTCAGAGTTAATAAGTATGTTCTCTGTTCATCTAATATCAACGACCTGAAAGCAGGTACGGAGGGTTATATCTATGAAATGAACAAAAACCATGAATTGGAAAAAATTTGTTCCAAACTGGCATTAACGCCAAAACTATTCAACTTATCTGAATATATGAAGAGCGGCGCGCTACTTTCCTGCATGGTTATGCATTTAAATAGATATTCTCACAAAATACAGGTAATATAATATTGTGATAAACAAAGCGATAATATTGACCACATCGTTTTCACTCATAGTTATTGAGTTAATTACAATATAAATAGTATCTTTGGTTTATATTATTCTCGTGCTTATTGGGTTTTTAATCCATTATATATAGCACCATGATGACTTTTAAAACCACCTGTATTTTAGTGAAATAGGACATATATACCCTATGGATTTCAAACTGCAACTTGAAAGACAATAGGTATATTCCAGGGATGGAGTCGGCTGCATTTTTATAGGATGGTAAGTTTTAACATGTTGCCTATACTAGTTAAATTGATAACTTAACAGTGATCAGTATATGAAATATATTACATTCCTTTACTCTTTTATACGGAAACAAAAAACAGCCTTAGTGCTGGCTATTGCTTTTACTATAGTGGCAGCTTTAGCTGAGGTAGTATTTCCATTTCTTGTACAGGAATTAGTTAACACCTTGTTGAAGGACAAGTTGATTCTTTCCTTCTCATTTAACCAATTAATTGCTTCTCTAATTGGAGTATCATTATTAATTGTTATTAGTCACGCTATTATTATCTGGATGCAGACAATTAATGCGTCAGAACTAAGTTACAATATGAGGAAATCGCTGGTCGATTCTTTCCTCTCTTTTCCCTACCATATAACCAGAAAATTTCACTCAGCTAATCTGGCATTCAGAATAAAAAACGATACTTATCTCGTATCGGATAGAGTCAGAGATTTATATAGCGAATTTCTCTATGATACGCTATCTATTATTGGCCCGTTCATTGCCATGGCTCTGATTGATATTAAATTAGCTATTTTGGCATTTATGATGGTTTGTCTGACCACCTTGATCAGCAAACCGATCACTAATCGAGTCGCAATTTATGAAAGAATTCTACAAATCTATAACTCACGATTAACCGGAGTGATACAAGAGTCTCTTTCCTGGATCAAATCTGTCAAAATTTTTAATTCTGAAGAGTCAGAAAAAAAGAGAATTAATGATGCCAATACTAAAGTAAAAAACGTCGAGAGGATCACAGGGTTATTTATGTCCTTATCTGTTCCGCTTGGCTTTTTTGCACAGTTAGCATCAACAATTGCCGTACTTTGGTATGGTGGCTTGTTATTGATGGATGGAACGATCAATCCCGGTAACTTTGTTGCTGCTTTTACCTACGAGCAATTAATGTCTGATTCGATTAAGAGATACAGCAATCACTTAAATAAATTTGCTTCACTCAAATCGCTGTTAGACAGGGTTTTCGAATTGTTAGGTTCTTATAAGCCAATTCCCAAAAAACACAATAAATCAACAGGCAATTACAATCCTGATACTATTGATATCAACATCAATACGTTTTCCTATAATGACAGAGATACTTTGTTCAGAGATATGAACATCTCTATACAAAAAGGTGAACGTATCCTTATTGTTGGTGATAACGGTCAGGGTAAAAGTACGATATTTGATATTGTGACTGGTTTAACCCCATTAACTGACGGTTATGTTTCAATTTTTGGTGAAGTTCTGGATAACCCCGATCATCAGCGTTGGTTGCAAAAATTTGGCGTGATGTCACAACAGACTCAGATCATAAAAGGCACGTTATACGATAATCTGCACATCGCCAATACAGAATCAACCAGAGAAGATATGGTTTCTGCGTTAATTAAAGCGGGTGGCAGTGAACTATTAGGTAAACTGAAAGATGGTCTGGATTCACACATTGATGAAAAAGGCTCTTCTTTGTCAGGCGGTGAAAGGCAGGTCGTTGGTTTAGCACGTCTGTACCTTAAGACGCCGGAAATATTGCTCTTTGATGAACCGACCACTTATCTGGACAATAGTAAGATAAATAACTTTGCAGAAGCACTGAATAATATCGTTCATGGTAAAACAGTGCTCATGATAAGCCATGATCCACGAGTCTTTAGACTTGCAGAGCGGGTTATCAAAGTCGACAAAGGGAGAATTGCCTTTGATGGTTCTCTCCAGGAATATATGGAACAACCAAGAACAAACTGATTTTTGATATTTGATGAATGACATAACTCAGTCCGCTTAATGATTTGGTGATGAATCAGATCACAAGAGTCGGACTGAGTCTCCTTCAAGTGACCGACTATTTCAATTGACCTACGATTATAAAAGGTTATGTAACTTCCTCCCTCGTATAAAACCAACATGAAAGCGCTGAAAGAAGACTCAGCTTCACACAGGCCGAATGACACTGACTTGATAAATACGGTAAGTAATGATTAATGCACAATAAAAATACGAATCATCAAAATTCCTTGATACACTACAAGCTATTTGAACAACAATAATCTCTACCCGATAGCTCTTACATGCAGGGTAATTAGCTTTAAGGAATCTTATGTCTTTGTATCAAAATAATCAGACCCTCACCGAACTTACTCTCGGCAAACCGACTTCCTATTGCGATACTTATGGGCCATCATTATTACAAGCCGTTCCTCGTAGTATGAACCGTGAGCCGCTTGGATTGTCTCCCGATAACCTCCCATTTCACGGGGCTGATATCTGGACAATGTATGAGCTATCCTGGCTCAATTCACGGGGTGTTCCTCAAGTCGCTATTGGTCACGTTAGCCTGAATGCAACCAGCGAAAATCTTATCGAATCCAAAAGCTTTAAACTTTATCTGAATAGTTTTAACCAAACCCGCTTTACTGATTGGGAAACAGTGCAAAAAACCCTGCAACAGGATTTATCCGCTTGCGCTAAAGGCGATATTGAAGTTGTTTTATATCCTCTGCATGACGTCAATCAACAGCCAATTACCGATTTTGAGGGTAAATGTATTGATAATCAGGATATTGAAATTGATGATTATGAGTTCAATCGTGATTATCTTAACAATGCAGCAACCGGGCCTGTCGTTGAAGAAATTCTGGTTAGCCATTTGCTGAAATCAAATTGTCTGATCACAAACCAACCTGATTGGGGCTCAGTACAAATTCGCTATAAAGGTCCCAAAATCGATCAGGAAAAATTATTACGTTATCTGGTTTCATTCCGTCACCACAATGAGTTTCATGAACAATGTGTTGAGCGTATTTTCAACGACTTAATCGAATTGTGTGGCCCGGAAAAACTCACTGTTTATGCACGTTATACTCGTCGTGGTGGATTGGATATTAACCCATGGCGTAGTAACGACACATTTGTACCAACAACCGGAAGATTAGCCCGTCAGTAATTGAATTAGCACAGATGGCATTCATCCTAATGCCATTTAATCACCAAACGGGCTGATTTTAATGTTCAATTAGCACCCAACATATTTCAGGGTAAAATCATTATTCAGGAAACCCCATTTGGGTATAAAGGAGCTATTCTTGATTACACATGTCAGCCCGTTAGGGTCAATGGATTCACTCTCTCAGCTTGAAGTTGATACATTGAAACGCACCGCAAGCAGCGATCTATACCGTCTTTTCCGTAATTGCTCACTGGCCGTGCTCAACTCCGGCAGTCAGACTGACAATGGTAAAGAATTACTGTCAAAATATAAAAATTTTGACATTAACGTTCTGCGCAGAGAGCGAGGAGTCAAACTGGAGCTGGTTAATCCGCCAGAAGAAGCATTTGTTGATGGTAAGATCATTCGATCCTTACGAGCAAATTTATTTGCAGTATTGCGGGATATTCTGTTTGTTCACGCTCAACTTGTTGATGCACAAAAAGCAGACTCTCTGAATCTGAAAAATGGTATGCACATTACCAATACCGTTTTCTCCATTCTGCGCAACGCCAAAGCTCTGCCTCTTGCAGAAGATCCCAATATGATCGTTTGTTGGGGTGGGCATTCCATTAGTGAAAAAGAATACTTGTATGCCCGCCAAGTAGGCAACGAACTAGGTTTACGCGAGCTGAATGTTTGTACTGGTTGTGGGGCGGGTGCAATGGAAGCACCGATGAAAGGGGCTGCTGTCGGACATGCACAACAGCGCTATAAAAACAGCCGTTTCATCGGTATTACAGAGCATTCCATTATCGCAGCCGAGCCCCCCAATCCACTGGTCAATGAACTGATTATCATGCCGGATATCGAAAAACGGCTGGAAGCTTTCGTTCGTATCGCTCACGGCATTATCATCTTTCCGGGAGGCGTTGGAACAGTAGAAGAACTACTTTATCTACTGGGGATTTTGATGCATCCTGAAAATCAGAATCAGGTATTGCCTCTGGTATTAACAGGGCCAAAAGAGAGCGCTGATTATTTTCATGTTCTGGATGAGTTTATCGTCAAAACGTTGGGTGAACAGGCCCGTAATCACTATCGCATTATTATGGAGAACCCATCAGAAGTTGCCAAAGTGATGAAAACAGCTATGCCACAGGTTAAAGAAAACCGTCGTTCAACCGGAGATGCCTATAGCTTTAACTGGGCAATGAAAATCTCTCATGATTTGCAATCTCCATTTGAACCCACGCATGAAAATATGGCGAATCAGGATTTACATCCGAATCAATCAACTGAAAAACTGGTGGCTGCTCTGCGACGTGTATTTTCCGGCATTGTCGCAGGCAATGTGAAAGAGGTCGGAATTCAATCCATTGAAAAACATGGGGTGTTCAAAATTCACGGTGATGCAGAAATTATGCGCCAAATGGATAATCTATTGGAAAATTTTGTGAAACAAGATCGAATGAAACTTCCGGGTGGCACAGCTTATGACCCATGTTATAAGATTATCAGATAAACAATCCACTGAGGCAGTCGCCACGGAATAACACCACGGATGGAGTATATAGCTAGAGACCATGATACACCTTTTGATTGTAGATGCCCTGAATTTGATTCGACGTATCCATGCTGTGCAGGGAAGCTCTTGCATTGCCGCTTGTGAACATGCGTTGAAGCAATTAATCTCTCATTCTTCTCCAACCCATGCTGTTGCCGTATTTGATGAAGATGGTAGACACCATAGCTGGCGCCATCAGCTACTTCCTAATTACAAGGCCGGGCGTTCTGCTATGCCAGAAGATTTACAGCAAGAAATGCCACTGATTAAGCAAGCATTTGATACTCAAGGTGTCGCTTGCTGGCATGCTGAAGGACATGAAGCGGACGATTTAGCGGCAACACTGGCAACCAAGGTTGCCGCTACAGGGCATCAGGTGACCATTGTTTCCACAGATAAAGGTTATTGTCAGCTACTATCACCCAATATCCAAATTCGTGACTACTTCCAAAAACGTTGGCTGGATTTGCCTTTTGTACAACAGGAATTTGGCGTCTCTCCTATCCAGCTTCCCGATTATTGGGGACTGGTGGGTGTCAGTAGCAGCAAGATCCCAGGTGTTCAGGGGATCGGCCCAAAAACAGCCGTTGCTCTGTTGCAACAAGCTGGCTCATTAGACAATTTATTCCAACATCTGGAAACTCAGCCAGAGAAATGGCGCAACAAATTAGCCTCTGACAAAGAAATGGCTTATATCTGCCGTGAAGTTGCTTCGCTAAAAACTAATTTATCCCTGAACGGTAATTTGCAACAACTTAGGCTGACCCGCAGTTAAGCTACATCATCTGAGTCAGAGATGACCAAATCACTCAGCCAAAATAATGCGAAATTAACTTAATGTGTTCACTATTTAACTGGCCGGACTCACTCAACAAACCAATCCAGGATTTCATATAGTCGTATTTTGCCTGGGAAAGCTCACGACGGGCAGTATAAAGTTGCTGCTCCGCATTCAATATGTCCACGTTTACCCGCTGCCCCAATAAAACGCTTTTTTGCGTGGCTTGAACCTGTAATTCTGCCGCTTCCACCGCCACTTCATAAGCACGTATCCGCTTCTGTCCATTGACGCACCCATTATAATGGCGTCGCAGTGCATTCAGTATTTCCCCGGCTTGTGCATCCATTTCGAATTTGCTCTTGTTATAATTAGCCGCCGACTGACGCACCAATGCTGATGTCGCATTGCCGTTATAAAGATTCATGGAAACACGCACCCCGACAGAATCTGTCCGGTATTTCTGATTAACGCTGTTATCGTTGCTGGATTTATTCTCACTATGAGAAGCGTATAACTCTAGTTTCGGCAGGAAACCAGATCGACTGCGTTCAATATCATGATACGCCACCTCAATTTTCTGGCGGGCAACCGCTAATTGGGGATTCCGGCGTAATGCTATCTGCTCCCAATCGGCATAATGTTCAAATTCCAGCTTTATTGCTTTGAAGTGTTCAACATCAGATAAACGTGTGACAGGTACGTCCGTCGGCAACGGAGTACCTACTAATAACTGTAAATCACGGATCGCGGCATCCAACTCATCCTGCACAGTTAACACATCAGCCTGTACCTGACTGTAACGGGCCTGAGTTTCCGCTACATCTGTGCGGGTGCCTTCACCAGAAACGAACAACTTCTGGTTAAGCTCCAGTTGCTTTTCATAAGCCATCTGCTGCTGAGCAACCTGTGTCAGTTTGTCCTGCGCATAAGCGACAGCCACATAACTGTTCACCACCCTCACAACCAGTTGCTGGCTGTCAGCCCGAAAACGGGCATCACTCATCAACGCATAAGCTTTACGGGTCTGATAACGTGCCCATGCTTCGACATCGAATAATGGTTGGGTCAGAACCAGTGCACCACTGTAGCTGTCGTACTGCCGATCATAACGCTCTTTAACCGCATTACCCCGCCGCTCTGAGACATTGTTTTCCATCTTCTGCCAATTCTTCGGGGCATTTTGGTAGCTAATTGACAACTTGGGTAACAATTCTGCCCGACCAAGCGTTTTTTCTTCCTGCCCTGCTTCCAGTTCTTTGATCGCGGCCTGAAATGTTGGGTCATGTTGCAGTGCCAGCGCATAAACCTCGGTCAAAGAAAGTGCTTTAACTGGGCCAGAACGCAATATTGTCAGCACAATGATCAAAAACAAGGTCACCAACAAGGAGAATCGTGCATAATATTTCCCTATCATTCGATGATTCCTGAACATGCCTATTACTCCTCAATCAGCGATGTAGATGCTCTGTCCACCAATGGCTTGAATAAATAACTCAACAATGAACGTGACCCTGTTTTAACAAAAACCTCAACTGGCATACCCGGTTTGATATGCAGATCAGCCAGTTTTTCCATACCTTCTGGCGTAACCCTTACCCGGATTTGGTAATAAGATTCTCTGGTCATATCATCGACTAAACGATCGGCAGAAATGACCAATAGTTTTCCAGTCACTTTAGGTGTACTGTTCTGGTTCAATGCAGTAAACATCAGATCAACATTCTGCCCGATATTCACTTTATCAATCAGGTGCACCATCAAACGTGCCTCAACTTCCAACGCACTCTGATCAGGCAGGATTTCCATCAGTTTCTCCCCCGATGCCACAACGCCTCCCTGGGTAAATACTTTCAACCCCACAACTGTTCCCTCAACAGGTGCCGTAATAGAAGTGTGGGATAGATCAAACTGCGCTGTTTCCAGTTTATTTTTCAGCTCATTGGCCTGAACCTGAATATCTGCAAGCTGGCTGCGTACTTCACGCTGATAATCTGCCTGCCGTTGAATCATGCGCTGATGCGTTTCCTGTTGCTGCTTCTCAAGTTGTCCTATTCGACCAGTCATCTCAGCCATACTGCCACTTAACTCAATTTGGTTTCGTTGCAGTTCCAGATAACGGTTACGGGGAAAATAGCCTTCTTCCGTCAACGGACTCAGGTTAGTAACCTGTTCTTTAAGTGAGGCCTGCTGACGCTGTTTGTTTGCCATTGCTTCCCGCAGCCCTTTGATCTGGAAAATCAATCCTTCCTCTGCCTGCTGTATTCCCGCCAGATCACTTCTCAACATTTCCCGACGTGACATGAAAAGCTGTTTCTGCAACGCCAGGATATTGTCAAACCGTGGTTCTGAGCGCTGAGCCAGTAAATCAGGCGAAAAAACCAGTGTATCCAACCCCTGTTGTTCAGCCAGTAATCGCGCCTCCGTTGCCAATGTGGTATGTAACTGTTGTGTCAAAGAATCAATCTGGGCATTGACTTGAACCTGACTGAGCTGAACCAATACCTGACCTGCACTGATATGTTCTCCTTCTGTCACCAGTATCTGCCTGATGATGCCATTAGTCGGGGACTGCACCGTTTTACGATTACCATCCACCACGACAAGGCCAGAAGAGGCAACCCCTTTATCGAGCGGGGCAAATGCCGCCCAGATGAAAAATCCCAGTATGCCAATGCCGATAATCAACCAGCCTAGCCGCAGATAGCGATTTGCATCCAGCGGTAATAATCCTGGCTTATCATTTTGTGCACTCTTTATGTCAGTCTGAACAACTTTGGTCTGATAGGACATCTTTACTCCCGGACAAGTTTTTCCCCGGCTAGCAGCTAAAACTATGTTGAAGCCATGCTAAAACCATGCTGAAACTGTATTAAAGCTATGAAAAATGATGGCAGGTCATGATGCAGTACGCTCAGCAGCCTTTGACTGTGCTAATGCCGCCATAACTTGCTGAGATGGGCCAAACAGTTTCATTTTTCCCTGTACTAGCAATAAAATCTTATTTGTTTGGGAGAGCAATGCCGGACGGTGAGTAATTACCACAACTGTTTTTCCCTGTTCCCGTAATTCTCCAATCGCACCGCTCAGTGCTTTTTCACCAATATCATCCAGATTGGAATTAGGCTCATCCAGCACAACTAACGATGGATTACCGTACAATGCCCGAGCCAACCCAATCCTCTGTTTTTGTCCACCAGACAACCCCATCCCTCCCGCACCGATGACGGTGTCATAACCTTGTTCAAGATTAAGGACCAGATCATGTACGCCTGCTTTCTGTGCCGCTTCAATGACTTTTTCCGGATCAAGGTCATTAAAACGTGCGATATTCTCCGCAATTGTTCCGGCAAACAGTTCAATATCCTGCGGTAAATAACCGATGAAAGCTCCCAGTTCATCCTTGTTCCATTGATAAATATCTGCACCATCAAGTCTCACCACTCCCTCCTGAGCTGGCCAGACTCCCACCAACAAACGGGCCAGAGTGGATTTTCCTGATGCACTGGGGCCAATCACTCCCAGAATATCCCCGGCTTCCAGAGAAAAATTGATGTCTTGCAAAACCTGCTTATTCTTTTCAATTGGTTGAGCTGCTTTAGTTTTAGCGGGAGGAGTGGCAAACACTTTCTCTAACAACAATGCTCCCTTAGGTACGGGTAATGTCATACCACTTTCACGCTCTGGCTGTGCTTGCAGTAATTTATCCAGTCGCTGCCATGATAGACGGGCAGAACTCCAGCTTTTCCATGCCTGGATGAGTTGTTCAATCGGAGACAATGCCCGTCCCATTAGAATTGAGCCAGCAATCATCATACCCGGCGTGATATCGCCTCCAATTGCCAGCCATCCTCCGAGGCCAAGGATTAATGATTGCAAAGCCATACGTACTGTTTTAGTGATTGCGGTAATGGATACTGCCCGTTCACTGGCAATACGCTGAAAATTGAGAAAACGCTCATGCAGACCAAACCAACGCTGACGTAATGTAGGCAACATACCCAATGCTTCAATTACTTCGGCATTACGTAAGTTGGTACTGGCAAGGTTAGCGGAACGTAAAGAGAGCTTATTAGCTTCCGCCAGCGGAGACTGAGATAACCATTGATTTAATACCGCCAAAGCTACCAAAATAAGTGCCCCAATCAACGCCAACAACCCTAAATATGGACTGAACAGAAAAATGACACCGAGGTAAACAGGGAACCAAGGGGCATCAAAAAAGGCAAATAATGCACTACCCGTCAGAAATTGACGAATTGTTGATAAATCATTCAGCATCTGCCCCGCATCCGTAGAGCCATTTTTCAGATTGGATTCATATGATGCGGTATAAACACGCTGGTTCAGGCACATATCAAACTGACTACCGACCCGGATCACTACCATACTTCGGATATATTCCAACCCACCGATGATGGCATACATGCCAAGCGTAATCAGCGTCAACATCAGCAAAGTCATCTCGTTACCGGATGGCAGTACCCGATCATATATCTGAAGCATATAAATGGAGGGAACCAGCATCAGTAAGTTAATAAATGCTGTAAACAAACCAATCGTCCAGAATACTTTGCTGCGTGCACGGATAACATCCGTCATTTCATCTTTTGGCTGGCGTAATTTCACAGAAATCCCTTCATTATCAGAAGCAAAATAGTTTAATTATGTTCTTATCTTTATATTATTTTTTAATATCGCTTTCTTGATCACAGTTACATCTTCTTCTTGAGTGTCATGACAAGTTCCCTGCCATCAACAAGGTATGCCACCCATTGTTCAGATTCCTGACCAAAAAAGGCCCGGCTATTACCGTCAGCATCTGTCAAAGTGATGCCATCAGGAGTCGGTCGCCAGCCTGCAACAGTATTTCCTACCAGTTTTGTCAGACAAGCGTCACTTTTCAGTGCCCAGATAGAGCCTTCTGGCAAACGTGTATCCGTGAGTTCAACGCTGCACACCTGATGTTTATCCGATATCTGCCATATTCCTGTCAGTTCAGTCGGTTTAGGGAGATTCAAACTACTGGCCATACATCCTCCAATCAAAAACAAAGATAACATTATTGATAAAGTGCAAGATTTCAACAAAGCAAACAACGCATTGAAGGAAACTAAATGTCGTTGTAACATTGCCCCTCCTATAAAAGGCTGCCGCCTGAGCAACAGGCAGCAGCTTGTTTTATTAAAATGAATGTTACTAAACAATGAAATCAGCTTCAGGTGATGGCTGACCAATAATTTTCACCAGAAAATCGTTGTCAGCTAACTCTCCTCCAAGACTGATAGACATATCCGTTACATCTGTTGATTCGTTATAAGTCAGTAAAACTTCACCTGCCTTACCTGAAAATGAATCAACAAATTTAAGATCCCCCTTGCCCCCGAAGTTAAACTGAGACAAGTCGATTTTGTCTTCGCCAGACACAAAATCATGGATCCAGTCCGGGTTGTCTTTTAGGGATTCTTTGCCATCCAGATAGACAAATGTGTCCTTGCCTGCTCCACCCCAGAGATGATCACCGCCTAAGCCGCCATAAATGACATCATTTCCGGCCCCCCCTTTCAGGGTATTGTCTGCACTGTTACCAACAATGATATCGTCACCGCTGCCGCCAATCGCATTTTCAATGACTACACCACGCGCAATAGAAACGTTACCTTTCAAGCCGCCTACATCAGAGAAAGCGCCTTCATTCAGGTTAATGCGCTGATTTTGGGTAAAACCGGAGAAATCAAATGTATCTTCTCCACCCGCATCCCAAACACTGAATATCAGTTTGCTATCAGCATCTGTTGCTGTCATAAAATCACGGTCAGTATTGGAATTAAAACCATATACTGTGTCACCTTTACGGGTTTCAGTATTGGCACCATATAAAGCCTGAATGGCAGAGATATCATTCAACAAAGGCGCTGATGAGAAATTTCCTTTGAAATCCTGCCCCGTGTATTTCTCGTTGAAATAACTCATCACGGTATAAGCACGGCTATCTTCGAAATATTCACCGACAGTGATATAACTTGGTCTTACGACATCGGAAGCGTCATATTCAGCAGGATGTTCCAGACCCAGAGTATGCCCTATTTCATGAACAAACGTCTGCCGTCCATAACCATTCACATCAATATCATTTGTTTTGAAAGTTTCGTCTTTAGCATGATACCAAGAGTACATTGTTTTTTGTCCTCTCGGCAAAGTTGCAAATGCATAATCATCAGTCTCACTATAATCAAAAAAGCCCAAAGTAATATTGGCATCGAAACGTGAGCTGACTTCAGTAAATTTTATATTAGCAACATCAGACCAAGACTGTAATGAAAGTTTTGCGGCTTCTTTTTGTTCCTCATTAAAAGCACTGAAACCTGCAATACCAAATTTCGACATTATTAAAGCAGGCGCAGTTTTTAGAAAATGATAGGACAATTCCAGCGTGCCAGAAGGCCCGATTTTACTGTCCTGCCAATGAAAATCAGTCCGCAAAAGTTCATCTGGGGCCTTATCCCCCAAAGGCTTATGCATGACACGAATATTCATATCAGAGTTTGGAACGTAGGCTGAGAGTAGTGCTTTCACATCCTGAACAGAGTTAGAGTCAGATAACCCCGTATAGGTATATTTTTTCTTTGAGGTCATGTAAATCTCCTGTAAAAAAAGACTCATAATCTCAGACCCGATATATCAGCTATAACGGGTACTTGAGTTTTTTTATTCTTCCTAAGTAAGGTATTAGAAATAAAACCCTTGAATAAAATAACGCCAGTTTTTGACCATGTAAAAATGATTAAGATATCATTTTAAAAAATACATTAAACAAAATTAATTTATATGTCTAATTATTAATTTTTGATTAAACGTTTGCGTTAACAAAAAAATATATTTTCTTAACAATACACAAATTAATTTCTACCTGATTGAAATTAATTTAAATGAAGAGTTACCTTAAAATTAATATAGCTAATTGGTTTTATTTTAATAAAAGAAAAAATAAATAAATGCCCCGGTTACGCAAGAAACTCGATAACCGGGGCATTTTCAGATCACTTTAAGCAACAACGGCGGGAAAAATAAAGACGGATATATCAAACAATAATCAATAATCGCGGTTCATTGCATAAACAGACCAGATACGTTGAACGTGCACTGTGATCTCTTCACGGTCGTGATACAAATGTTTCGCCTGAATTTTGGCATTAACGCCATTTTCTTTCAATTGTCGTTCAATTTTTTGTAAAATATTAGCAACTTCTTCGTAACGTTTTTTCATCGGCAACTTGAGGTTGAAAATAGCTTCCCGGCACCAGCTTTTAACCAACCAATCCGTCATAAGCTGAGCAACTTTAGCCGGCTTCTCAACCATATCGCACACTAACCAATAAATATTTTTTACCGATGGTTCAAACTTAAAGCCATCCACACGATGATGCTTTACTTGGCCAGTATCCATCAGGCTATCAGCCATTATCCCATTATCTACCGCATGAACGATCATACTGCGCTTCACAAGCTGGTAAGTCCATCCACCCGGACAAGCCCCCAAGTCTACGGCATACAGACCACTATCGAGACGCTCTTCCCATTCGTCATAAGGAATGAAGATATGAAAAGCTTCTTCCAGCTTCAGTGTCGAACGGCTCGGAGCATCCGATGGGAATTTCAGACGTGGGATCCCCATGTAAAAACGGGAATTATTATTACTGTAGGAATACCCCACATAACAGCATCCGGGAGCAATAAAAAACACATGAGCCACTGGACGGGTATAGTTTTCCTTTGCCAACAGGATCTTTTCCTGCCGCATCGCATTACGCAAAGGAACCGTAAACTTGCGGCAGAATTTCATCAATTCCTTGCTTTCATTGGTATCCGGCACTTCCACACGCAGTTCACCCGCGCGCTCAATAACACCGCTCAGCATCCCAATGATCGGTGTAATACGATCTTCCTGCGGTAAATCTTTCAGCAGCTCACCGACAACCAACATTTGGCGGGCAAAAATCAATTCACGAAATGGAATTTCACGAATAAGACGGTCAGCATCATCATACTGATAACATTCAAACAGCACATAACCACTGTTTTCTTTCACACGAGCGAAACCGTAAATTTCTTTCTTACTCGCTTTATCTGTAATTTCTGCCGCACACTCTTTTTCAAACCCAGGGCGGCAATACAAAGCAACTTTATTCATGGCTAGGCGCCAATTTCCTTAGACGCAAAGCGCCAATTAATACACATAACCAACCGATGAGGAAACTCAGCCCACCGACAGGTGTCAGATAAACCAAATATTTTAGCGGTAAAAAGGCCAGGCAATAAAGGCTGCCACTAAACAGTACGATCCCCACAGCAAAAAATATTCCTGCCCGGCTGAATTGCACCGATGGCTGCCATATCAACACAGCCGCCAGTGCCATCATCGCCAATGTATGTAATCCTTGATATTGCAGGCCAGTATGAACCCATTCCATTTGCTGTGACCGCAACACCGGTGCCAGAAGATGGGCACCTATTGCGCCAAAGGCCACGTAGAAGAAACCACTGATCCCGGAAAAAATAAGCATCGCACGACTGTTCATCGATCTGCTCCTGCTCTCATTCGTTTAGTGTCATTCATTAGTAATAAAGCCTAATCTTTCCTGCTCGCTTGCAGCCTGTGCAAGGATCCATTTACGGAAAGCCGCAATCTTGCCCAATTCTGCCTGATTATCATGGCAAACTAAATAAAATGCATTCTTACTGACCAGAACATCATTGAACGGACAAACAAGACGACCTGCATCAATTTCATTCTGTGCCATCACATTATTCGCAAGTGCTATGCCCTGCCCATGTACCGCAGCCTGAATGACCATTGCACTATGGCTGAATATCGGCCCTTGTTGCACATTGATCAACTGCTGTATATCAAGTTGGCGAACATAGGCTTGCCAGTCCCGTCTGGAAGAATCATGCAATAAAGTGTGGTTGGCGAGATCCGCCGGTGTTTTCAGTGGGCGCTCCCCCATTAACAAAGAAGGAGAACATACAGGCAGCAAATATTCAGGATAAAGACGGTCTGTCCGCAACCCCGGCCAGTTACCCCGTCCATAAAAAATCGCCACATCAACATCATCTGCCAGCTTATCTTCTTCCCGATCCACAGCCTGAATTCTGACGTCAATCCCCGGAAAACTCTGGTTAAAACCAGAAAGCCGCGGCACTAACCATTGAATCGCAAAGCTAGGGGATAAACTTACCGTCAACGCCCCTTTGGCACTACGTGCCTGAAGTTTTCGGGTAGCTTCATTGATAGCCGTGAAGATTTCTTTAATATCCAGATAGTAACTTTGCCCATCTTCCGTCAGCAACAAAGAACGGTTACGGCGACGAAACAGTTTCAGTCCCAAAAAATCTTCCAGACTTTTCATCTGGTGGCTGACCGCAGCTTGAGTGACAAATAATTCTTCTGCCGCTTTAGTAAAGCTTAAATGACGAGCGGCAGCATCAAAAACTCGTAACGCATTGAGTGGTGGTAAACGTTTGGACATGTTGGTTTCTTATATGATGGTTACGATACCGGTAACTCTTTTCATTCAGGTATTAGTTTTTATAATCCGAATCATTATAATTTGTCCATTGATGATATACCAGCAAATCCCTATAGTGTGCGCACTTCCTAAGCCGGAACGAAAAGTAGCTCTGTCGCGAGGCAAATTTGGAGTGATATAAATTTGTAAAAGCACATAGATACTTTTGGCTTTGTGGTTGTGATGTTGTGTTTGCAAGTTGTCTGGGACAACCAGGCTTTGTAGCGTATGCTACTGTTTTTTTCACTTCCTGTACATTTACCCTGTCTGTCCATAGTGATTTTTTTAATGCACCGCAATTGCGGTGCTTTTTTTCCCTGCTTTGCTGTAAAATCCCTCAAACTTGATTAAAGAAAAATTTATTCTTTTATACCTTCTGGATTGTAGAACGAAAGGTATACGACATAGCATTCAAATTAACATAATTTATGAAAGCCTTTGATTCAGAAAAATTTCGCCGACAATTTCCTGCTTTACAGCCATCCTCTGAGTATCCAAAACCTACTGTGTTTCTGGATAGCGCAGCGACTTCTCTCAAACCCACATGTATGATTGAGGCAACTCAACGCTATTACCAGAATCACAGTGCAACTGTTCATCGCAGTCAACACGAGACTGCACAAGCAATGACCTTACGTTATGAACAGGCACGTTCTTTAGTCGCTGAATTGCTCAATGCACCGCAACCTGAAAATATTATCTGGACCAAAGGCACCAGCGAAGCCATTAATCTGGTTGCACAAGGGTATTTTCGTTCCCGCTTATCAGCCCATGATGAGATTATTGTCAGTGAACAAGAGCATCACTCCAATCTACTACCGTGGCTGATTCTGGCAGAACAAACCGGTGCTAAGATCGTTAAATGGCCGATTGGAAAACGATGTCAACAAAAACAGTATCAGCCAGAAATTGAAACGCTGGCAGAACTGCTCAATGAAAAAAGTCGGTTAGTTGCTATCAGCCAAATGTCAAATGTGACCGGAGCTACTGTTGATTTAACACAAGTCACAACCCTCGCCCATCAATATAACTGTCTGGTACTGGTCGATGGGGCTCAAAGCATTGTTCACACTCCCGCCGATGTACAACAGTTAGATATCGATTTTTATGCTTTCTCTGCACATAAGCTCTATGGACCTAATGGGTTGGGAGTATTGTATGGAAAAGGATCACTGCTGAATGCCATGTCTCCGTGGCAAGGGGGCGGGAAAATGCTGACTCAAGTCTCCTTCGACAGTTTTACACCAGAAGCAATACCTTATCGTTTTGAAGCCGGCACACCGAATGTCGCCGGAGTCATCGGGTTTGCTGCTACGTTGGAATGGTTAAAAACACTCGATATTTCACTTGCCGAATCCTATGCTGTTGCCCTGACAGATTATGCTGAGCAGCAACTCAGCGCGATACCGGGTTTTATCAGTTATCGTGCGACAAGAGCCAGCCTATTGGCCTTCAACTTTGCAGGCATACATCATAATGATCTGGCAACGCTGATCGCTGAACAGAATATTTCCCTGCGTTCAGGGCAGCACTGCGCCCAACCACTGCTTGATGCTTTGGGGATCAACGGTTGCCTGCGGGCTTCTTTTATGCCTTATAACACCCAACAAGATGCAGATAAATTAGTCAGTGCAGTAAAATTCGCTCTGTCACTACTTGAGGAATAAATCACCAATGACATCACTGCCAACTCCTATCCTTGCCCCACATCCGTTTGGTACAGAAATTACGGAGCAACAACTGATTGAAAAGTTTGAGCAATGCCGGCTGTGGGAAGATCGCTATCGGCAACTCATCGGGCTTGCTAAAAAGCTACCGGACCTGCCCGATGAGTTAAAACAACAGCAGATTGAGATTTCCGGCTGTGAAAACCGGGTTTGGTTAGGACATCAATTGCTTACTGAAAACCGCCTACATTTTTATGGTGACAGCGAAGGGCGCATCGTGAAAGGTTTATTAGCATTTATCCTGACCACAGTGGAAAGAAAAACGGCGGAGCAGGTTTTACAAACGCCATTAACCGAGCTGTTTCAGCAAGCAGGTCTCGAACAGCAATTAAGTGGATCGCGGCTCAACGGCGTAAAATCTTTGATTAATGCCGTGCAGGAAATTGCCCGCTCGTATCAAAACTGTTCATACTAAAACTGTTCATACTAAAATTAAAGACAGCTTTCCCGCTCCGCTCTAGCCACCATTTTTTTCAATGCGTGAGATACAGCAACAAACCCAAAAGTCGCCGTAACCATCGTTGCGGCACCAAAACCAGAGGCACAATCCATCCGCTTTGAACCATCAGCCGTACTTTTGACCGCGCAAACCGTACCATCAGATTGTGGATACACTAATTGTTCCGTTGAGAAAACACAGTCGATGCCCAATTTTCCTTTACCGTTCTTCACGACCCGATAATCAGATTTCAGGCGTTCTTTCAATTTAGCGGCCAAAGGATCCTGCACTGTTTTGGCTAAATCCACGACCTGAATCTGGGTTGGATCAAGCTGCCCACCCGCACCACCCGTTGTCACCACAGGGATCTTATAACGGCGGCAATAAGCCAGCAGGGCTGCTTTCGGGCGAACACTGTCAATAGCATCAATAACATAATCAAAATCCGCAGAGATCAATTCCGCCACATTATCAGGCGTAACAAAATCATCAATACAAGTGACCTGACATTCAGGGTTAATCGCCCGTATCCGCTCAGCTATCACTTCGGTTTTTGGTAACCCCACATTCTGCACTAATGTATGCAGTTGACGATTGGTATTGGTAGTGCAGACGTCATCCATATCAATCAGCGTAATCGCCCCAATACCTGTGCGAGCCAATGCTTCCGCTGCCCATGAACCCACACCTCCAATGCCAACCACACAAACATGTGAACGGGAGAATAATGAAAGCGCTTTCTGGCCATATAATCGTGCAGTACCAGCAAAACGCTGAAGATAAGCATCAGAGAGAGAAACTTGCATCAATAATAAATCCTGAATAAAACCTATGCTATCAGACACACTTTATTTTCCGCGCGAAAATATCAGGCAGAGATAGGTAACGATTGTTTGAACTGAGCAGGATCTTACTGGTTTGCTGCCAAAAAGCCAGATAATGCTTTCTTCAATATCCAAACACGTCCATAGTGGTTATAAAAACCAGCCATTTCTCCGGCAAGACTGCCAACACCATGATAAATATCGAAATGATGTCCTTTAATTGCTCCCCCGACATCCAGTGCCACCATCAGGTGCATTCGGTACTGTCCGGTAAACTTGCCGAGGTTATCCAATATCGGTACTTCCGCCAGCAACACTGTTCCGGGAGGAACTAATGCCTTATCCGATGCTACTGAAGCTTTTGCGACTAAAGGCACTGCACTGGCTCCCCGCACTGCGGTATAAGGTTCAGGCTTAAAAAATACGAAAGAAGGATTCTGTTCCAGAATTTGCCGAACTTCAGATTCATTATGCTTTTCAGCCCACTGCCGAATGGCTCTCATTGATATTTCTTCCTGGGGAATTTCTCCACTATCAATTAACACTTTACCTATACTGCGATAAACATGACCATTCTTTCCACTATAACCAAAAAAGGTTAATAGTTTGTCGTCACCAAAATCCACATAACCACTCCCTTGTACTTCCATCAAAAAATTATCTATTAGAGAGTTGCTGTAGCCAATGATCCACTTTTTATCGAGAACCCCATTATATATAGCCGCACGATCCGGCAAGCGAGAATACGCTTGATCTGGCATTTGGTACAAAGGATATTTAAATTCACCTTGTTTAATATGGCGAGCCTGCAATATAGGGGTATAGTAGCCGGTAAATTTGACATTACCGTAATTATCTTCGCCTTCCATCTGATAAACGAGCAAACCAAACTGAGCTAAATTGCGAATATTTCCACCATATTGCATCCAGTTTTCGATGGCATTAAAGGTAGCGCGTTGATTGGCATACAATTGGGGAGAAGACTCGCTGATTAATTTGACCTGAGTGACAAAATCTCCGGCATTGACGGGAGAGCCTTGCGCATTTGGCGTATTAACAAGCCGGAAGTCCTGGGTAAAGTGACCATCTTTATACTGCTGACCTTGCTCCGTCGGGCGCAAATGACAAGCAGATAACAGAGAAACGACAACACCACATAAAAGATATTTGCCCCAAAGTTTCATATTATACTTTATCTCCTGCCATTCCGTTTCGACAGCAAACAATATCAAACCCCAATAAATAATAAAATGTAGTTAGAAAAAAATAGATTACTCTGCTTAAATCACAAGAGAACAAAAATAAAACAACAAGCTTTATTTTTAAGCAAAAAAACAAACAAAATTGGTAAATATCAACAAAAAAGCTTGCAACGGAATCGATCCGGAGTATAGTGTGCCGACATCGGACGCGGGGTGGAGCAGCTTGGTAGCTCGTCGGGCTCATAACCCGAAGGTCGTCGGTTCAAATCCGGCCCCCGCAACCAATTCGGTATCGTTTTTATCGATACTGTTTTTATAGATATAATGTAGCATTTGCAGACGGACGCGGGGTGGAGCAGCCTGGTAGCTCGTCGGGCTCATAACCCGAAGGTCGTCGGTTCAAATCCGGCCCCCGCAACCAATTTAGTATCGTTTTTATCGATACTGTTTTTATAGATATAATGTAGCATTTGCAGACGGACGCGGGGTGGAGCAGCCTGGTAGCTCGTCGGGCTCATAACCCGAAGGTCGTCGGTTCAAATCCGGCCCCCGCAACCAATTTAGTATCGTTTTTATCGATACTGTTTTTATAGATATAATGTAGCATTTGCAGACGGACGCGGGGTGGAGCAGCCTGGTAGCTCGTCGGGCTCATAACCCGAAGGTCGTCGGTTCAAATCCGGCCCCCGCAACCAACTTTCTGATTAAAATCTCACTTCTTACCAAATTTTCAACCTGTTTATCACTCTTTTTTATTCATTATTTGTATATATTCAATGCGTAATATTACAACCACAGGGTAGTCAATCCCCTGTTTGTAAACAAAAATCATCTCCTCCATTAAAATAATTTATAAAACCATACAAAAATAATACATTTAATTAACAAGTTGTTATTATAGTTAGGCTATTTTAAAACCGACCTAAAATAAGGGTAGCAACATGCCATTTTTTCGTCCCTTTAGAGAAAATTTTTATAAAGGTGATTTAATATATGGTTTAACTGATAGCAGGAAAAAATATGTTAATGAAAGTAAAAACTTTCTGATTGCTAAACATTGTAATGATGAAGCTCTTTATCCACCAATATTTATTGATAATTATTTAACACCTGCCGAATTAAACCATATGAAAAATTTTATGAAAAATTATCAAGGAAAAAACAAAAAAAATAATTGGATAAATAACGAGGAAAAATCCAGTTTTCAAAATAGAGCGGAAGAATACAGCAGAAGATACTGGTATGAAAAACCCAAAAAGCAAGAGGATGAAGACAAATATAATCACTATAAAAGAGATTTCTTTAATCATCTGAAAAGTCACCATAAATACCGCACTGTTACTGAAAACATCAATGAATATAATAAGATAGACATAGGAAGAAAATGTAAAGGCGGATTATCATGGGCAAGCATAGTCAATGGAAATTTACCTCATGATATGCATATCCACTTTATACTTGATGGTATAAATATGGATACTGTAGTTTATAAACACGACAAAAATATCACTGGAAAAGAATTAAGATGGCTTTTCAGACACAGAGAGTATCCTAACGTCGCTAAAAAAATACAATTTTGGCTGAATGACACCCCAACTACTCCACCTTGGGAAGGAACAGGATCAACTCTATGGAAAAATTATGTATGCCAAGATGACTACTCTGAAACACTTTCCCTATTATTTAACGCTCTATAATGTTTTCTTTATTTTATATGGGTGGATATTTCACCGCCGTGCTAATTCTGCTCCATTTTTAAAATAGGCTTTAATACCGGCAAAAATAGATTCAGCCACTTGTTGCTGGAATTTCGCAGTACGTAGTTTTCGTTCTTCTTCCAAATTACTGATGAATGCAGTTTCAACCAGAATAGAAGGAATATCCGGTGCTTTTAATACGGCAAACCCCGCCTGATCGACACTGTTTTTATGCAGTTTATTCACTTTACCCATTCGCTTAAGCACTTCATCCCCAAATTTCAGGCTGTCATTAATCGTCACAGTCTGAACCAGATCCAGCATGGTATGATCCAAATATTTATCACCGCTTTTACTCACCCCACCAATCAAGTCAGCCTCATTCTGCGTTTGGGCCAGAAAACGGGCAGCATTACTGGTTGCCCCTTTCGTTGACAAAGCAAATACGGACGATCCCCTAGCGGCACGATTAGTAAAAGCATCAGCATGGATGGAAACAAACAGATCCGCCTGCATCTTACGTGCTTTTGCTACCCTGACTGTCAGCGGAATAAAAATATCTTCATTACGGGTCATATACACTTTCATCCCCGGTTGACGTTTTATAAGGGCTTGCAGACGGCGGGCAATCTGTAAAACAACATCTTTCTCACGGGTTTTGTATTTCCCGATAGCGCCAGGATCTTCACCACCATGACCGGGATCAAGCATAATCACAATTGGCCTGTTCTTCCCGGCCTTGCCTGTTTTTTTCCTCTCTGTCGGTGGCATATGCTTTTCCAGATTTCCACTGTTGTACTCTTCAAGCAGTGCCAGCAAAGGATCATCATTGGCTTTCGCTACCTTTGGATAGAAATCTAACACCAAACGATGCTTGAATTTCGCAATAGGCGGCAAAGTAAAAATATGTGGTGCAATCGGCTGCTTAATTTCAAACACCAAACGCACAGTTTTGGGATCAAATTGCCCGGCTCGTACCAGTTTCAGATAAGGATCACGTTGCTGAACCTGCGATCCTATACTGCTCAGGACACTATTGAGCTGGATACCCTGCAAATCAATAACAATTCGGTTGGGATTTGAAAGTGAAAATTGGCGGTATTTAAGCGGAATATTAGACTCCAGCGTCACCCTGGTATAACTTGATGCAGGCCAAATACGCACAGCAATCACTTGTGACGTTGCTGCATACCCTATCGGACTAATACTTAACAACCAAAGCGCTGCTGCTCCTTTCAACAAACGGCGACGTGAAGAATTATGGTCTGAATGACTCATTATTTATTCCATTTAAAAACAACCAGACAGTAACTTTTATCTAAGAGACAGTTAGGTGGAAGACTCTAATTAATTATAAAGGAACTGTCATCAAAAAAAGCATTTTCTGCTATCTCAACAGCTATACTCTATGAATTTCAAGATGCAGCGTAGCCAACAAAGCTGCGACCTGAGAGATAACAAACATAAATATCAATATAAATAATAGCTTTGTTTTTATCTATATTCCCTCTTGCCATTTCCCTTCTAAAGAATAAAAATATAAAAAATACGAATAAAAATGCAATTGAGGGGAATATCATGAAAGAACGCCGTACCGAATTGGTCGAAATTTTCCGGCATTCGGTTCCGTATATTAATGCACATCGTAACAAAACTTTTGTCATTATGTTGGTCGGTGAAGCTATCGCCCATGAAAATTTTCCGAATATCGTTAATGATATCGGTTTATTACATAGCCTCGGCATTCGTTTAGTTATTGTGTACGGTGCTCGGCCACAAATCGATCAGAACCTCACCCAACATCACTATCAACCGATTTATCATAAATACACTCGGGTTACTGATGTTAAAACGCTGGATTTTATCAAACAAGCCGCTGGCGTGTTACAGCTTGATATTACAGCCCGACTTTCCATGAGCCTCAATAATACGCCATTACAAGGTGCGCATATTAACGTGGTCAGCGGCAACTTTATCATCGCTCAGCCTTTAGGGATCGATGATGGTATTGATTATTACCACAGTGGTAAAATTCGCCGGATTGACGATGAAGCCATAAATCAGCAGTTAGATAACCATTCCATTGTATTAATCGGGCCTGTTGCTGTTTCCGTTACCGGCGAAAGTTTCAACCTGACGACCGAAGAAATTGCTTCACAACTGGCGATTAAATTAAAAGCCGAAAAGCTGATAGGATTCTGTTCATCACAAGGCGTCACCGATACGGAAGGGAATACCTTGTCAGAAATTTTCCCCAATGAGGGGGAAATACTGTTGAATAAACTGGAAAGCACCGGGGATTACTCCTCCGGGGCAGTACGTTTTTTACGTGGCGCCATTAAAGCCTGCCGCCGCGGAGTTCGGCGCAGTCATTTGATCAGTTATCAGGAGAATGGCTCACTAATCCAGGAATTATTCTCCCGCGAAGGCATCGGAACCCAAATTGTTATGGAGCGCTCTGAGCAGATCCGTCGCGCCAATATCAACGATATAGGAGGCATTCTCGAACTGATCCGTCCACTGGAGCAAAATGGGATCCTGGTTCGCCGCTCACGGGAACAACTGGAAATGGAGATCGATAAGTTTACCCTGATAGAACTCGATAATGTCACTATCGCCTGTGCTGCCCTGTACTCTTATCCTGCGGAAAAAATCGGTGAAATGGCCTGTGTTGCCGTACATCCGGATTACCAAAATTCTTCACGTGGCGAGGTGTTATTAGGCGCTATTATTAATCAGGCCATACAAATCGGACTGGAACGATTATTTGTCCTTACAACTCAAAGTATTCACTGGTTTCAGGAGAAAGGTTTTGAACCCGCAGAAATTACTATGTTACCAGTGGAAAAACAGGCGCTGTACAATTACCAACGCCGTTCCAAAATTTTGATGTTGGATCTGAAAACTCATTGACATAACTCCACCCACATATATATCCAATAGATTTCAAGTTGCGTCACGACGGCAAGAGAACGAATCCACTAACCCACTCCGCCTTTGAGTGGGTGTCGCAACTGCCTTGGACAAAACCACCTTGTGTGCGTATAGCGTCAATTTCTCACGGGCGCGGGTCAAAGCCGTATAAACCAGCTCGCGACTAACAACAGGAGAAAACTGGGTTGGCAACACTAATGCAGTATGCTCAAACTCAGAGCCTTGTGATTTGTGCACTGTCATTACATAAGCCGTTTCATGTAAGGGCAGACGGCTTGGCTGAAAAGGTTTTATCTGCCCGTCAGATAACTGGAAATAGGCTTTCAACTCATTATTCTGATCCTTAAGCATAATACCGATATCACCATTAAACAGTCCCAATGTACTGTCATTGCGCAAGATCATGATCGGCCGCCCGGCATAGCTCCTATTCTCCATAAACTGATTTCCCGTATATTTGGGCAAAGCAATCATTCCTTTACGATGCAGCAATTGTTCCACTCGCTGGTTCAATCCACTGACACCAAACGGCCCTTCTCTTAAAGCACATAACAACCTGAAACGGTTAAATTCTGCCAGGATAGTCTTTTCAGATGCCTTTTCGTTCACCAGCGCCAAATAGCGGTAATAACCTTCTGTGGTTTCAATCAACAAACGCTGATAATCTTCATCTTCTGCTAGGGGATTAAAATTCACATCAGGCAGAGATTGCCTTAATACAGCAGCAACACACTTACTGTCCCCCTGATTGACTGCTGAAGCTAGTTGCCCAATACCAGAGGCAGAATTAAAACGATAGCTTTTACGCAGCAAACATAAACAATCCCGTACTGCCAAAGTTAAATCTTCTGGCTCAGACACTGAATATGACACTAACTGACAACCCGTTAACTTCGTCAGTTGTTTTGCACGATCGACACTGTATCCTTGTTCAGCAAAACGACAGATATCTCCCAATACCGCTCCCGCTTCTACAGAAGCCAGCTGATCCTTATCTCCCAGAAAAATCACTTTTGCTTTTGCTGGCAAAGCATCAATCAGACGCGCCATCATGGGTAAATCTACCATGGAGGCTTCATCAACAATCAGGATATCAAGGGCAAGCGGATTATCACGGTGGTAACGGAGTTTTTGGCTTTCAGGCTGTGCACCTAGCAAGCGATGGATGGTTTGTGCCTGCTCAGGGATATTGCACCGTTGTTCATCTGTCAAAGCAAGTTTGTTGACAGCCTCACCAAGCGATTCAGTCAACCTGGCAGCCGCTTTCCCTGTAGGAGCCGCCAGTTGAATATTCAATGGCTTTCCTTCGTTCAATTTAATCAATGCGGCCAGTAATTTCGCTACCGTCGTTGTTTTTCCGGTTCCCGGCCCACCAGAGATAACAGAAATACGACTGGTGACAGCAACTGCTGCCGCCACTTTCTGCCAATCGATTTCACTTGCAGCAGCAACACCAAAAAGCTCATCTAAAATTTTCCGTAGCTGAATTTCATCAATATCATCAGCCAATGCCACATCAGCAAAAAACGCGGCTATCCGACGTTCGCTTTGCCACATCCGCTGCAAGTAAAGGCGATAACCAGAAAGTATTATCGGTGTAGGAGATTGCCCATCGCCTATTGCCGGACATGCCTGCAAAGCAGCAATCATTTGTTGTTGATTAGGTTCTCCTACGAAAGTCCACAGTGATGCCACTAACTCAGTGTGTCGTCCTTCAAATAAATGTTCAGGTGAGATCCTGTTCAAAAGCAGGCAAACATGACCAGCCCCCACTTCTGCACTCAAATAGGCAGTGATCAGCAATAACAATGGATTTTCATCTTCAATCATCGCATAGGCAAACTGCACATCTAACGGACGCAGCAATTTTTGGGCAACAGCTTGCTGCAATAATGACATTATTCCATTCATGGCTGCACTCATGCACTTTGTTCCTCATCAGTTGCATAGTCATCGTTTATACAGTCAACAGTACAATCGACGGTACTAAAGAGCGCATCCAGTGCATCAACAAATTCAACGGGTGGCAAATAGCGATAAATACCATGCCCCGGATTATTGTTATCAATGCCACGCAGAAACAAATATACCACCCCGCCAAAATGCTGCCGATAATCATAATCCGCCAACCGATGGCGTAAATAACGGTGCAGTGCCAGCGTATAGAGTTGGTACTGCAAATCATACCGATGCTCTATCATGGCTGAGGCCATGGCTTCCTGAGTGTATGATTCGCTGCTCTCTCCCAACCAGTTCGATTTGTAATCCACCACGTAAAACTTATCCTGCCAGCAAAACACTAAATCAATAAACCCTTTCAACATGCCTTTGACCTGATGGAAGGACAAAGGAGCGCACTGTGCTGACAAGGGATCATAACGATGAGTCAAGGCATCCAGTGCGTTGGAACGCAGTAAATTATCAACAGGCAAATAAAACTGCATTTCGTTTTGTTGATGATAATGTGGAATATCAGCAAGCCGCATTCCCTGTTCATTTAACTCTGCGGTCTGGATATCCGTCATCCATTGCTGCAATACGGATGCCCAACTCTCATCAAAACCTGCGGTTGTCAGCTTTTCCGCCAGCCAGATCTGATCCGGTGGGGAGCTGAAATCCAGCTCTTCCAGAACTGAATGTAAGAACGTTCCGGCTGTTGCCCCGCGCGGAAAAGTATGCGGTGTCATCAGCAATGACGGTTCAACTTGTTTTTCACCACGGACGTCAATATCAAGTTTCGGTGCAATGGATTGGACAATCACTTCTACTGATTCGCCAAACGCACTGACATGAGCCTGGGAACTGATGTAATTATGGGAAATCGAACCCTGTAAGCCGGAATAACTGGTCACCCGCCAGTCATCCCGAATGGAACGCCGGAATTTTCTGGCAGCCAGCAATAGCACATCTTCACTTTTGGGTTCCCATCTTTCATCTCCGATATCCTTTATCGGTATCACCTGAATATTGTCATCTTTGAGTTCATTTAAGCTGCATTCCAGTAACTCTGCATCACCTTTCTGCCCTTTTTGCACCAAATAACCAAGGGCGGAAAGATGTAAATCCGTATCTCCGGTTTTTTTCTTATTACCCTGAATCAATGGCGCAACACCGACACTACAGTGATACACAGCTCGCGTTAAAGCCACATAGAGCAGACGCAAATCTTCCGCCAACCGTTCTTCATCGGCTAATGCCAGCTTTTCACTATCCTCAAAGAGACTGAAATGGGTTTCAAAATTCTGACGATCGTGATAAATGGCCCGTTCCTGTTTTTTGAAGCTGCAAATAAAAGGCAACCAGACTAAAGGGTACTCCAGCCCCTTTGATTTGTGGATGGTACAAATCTGAACCAGATGTTTATCACTTTCCAGACGCATTTGCTGACTTTCTAGCTGTGGATCAGGACGGGAAATCTGCTGTGCCAACCAGCGAACCACTGAATGTTCGCTATCCAATTGCAACGATTCTTCCTGCAACAGTTCACTAATGTGCATAATATCAGTCAGACGACGCTCACCGTCGTATCCTGCCAACAAATTCTCTGCAATCCGGTATTTCCCCATGACCGCCCGTAACATCGGTAAAACACCACGTGAGCGCCACAACCGGGCATAACCGTCAAACTCATCCACCAGCTTATCCCATGCCGTTTCATCATGATTTAGCTGATCAATCTGCCGGGCACTTAAGCCAAATAAACTACTGGCTAATGCACTTCTGAGTACACGTTCCTTTTCTGGTGATAACACCGCTTGCAAAAGCCAGAGCAAGTCCTTAGCTTCCGGCGTATCAAATACATTCTCACGATTGGAAAGGAAGACAGACGGGATTTTCAATTCATTCAATTCATCACGAATCAGTGCGGCTTCACGGCGACTACGCACCAGTACCGTAATATCCGCCGCTGTAACAGGCCGATTTTTTTCGCCCCGCTGTAACAGCGCACTCCCTTCCTGTCCTGCCAGTAACCAATCTCTGATTTGGGCAGCACACAGTCGTGCCATGCCCTGTTCGTAATCCCTTTTTGAAACACCCTCTCCAGACTGGAGCCAGAACTGCAAGGCTGTTTGTTCCTGCTTATGGAGCAAGAATTTCAGGTTGTGATTTTTCTCTGCTGAGTTGACGTGAATAAACGGAATTTGGTCAAACAGAAATGGGCGGTCTGTATGGGAAAACAACTTATTGACCGCTTGTACCATCGGAGCGGAAGAACGCCAGTTTGTTTCCAGCGTGTAATGCGCACTCACTTGGGCACGCGCCTGAATGTAGGTGAAAATATCCGCCCCGCGAAATGCATAAATTGCTTGTTTAGGGTCACCAATGAACAACAAACCATTTTCCGTTTGATGACGATATATGGCCTGAAAAATTCGGTACTGCTGCGGGTCAGTGTCCTGAAACTCATCGATCATCGCAACGGGGTAACGTTGCCGGATGGTTTCCGCCAGTTTTTCTCCACCTTCACGTTTCAAAGCAATATCCAATCGCATCAGCAAGTCGTCAAAGCCCATATACCCACGCATCAGCTTTTCCTGATTGATGGACTGGCGTATTTCAACAATCGCTTTGGAAATGATAATGTCCCGTAAGGTCAGTGGTTGCTGATATAAATCATCAATGGCCGTAAACACGGGATGTCGGGGAACTTCACCCTTTTTGGTTTTTTCTTCCAACCTTGACTGGCAAAATTTATCCAAGTCTTTAGGAAGCTGATAATCTCTGGTTTGCGATTTAGCCCACTCAGAAACGCTATTCAGCCAATTAGGTAAATTCTTCTTACTGTAACTGCGCTTATCCACCCCAGAGTTATCAATTAGCGCTTGTAAATCCTGTACAACCTCATTCCACTGCTGTTTGACCCCGTCAATCAAAGCAATGATCTTTTCATGGCGGCTGACTAAGGTTTCATCACCGTCCGGCGCGTTGACGATATAAGGTATATCCCCTCGCAGATGATCAGTTATATCTTCCAGCAGGGCTTCTGGCCCGCTCCATTCCTGACTGATCACCGTCGCCATTGATAGCGATAACGGATAACAGTGACGCCGCCAGAAATCAGCACAACCTTGCTTACGAAGTGGGTATTCATCCTGAATCAACGTTTGCTCAAACAGAATGCCGGATTCAAACGCATTGTGCACCAACATGCGCTGACAGAAGCCATGAATGGTGTAAATTGCCGCTTCGTCCATTTGACGTTCAGCAGCCAGTAACCAATCCGCCGCACTTTGCCTGTCGGGGATCTCTGCCAGCAATTGCTGATAAACCGGATCATTCACCGCGTTATCCTGCCGAATGCACGCCAGTCGCAACTGGTGGATATTTTCACGAATACGCCCACGCAATTCATCCGTTGCTGCCTCGGTAAAAGTTACAACCAAGATCTCTTCAACATTAAGCGGACGGGAAAAGGCGGCATTGCCGCCCAATCCAAGTAACAAACGCAGGTAGAGTAAACCTATCGTATAGGTTTTTCCCGTACCTGCTGAAGCCTCAATCAGCCGTTGGCCATGCAGCGGCAATGTTAACGGATTAAGTTTATGAGACGTTATGTTACGGGGTATTTCTGTGCTCACTGAGCATTCACCTTAACCGATAATTGTTTCTGGAAAGTGGATACATTCGGGTAAGTCTTCCAGCCTTTCAACTCTGCATATTGATGAAGCGAGCCTTTCTTCCCTGTAATTTGTGAAATCAGTGCCAATCCATGACGTTTCATCACTGCTTTATCGTAAAACTCAAGCAACTGTGCTTTAGTTACTTTTTCCAGAGCAGCAATGATTTTCTCTCTTGAATCAAATTTGAAGTTATTACGGCCAAAATCACTGCTGTAACGGGATGCTTCCGCAGAAAAAGTTTGCGGTGGCTGACGCATTTCTGTCAGCAATGCTGTTTTATACTGCTTAAATTCAGCATCAGGCATCACCTGCAATTTTTTCTCAGCTTGCTGATAGAAACTCTGGTAACGCTGGTGCAAGTAATCTGGCTGTTTGCTATTACTCTGCAATAAGAAGCCAAGCCCCCATTGTTCTCCTACCCTTGTATTGAAGGCTAAAACCGCATAGCCCAATTGCTCTGTTGTTCTTAATTGATCAAAGAACCAAGGCGATAAAATGCTACCTAACAGATTGGAATAGACATATCCGTTAATGCGATCATATCCCGTCGGGATGTAGACTTCCGCCAGTGCGTTATCAGTGCTGCTGGCAGTGCCTTCAAAGTTAACGGCATAATTACGCTTCAATTCGATACTTTCGCCACTCCACCACACAGTACCCCGGTTGGCGAGCTGCTTATGTGCAGATATAACAATATCAATACTCTGTTTTTCGGTTAAATTACCGAAGACTACCGCCTGTAAAGCAGAACTCTGGATCATCTCATAACGGTATTTGACAATATCATCAACATTGATGCTATCCAGCGCCTTTAAGCGTTCAGCCTGCTCAATATAAGGAACACTGGATAAATAAGAAACCAGCTGCATTGCCATTTCATAGGCTTTGCCTTCATTGGAGATTTCCAATTGGTTACGATACCAGGACTTCGCTTGTTTCAATTCAGTCAAGGTTGGTGTAAACGCCATATACTGGCTGATAGCAGAAGTTAACAATTCAGGTAAATGTTGGGTGTAACCATATACCCCGATTTGCAACCCATCCGCATATCCGGTTGTAATCGCCAGACCTCCGACGGCTGCCTGATAACCAAGCTGATCCAGTGCAAGAGAAGATAAATAAGACAACAGAGCGTAAGTCACCTGTTCTTTGGCGCTCTTCACACCATTAGCATTACGCAGATCCAATGCGATGCTTGCCTTCGGTTCATCGGCAAAATATTGGCTTGGCATATACAGCAGACGCACATTCGATTGTTCCAGGATCATTTGAGGATGTTTCTGGCTGCCAGATGCCTTAATCAAGGACAAATTATCAGGAATATAAGGGTTCAGTTCTGGTAAAGAGAATGAAGTACCTTTCTCCAGTTTTTGCCACTCCGCACGCTGTTGTTGAGTGATTTTATTAATCTGATAAGGTGCCTGAACAAAATAAGCCTCTTTATTATGTGGTTCTTTCGGACTAATAAACCAGATGCGGGCATTCTCAGGTGTCAATTGAGCCAAACGGCTGGCAATGGCCTGAGGGTTGTATTCATCCGCAAGATAGCCAGCATCCAGAACATGAGAAACAGGAACCTGTAGCATGGCATCAGCTAACGACTGAATATAGTTCATATTCCGTACGATTGACGCATACTGGAATGATAAATTGAATACTTTAGCCATTTCATCAAAATAGCTCTTTTGAATACCTTTTTGCTTCAACAGGTTAATGTAAGAAAAGATAGCAGCAATAACCTGATCACGCTGTTCAAGCCCTTTGTCTGTCAATGTGACATAAATACCAAATGAGCCAGAATTACCATCTGTTTTCGGGCTGGCACTGGCACTAATTCCTTCGGCCAATCCCTGTTTCAGCAACCAGTCAGATAGGGTATTTTCACTACGATTACCAATCAGATAGCCAATATAGGCATCGGTTTTACTGCGAAAATCAGCGCTGTTATCAGCAATCCTGAACTCCAGTTGCAGCGATTTATAAGGTTTAGATGGCACATAATGGATAATGATATCTTTTTCTTTATCTGTTATCGCCGGAACCGTAATGGCAGAGACTGAAGCATGTCGATTCGGAATACGGCCAAAAGTATCCACCGCAATCTGAGCCAATTTTTCTATCGGCTGATTACCATATAGAACACCTTTCATCAAATTGGCAGAGTAATAACGCCGATAAAAATCAACCAGCGCAGTCTGTAACTTACTGTCTGGTTTATCTTTCAGGGTTTCCAGATTTCCCCCCGCAAAACGGGAATTCGGATGAGCCGGATTCAAAGTTTCAGAACGGATCTGCCAGATGCGATGCCCTTCTCCGGAACGAGCAATGGTCATCTCGTTATCAACAGCATTACGCTCACGATCAGCATTCACAGGATCCAGCAAAGGCTCCGCAAGAGCATCAGCGAGACGATTGGTCGCTTCTGCCAAAGAGCCATTTTCCACCTCCAGATAAAAGGCTGTACGGTTAGCTGAGGTGCTAGCATTGCGGCTTCCCCCGTGTTTCTGCAAAAACTCTGCAAAACTGCCGGGCTGAGGATATCGTTTAGATCCCATCAACACCATGTGTTCCAAATAATGCGCCAGTCCAAGCTGATTATCCGGATTCTGCATATGACCAATGGGGATTGCCACAGCAGCCAATGATTTAACTGCTTTTTCATCTGAAACCAGCAGAACTGTCATGCCATTTTTCAGTTGGATAGCTCTATACTCACGGAAATCACGTTCACTTTTATGAATCGTTTCCAGTAACGGTTGCCAAGGCGATTCGGCATAAGTTGTTACTCCCCAGAAAAATAAAAAAAGCATCATCATGATGCGAATGACATATTTAGGCATGACCTAATATTCTCCCTATTTCTTCTTTAAGCTATTTCTTCTTTAAATAGTACGCCATAGGCAATAAGTAGCTCTGCACTTCGCGTTTCATGCGTACCCAAAATGATTGATCCACCTGCCTGAAAGCTCTTTGAGTATAAGCATCATTAAATTCACCATTTTTTCCTTGTGTTCCCAGCCATTGCTGCATCAATTTGCTTTCCGCTTTTTGCTGAGCTTCCTCACTAAAATCGATCTGCTGGCTTCCCTTGTCGTAACAAGCCTCCAGCCATGCCCAACCGCTTCGGCAGAACAGAGGAAGAGGCTCGGACATCCCTTGAAAATAGCCAGCAACCAATTGATTGAGATGGTTCTTGGCTTCATCGGTTGTCAATAGTGAAAAACACCATGCACTGTTTTCCCTTCCATACATTCGGCTTTCACCTTCTCCTCCTGAGAAGCAGTAGGCAAGATGTTCAATCCATAGTTGGATACCATCATTGGCAGTTAAGTTCGCTGGACGCCAACATAAAATTCCATCAGATTGAACTTGGTTAATTTTTCCGGTCAGAGTAACAGCATCTAATTCATGGCGTAACTCTATGAAAGAAGAGTCCATTCTCTCTTCTCGTATCTTATCTGCCAATGGCTGCATCGCCTCAAGCTGATTCAGCCAATATACCTCACCAAATGCACCGTGTGGCAACCCACCCGATGCACGGAGATGATAAAACAGTGGTTCAGGTTGCCTCTGTTCAAGCAAAATATTTAATAACAATTGATTGAATTGATAACGCTGCAAATGATCCAATACAAAGGGTTCTTCCTCAGGTAATTCCGTTTCTTCGATAACAAAATGAACTTTCAATTTTTGCTGAAAAAAAGCCCTGACTGGATGGCGATAAAAACGAACCAGATCATCCAACGTCACTTCTGTTATCTCACGAGAATCGCAACCTAATGGCTGACCAAAGTTAACGGGGGAAGTGCCTTGCAAACTGGCTGCCGGTAGCCATTCAACCGCATAACTTTGCAGCTCATGATCAGGTTGAAAGTTTTCCGTAGCAAAAGGGACACGCGTATGTTGCCGCAACAGATGATTTCTGACTTTTTTTGCACTGTCATCCACATTGAGCATCTCATCTCCCGGCAAGCAGCAACTCTGGCAAACATAATCCAGCAGTTCGTTGACCAATACGGAAGGGTTACATTCTGTATCATCGCGAATTGATTTACCAATGTAACTGATATACAAACACTCTTCCGCTGACATCAGTGCTTCCAGAAACAGATAACGGTCATCGTCACGCCGTTTCCTGTCCCCTCTCTGGCTTTTTTCTGTCATCAGATCAAAGCCAAGCGGTGGGATTGTTCGTGGATAAATACCATCGTTCATTCCCAACAAACAAACAACTTTAAAGGGAATAGAGCGCATTGGCATCAGAGTACAGAAATTCAGAGATCCCGCCAGAAAACGTTGACTGATCTTCTCATCATCAAAACGAAGAGCCAATTCATCACGCAATAAGATCAGGGGTATCTTTTTGCCATAATGTGCATGCAGGCCATTCTCAATCACCTTCTGCCATTGTTGGGTGATCAATGCCAATACCAGCTCGGTTTCATGATCCGCAATAAAAAAGGTTTCCAGCAATTGTGGACAAATACCAAGCCAGTCCGTTAATGATTGCTCTTCACTCAGGACCCTGCGCCAGCGATTTAATTCCATCAAAAATTCAGCCAGTTGCCCAGCCAGCTCCGCGGCAAGGCCACTGGATTCATCATAAGGTAAAACTTCATTCCACGGGCCTGCGTGGCTATCCATTGCATAACCTAGTAACATGCGTGTCAGACCAAAATGCCAGGTATTCTGCCCGGTGGCAGGTAATGACAGTGCTTCAATATTGTCATCATCCAGCCCCCAGCAAATACCGGATTCCTTTACCCAACGCCGCAATAAACGTAGCCCATCTTCCTGAATTGCGAATTTATCAGCCAGAGAAGGCACTTCCAATAATGCTAATACCTGCTCGGCTGTAAAACGGCTCTGAGGTAAATCCAATAGAGTAATAAAAGCCTGCAATACCGGGTGTGCTTGACGGGCTTTACGATCAGAAATGGCAAAAGGAATATAACGTTCACCCGGTGCGTTACCGAATACGGCCTGAATATAGGGCGTATAATTGTCGATATCGGCCATCATGACGATAATGTCCCTCGGCGTCAGAGAAGGATTATCATCTAACAGACGCAATATTTGATCCTGCAAAACTTCGACTTCTCTCTGTGGACTGTGGCACGAATGAAAAGACAGAGAACGATCTTCCCAGACAATCTGTCGTTTCTTCAGACTGTTTTTGAATGTACTTTCTGTAGAGCCAATTTGAGCATGATCTTCAAGATGCAAGATATCCCGCTGGAGTTGATGCAGAATACAATCTGGCTCCAGTTCAACAAAAGCATGGATGTCAGCATCCGGCTCCAACTGGGACAACAGGTAAAGATTATCTCTTCCTAATTTTCCCCATGAAGCCAGTAAAGGGTTACTCAGATTCTGTTCCCCTTCTTCATTAAAAAGGGATGGCGCATTATCTGGATCTCTGAACCGTTCTAATGATTGCTGGCTGCGGTAATGTCTGGGTTTACGGCTGTTCAACTTAGCAAGAAATGCGTAATTCTGAATATCACCCCAATAATATTGGCACGGGTTAGTGAACATCAGGTGGATATCAATCTGCTTACCCAGTGCCTTGACTACTTGCAGGTAGGTGGGTGGTAAGGAAGATATGCCACAAATAAAGATCCGTGAAGGTAGTTTTTCCTGTGAAAAATTTCCATCTTCCAATGCTGAAATAAATCGATGATATAAATTGGCACGATGCCACAGAGGTTGCTGTAGTTGATGCGTGTACTCTATTAGCTCAATCCAGAGCCGTTTCTGCCATTCCTGATTCGCACTTAGTCCATCAACGAGCTGCCCACTTTCCCAGCTCTCCAGCCATTGAGGACGATAAACCAGGTACTGGTCAAACAGGTCAGCAACCCTGCCAGCCAACTGGTGGATCTTACGTTTATCATTATCCTGATCAAGATAATGCCTGAGTGCCATAAACTCAGGCTCTGTTAACAGGTTAGGTAAAAGTGTCATCAGCTTCCACTTCATAGCATCTTTGCTGAATGCCCCTTCTCTGGGAACATCAGGCAATACCTGTGTAAACATCTGCCAGATAAACGTTGCCGGCAAAGGAAATTCCATGTTTGCAGCAATCCCCAATTTCTCTGCCAGTTGAATTTGCAGCCACTGTGACATACCGGGGCTTTGAACCAGGATCACTTCTTTGTCAAATGGGTTAGCAAGGGGGTTTTTCCTGATAAATATCGCCATCAACTCTTTCAGAATATCGAGTTGATTTGAATGATAAACTTTAAACATCAATGCTCCCACTTGTACAAAACCAACGTTCTAATTTACCTGAAGGATTATAGCTTTTTGTCACTGTTACCGTTATCTGATAGCACCCCAATGAATGAAATTCCTGTCGAAACTCGGTTTCCCACCCTTGTTGTGCTCCCTTTTCACCTCCGATCATCTTTCCTTTTAATGGCTCATATTGTTCCAACTGCTCATGTGCCAGTTTTACTGCCTTAAGTTGTAACCAATACTGCTGGAAATTTGATAACAGAGCCTGATGGTAACGCATTAAACCTAACAGAGAGACAGCAAACATAACAGATGCCACCATGACTTCCGGCAAACTTATGCCATCCTGCTGCTTATGTCTGCGAAATATTTTCATAAACAAAATTCAACCGCTATGACAGGACAAAAATCCAACCAGCCACTTTTAACAGAAGTAAGTGTATCTTGATTTGAACCTTTCATCTGTTTCATCCATTGATAAAGTTCAAGATGTTCTCCGGCAGAAAACGGCGCTATTCCCTTTAACAGGAAAAGATCATCCTGATAGCGCCTGAGGCAACTTTGCAAATAAGATCCTGATTTCTGTAAACAGAGCCAGTTCTCCAACTCCCGTGAATTAAGCGGCCATGGCTGTACTGAACCCCATGCCAATGATGACTCTGCCTGTTGAAAAGCATTCAGATATTTCTGTTCGTCAAACATCATCAACATGGCATTTTCCTGTTGGTAATGCAGTGCTTTCAGCATCATTAAGCTTAATGTCAGCATCATAAGAATCGATACCAACAGCGCATTACCTCTTTGGTTTTCATGCTGTTGCCCTAAGTCATTCACCAGATGATTTCCTTATGTTGCGCAACCGAACTGTGGTTTGGTAGTGATAGACAACAGAAGGAGACTTCACCCAACTGGCTTTGATGGACAATGCTATAAATATCAGCCTATTTTTTGGCTGTGATTTTTCAAGGTGAAAAGCGTCAATAGTGACTTCTTTGGGATCAAAAAGCCGTTCCCAGCTATTTTCCTGACAACTTCCTGTTCCTCTTTTCCATTCAAGAGCACGATTATTTAATCGGTAACCAAAGAATTCAGAGGCTGTATGTTCAGGTTCTTCCCATTGATTATTTAAATTAAGGTCAAAAGCAACAATAAAACAAGAGTTGGTAGGTTCAGTATTTTTATTGTGAATCACCAACGCTTCTCCTTTACACCGTTTACTGTCCTGACAATATCCTGCCCGCCTGAGATCTTTTTCCATCATATGAGCTACCCGATTCACCAGATAGTGAAGACGGTATTGGCGGTAGAGATCGAATATCTGACCGGATAAAACAGGATAAGTCTTTGCCATCGCAATAAAAATCACACTGCCAATCAACATGGAAACCAGAACTTCCAGCAAGGAGAAACCTGATTGTTTTTGTCTGAAACGACACATCATCCATATCATAGTTTTTTTATTCCCTAACAATGAGGCAGCCGACTTATATTATTGCTGCATGTCCTGATTCTTCCTCGCCCTGAAATCACGACACTTATTTCTCCGGCAGCATTTGTCAAAACAAAGCTGGCTGGCATCGCGGTATTTCTGACACCATAAAAATCGATTTTATTGCTGGTTGCTGAAGCCAGAACCACATCATCATGCGGTGATTTGACTCGCTCTCCCTCTCCCCCGTGACAATCCTTACTTTCGGTTACTGATGAAATCAGACACCATGATTGCCCCATCACCAGCCACAATGTTCGTTCCTGATTCATATAATTCGCCAGAGCCTGCTGCCTTTCCATAAAGGACAACACATTCTGCCCGGCTGATTGTAAATGCAAACCGCTTTGGTAATTTACCCAGCTATGCAATCCCCAGAGCAAACTCATTGAGATTAAGATCATTGCTATCATTAACTCTAACAATGTAAATCCACTTTGTTTGTCAGTGTATTTATCACTCATCAGCATCCAGCTTATGTCTCTGCTTACCCATTTAAATTCTTGTTGGCGAAAATATCTTCAATTTGGGAGGAAATAAAAAGCCTAAGTTTTTATTTATGCGAGGGGATTTGAAGAGAAAAATCAGTATATTGCTTTGTTACATTTTATTTGCGAACCAGCCCAACAACATAGCCAATCGAGATTAAAATCTGCACAAATTAACGATTTCAACTTAGTGATTGAAAGATAAAAAGTTATTTATTCTATAATGTTGGCAATCGGAAATAGAAGATTTTCAGGCAGAAATATAAGGTATAAATTATTTTTTCGGGTAAATAATATTTCCATCCCCAAATAGGGGATGGAAAGGATAATGCAGAATTAAATCGCAACCGGAGCTTTAATACCCGGATGCGGATCATAATCTACGATTTCAAAGTCTTCGAATCGATAATCGAACAGAGATGCAGGCTTACGCTTAATAACCAACTTTGGCAAAGTTCTGGGTTCACGGCTCAATTGCAGTTTCGTCTGCTCCATATGATTGCTGTATAGGTGGGTATCACCGCCAGTCCAGACAAAATCCCCCACTTCCAGATCACACTGCTGAGCCATCATGTGAACTAACAGAGCATAGCTGGCAATGTTAAATGGTAACCCTAAAAATACATCACAGGAGCGCTGGTAAAGTTGGCAGGAAAGCTTACCGTCTGCCACGTAAAACTGGAAAAATGCGTGACATGGTGCCAAAGCCATTTTGTCCAATTCGCCAACATTCCATGCAGAAACAATGATCCGGCGAGAGTCAGGATCACTCTTCAACTGCTCAATAACTTGGGTTAATTGATCGATTTGACGACCATCCGCTGCTCCCCAGGCGCGCCATTGTTTACCATAAACTGGCCCTAAGTCACCATTTTCGTCAGCCCATTCGTCCCAGATAGTAACGCCATTATCATGCAGGTATTTGATATTGGTATCACCATTCAGGAACCACAACAGTTCATGAATAATAGAGCGGAGATGGCAGCGTTTAGTTGTTACCAGCGGAAAACCTGCTTGCAAATTGAAACGCATCTGATGACCAAAGATTGAAAGTGTTCCTGTGCCTGTACGGTCATCTTTTGCTGTACCTTCTTCCAGCACTTTTTTCATTAAACCCAGATACTGTTTCATTTTGCCTCTTGTACCTTATCGTTTCGCATATTATTGCGAGTATTATTGTTGCGGGAACACTTATATGCCCATACCATCATCAGGATCCCCACTAAAATCATTGGTATGGAAAGGATCTGCCCCATACTGATCCCTTCAAATAATCCAAGTTGGGCATCAGGCTGACGGAAAAACTCAACGATGATACGGAATACACCGTAACCAATCAGGAATAGCCCTGAAACACTTCCCATCGGGCGCGGTTTACGAATAAATAAATTCAGGATGATAAACAGTACAATGCCTTCCAACACCATTTCATACAGTTGTGAAGGATGGCGCGGCAGGACACCATACTTTTCCAAAACAGGCCATAGCGAGGAATTGGTGGTTGCCAGTGCGATATCTTCACTGCGAGAACCCGGGAACAGCATTGCCCACGGTGTATCAAGCGTAACACGCCCCCACAACTCGCCATTAATAAAGTTACCGATACGCCCCATACCTAAGCCAAAAGGAACCAATGGCGCAACGAAATCAGCAGTTTGCAAGAAGTGGCGTTTAGTTCTGCGCGAGAACCACCACAGTGCACAAATGACGCCAACCAATCCTCCGTGGAAAGACATACCACCGTCCCAGACTTTAAACAGATACAGAGGATTATTCAGGAACATCGGCAGGTTATAGAACAGAACATAACCGAGGCGTCCACCAATGAATACCCCGGCAAAACCTGCATACAGCAAGTTTTCTACTTCGTTTTTATTCCAGCCACTGTTTGGTTTTGCCGCGCGACGGTTTGCTAACCACATAGCAAAAACAAAACCAACCAGATACATAAAACCGTACCAGTGGAGAGATACGGGGCCGATTGAAAATATGACAGGGTCAATATTAGGAAATGCCAGGTAGCTAGTGCTCATCGTTCCCCACTAAAAATAATGTTGTGTGAATGAATTTGTGTGTTAATGCCCTAAGACAAATAATCGTAAATAATAGCATGGGCGGTTAAATGCCACCACGCACCAACCCACCAAGACCGTGGGTTTCCATAAATGCAGAGGAAATCTCTCTCACCTGTTGGCTGGTTTCCGCCTCCAATACTTCTTTAACAAAATGATTGAGTTCGCCGGCATCTAAATGATGCAGCAAGTACTTGATACGCGGGACACTTCGACCACTCATACTCAGGCTACGATAGCCAAGACCTATCAGAATCAACGCCCCCATCGGCAAACCTGCCATTTCACCACAAACACTAACGGGTAAGCCAATACGCTGGCTTTCATCAATAATCTGTTTTAAAGCTCTGATTACTGCCGGATGCAGGTTGTCATACAGAGAAGCGACATGTGTATTATTACGATCCACCGCAAGCAAATACTGGGTTAAGTCGTTTGTACCGATAGAGATAAAATCAACTCGTTTCTTCAATTGTGGCAGCAGCAGGATCAGGGAAGGAACTTCTACCATGATCCCGACCTGTGGCATCACAATAGTTGTAGCAACTGATCGTTCAACTTCTGCTTTTGCCCTGTCGATCAACTTTCTGGCTTCATCAATCTCCTCAATACTGCTCACCATCGGCAGCAATATTTTCAGATTCTCCGTCTGCACATTGGCTTTCAACATGGCTCTGAGTTGAATCAAAAATATTTCCGGCTGATCCAGTGTTATGCGAATTCCCCGCCAGCCAAGACAAGGGTTTTCTTCGTTGATTGGCATATAAGGAAGGTTTTTGTCAGCACCAACATCCAACGTCCGCAATACGACTGACTTATCAGGAAAAAGTGTGAGCATTTCTTGGTAGCGGCTTTTCTGTTCATCTTCTGATGGAAAACCACTATGCAGCATAAAAGGGATCTCAGTACGATACAACCCGACGCCGTCGATACTATCACCCATTTGTTGCTCATATTTCAAACTCAAACCCGCATTGAGCTGAACCAGTACTCTTTCCCCATTTTTGAGACGTGCTTTTTGTTGCAATTCACCTTCAGCCAATTCGCTGAGCACTTGCTCTTCTTCGATAAGTTGACAGTATTCCTGAACAACCAGCGGCTCTGGTTCAATAAAAAATTCTCCGCGATAACCATCCAGAATCAACATCCGGTTATGCAGTAGTTCTGGTTGAATATCTGCCCCCATAATCGCAGGTATTCCCATTGCCCTGACCAATATTGCGGAATGAGAGTGAGTTGCCCCATCCCGTACAATGATACCAGCCAGCTTGTCCTGTGGTATTTCGGCCAGTAAATTGGCGTTGAGTTCATCGGCAACCAGAATGAAATGTTCAGGCCACTGGCAGTTGCCAGTAAAAGCATCATCCAGATGGAACAACACCCGCTGCCCAAGTGCCCGTAAATCAGAGGCTCGTTCCCGCATATAAGCATCTTGCAGGCTGGCGAATTGTTCAGCGTATTTCTCAATTACGGTCTTCACTGCCCATTCTGCGATAAAACCGTTATCAACGGAATGAAACAGATCTTGTTTAAGTTTGGGGTCGTTCAGTAAATGGGAATAGAGATCAAAAATGGCAGCACTTTCTTTCTGTGAACTGGCTGTAAATCGTTTACTTATTCGACGACATTCTGCGGTTGCCAGTTCAAGGGCTCGGGTTAAATGAGAACGTTCAGCTTGATAATTCAGTGTTGATGCTTCAAATATTTGTTCGAGCGATGGTTGAGAACAATCCTGCCATCCCTGAGCCATGACAATGCCATCGGAAACCGCCAGTGCCTTGATACGTGTCTGGCGATACTGACCAAACAGCTCCCGGGTCTGCGCTTGAGCAAGGATCGCAGCCAATTGCATAGCAAGTGTCACCATAAAGGATTCTTCACTTTCATCAAATAATCGGCGTTCATTCTGTTGAACAACCAAAATCCCTTGCAATTGGCGACGATAAATAATCGGAACCCCTAAAAAGGCCCGCAGATTCTCTTCTTTTACTTGAGGAATATATTTGAAACTAGGATGGTCACGCACATCGGCAAGGTTGATTAATTCCGACAAATGCCCGACTTCCCCCACAACGCCTTCATCAAAGGAGAGGCTTATCCCCTGTTTTCCCGGCTTTTCCAACCCCTTAGTAGCCATCAGGTAATAGCAACGACGCTGATGGTCTGCCAGATAAATAGAACAAACATCCGTGTTCATTGCTAAACAGGTTTCATTGACTAATAACTCAAGCGCTTCTGATAAATTTGTTGCCATCGCAACCTTTTCAACAATTTCCCGTAAGCGCATGAGCATAACGATTACCTAAATTAATTATCTAACTTCTTCTACGACGATATATATAGGTTGAATAGGATTGTGAAGTAGATTCCTGCGTTGGCATCACAATAGAAGAAAATTCTTTCATCACACGGCGGTATACATCTCGTTTAAACGAAACAACTTGCCTGACAGGATACCAATAACTCACCCAACGCCATCCATCAAACTCTGGTGTACTACTGCGCTGAACATTAATATCTGTTTCATTACAAAGCAACTGCAATAAAAACCAGCGTTGCTTTTGCCCGATACAAACGGGCTTTGTATCCCAACGCACCAAACGCTTGGGTAATTTGTAACGCAACCAGCTACGGGTGGAGGCGAGAACCCGTACGTCTTTGCGATTTAAACCAACTTCTTCGAACAACTCACGATACATCGCTTGTTCTGGTGATTCCCCCGGATTGATGCCCCCTTGAGGAAACTGCCAGGAATGCTGCCCATAACGGCGGGCCCAGAGAACCTGCCCTTGACGATTACAAATTACAATTCCTACATTCGGGCGGTAGCCATCATCATCGATCACCAGACTACCTCTTGATAAAACGAATTTGAAAAGATAGTTAATTGTTTCACACTCATCTCAAACGGTAAACCTCTATGATGGGGCTTTGCAGTTACAACTGAAGTCTCTACAATACGGTCATCTCAACGGGGTGCGATTGTTGCCGGGCAACATCGCTGAGAACAAACCCGTAGAACCTGATCCGGCTGATATCGGCGTAGGGATTTGAGTTGCTATTCATTGATATATAAATAGTAATTTTATCTGGCACTTTCTCAAATCCTTTGCCAATTTGCTAATAACTCATTTAATTATGAGTGCTAATAGTTACTGTTAATAACTACTATTAATAACTACAGGAGAGCAAAGTGTTTAAGCATCTATTTTTCCGATTTATTGCGAGATTTATTGCGATAAGTGCATTATCGATTTCTGCATGTGCCTTTGCTCAAGCAGCACAAGCAAAACCCACATTAACCGTTTATACTTATGATTCATTCGCTTCTGAGTGGGGCCCCGGCCCTGTTATCAAAAAAGATTTTGAAGCGGAATGTGACTGTGAATTGAAACTCGTCGCCCTGGAAGATGGTGTATCTTTGCTGAACCGTATAAGAATGGAAGGCAAAAAAGCATCGGCAGATGTTGTTCTGGGGTTAGATAATAACCTGATCCAAGCTGCCCAACAGACTGGATTATTCACTCCCAGCCATGTTGATACAACAAAGTTAAAACTGCCTGTCACATGGAATAACAATACCTTTATTCCTTACGATTACGGTTATTTTGCCTTTATTTACAACAAAAATACCTTGCCTAATCCCCCCAAAAGCATGGAAGAGCTTATTAACAGCCACCAGAATTGGAAGATTATTTATCAGGATCCACGTACCAGTACTCCTGGGTTAGGTTTTTTACTCTGGATGCAGGATATCTATGGTAATAATGCTGCGCAGGAGTGGCAGAAAATCGCCAAAAAAACACTGACTGTCACCAAAGGCTGGAGTGAGGCTTATGGGTTATTCCTGAAAGGTGAAGGGGATATGGTGCTTAGCTATACCACATCACCGGGCTATCACATCGTATCCGAGAAAAAAGATAATTACGCCGCTGCTATATTCAACGAGGGGCACTATTTACAAATTGAAGTCGCCGCCCAGTTGGCTTCCAGCAAACAGCCTGAACTGGCACAAAGATTCATGCAATTCATGGTTTCACCCGCATTCCAGCAAGCTATTCCGACCACCCAGTGGATGTATCCCGTGATTGACGTACCTCTACCTGAGGTTTTCAAACAACTGCCTGTGCCTGAGAAATCACTGCAATTCAACGCAGAAGATGTAGCCAAACACCGTACACAATGGATCCGTACATGGCAAAGTGCTGTAAGCCGTTAATTGCAGGTTGGTTACTGCCGGGGGTGATTGCCTCCGGCCTGCTGCTTCTCATTGCCCTGTCAGCTTTCGGGGTACTTTGGTTTAATGCGCCTGAAAGCCACTGGCAGGCATTTTTGAGTGACAGCTATCTGTGGCATGTCATTCGTTTTACTTTCTGGCAAGCGTTTTTGTCTGCTTTATTCTCAGTCACACCTGCAATATTTCTGGCAAGAGCGCTCTATCGCCGTCGTTTTCCGGGCAGAACGCTTTTTTTACGTCTATGCGCCATGACGCTGGTACTTCCTGTTTTAGTCGCCCTGTTTGGCATACTGACTGTTTATGGGCGTATTGGCTGGCTGGCTAATCTTTGCCAATGGATAGGAATTGAATACCGTTTTACCCTTTACGGCCTGCAAGGTATTTTGTTGGCGCATATTTTCTTTAATATGCCAATGGCAACACGATTACTGCTCCAATCGCTGGAAGGTATCGCAGTAGAACAACGGCAACTTGCAGCACAGCTTGGTATGAATGAATGGCAACATTTTCGCTTTGTCGAATGGCCTTATCTACGCCGTCAGATCTTGCCAACCGCAGCGCTGATTTTCATGCTGTGTTTTGCCAGTTTTGCCGCGGTGCTCGCATTGGGAGGCGGCCCTTCTGCAACTACAATTGAACTCGCTATTTATCAGGCTATTAAGTATGACTACGATCTTGGTCAGGCTGCTCTGCTCGCGCTGATCCAACTCTTTTGCTGTCTTGGTCTGGTTTTGCTGAGCCAAAAGCTCAAAGGAGTTCTTTCGGTGGGGTATGGTCATCAACAACAATGGCGTAATCCACAGGATTCATGGCTGAAAAAACTATGTGATGGATTGCTTATCACCACAGCATTGCTGTTTTTGCTCCCTCCTTTACTGGCCGTCATTGTAGATGGTTTGAACAGTGCCGTGTTTGATGTCCTCAGTAAACCCGCCTTGTGGTGGGCTTTCACAACATCCGTAATTATCGCACTGGGCGCTGGTTTCTTATGTGTTTTACTGACTATGATGCTGTTATGGAGCAGCCGTGAGTTACGCCTGCGTCATTTATCCCGTTGGGGACAAGCAATAGAAAGCAGTGGATTATTAATTCTTGCTATGCCCGGTATTGTCCTTGCAACAGGCTTTTTTATTCTGCTGAATAATACTGTTGGGTTGCCGGATTCCCCTTATGAACTGATTATCCTGACCAATGCGTTGATGGCAATTCCCTATGCTTTAAAAGTGCTGGATAATCCAATGCGTGATCTGGCTGAACGCTATAATCCGCTATGCCGCTCTTTAAATATTCAGGGCATCCACCGTTTACGCTGGATTGAGCTTAAAGCTCTGAGAATCCCATTAGCGCAGGCACTGGCTTTTGCCAGCGTGCTGTCAATCGGGGATTTTGGTGTTGTCGCATTATTTGGAGACGAGAATTTCCGCACACTGCCTTTCTACCTTTATCAGCAAATCGGGGCATATCGCAGTCAAGATGGTGCTGTGACTGCATTCCTGCTACTGCTTCTCTGTTTTATTTTATTTAGTGTTCTTGAACGATTACCGGGTCGACGCCATGATTAAACTTGAAAATGTTACTTACACCTATGAGCAGATTGCCATGCGTTTCGATGTCAACGTCGAAGCGGGCGAACGTATTGCAATCCTCGGCCCCAGTGGGGCGGGCAAAAGTACATTATTAAGTTTAATGGCAGGCTTTCAATTCGTGAAGAGTGGTGATATCTGGTTGGATGGAGAAAATCATACAAATACAGCTCCTTCCAAGCGCCCAGTATCCATGCTGTTTCAGGAAAACAATCTGTTTTCCCATTTAACCATTGAGCAGAATATTGGTTTGGGCTTACACCCCGGTCTTAAATTAAATGCTCAACAACGGCAGACGCTGCAACAAATTGCATCGCAAGTTTCACTGACAGAATATTTGAATCGCCTGCCCGCCCAGCTTTCCGGTGGGCAGCGCCAACGCGCGGCCCTGGCTCGCTGTTTAGTACGCCAGCAACCTATTTTATTACTGGATGAGCCTTTTTCAGCACTTGACCCCGCTTTACGTAATGAAATGCTGGCATTGCTGGATCAGGTATGTTGTGACCGAAAACTCACGTTACTGATGGTATCCCATAATCTTGATGATGCCGCCAAAATCGCACCGCGTTCTCTGCTGATTGTGGATGGAACAATTCATTATGATGGTGCAACAGAGAAATTGGTGAATGGCGAAGTGCCTGAGGCAAGGGTTTTGGGGATAGTATAATTGATTGTATATTAATCACTCAAATTACCCATTAAACATTTTCGGCGGTGTCAAAGAATATCAAATAATTGGGATAAGCCGTCATATCTTTCCTCATCTACCTTTTCTTCATTCTCCAGATGCATAGCATACTTATCCCATATCAGGCATCCTTCTCCAATCCAAGGTGGAGTAGTGGGACGCTTATTCTTCCAAAATTGTACTTTGCCTGCGACTCTGGGATTGGCTCGGTGTCTGAACAGCCATCTTAACTCTTTTCCGGTTATACTTTTTATATTTCCACTTCTCTTTCCCTCTAAACTCACACTCACAAACTGACTATTATTTGTGTTTGTGTTTGTGTTTGTGTTTGTGTTTGTGTTTATACCATCATTATTTATGTTTAGATCATACTTTCCAATGATGCTTTCCATATTAATACCATCAAGTATGAAATGTATATGTATATCCCGAGTTAATTCATTATCACCTATGCTTATCCACGATATTCCACCTTTACATTTTCTTCCTATAAGTTTACGTCTGTATGTTGTGCATTCAGTCACACTTCGATATTTATTATCCAGATTTAGATGTCTAAAGAAGCTTTCTTCATATTTTTTGTATTTATCATTTTCAATGTATTGGAATTCCTTATAAATATCACGGCGTATTTCTACATGTGTCGGATTTTTTTCATCCATACTTTCAAGAAAATTAGCCATATCTTCTAATTCTGAAGGAATTAAATAATTAGCAATCGTTACCGGAGGATAATCTTTATTATCATAATGATTTTTTGTATCTTCAAAAAATTCGACTGTATGTTTATATCTCCTTATTATTTCATTAGATAACCCATATATTAAATCACCTTTATAAAACTTTTCTCTATAAGGAGGAATAAATGGCATATATTACCCTACTCAATACCCAATATATTTAAAATGATTTTTTATATCACCTGTTATTTAAAATAGTGTATTCATTAGTATAGTTTTTAAAATTAAAAGACCCGATAAGTAAAAATCCTGCCAACCGATCCAAAAACAACTGTATAAATAAACATGAAATGCTATAATTCAGGTTATTGTCTTAATACCGAAATATTATGCAGATAAATCCTGTTGAACAAGGCTTCATCCTATCACGTCACTGGAAAGATACGCCATCTGGTATCGAATTGGTGTATTGGTTAGCTACAGATAAAGGTAGCCGACGCATTACCATTCCTCACCAAAAAGCCATCGCTTTTATCCCTCAACGTGATTTGCATAAAGCGCAGCCTCTGCTGGCACAAGAGCGATCTTGTGAGTTAAAGACATTACCACTGAAAGATTTTAATCGCCAAGCTGTCTCCGCCTTGTATTGTTCGCAATATCGTCAATTACAACATTTGAAAAAAGTATTCAGGGAGCAGGACATTCCGCTTTACGAAACCGATATCCGCCCTCCGGATCGTTTTATGATGGAACGCTTTATTACCGCCCCTGTTTGGTTCCATCAGAAACCAGACGGGGGCTATCAGATGAAACCCAATCCCGATTATCGTCCCAACTTGAAATGGGTTTCTCTGGATATCGAAACCAGCCAGCATGGTGAATTGTATTCCATCGGTTTAGCAGGTTGTGGTGAGAAAACCGTGTTTATGCTGGGGCCGGAAAATGGTGAAAAGCGAGAACTGGATTTTAATCTGGAGTATGTTGCCAGTCGCCCACAACTGTTGGAAAAACTGAATGAGTGGCTGAAAGTTTATGATCCCGATGCCATTATCGGTTGGAGCCTGATCCAATTTGATTTAAAGGTTCTACAGCAACACGGCGAACACTATAACATTCCTCTGCGATTTGGTCGTGATGGTAGCCTGCTGGAATGGCGCGAGCACAGTTTTAAGTCTGGACACTTTTTTGCATCAACAGAAGGCCGTTTGATCATTGATGGTATTGATGCACTGAAAACAGCCACCTGGAATTTTCCCTCGTTTAGTCTTGAATATGTTGCTCAGGAGTTATTGGGAGAAGGGAAAGCGATTGATAGCCCTTATGATCGGATGGATGAAATCAACCGTCGCTTTCAGGAAGATAAGCCTGCTCTCGCCCACTACAATTTGCAGGACTGTATTCTGGTCAACCGAATTTTTGAGAAAGCAGACCTCATGGCATTCTTGCTGGAACGAGCGACGGTAACAGGATTGGCTGCGGATCGGGCCGGAGGTTCTGTTGCCGCATTCACCCATCTTTATCTGCCGAGAATGCACCGTATTGGTTATGTCGCTCCCGTTCAGCCAACGGATTTCACAGATCACAGTCCGGGTGGTTTTGTGATGGATTCATCTCCGGGCTTGTATAATTCGGTGCTGGTATTGGATTACAAGAGCCTTTACCCTTCCATTATCCGTACTTTCCTTATCGATCCCGTCGGTATGGTGGAAGGCCTTGCCCATCCAGATAATAAACACTCTGTGCCCGGTTTCCGGCAAGCGTTTTTCTCCCGTACACAACACTGTCTGCCTGATATTGTCACGCAAATCTGGCATGAGCGTGACAAGGCAAAAAAACAGCAGAATGTCCCACTGGCTCAGGCCCTGAAAATTATTATGAATGCCTTCTATGGTGTACTCGGAGCCTCAGGCTGCCACTTTTTTGATCCACGCCTGACGTCATCCATTACGATGCGTGGGCACCAGATTATGCACCAAACCCGCGATTTGATTGAATCACAAGGGTATCAGGTTATTTATGGCGATACGGATTCCACGTTTGTCTGGCTGAAACGCCCTCATTCCGAAAAAGAGGCCAGCCAGATTGGTCACTCGCTGACACAGTTTGTCAATCAGTGGTGGAAGAATCATCTCAAAACCCAATTCAATCTTGAAAGCACACTGGAACTGGAATTCGAAACCCACTATCGGCGTTTTCTTATGCCGACAGTAAGGGGTACAGAGGAAGGCAGTAAAAAACGTTATGCTGGTTTGAGTGGCAACAAGATAGTATTCAAAGGATTGGAAACGGTAAGAAGCGACTGGACGCTATTAGCACAAACATTCCAGCAAGAGTTGTATTCCCTTATTTTTCACCAGCAACCTTATCAGGATTATATTCGTGATTATGTCGCCCTCACATTGGCAGGTGAATTTGATAACCGACTGATTTATCGAAAACGGCTACGTCGAAAGCTGGCTGATTATCAGCGCAATGTTCCCCCTCATGTCAGAGCAGCACGTCTGGCTGATGAGTATAATCAGCGGAAAAATCGCCCATTGCAGTATCAAAATGGCGGTTGGATCAGCTATATCATCACGCAATCCGGGCCTCAACCACTGGAAAACCTGACTTCACTGCCAGATTATGAACACTACATCAAAAAACAGATTATGCCGATTGCCGATGCCATCTTGCCATTTCTTCGGGATGATTTTATAACCCTGTTGACGGGGCAAATGAACCTGTCTTTTGATTAATTGATATTTTTGCAGGTGACGACTTGCTCAGCTTGAATTAACATAACGCCCCTCTAAAGGGAAATGACCCTTTTATGATCTATTTTTTCCGAAAAAGGTGATGAAAGGTGTCACTGAAACTAGTCAGAAAAGCTAGTCATAAAAACTAACCCTATCGATAACCAATAATAATCGATATCCAACAAAAGCAGCCATCCTGCAACCATAAATAACATTATCTAACAGAAAACTGAGCCAAAATTTATGCCATTTACTCTTGGTCAACGCTGGATAAGCGATACAGAAAGCGAACTTGGATTAGGTACAGTCGTGGCGCTCGACGCGCGCATGGTGACATTGCTTTTTCCAGCCAGCGGAGAAAACCGCCTCTACTCACGCAATGATTCCCCTATTACCCGTGTTATGTTTAATGCGGGCGATACCGTGACCAGTCACGAAGGCTGGAAACTCAAGATCGATGAAGTTCAGCAAGAAAATGGCCTGCTGAACTATGTCGGTACTCGTTTAGATACTGAAGAAGAAAATGTCAGCCTGCGGGAAGTGTTGCTGGATAGTAAGCTGACATTTAATAAGCCACAAGATCGCCTGTTTGCCGGTCAGATTGATCGAATGGATCGCTTTGCATTGCGCTTCCGTGCCCGTAAGCACCAGAGCGAACAATTTCGGCTGGCAGAGAGTGGACTGCGTGGTATTCGTGCCAGCCTGATCCCTCATCAGTTACATATTGCCAACGAAGTCGGCAAGCGCCACGCTCCCCGCGTATTATTGGCAGATGAGGTCGGCTTAGGTAAAACCATTGAAGCCGGGATGATTATTCATCAACAGTTGATGGCTGGCCGTGCAGAACGTGTATTAATCATTGTGCCAGACAGCCTCCAGCATCAATGGCTGGTGGAAATGCTGCGCCGTTTCAATCTGCGTTTCTCCCTGTTTGACGATGACCGTTACGCCGAAGCCCTGCACGATGGCGATAATCCATTTGAAACAGAACAATTGGTTATCTGCTCTCTGGATTTTGTTCGCCGCAACAAACAGCGGTTTGAACATCTGCTGGAAGCAAACTGGGATTTGATGGTCGTGGATGAGGCCCATCATCTGGCATGGAGTGAGCAAGCGCCAAGCCGCGAATATCATGTTATCGAGCAATTGGCAGAGCAAATCCCATCTGTATTGCTGCTGACCGCAACTCCAGAGCAATTGGGCCAAGAAAGCCATTTTGCCCGTTTGCGTCTCCTCGATCCGAACCGTTTCCACGATTATCAGGCTTTTATTGATGAGCAACAAAATTACCGCCCGGTTGCTGATGCGGTAACTTTGTTACTATCCGGCAAGACACTGAGCAATGACCAGCAAAACCTGATTGTTGAACTGATCAGCGAACAGGATATTGAACCTCTGCTGAAAGCGGCTAACAGTAATCAAAATGAAGAGAGTGAGAACGCCCGTCGTGAACTGATCTCTATGTTGATGGATCGCCACGGCACCAGCCGCCTGCTATTCCGTAATACCCGCAGCAGCGTGAAAGGCTTCCCACATCGGGAATTACACGAAATTAAACTGCCATTGCCAGCCCAATATCAGACTGCCATTAAAGTATCTGAAATTATGGGTGCTAAAAAATCGGTGGAAGCACGCGCCAAAGATATGCTCTACCCTGAGCGTATCTATCAGGAGTTTGAAGGCGAGAACGCGACCTGGTGGAACTTTGACCCTCGTGTGGAATGGCTGCTTGGCTTCCTGCTGGCAAATCGCGATGAAAAAGTGCTGGTGATCTGCGCCAAAGCACAAACCGCTCTGCAATTAGAACAAGTTCTGCGTGAGCGTGAAGGTATCCGCAGCGCAGTATTCCATGAAGGGCTCTCCCTGCTGGATCGCGACCGTGCCGCTGCTTACTTTGCTTCCGAAGAAGAAGGTGCACAAGTGCTGCTCTGTTCTGAAATCGGTTCCGAAGGTCGTAACTTCCAGTTCTCTAATCAGCTCGTGATGTTCGATCTGCCTTTTAATCCTGATTTGCTGGAACAACGTATCGGTCGTTTGGATCGTATCGGTCAAAGCCGCAATATCAAGATCAGTGTTCCTTATCTGGAAAGCACCGCACAATCTGTCCTGCTGTGCTGGTATCACGAAGGTCTGGATGCTTTTGAACACACCTGTCCGACAGGTCGTTCCATCTATGACAAATATTATGAAACACTGTTGAACTTTCTTGCCAAACCCAATGAGCAAACAGGCTTCCAGGAGTTTATTACCGAATGTCGCGAACACCACGAGAAACTCAAACAGCAATTGGAGCAGGGCCGTGACCGTCTTCTGGAGATGAATTCCAACGGTGGTGAGCAAGGACAAAAACTGGCTGAAGTTATTGCCGCACAGGATAATAATACCGATCTGGTGAATTTTGCCCTGAATCTGTTTGATATCATTGGTATTAATCAGGAAGACCGCAACGATAATATTATCGTCCTCAATCCATCTGATCACATGCTGGTGCCTGATTTCCCAGGGTTGCCGCAAGATGGTTGTTCTGTCACGTTTGATCGTGAAAAAGCGTTGTCCCGTGAAGATACACAGTTCCTAAGCTGGGAACACCCAATCATCCGTAATGGTTTAGATCTTATCCTGTCAGGAGATACCGGAAGCTGCGCAGTTTCTATCCTGAAAAACAAAGCACTGCCAGTCGGCACACTGCTGGTTGAGTTAATTTATGTTGTTGAAGCTCAGGCACCTAAACATCTGCAATTAACTCGCTTCCTGCCACCAACACCATTGCGCTTGTTGATGGATCTGAAAGGCACCAATCTGGCATCTCAGGTAGAGTTTGAAGGTTTCAACCGTCAGTTGAATGCCATCAACCGCCATAATGCCAGCAAGCTGGTTAATGCAGTTCAAAAAGAAGTTCATGCTATTTTGCAGCAATCTGAACCATTAGTTGAGCAACAGGCACGTGAATTGATCGAAAAAGCGAAAAAAGAAGCTGATGAAGTATTGTCCGCTGAGTTGTCACGTTTGGAAGCATTAAAAGCGGTTAACCCGAACATCCGTGGTGATGAGCTGGAAGCGATTGAATCTGAGCATAAGCACCTGCTGCTGAACCTTGACCAGGCAAGCTGGCGTCTGGATGCGATCCGCTTGGTTGTAGTTTCTCACCAGTAAATAACTATCAACCAACAACTGACGATCAATAACACTTATCTTGCAACTAAGGGATATCCTCAAAGAGATATCCCTTAGTTTTTTTACTTACTTTTGTCTTATCCGTTTTATCTTAGTCAGTTCACGTTATTTTGATCTCACCCCCTTAATCATATACTGCTAGAATGCGCCCCGTTATTTTTCTGAGCAAATCTTTTCCGAACCCATTGGAGCTACTATGCTGGAGTCTTACAATCCCCCGACTGACCCTTGGTTACATGTGCTTTATCAGGATGAGCACATTATGGTTGTCAATAAACCAAGCGGGTTGCTTTCTGTGCCGGGTAAAGCAGAAGAGCACAAAGACAGTATCATGACGAGGATCCAGGCTGAATTTCCAACTGCGGAATCTGTTCACCGGCTGGATATGGCAACCAGTGGTATCATGGTGGTCGCATTAACTAAAGCGGCAGAGCGTGAACTTAAACGGCAATTCCGTGAGCGTGAACCGAAAAAAGTCTATATCGCACGCGTTTGGGGGAAATTGGAGCAGGAACAGGGGCTGGTTGATTTACCGCTGATCTGCGACTGGCCGAACCGACCGAAACAAAAGGTCTGCTTTGCAACGGGAAAATCGGCACAGACAGAATATCAGGTACTTGAACATGAAGCTCAGGCAACCCGCGTCAGGCTGGCTCCTATCACCGGACGCTCCCATCAGCTTCGCGTACATATGCTGGCACTGGGGAACCCCATTCTGGGAGATCGGTTCTATGCCCATCAGCAGGCCAGGGAACTGGCACCTCGCCTGCAATTACATGCTCAGGAGTTATCGATCACTCATCCGGCCTACGGCTCTCCGATGCATTTTGAGTGTAAGGCTGACTTCTGATTGCAACTATTAATCTTCAATTACTACTATTTGAAGCCTTTCTCTTTTTTGATCAAATCGTAAGCGGATTGAATAGACTGTGCTTTCTGTTTGGCAATTTCCATCATTTCTGGTGGTAAACCTTTTGCCACCAGCTTATCGGGATGGTGTTCACTCATCAGTTTCCGATAAGCCCGTTTAATCGTTGTAGCCTGATCATTTTGGTTAACACCCAACACCTTACACGCATCTTCCAACGTCGCCCGTTGTTGACCAGGCCCCTGATAATGACCGTGCTGCTGGTATTGTCCGCCGAAATGGCGGCCACCTTCCATCATGGCAAGAAATTGTTCAAATTGAATACGGGAAATCCCCAGTTCTTCCGCGATCACAAACAACACTTTTCTTTCATTCGGATGCAGCTCACCATCAGCAAATGCTGCCTGAAGCTGAATTTCGAGAAACATTCTGATCAGATCAAAGCGTCCAAAGCAGGCCCGACGAAGTTGTCTCAATGTCTCACGCAGTGGAAATTCAGGATGTTTGCCTTCACGAAATGCCCGCTGCGCTGCAATCCGTGCCTCACCATGCAGTTGCATTCTATCCATAAGCTGACTTGCTAGCTGAATATCCGTTTCAGTCACCCGACCTTTCGATTTGGTCAGATGCCCCAATATCTGGAAGGTACTACGGAAAAACAGCGCTTGCCGGGATGGTTTTTTGGCTGACGTTCCCTGATTGCTTATTCTGATTTTATCAAGAATGTGCCCTAGCAATACCCCAATAACAATGCCCCAGAAACCGGCACCAGATGCAATACCAAATATTAACCCTAATAATTTTCCCCAATACTGCATATACTCTTCAATTCCTCAATGCCCTGAGCGAAATTTTGCATTATCATACTGTTCATCATTATCATACTATTCATTAAGCTCTGTGCCTAACAGCAAGATTAGTGAAATTTAACTTTACTCTGGCGCATATCTATCAAGTGCGTTAGTCTCTCAGCGTTTGTCGGCGTGATGCCACTGATGATGGAACCGCATAAGCATCTATGAATAAATGTTACCCCACTTTGCTAGCCACTATGGTATGGGCAGCACTTTACAGTCAGCAAGCACACGCTGACCTTGCAGCACAGTGTATGCTGGGCGTCCCTGTTTACGACAAACCCATTATTACAGGGGACCCTAATAAACTCCCGATTCATATTCAATCTGATGATACACATGGTGAATATCCCTCTGCGGTTGAATTTGTCGGCAATGTAGATATCCAACAAGGCAATAAAACGCTGACAGCCGACAGAGTCAGATTCGAACAAACAGAAGATTCAGTTCCGGTACGGACTATGACCGCAACAGGGAATGTCAGATATGATGACCCTCAAATTATCCTGAAAGGGCCACGGGCCTGGTCCAACTTAACCACTAAAGACACAGACGTGGAACAAGGCAAGTACCAAATGGTCGGCCGTCAGGGACGTGGCAACGCTGATAAAATGATGCTGCGCAATGAAAACCGCTATACCATTTTAAATAATGGGGTGTTTACTTCCTGCCTGCCGGGCAATGATAGCTGGAGTGTTGCGGGTTCAGAAGTCATTCTGGATCGTCAGGAAGAAGTGGCTGAGATTTGGAATGCTCGATTCAGAGTCGCCAATGTCCCCGTATTTTATACCCCTTACCTGCAACTGCCGATTGGTGATAAACGCCGCTCTGGTTTTTTGATCCCTAACGCCAGTTTTTCCAATAAAAACGGCATTCAGATCCTGTTACCCTACTACTGGAACATTGCCCCTAATTATGATGCTACCATTACTCCACATCTGATCAGCAAACGTGGGCTTAAGTTCAATAATGAATTCCGTTACTTAACGAAAGCAGGTTCAGGAACTGTCGCATTGGATTGGATTGGTAATGACCGCCTGTACACAGATGATAAAAAATTCAATCTCAGACCTGAACGGGATAGCAACAACCGCTGGTTATTCTACTGGAACCACAGCGGTGTCATGAACCAGGTTTGGCGTTTCAATGCCGAATATACTAAGGTCAGTGATCCTCACTATTTTACTGACTTCAATTCTCAATACGGTACTAGTACTGACGGCTATGCGACACAAAAATTCAGTATTGGTTATGCACAACGAAACTGGAATGCAACCTTAACAACCAAACAATTCCAGATTTTTACAGTCAGTGACAGCATAAAAGCTTACCGGGCGACACCTCAGTTGGATCTGAATTATTATAAGAATGATTTAGGACCATTTGATTTCCGCACTTATGCGCAATTTGCCAAATTTACCAGCGTAGGTAAAGAGCAGCCAAACGCAATTCGCTGGCATCTGGAACCATCTATTAATCTGCCACTTTCCAATGGCTGGGCGAGCCTCAATAACGAAATTAAGTTGATGGCAACCTATTATCAGCAAGATATTCCTGCTGCTCAAAAAAATTCTCAATTAGAAAAATCAGCAAATCGCGTTCTGCCACAATTTAAATCAGATGCGAAGATGGTGTTTGAACGCGCCATGTATTTTAATCCGGCTTACACCCAGACACTGGAACCCCGCATCCAGTATCTCTACGTTCCTTATAAGAACCAGAATAACATTTACAACTACGATTCTTCTTTGCTGCAAGCCAACTATACTGGCTTGTTCCGTGACCGTTTCTACAGTGGTCTGGATCGCATTTCATCAGCCAACCAGTTTACAAGCGGTATCACTACCCGCATCTATGATGAAGATTTAGTTGAACGTTTTAGCCTGTCTGTAGGTCAAATCTATTACTTTGAAGCTCCGCGTGTTAAAGATATAGAGCCTACTCAGACAGGCCAAAGTACCGTTGGTACTAAGAAAAGAACAGGGTCTACAACCTGGGCCGGTGATGTTGAATGGAAGATTAGCTCATCATGGGGATTCAAAGGTGGAGTTCAGTACGATACCCGCCTGAGCAAAGTCGCAATAGGTAATTCGGTAGTGGAATACCGACGTGATGCTGACCGTCTGATACAATTAAACTATCGCTTTGTTGATCGCGATTATATTCAGGCTACCCTCAGGAGCGCTCCGGCGTACCAGCAGGGCATTTCTCAGGTAGGTATGGTAGGAAGTTGGCCGTTAGGTGATCGGTGGGCGCTCGTGGGAGCGTATTACTACGATACCAAAAAGAAGCAACCTGCCAGTAAGATGGTTGGTATGCAATATAGTACCTGTTGCTGGGCTGTGAATGTCGGTTACGAACGTAAGATCGTAAACTGGAAGAACAACCAAAGTGAATATGACAATAAATGGTCACTCAATGTTGAACTCCGTGGCTTAAGCAATAATTACAGTTTAGGTAGCCTGAAGATGCTGCAACAAGGTATTTTGCCTTATCAACGTGCTTTCTGATACCAATTAAACACAATGTAAACACAATAACCCCGTCTTATGGCGGGATTGATATGATGGGAAACATATGAAGAACTGGAGAACGATTATTCTCGGGTTGCTGTTTGCAATGAACACTACCGCAGTTGCTGCTCCACAGGAACTCAATAAGGTTGCTGCCATTGTTAATAACGATGTCGTACTGGAAAGTGACATCAACAACCGTTTAGAATCCGTTAAAATCAACGCAAAACAAGCTGGTCAACAAGTACCAGATGCGAAAGCATTGCGTCACCAGATCCTTGAACGCCTGATTATAGATGACATCATTCTGCAAATGGCAACACGAATGCAGCTCTCTGTCCCTGAGAAGGATGTGGATTCTGCTATCGAAAATATTGCTGCGCAGAATCATCTGAGCGTTGCTCAACTGAAACAACGTCTGGCTGCGGACGGTATGAATTTCGATACCTACCGCAATCAAATCCGCAAAGAGATGCTGATTGCAGAAGTGCGTAACAACGAAGTACGCCGTCGTGTTTCTATCCTGCCACAAGAAGTTGATTCTATAGCTAATCAGCTCAGCAGCAATGATAACCAGAATACTGAATTGAATATCAGCCAGATTTTGATCCCTCTGCCAGAAAATCCGACACATGCTCAGGCCGAAAAAGCAGAAGCCACTGTAAATAAAATCTTGTCTGAACTTAAAAACGGCAGCGATTTCGGTAAACTGGCTATCACCTACTCCAGCGATACACAAGCCTTAAAAGGCGGCAATATGGGCTGGAACAAATTACAAGAGCTGCCATCACTATTTGCTGAAAAACTCCAGTCAGCTCAGAGAGGACAGGTGATTGGGCCAATCCGCTCTGGGGTTGGTTTTCACATTCTGAAAGTTAATGATATCCGTGGCGGTAATGCATCCGTTGCTGTTACTGAAGTCAATGCCCGTCATATCCTGCTAAAAACATCACCTGTTATGAATGATGATCAGGCCCGCGATAAATTGAGGCAGGTTCGGGAAGAAATCTTAAGCGATAAAACCACCTTCGAAAAAGCAGCAAAAGAGTATTCTGAAGATCCGGGTTCTGCCCAGCGTGGCGGTGAACTAGGCTGGAATTTACCAAGTGCTTATGCCCCTGCTTTCCGCGATGCTTTGGTTAAACTTCAGAAAGGTGAAATCAGCCAACCAGTTCACTCTTCTTTTGGCTGGCACTTGATCCAATTGCTGGATACCCGCAAAGTAGACAAAACTGATGCGGCACAAAAAGATCGCGCCTATCGATTACTGTTCAACCGTAAATTCAATGAAGAAGTGCAAACCTGGCTCCAGGAATTACGTGCCTCCGCTTATGTGAAAATTTTAAATGGTAACGATGCACAATAATAAACCCATCATTATTACCCCCGGCGAACCAGCCGGGGTTGGTCCTGATTTAGTTATTGCCCTTGCTCAATTTGAGTGGCCTATCCAACTGGTTGTGTGTGCCGATCCTGAGCTTATGCTTTCTCGTGCCAAACAATTGAATCTTCCACTGCAATTACAACCTTATTCTCCTGAACACCCACCTTCCTCACAGGCTGCCGGAACACTGACCATTCTGCCCGTTTCTCTCCATACGCCAGCTATTACTGGCGAATTAAACCGAGAAAATGGCAGTTATGTCACAGAAACACTGGCAAAAGCCTGCGATGGTTGCTTGAGTGGTGAGTTTTCAGCATTGGTGACAGGCCCCGTTCACAAAGGCGTTATCAATGATGCAGGGATAGTCTTCACCGGACATACTGAATTTTTTGCTGATCATAGCCAGTGTTCAAAAGTCGTTATGATGTTGGCGACAGAAGAGTTACGGGTAGCATTGGCGACAACACATTTGCCCATTTTGGATGTTCCTAAAGCGATTACCTTTGATTCTCTGCGGGAAGTGGTGACTATCCTCAATCATGACCTAAAAACCAAATTTGGTATCCTGCGCCCTCATATTTATGTATGTGGCTTGAATCCTCACGCAGGTGAAGGTGGGCATATGGGGCGTGAAGAGATAGATGTAATCATTCCGGCATTAGACAGCTTAAGGGAAGAAGGTATTTGGCTGGAAGGCCCATTGCCTGCCGATACCCTGTTTCAGGCAAAATATCTGGATCATGCTGATGCTGTGCTTTCTATGTATCACGATCAGGGGCTGCCCGTGTTAAAATACCAGGGTTTTGGCAGAGCAGTGAATATCACGTTGGGGCTGCCATTCATCCGAACGTCTGTCGATCATGGCACAGCATTGGAGCTGGCGGGGACAGGTCAAGCTGATGTGGGAAGTTTTATCACCGCATTGAATCTAGCAATTAAAATGATACAAAACAGTAATGAATAATAAAGTCCACCAAGGGCATCATGCCCGTAAACGCTTTGGGCAAAATTTCTTAACCGACCAGTTTATTATTGATAGCATTGTCGATGCTATGAATCCACAGCCGGGACAGGCTATGGTAGAGATTGGGCCGGGTTTGGGAGCCCTAACCGAACCGGTCGGCGAGCGTATGGATAAATTGACTGTCGTCGAACTTGACCGTGATCTGGCGGCTCGTTTACACGTCCATCCCAAATTGAAAGACAAGCTGACTATCATTCAGCAAGATGCCATGACCGTTGATTTTGGTCAGATTGCTAAAGCGCAAGAACAGCCTCTGCGTGTATTTGGTAACTTACCCTATAACATCTCTACTCCATTGATGTTTCATCTTTTCAGCTATACTGATGCTATCGCTGATATGAATTTTATGTTGCAAAAAGAAGTGGTGAATCGTCTTGTTGCAGGGCCTGGTAGTAAAGCCTACGGGCGTTTAAGTGTAATGGCACAGTACTACTGCCACGTAATCCCTGTTCTTGAAGTACCACCTACAGCATTTACCCCGGCTCCGAAAGTGAATTCAGCCATCGTGCGGTTAATCCCTCATAAATCTATACCTTATCCGGTTCAGGATATTCGCAAGTTGGCCCGGATCACCACCCAAGCATTTAATCAACGACGCAAAACTATCCGTAATAGCCTGAGTGATCTATTTTCAGTCGAACAGCTATCTGAATTGGGAATCGATCCAAGCACACGAGCTGAAAATATTTCGGTCGAACAATACTGTAAGATGGCTAACTGGTTATCGTCTCAACCTGAAACGGTCTAATTACCGAACATCCGTTGCAGTAACAGGAGGCAGCTATGCTCAACGAACCAAGAGTTTATATTCAAGTTCAAAGCACTTACGTAGAAAGCCAATCAGAGCCGGAACGGCAACGTTTTGTGTTTGCTTATACAATATCAATTCGCAATCTTGGGCATTCCCCCGTGCAACTCATTAGCCGTTACTGGCGTATTACCAACAGTAATGGTCACCAAACAGAAGTTCAGGGGGAAGGGGTTGTAGGAAAACAACCGGTAATCCCACCCGGAACAGAATATCGCTACAATAGCGGAACTGTTCTTGAAACACCTTTGGGCACAATGGAAGGTCACTATGAGATGATTGATCACAGTGGTCATTCGTTTCGTGCGATTATTCCGGTGTTCCGATTGGCTATTCCGACACTGATAAATTAACTATGGCTACATACCTTATCGGCGATATTCACGGCTGTTATCGTGAGCTGATTGCGCTCTTACAACAAGTCGATTTTCATCCTGACAAAGATACGTTATGGCTAACGGGGGATTTAGTCGCCCGTGGCCCTGATTCACTGGCAGTTCTGCGTTATGTTAAACAGCTTGGTTCCGCCGTTAAGCTGGTTTTAGGCAACCATGATCTGCATCTGCTGGCTGTGTATAACAAAATCAGCCGCAATAAATCCAAAGATCAATTGGATGAGTTGCTTGCTGCTCCAGATATCGATGAGTTGGTTAATTGGCTGAGAAAACAGCCGGTATTACAGATCGATGATGAACTAAAGCTGGTTATGACACATGCAGGGCTGACCCCGCAATGGGATCTGGATACAGTCAAAATGTGTGCCCGTGAAGTGGAAGCGATTCTGCTCAGTGACAGTTATCCCCTGTTTCTTAACGCTATGTATGGTGATATGCCCAATAGCTGGTCGCCCAAATTAAGTGGATTAGCACGGTTGCGCTACAGTACTAACGTATTAACACGGATGCGCTATTGTTTCCCGAATGGTCAGCTAGATATGATTTGCAAGTCTAAACCTGAAAATGCTCCTGCTCCTCTGAAACCCTGGTTTGAATTACCACGCAATATCCCTGAGGATTATTCCATTGCGTTCGGCCACTGGGCGGCGCTGGAAGGGCGGGGAACGCCTGCTGGTATCTATGCCTTGGATACAGGTTGTTGCTGGGGAGGCAAACTGACTCTTTTACGTTGGGAAGATAAGCAGTATTTCAGCCAACCAGCCTTAGTTACAGCTTCAGGTTGATTAGACTCGTGATGCTTAGTAATGCCGGAGTGTCTTTTGACACTCCGTATCTCAAATCTGATTGGCAAATAAGATCACTTGCGCCGTTCCAGGATCTCAAAACAGTAGCCATGCGAATTATGTTCATCTGCATCATGGTATTCGGTAAAGATCGAGTTCCATTCATCTGGTTCATAATCAGGGAAATGAGTATCACCAATCACTTCTGCATCAATATGTGTCAGATACATGCGATTAGCCAGAGGAATAAATTGTTCATAAATTTTACCTCCGCCTACCACCATAACTTCCTCAACATCACCTGCCGCAGCCAATGCTTCTTCGACTGAGCTTACCCAAGTGACACGATCGTCACTGGCTGGCTGACGGCTGATTATGATGTTCAGACGCCCCGGTAAAGGACGACCAATCGATTCATAAGTTACCCTTCCCATTACGATCGGTTTTCCGAGTGTATTACGTTTAAACCAGGATAAATCGCCCGGCAGAGCCCACGGCATGGTATTTTCCATACCAATAACTCGATCCATAGCCATCGCAGCAATCAAGCTGATATTCATTAAGTCACCTTACAGGCATGTAGTATAAAAACTGTGGACACTATACGGAAAGGGGTAGTTACAGTCGATAAGATTAGCAATTTTATTCAGAACAAATAATTAGCCTATACATCTAATAGATTTCAAGTTACATCGCAACAAAAAAGTAAACTAGCCTTTATTTAGAATAGGAAAGATTACCCCTGATCACATCAATAACTATGTGACCAGGGGGACTCTTTGCAACTAAACAATAACTTGCAACCAAATTACAATTCTAATTCTATTCGCAAATATTATTTTTTGTCAGCCATCATATGATATGAAACGGCAATACCTGCGGCTTGACCAGCAAGTGAAGGCTCATCGCTGGCTAAGCAAATCCCCGCAATATAGTGATGATCAACAGCATATTTTCTGTATTTTTTCGCGTAACGCTCACCAATACGCAATAAACGCCCATCACTTAACTTAAATAACGCCTCATCAACAGCACCATTTCCCCATACTTCCAAACTTTCGATAACACTATCATTTAGTTCAATCGAACTCGTTTCTGAGGTCACCGTACCAAGTATATAAGATGAGCCGTTGGTAAATGTAATTTTAATACCACCAACTCTAGGTGCATTCCCAATTCTTTGTACATATCCAATCAAGGATTGTATTTTATTGTATTTCCCATTGATTAAAGATGGTTTGAAAGGCTCCTGCATTGCATCGTCTTCTGTAAGAGCCTGAATTCTCATTTTGTTAGTCGGACGATCAAATACAGTCGAATAACTGATAATTTTAGGATAGAAACCACTTTCAAGGCTATTATTCTGTATATGCTCGATTAACTCAATACATTCTAAACCATGTAATAAACAATATCCTCTTACAGATAATAAATTATTAGTGACACTCTCAGCTGTTGATGTGTTTATAGCATCATTATATTCATTAGTATACATCGTATGAATATAGTTCTTGGCCTTACCAACTAATTTATCGATAAGTTCTTTTAATTCATTAACTTCAATATCTGTTAACCCAATATCTTTTTTCTTCTCTATTCCCATTTTCCAATAAGGGATCTGTAACATAATAGTGTTAGTATACATTGGGAGAATCTGATAATTTGTTCTATTATCAAAAGATTTGAATCTTTCATCTACACTAACCAGATATCTTGCCAGGAACATATATGCATCATGACTTTCCTGACTGCCAGGCGAGTTTTTCAGCATAGATTCTACATGTTCCATTTTCCCTTTGATCTCTTGTACTTCTCCATTAAGTATTCCTTTAATGGTTTGTAGAACAGCATTCTCTATCATCTGCTCTACTTTTTGGAGAATTTGCTCCCAAGTATTATCTTTCTGCTGAGGCCAAAATAGTCCTAACAGGAAAGATATTGCTGGGCCCGGACCTGGAATGAATCCTATGCCACCAATAACAGCATCCTTTATGATTGACGACATGTCCCATTCATAATCAGGTGTGGACATTGCATAAAGATCCATGGGCATTACGTCAGTCAGTAAAGGCAATGTTTCATTTGTAGATACAGTAATAGGTGTGGTATTCATAATGTTATTTTACCTTAATACCTTAATTAAGCTGTAGTTAAACAATAACTTTTGGATATTTCTTAAATTAAAATCCATTGGTTATAAATAGTTTTTATATCATTATTTATTATATCCAGTAACAAAGGCCCGCTTATCCGTGTCATTATAAATTACGACTTTACTGTAATATAAAGAGTTTCCAGGTGCCTTTAATATTCCGTCCTCTCCTGCTTTCACTATGATAGAGGAAGATTCGAACCATTCTGATGTGAAAGAATGAGACCAATAAAAAACAGCCCTAACTGTTGGTGCAGGGCCAGAGTTGGCTACATAGTAATCGGGACGTGCTTCAGGAATAATAGGCGTATCAATTCTTGTTGCCTGCACAGAAGAATGTGGTTCTATTGTTATATCACTATAATTACTGACTGTAGGGGGTTCTGATGCTGGTGTATTTGGACCGTAAGTTGTCGATACTGGAGTAGGTTCATTATTACTATTTGTAATAGTAATACCATTAACACCGTTTGTATTTATATTTATTGTGATCATAAAATCCTTTCCTATTGTTAATGAGCAGTGAAAATATAATTTCTCGTTTGTAGAATATTAACTATTTTTATTTTCATGATTTTTTAATATATCATTATATAATTATAGGTTTATCTATAATTATGAATAGTTTCTCCTTACAGTTAATAGTTTATTTTATTAATGGATATATTGAACCTATATTTTTTTGCCGCGGGTATTCTAAACATATTGACAAGGTAGTATGAAATATAAAAAATGGCAACTCGGCTTAAAAATTATATTACTTATTTAAGTGTATACTTCAATAAGTAGATGCGGATAATATTTATTGATAAATATTAATCTTAATAGTGTAAGTGCTAAGTACTGTTATTATTATTAGTGTTACAGCCGTATTTATTTATCTAAACCGAAGATATTTCCATAAGAAATATTTGAATAATACAGTTTATTGATTATTATCAATACCCGTTTTCTTTATTTCTCCTTCAAATCAGACATGCTAACGACCATGAAAAAGGCCTCATAAGAGACCTTACATCCCCGCCGGACTAACAACCAATTGCCCTGCCACCCCATGATCCGCCATTTCCAATATCTGGCTGTAATACATAAAAGGGTAATGTTCATACGATGGCTGCATCATATTCACCAGCAACTCTGTTCTGCCATCAACCCAGACAGTATCTTTCCAGCCATAATCCTGAGGCTCTGGCCGCACACCGTTGTGGTTGATGACCTTGAATCTGGCACCTTCAATATGGAAAGGTTGTGGAACCGAGGTAGTGACTACCCAACGCTCCCATGCCCCCTGGTGGCTGGTTATATCCATACGGCCTGAATTCAATAATGCGCCATTTATCCCTTGTGTTTCATCCCCTAAAACGATCTGCCGATTGCGAATCGAAGTATTAATTTCCGCCGTATCCACTACAAGCTGAGAGGGTAACGCTTCCGTGACCAGGGGTAATAATCCCCCCGATTTAATGGTCAGAACATTCGTTGAGCGTAATTTGTTGGATGGTTCAAACATCTCTTTCAGGCGATCAATCATGCCAGCAGATTCACCTGCGGTAATAACCACACTATCCACTTTTGACATATCCACCAGCACTTCACGACGTTCTCCCGGTGCAAGAAAAAGTGTCTGTACTGCAACCGGGGCTGGCAACAATCCCTGATCAGTCGCAATCATATAAAAAGGGTTACCATCACTGAGCTGCAATTGGAATCGGCGAGCGTTGGCTGCATTTAATAAACGCAGTCTGATCCAACCTTTGGCAACTTCAATAAAAGGATCTTCCACGCCATTAACAACTAATGTATTACCAAGAAAGCCCTGACCAGCTGAGGCTTTGTCATACCGGGGAGTACCAAAATTATCCAACCGTTTGTCTTGCAGAATAACTGGGAAATCATCAACCCCATAATGTTTAGGCAAAGGCAAGTTACGACTGCTTTCATCTTCTACCAACCACATTCCCGCTAATCCTGCATAAACCTGTCTCGCCATTCGGTGTGGTGTATTAGCGTGATACCAACATGTCGCTGCCGGCTGCTCAATAGGAATGACAGGCGACCAATTTCCGTTAGAGGGGATCAGACGTGATGCTCCACCCATTAATGTTCCGGGTACTTGTAACCCACTTACCGTCATTGAAACAGGCTCTGACAAGCGGTTGCTATATATCAGCTTAACGTTATCTCCTTTACGGACACGAATAGTCGGCCCCAAGTAAAGCCCATTGATACCCAATACCGAAGCCTTATTTTTCCCATCAAAAGACCAGTTGGATTTCTGTAGAGCCAAAAACAGAGGCTGTCCGCCGCGGGATTCCAGCAAAGGGGGAACAGGCAATGCCGTTTGTTGATCTTTATTAGCTCGAACCGCAAAAGGGAGCGCCCCTAAACACATTGCCAAACCAGATGCCTGAATAAATTGGCGCCGACTCAGTGACATATTTTCTCCACGGCAGGAATAATCTCCACGACAAGAAAGAATAGCATCCCAATTGATTGCTTATGCATACTCAATAGATTTCGAGTTACATCACGGTGACAAGTGCATGAATTCCCCAATGTGGGGATATTAGGATTTATTATTCTGTCGAATTATGTTCTGTTGATTACGTTTTATCGATTGCGTTTAATAAAAACGTTAACTTATTAAAAAACAATCATATCGCGAATAGGGGATAAATTCTAAAACTATCTTAAATTTATAGTCAGAATTCATCCCCAAACCAGAAAGGAAGGGACTGTAACGCTAGAATATTTAGTTTTAATTCAACTGACTACGTTTGTTAAGTTCGTCTACTTCTTTATCCAGCTCTTCAATCTTGGCTTGCATCATTTGGCGACAATGTTCAGCCAATTCACGCACCTGCTCTTTTGTATATTTCGCCGTATCAATGGGAGGCAACATCTCAACAATAACAGCACCATTATTCCAACGATTGAGTTTTATTCTGTCATGGGTTGAGGAGACGCAAACAGGTACAACCGGTACACCAGCCGCAATGGCCGCATGAAAAGCACCAGTTTTAAACGGCAGTAAACCACGTCCACGGCTGCGAGTACCTTCCGGGAACATCCAGACAGAAACTCGATTCTTTTTGATCTGATCCACAACTTGTGAAATCGTTCCGTGCGCTTTTGTTCGGTTTTCCCTGTCAATCAGGATATTCCCCGTCAGCCAATACAACTGGCCAAAAAAAGGAATAAAGAGCAAACTCTTCTTACCAACAGTCACCGTGCGTGGCTGCACGGCATTCGACATGGTTATCATGTCATAGTTATTCTGGTGATTACCAATATAGATGCTCGAACCATATTGAGAAGTATCTTCAGGAATGCGCTCTATCAATGTGATACCGAATATTTTGTGTAGCTTGCCAAATGCCCGGCCAAAGGTCATCACATGGCTCGGATTACGCGGATTAAATAAACAGTAAATTCCACCAAATATACAGATCAAAATGGTGAACAAAATAACAATGATCCCACGAATAATGGTTAACATAGTTTTCTCTTGCGGTTTCCTGTAGCAAGGCAGGCCAGCATCATACTGGCCCGCTATTAAGGTTATTTGAGATGTTTCTATTTATTACACACTCAGCACTTCTACACGTTCAACGCGCTGTAATCCGCGTGGCAGTGAAGTTCCTTTGCGTCCTCTCTCTGCCCGGAATTTCTGCAAATCCTCAGGGTGAAGCTGCCATTTGCGCTTACCGAAATAAAGCGTAATTGAAGATTTCGGAGACAGTACCAGCAGCCAGCTCAACATATCTTCTCCTGAAGCGGCCTGAGCAGCGGTAATGGAAACAATTTTGTTGCCTTTACCTTTTGAAAGCTGTGGAAGATCTGTGACCGGGAACATCAACATACGTCCTGCTTTAGTGATCGCCAGTAACATATCATCCTGCTCATTGGTGATCTCCAATGGTGGCATGACCTTAGCATTTTGTGGCAACGTGATCAGCGCTTTCCCCGCCCTGTTTTTAGCAATCAGGTCATTGAAAGTACAAATGAAACCATAACCTGCATCGGATGCCATCAAGAATCTTTGATCTTCTTTCGCCATTAACAGATGTTCAACAGATGCCCCTGCCGGTAATGCCAGTTTGCCGGTCAAAGGTTCCCCCTGCCCTCTGGCAGAAGGCAAGTCCAATGGGTCAACGGAATAACTACGCCCCGTGCTATCAATAAAGACCACCGGCTGATTACTCTTACCACGAACAGCACTACGGAAACTGTCACCAGATTTGTAATTTAAACCCGCCGGATCGATTTCATGCCCTTTCGCACTGCGCACCCAACCCATTTGAGACATAACAACAGTGATCGGCTCAGATGGCAGGATATCGTGATCGCTCATGGCTTTCGCTTCTGAACGCTCTTTCAGCGGAGAACGGCGCTCGTCACCATAGTTTTCCGCATCCGCAATAATTTCTTTTTTCAGCAGGGTATTCAGCTTACGCTCAGAACCAAGGATAGCCTGAAGTTTGTCCCGCTCTTTTGCCAGCCCATCCTGCTCACCACGGATTTTAACTTCTTCCAGCTTCGCCAAATGACGCAGTTTCAGTTCCAGAACCGCTTCCGCCTGTGTTTCCGTTAATCCAAAACGCTGCATCAGCACTGGTTTTGGTTCATCTTCACTACGGATGATATGGATAACTTCATCAATGTTAAGATACGCTGTCAGCAAACCTTCCAGAATATGCAAACGCTTAAGTACTTTTTCCAGCCGGTGATTCAGGCGGTTACGTACCGTTTCACGCCGGAAAACCAACCACTCACTGAGAATTTCGACCAAACCTTTTACACTTGGACGATTATCCAGACCAATCATGTTGAGGTTAACACGATAGCTTTTTTCCAGATCAGTAGTTGCAAACAGATGATTCATAACCTGCTCAACATCCACACGATTCGTTCTTGGCACAATCACCAAACGTATCGGGTTTTCATGATCGGATTCATCACGTAGATCATCTACCATCGGCAGCTTCTTCGAACGCATCTGGCTTGCAATCTGTTCCAACACTTTCGCACCGGATACTTGATGTGGCAGAGCAGTAATAACAACATTACTCTCTTCTTTTGACCACACGGCACGCATACGTATTGAACCACGGCCATTTTTGTAGATTTTGCGGATATCTTCTTTTGAAGTGATGATTTCCGCTTCTGTTGGATAATCCGGCCCTTTCACATACTCCATGACTTCATCAAGTGAACATTCAGGTTTATCCAACATAGCAATCAGCGCGTTTGCTACTTCACGTGTATTGTGTGGAGGTATATCGGTCGCCATACCAACAGCAATACCCGTAGTTCCGTTTAACAGGATATTTGGCAGACGCGCGGGCAGCATTTTGGGCTCCTGCAACGTACCATCAAAGTTTGGCACCCAATCTACAGTACCGTGACCAAGTTCACTCAGCAGTAATTCTGCATATTTAGACAGGCGGGATTCGGTATAACGCATCGCCGCAAAAGATTTTGGATCATCCGGAGCACCCCAGTTCCCCTGACCATCCACCAATGGATAACGGTAGGAGAAAGGCTGTGCCATCAAGACCATCGCTTCATAACAGGCTCCATCTCCATGTGGATGGTATTTACCCAGTACATCACCGACAGTACGGGCAGATTTTTTGAATTTTGCACTGTTATTCAGCCCAAGTTCTGACATCGCATAGACAATACGACGCTGAACAGGCTTTAAGCCATCACCGATAAAAGGCAGCGCCCTGTCCATGATGACGTACATGGAATAGTTCAAATAGGCGTTTTCAGTGAATGTGTGGAGCGGTTGACGCTCTACACCATCGTGAGTTATCTCACTCATGTATTAATTTCCTCAGAATCTGTCTTGACTACCGTGCGCTATGCTTCTGTTGGTTACCCTAAGCGGCGCTATAACTCAATCTCGATGGCATCACCCTTTTCTTGCAGCCAATTACGGCGATCTTCCGAGCGTTTTTTCGCCAGAAGCATATCCATAACGGAGAGGGTTTCCTGATAATTCTCATCGTTGATAGTCAATTGCACCAGACGGCGAGTATTGGGATCTAATGTAGTTTCACGCAATTGCATTGGGTTCATTTCACCCAACCCTTTGAAGCGCTGAACATTCGGTTTGCCACGCTTGCGGCTCAGGCGGTCCAATATCGCACTCTTTTCACCTTCATCCAGTGCATAGTGCACCTCTTTACCAAGGTCAATGCGATACAATGGTGGCATTGCCATATAAACATGACCACGTCTTACTAATATCGGAAAATGGCGGACAAACAAGGCGCACAAAAGTGTTGCAATATGCAAGCCGTCAGAATCCGCATCCGCCAGAATACAGATTTTACCGTAACGTAGTTGGCTGATATCTTCACTATCAGGATCAATACCGACGGCTACAGAAATATCATGCACTTCCTGTGAAGCCAGTACCTCATCTGAAGAGACTTCCCATGTGTTCAGGATTTTACCGCGCAGAGGCATAATCGCCTGAAATTCACGATCACGTGCTTGTTTGGCAGAACCGCCTGCGGAATCCCCTTCCACCAGAAACAGTTCAGTGACATTCAGATCCTGTGACGTACAATCTGCCAGTTTACCCGGTAGTGCAGGGCCGTTGGTCAGTTTTTTACGCACGACTTTCTTTGCTGCACGCATACGGCGCTGTGCACTGGCAATTGCCATTTCAGCCAGTTGTTCGGCTTCCTGAATATGTTGGTTCAGCCACAGACTGAAAGCATCTTTGACAACACCGGAAACAAAGGCCGCAGACTGGCGCGATGATAAGCGCTCTTTAGTCTGTCCGGCAAACTGTGGATCCTGCATTTTGAGGGATAACACATAGGCACAGCGATCCCAGATATCATCTGCGGAAAGTTTAACACCGCGAGGCAGTATATTGCGGAATTCACAGAACTCACGCATTGCATCCAACAACCCTTGACGCAAGCCATTAACATGGGTTCCGCCTTGTATCGTCGGGATCAGGTTAACATAGCTTTCTCCCAACAATTCGCCACCTTCCGGCAGCCAGAGCAAAGCCCAGTCAACCGCTTCGGTTTCACCGCTGAGAGTGCCCACAAATGGCGATTGCGGTAATGTCACCAGCCCATTGACGGCTTCCAGCAAATAATCTGTCAGACCATCGGCATAACACCATTTTTGTTCTGTTCCTGCCAGTTTGTCCTTAAAGACAATTTCCACACCCGGACACAAGACCGCCTTCGCTTTCAGAAGGTGAGTCAAGCGCGAAGTCGAGAAGCGAGGAGTATCGAAATAACTTTCATCCGGCCAGAAATGAACACTGGTGCCTGTATTACGTTTTCCGCAACTGCCGATAACTTCCAGTTCCTGCACCTTATCGCCATTTTCAAAAGCGATCTGATGAACCTGGCTGTCACGACGAACGGTCACTTCAACTCGTTTGGACAGGGCATTAACTACTGAAATCCCCACGCCATGCAAGCCGCCAGAAAATTGGTAGTTTTTATTGGAAAATTTGCCACCTGCATGCAGGCGGGTCAGGATCAACTCAACTGCTGATACTTTTTCTTCAGGATGGATATCAACCGGCATACCACGGCCATCATCTATCACTTCCAGAGACTGATCGCTGTGGAGGATCACTTCAATATGCTTCGCGTGACCAGCTAGTGCTTCGTCCACACTATTATCGATCACTTCCTGTGCCAGATGATTCGGACGGGCTGTGTCGGTATACATTCCTGGACGACGACGAACTGGCTCCAGGCCACTGAGGACTTCAATGGCCTCTGCGTTATAACTAGATTGAGTCATGTTGTAATTCTGTCGGTTGCTTCATGATTTAAAGAGGGTCAATCAGTATTGATTACCCTGCGTTTCCCGGGTTACCGATTTATTGGTTGCGGCCTCACCCGAAAATCCATTGGGTAGATACTGTTGATAATACCAGTCACTTACTTGTTTTTGGCAATTTTTTTACTATCACCACTGGTTAGCCCCAAGAAGTCAATGATTTGAGGAAAATAGTATTCGAAACCAATAAAAGCATGATTCCCACCTGATTCGACCGTCTGCCTGCATTGCATCAGGTATGCAACTGCCTGACGGTAATCCAGCACTTCGTCCCCGGTTTGTTGCAATAACCAGATAAGATCCGGTGACTCCAACGGGTCAATGTGCATCACTTTGAGATCATAGATGTGGCTTTGTTCAAGAGTATACCGCTCTTTGGTATAGGGGTTCACGTTTTCCCCGAGATAATCCTGAAGAATATCGAATGGGCGAACCGCAGGATTGACGACTACGGCTGGCAGGCCAAAACATTGTGAAAGCCAAATCGCCAGATAGCCACCGAGTGAAGAACCGACCAAACCAATGTGTTCCCCGGCACGACTTATTACCAGTTCTTCCAGCAAGGCGGCTGCATCTTCAGGATAAGGAGGTAATTGTGGCACCAACATATCTATTTCAGAATGCTGCTGGTGCAGCCATGTTTTCAGCGTATTTGCTTTCTCTGATTGTGGCGAACTGTTAAAACCATGTAGATAAAGTAACGTTGACATTAATACCCGTCCGAATCTAAATCCGGGCAAAATTCATTACTCTTGAGCCTGTGAAGCTGCGTTTGCAATTTCGCTTCTCCCTCGCCAGTCACAGACAATTCAAGATAACGCCAACCCGGGGCCACTGTATCAAGCATAAAATTAGTACAATGTGGTTTAAATTGCACACAGGTTGATGGCGTCGCCATAACACGAATACCATTCCACATGTCATCCAGTTCCTGATGAATGTGCCCACACAGCATTGTTTTCACCTGCGGTTTATCTTTCAAGAATTCTGCTAATGCAGGAGCATTACGTAAACAGTGCTGATCCAGCCAGGTGCAACCCGATGGTACAGGATGGTGGTGCAACATGACAATCGCATAACGATCACTGTGCTCATCCAGGCATTTTGTCATCCACTCAAGCTGATAATCCGTTAATTCACCGTAAGGAACTCCCTGCACTTGACTGTCCAGCATGATTAATTGCCAGTGTTGACCAATGAATATTTGCTTAGAAAGAGGGAGACCCGCAGCTGCCAGTACATCAACCATTGCAGGCTGATAGTCATGATTACCGGGTAACCAAACGCAAGGGGCAGACAAACGGGCAACGCCTTCAACAAAATGTTGATAAGCACCGATAGTTTGATCCTGAACCAAATCACCTGTAGCAACTACCAAATCGATATCGAGATTCTGCTCAAGGATCGCATCCAGCACAGCATGATAACTGCAGTAGGTATTAACACCTAGCAGCGAGTTACCCTTATTAGCGAAAAGGTGCATGTCGGTGATTTGCAATATTCTTGCTGTGGCACCTTTTGCCACAGGTATTTCAAGCAGGCGTTCCAAATGGTTTCCTTTTCCTGTCGATCATAGGAGATTATTCTAACGTACCTTTTCACATAAGATCTGCTGACTGGGGCACACTTCACGTTTCCCAAGGCAAATTTAGAGATTATATCTCCAACCACGCTTTTTTGAGTTTTTCATGGTGCAACGTCAACCACTGTATTGCAATAACTGAAGCCGCATTATCGATAATTCCCTCCTCTACCCATTGGTAAGCCTGTTCACGACTGACAGTCAGCACCCGGATATCTTCATTTTCACCTTCCAGACCATGAATACCAAAAGCAGTAGAAGAATCGACTTCCCCAACAAAAATATGCATACGCTCTGTTGTTCCTCCGGGGCTTGAAAGGTAACTCAATGTCGGTTGACAACGTTTGACCTCAATACCCGCTTCCTCCATCGCCTCACGGCGAACAACCTTCTCGGCATCTTCCCCTTCTTCAATCATGCCTGCAATCACTTCTAGCAACCACGGCGTCTGACTGGTTTCAATTGCCGGAATGCGGATTTGTTCAATCAGAACTACTTCATCACGTATCGGATCATAAGGTAACAAAACGCCTGCATGACCTCGCTCAAACACTTCACGTTTAATGGTTTCGCTCCATCCTCCACAAAACAGACGGTGCCTGAATTGATATTCCGTCATTTTAAAAAAACCACGGTAGAGCGGTTTGCGAGAAATAACTTCAACATCTTGTTTCGTAAAAGTACGTGGTTTTGTAGAAACTAGAGATTTTGCAGAAACAAGCGGTGAGGTAAGATCTTCACGCATAAAGACTCCTGATTGTTATCTTTTAATTACCTATTATTAAAATGTATTTTGTCATATTGGTCTAAATAAATTCATTTTGAAGATACAAACAGACCGGAAAATAAGGCAATATGGCACAAACAGCCACCCTGTCCTGCAAGTATTCTCTGCTAGAATCTGTAATATTGTTTTTTATGCAGAGGCAACTTAGGCAAAATAGCTGCACAACAAGGAACGCAAATGAAAAAATTGCTATCTCTTTTTATCGCTATAAATCTGGTAGGTTTCAGTACCTCAAGCCATGCAGAAGATCTATTGCAAATTTACAAACAGGCAAAAGAAACTAACCCTGAATTGCTTAAGGCGCTGGCTGACCGCAATTCGGTTTTTGAAGGAATTAATATAGCCCGTAGTCCTTTGTTACCTCAATTAGAGCTAGGGGCGGGAGTTAACTATGGCAAAAGTTTTCGCAATAGCAAACAAGAAAACTATAGTACTGATGCGAAGTTAACTCTGAGCCAGACGATTTTCGATATGTCCATATGGAACAAACTGAGTCAGGCTGAAAAGAATGCGGGAATTGCCGATATTACTTACCAAAAAACCCAGCAACAATTAATTCTGGATACTGCCAAAGCCTATTTTGATGTTCTGAGTAAGATTGATTCTCTGACCTATACCGACGCCCAGAAAGCTTCACTGTATCGACAATTAGATCAAACAACCCAACGCTTCAATGTAGGGCTAGCCGCCATTACTGACGTGCAGAACTCCCGTGCCCAATATGACACCATTCTGGCACAGGAAGTTTCTGATCGTAACAACCTGGACAACTCTCTGGAACAATTACGTCTGATTACCGGAGTTTATTATCCACAGCTGGCTTCATTAAATATTGAACGCTTCAAGACAAATAAACCAAAACCTGCCGAAGTTATACTAAAAGAAGCTGAAACCCGCAATCTGAGCTTGTTATCCGCACGTTTGACACAAGATTTGAGACGCGAGCAAATTAAAGAGGCACAGACTGGCTATATGCCAACCATCAGATTATCGGCAAGTACAGGGGTCGATAATGAACATTCCCGTAACGGTCAATACAGCAATCGATATTCTGGAAATAATTCTGTCGGTGTGTCATTAAATCTGCCACTTTATAGCGGCGGTGCAACCAGTTCTCAAGTTGAGCGGGCCAAATATGATTTTGTCGCCAGTAGCCAAGAGCTGGAAAATACTTACCGCAAGGTAATTCAGGATGTACGTTCTTCCTCCAATAATATTTCGGCCTCTATCAGTAGCATTGAAGCTAACAAACAAGCTGTACTCTCTGCCGAAAGCTCATTACACTCCACAGAGGCTGGTTATCATGTAGGAACCCGTACCATCGTTGACGTACTGAATTCCACCTCTAAGCTGTACGAGACGAAACGGAGTCTCTCTCAAGCGCGTTATACTTACCTGATCAATCTGTTAATTAATCAGCAGGCCCGCGGTACTTTAAATGAAGAGGATCTGGCGGCACTGAACAACCTGTTAGGTTCACAGGTTCCAACTTCCGCCAGCAGTATTATTAAAGAGATGAAAACGCCATCAATTCGATGAATTAATGCACTATCGTTTTCAATTAAAAAACGTTACATTAAAGAAGCTATACTAAAAAAGCAGCCCGCCGTTGTGTGGGCTATTTTTTAATAAGATCCCCGGGAGCCATCCCATTGCGCATCATTGGTGGGATTTGCTCTTAATCTGATACCTTTAAGATGGATGTCCCCTATGACAATGAAACGGACAAAAGAGATTAACCGTGATAATTTTCGTAAAGCATGGCGAAATTATCGTCTTGCACCTGTGGCAATCGCTGTCAGTGCGGTTTTCATGCTTTCTGCTTGTGAACAGAACGATGAAACGGTATCGCTCTATACCAATGCCGATGAGTGTTCCAAGGCAAATCCTTCTCAAAGTGAACAATGCACTATCGCTTATAACAACGCTCTGAAAGAAGCGGAAAAAACGGCACCGAAATATGCAACCCGTGAAGACTGTGTTGCTGAGTTTGGTGAACAACAATGTGCTCAGGCCCCTGCACAGGCAGGCGTTGGTAATCAGGCTCAGGCTCAGGCACAAAGCAGCAGCGGTAGCTTCTGGATGCCGTTGATGGCAGGTTACATGATGGGTCGCTTGATGGGCGGTAACTCAGCCCCTTCACAACCGCTGTTCTCATCAAAATCTGCCAGCAGCCCGGCTAATGGCAAGTTTGTTGATGCAACAGGTAAGAGTTATGGCCCGGCTACGGCTGGCGGTCGTACCATGTCTGTACCCAAAACAGCAATGGCACCAAAACCAGCAACCACAACGACCATTACTCGTGGTGGGTTCGGTGATACAGTAGCAAAACAATCCAGTATGCAGCGTTCATCTGCTGGCTCAAGCTCCAGCTCTTCCCGTTCAATGGGCGGTTAAGTCAACGTGAGTGATTAAATAAAGATGAAACGCATTAATATTACTGAGCGCCCGGACTGGCGCGAAAAAGCAACAGAATATGGTTTCAATTTCCACACCATGTATGGTCAGCCCTACTGGAGTGAAGAAGCTTATTATCAATTCAATCTGAGCCAGATTGAAGAAATTGAAGGCACCACCGAAGAACTGCATCAGATGTGTTTGCAGGTTGTGGAAAAAGTCGTCAATAGTGAAGAATTGCTGACAAAGTTTCAGATCCCTAAGCATTGTTGGGAATTTGTCCGTTCTTCATGGGTAACCAGCCAACCTTCACTCTATTCCCGCCTGGATTTAGTCTATGACGGCCAGAATCCACCAAAATTGCTGGAAAACAATGCAGATACCCCGACATCGCTGTATGAATCTGCTTTCTTCCAATGGATCTGGCTGGAAGACCAGATGAATGCCGGCAATCTGCCTTCAAATGCAGATCAGTTCAATAGCTTGCAAGAAAAACTGATTGAGCGTTTTGAGCAGTTACGTGAAAAACACGGGTTTGGCCTGTTGCATATGGCGTGTTGTCAGGATAGTGAAGAAGATCGTGGCACAATCCAATATCTACAGGATTGTGCCTCAGAAGCAGGTATTGCAACAGAATTTTTGTTTATTGAAGATATTGGTCTTGGTGAAAAGGGACAGTTTACCGACTTGCAGGATCAAGTGATCGGTAATCTGTTTAAGCTGTATCCGTGGGAATTCATGCTGCGTGAAATCTTCTCGACCAAGCTGGCTGATGCGGGAGTCCGTTGGCTGGAGCCTGCATGGAAGAGCATTATTTCTAACAAAGCGTTACTGCCAATGCTGTGGAAGATGTTCCCGGATCACCCAAATCTGTTGCCTGCTTATTTTGCTGATGAACGCCCGTCAGAGATGAACAGCTATGTAATTAAGCCTTTCTTCTCCCGTGAAGGGGCCAATATTCGTATTATCGAAAATGGCCGGGAAGTTGCCAACGCCGATGGCCCATATGGTGAAGAAGGGATGATCGTTCAGCAGTTTCATGCTCTGCCGAAATTCGGCGATAGTCATGCGCTGGTAGGTAGCTGGTTAGTCAATGATCAAGCGGCGGGTATCTGTATTCGTGAAGATCGTGAATTAATCACACAAGATCTGTCCCGTTTCTACCCGCACATTATTCTGGATTAAGTTATTTATCCGAATTGGATTGTCAACATACTCAAAGAGCCGTCTTCAATACCTTCAACAGGCGTTGAAATTGGCTCTTTTTTATCCCATGTTCCCAACACATAGAAAAGTGGCAGAAAGTGTTCTGATGTCGGGTGAGATAACTTACCATCTTCCCTGTCCAGGGCCTGCAATAAAGGATGTGGTTCCTCAAGGCTGGTCAAATTCTCTCGCACAAACTGCTCAAAAGACAGAGCCCACGAATAAGGATCAGCTCCTACCTGCTCTGCAAGCTGGTTATGCACCACATTCCCGCTTCCTATGATCATAACGCCTTCATCACGGAGCATAGATAATTTTTTACCCATCTCATAATAGAAAGAAGCGGATTGATTACGATCTATACTCAATTGGATGACAGGAATATCCGCATCAGGATACATTTTAGCTAATATTCCCCAAGTGCCGTGATCTAATCCCCATTCTTCAAAATCAGTTTCGACCTCAATGGGTTCAAGAATATCCTGTACCAATACAGCCAGTTCAGGAAAACCTTTCGCTGGATACTGTTTCTCATGTAACTCTCTGGGAAAATTGCCAAAATCATGGATAGTTCTTGGTCGGGCCATTGCCGTAACAGCCGTGCCGTTTGTATACCAATGTGCAGAAATCACCAGAATTGCCCTTGGTCTGGGTAACTTTTGTCCCAATCCGAACCAGGCACGTGAATAACAGTTGTCTTCAATGGCATTCACTGGACTACCATGACCAATGAATAATGCGGGTATTCTCAGGAGACTCATTTTCGTCCCTCATGCGGCAAATCAAACACGATAAATTATGATAATGACAAAAAAATTATGGCAAGATTATGAAGCTTCTTCCTTGAATATGACCAATCAAAAAATAATGGAGCACTTCAAAAATACTGAAAGGCCACAGGGTGTGGGCTGCGGCCTTACAAGCGTACATGCGATATAACTGATATATTCTACCCCGTCCGGCGCTTTATGCCGAACTATTTTTACCCTTCATCGTTCAATTTGCAGTTTTATTGGCTGCGTATTGAGAACTATGGGGGATTCCATGCTAGTGGAAGAAAATCTCAGTAGTAAGAAACAACTATGCTGAGTCAACTAACCGCTTTTTCCAGCTTAATACGATAATCAACCAGATCTTCAATGGTGACCACTGGCATATCGTGCTGTTTTGCAAACTCGATAACCTCAGGCGCTCTGGCCATTGAGCCATCATCGTTTGTCAGTTCACACAGCACCCCTGCTGGTTTGAAACCCGCGAGTTTCACCAAATCAATCGTCGCTTCGGTATGACCACGACGGGTTAACACCCCCCCATTCTGTGCCCGCAGAGGGAAGACATGCCCTGGACGATTCAGATCATTTGGTTGTGCATCATCTGCTATGGCTGCACGAATGGTAGTAATACGATCTGCGGCGGAAACTCCGGTTGTCACTCCCTGTGCAGCTTCAATAGTGACAGTGAAAGCTGTCTGATATTGGCTGGAGTTGTTTTCGACCATCATAGGTAACTGCAATTGCTGACGGTGTTTTTCCGTCATACAAAGGCACACAATCCCGCTGCCATGGCGGATAGTTAATGCCATTTGTTCCACGGTCATAGTTTCGGCAACGAAAATCATATCCCCTTCATTTTCACGATTTTCATCGTCCAGTACCATTACACCACGGCCTGCACGCAAAGCAGCTATCGCACGTTCGACACGTTCAAATGGAGTACCATAGGAAGAAAGTAGCGTCTGATTCATGGTAAAGAAGCCTCTTTAAAAATATATGGATTACCAGAATCAGGGCGATTTTGAGGAGTTGATATTGCTTAAAAATATAGCAATAAAAACAACAGACGAGCGCAAGCACCCGGTTGATGCTGTTATTCTCTCCCATCCGGACTATCACCGTCGGCTCCAGAATCACACTGGATCTGCTGACCTCTGTTTTATCCTCAGTTGTTACGATAACCAGTTACGACAATTAGTTTCTGACAACCAATTTTTGACAACACGTTTCTAGCAACAAAAGGATAACGACAAACAGAGCGCTCGCGGGCTTCATGAAATCACCAGAAGTCATTTCACTTTACCGCCGGTAGGGACTTTCACCCTGCCCTGAGATAAACAATTTGACTATAACGTTTATAATTTATCAGGGTAATCGACAAAAGCAAATATAAAACCGCTCTCTCAATCATTCATTTGTGCTTTCGCCAACAGGTATTAAAATAGCGACAACACTGTTTTGTTATTCATTTAACAGCCCTGTCATTTCAACAACGCAGCCATTAAAAGGATTATCATCATGCTTGATCCAAAAAAAATTGAACAAATTGCCCGCCAAATCCACAGTGCTATGCCGAAAGGCGTAAAAGAGTTCGGTGATGATGTAGAGAAAAAATTGCGTACTATATTGCAATCCCAACTGAGTAAACTGGATCTCGTCAGTCGTGAAGAGTTTGATATCCAGACTCAGGTATTACTGCGTACCCGTGAAAAATTGGTTAGTATGGAACAGCGCCTGAGTGAACTGGAAGCCCGTCTCGAAAGCCAACAACCGAGTGCTGAAAAGAAAGCTGAATAACGGTATTAAGGAGAATTACTACAAGACACAATTCTCCCAATTCTTCAAGCAATGCCGTTTATGTTACAAGTTAAATCACGAAAGGAACATAACGGCATTATAATGCAGGTAAACTTACTGATTTTTAATCATTTTGATGATATTGGTCGTTGAGATCCCATCTTCAAAATTTAATACCTTCACTTCTCCACCAGCAGCCCAGACTTCTTTGCTACCGGCAATCTCTTCTGGCTTATAATCCCCACCTTTGACCAGGATATCAGGCAAAATTCCCGCAATTAAGCGCTGTGGAGTATCTTCTTCAAATGCCACTACCCAATCCACCGATTCCAACGCAGACAATACGAGCATCCGTTGTTCCAGTGGATTCACTGGCCGTGTTTCCCCTTTCAGGCGCTTGGTTGAAGCATCACTGTTCACCGCCACGATCAGACGATCACCCAGTTTACGGGCATTGGACAAATAAGATACATGACCAGCATGGAGAATATCAAAACAACCATTAGTCATCACGATACGTTCACCGCGCTGACGCGCCTGTTCGACGACTTCTTTCAGACGTGATTCATTCATCACACCAAAGCCTGTTTCTGCACGACCACGTACTGCGTTTTCCAGTTCCACCTGAGAAACAGTAGATGTTCCCAATTTTCCAACCACGACTCCTGCGGCTGCGTTAGCAAGATAACAGGCCTCCGCCAATGGTTTTCCTGCTGCAATTGCCGTTGCCAAAACACCAATCACTGTGTCACCAGCCCCCGTTACATCAAAAACTTCTTGTGCCTGAGTTGGCAAATGCAGAGGTGGCTGTCCCACACATAGCAAACTCATACCTCGTTCAGAACGGGTGATCAACAGGGCTTTCAGTTCCAGATCCTGCACCAGTTGTGTGCCTTTCTGCACCAGCTCGTCATCATCTTTACAATGACCAACCACAGCTTCAAATTCTGACATATTCGGTGTCAGCAATGTTGCACCCCGGTAACGTTCAAAATCGTTGCCTTTGGGGTCGATCAAAACTGGGACACCCGCGTCATTCGCCAATTTGATCATTGCCTGAACCTGATGCAACGCTCCCTTGCCATAATCTGAAAGCACCAGCGCTCCGATATGTGGCAAGGATTGCTGGATTTTTTCCAACATTGGCTGTGCGTCTACGCCCTGGAACCCTTCTTCAAAATCCAGACGGATCAGTTGCTGATTACGGGATAGAATACGTAGCTTGGTGATGGTTGGATGCGTTGCCACAGGAACAAAATCACACTTAACTTTCACGCTACTGAGTTTTTCGCTCAATGCCCGCGCAGCATCATCAATACCCGTCAATCCCACCAAATGTGAATGGGCACCCAGTGACGCGATATTCATGGCGACGTTAGCCGCTCCTCCCGGACGCTCTTCAATGGTATCGACCTTAACGACAGGAACCGGAGCTTCCGGTGAAATGCGGCTGGTTGGGCCGTACCAATAACGATCTAACATGACATCACCAACAACCAAAACACCTGCGCGGTGAAAATCAGGGAGTGCTACGTTCATCCCATGCTCCAAATATCAAAATAAATTGTTGCGGATATTACCATAACCAGCCTAAATGCCAGCAAGAACCTCAGAAAAAGCCTATTTCTCTCTGGCTTATTCTTCCTGATTAGCGCCAAGCCACTTCTGCCAGCTATTGTGCACCAGTGCTTTCTGCTGGCTGAAACGTTCAGCAGAGACACAATTGGATAACGCCTGCAAAGTAAGATGATGCAGTTCATTGCGCAGGGTGATATAAGCCTGCTTCAATGCCACTGCTTCCTGTTCATCCATAATATTGTGTTCAGCCATGAGTTCAAAAATGCGTACATTATCAGACCAGCGGGTCAATCTGGCATTTTCCTGTGCATAACGCAGTACCTGATATTGAGCGATAAATTCAATATCGGTGATCCCACCGGGATCAGTTTTAATATCAAACTGGCTATCTTGATGACTTCCCAAATGACGATACATTTTTTCCCGCATCTCACGTACCTGCTGACGCAGCAGATCAGGCTCACGTGGCATACATAACGTTTCCCGACGAATACGTTCAAAATCCGCCCGCATTTTTTCATCGCCGAATACCATACGGGCCCGAATCAATGCCTGATGCTCCCACGTCCACGCTTCGTTTTTCTGATAATCATCAAAAGCTTCAAGGGTACTGACCAACATCCCTGATTCACCGGACGGACGCAAACGAGCATCAACTTCATACAACACGCCCGAAGCCGTCCGGGTACTGAACAAGTGAATAATGCGCTGAGCAAGACGCAAATAGAATTGACGGGCATCAATAGAACGAGCGCCATCAGTCATTACGCCCATCGGACAATCCAGTAAAAATACTAGATCCAAATCAGAACCATAACCCAGTTCCCAACCGCCCAATTTGCCATAACCAATAATGGCAAAACCAAGCCCCTGACGCTGAGATAAATGTGTCGGTACACCATAACGTTTTACCATCTGATGCCAGGCCTGTTGAACTACCGCACCGATAATCGCTTCTGCCAGATAAGTCAGGTGATCACTGACTTTCATAATCGGCAGGGCACCTGCTATGTCTTCTGCGGCTATCCGCAATAATTGCGCCTGTTTGAATTGTCTCAACGCCTCCAGCAATTGTTCCTCATCATCTTCGGGGATGCGCAATAAATATTGATACAGTTCATCCCGATAAGCCTCCAGAGGCAAAGGCTCGTATAATGACGCAGGATCGAGTAATTCATCTAATAATAAAGGATGGCGGCTAAGTTGTCTGGCAATCATCGGAGAAGCAGCACACAGACGAATAACGTGGGTCATCACCTGTTCTGATTCCAGCATCAGCTCCAGATAAGTTGTTCGGCTGACAATACTGAGCAGCAAAGGAATAATCCGCTCCAGCACAGTATTTGTATCTTCCCTTGCACTCATTTTCTTTGCAGCAATCTTTGCCAAAAGACGCGGCATCAAATGATCCAGTACATCACGCCCCCGTGGGCCAATGGTGCGCTTACTGATATCGTGGCGTAACAGGGCAACCATATCGAACATTTTCTGAGTTTCAGACTCATTCAGGTGAGGAACAAGTACCATTAGTTCATCCCTGTTCAGGCTTTCCTGCCATAAACTTTTAAACGGTACATGTGCAGCTTCCTCATTATTTTCCTCCGTTTCATCTCCTATAAGATGCTGAAAAATGCCCCGGACGGCAGACATTTTTTTCTCTGCTTCCACGATTAATTCATTCCAGTCAGCAAATCCCATACCCCAGGATAAACGGGCACGATCCAGCTCATTCTCCGGTAAAGTTTGTGTCTGTTGATCACGAATGGATTGCAGCAAATTCTCCAACCGACGCAAAAACAGATAACTTTCTTCCAGTTGCCTGACCTGCTCTGTGGTCAATAACGCCAATGTTTCAATGGATTTCAGTGTCAACAATAATGAGCAGGATTGCAGGCTTGGCTCCCGTCCTCCACGGATCAATTGAAATACCTGTGTGATAAATTCAATTTCCCGGATACCTCCCGCTCCCAGTTTAATGTTGTCTTTTAAACCCCGTCGGCGCACTTCCCGCTCAATCATGCCTTTCATATTGCGTAAAGATTGGATCACGCTGAAATCAATGTAACGACGAAATATAAATGGCCTCAACATCTGACGTAGCTCATGACAATATGCCTGATCATCAGACCCCAAAATCCGGGCCTTTATCAAGGCGTAACGCTCCCAGTCCCGTCCCTGTTCCTGATAATAATCCTCCAGCGCCGGAAAGCTGAACACCAACGGCCCACTGTCACCAAACGGACGCAATCGCATATCAACACGATAAACAAAACCATCCACCGTCTGTTGATCCAATACCTTGATAAGTTTCTGCCCCAATCGGGTAAAAAACTGAGAGTTATCCATCTCGCGGCGACCACCTTGTGTCACACCATTTTCTGGATACGCAAAAATCAGATCGATATCAGAGGAAAAATTAAGTTCTCCTCCTCCCAGTTTCCCCATGCCAAGGATCAACAGCGGCTGCGCTACACCCGCTTGATCAGTCGGTGTTCCCCAATCCTGACAACAATGCCGATACAACCAATCGCGGGCAGCAATAATCAGACTTTCAGCTAACACACTCAATTGTTGCAATGTTTGTTCTGTCGTGCTTATTTGCAGTGCTTGCAACCATGCGATTCTTACCAGCATCTTGTGACGGAAAAGACGCAGAGTCCGCATCAATGAATTCTCATCCCCCACTGCTGACAAAGCCTGATTCAACCAATCTGCGTAGTGTTGCCACTCATCAGGCTGAGGGGGATTCTGACAAATTTCAACCAACCATACAGGACGTGACAGTATGTTTTCTGCGACAAAATCACTCAGTGCCAATACTACCTGTTCATGAGGTGCAAAGACTTCTGTCGTTTCTATCGCTTGCTGGAAATTCGCAATAACATGTTGTAATTGGTGAGTTAAAATTGATGAAAGTGGCAACATAAGTAAGGCTTCCCTTTTTAAATTGTTATTGAGCCATCAACCACTGAATCAACGCCAGTTTGCATTGCAACCATTTTGCGCTGTAACACAATACTTCTGCATCACCTGTAGAAAGTGCCTCTTTTAATTCAGGTAATAAACCCAGTGCCGGAGCCGTTTCACCCTGCTTTTCAGTCAGAAGTTTTACCCATTCCAGAGTCTGTTCTAATCCTGTTTTTCCTGTGGCTATTCCTGCCAACCACTCTTCCTCCTGCGCCTGCCACTGATCCAGAATTCCGGCAAGAAGAACAGATAACGGTTGCTGCCATTCGAGTGCTTCAAGTGCCTTTCCTTCCACCAACTTGGCAGGAGATCTATTACTGGCAAGAGCATATCCCCGTGCAGCCTTACTTTTGTTCGCCAGCCGCAAACCACCCTGTATTGCCAGTTCATCTGCTAATAACAACACATCTGACACATCGCCTGTTTTCAGCTCCAGTTCAAACTCACAAATTGGCGAAGTTCTCTCTCCGGCCCGGATTTCCCCTTGATCCAACACAACTTCAATTTCACTCTGACCATAATTCACAACCCATTTTTCACGGCAAAAATCTGTACTGAACAGTTCAGTCAACTGAGCCTGCAATCGGGTAAGGTCAGTATTCTCAGGCCAGATTTCAGCAGGAAAGCGGGCTAAATCCAGTTCTGGCTGCTGAAGAGCAACATTAAATTCCGGCCGCTGATGGAGACCTCCGATAACTCGCCCCGCTGTTTTGATAGTCATTTCATACTGTTCATCGAAACTACGGATACGCAATCCCATATCCCAACGACGCAATTGACTATTCGGTGTTTCAAAGTAAATATTAGTTAAATGTTGTGGTGAAGTGTAATGATTAGGAAGCTGAAACAACTGGTTACGAATTGCCGATATCGTTTCGGGTTTTACAGACAGTTTCAACTCTATCTCTACAGAACGCATATTTTTTCTCTCTCAATTAACACAGGGCGGATCATGTTTAACCCTAACCACAACTTTTTTCAGGAACAGGAAAAATAAACCACAACTGTGTGTTATCTCAACAATGATTGTGTTATCTCAACAATAATTCTGTTACATCGCCAAGTAATCGTATTACTCCGCCAAAAAAGCGCTAACAATGCCTGTATTCGATCAGTTAAATGAGGATTCATTCTGGTTTACTGATTGCACCCGCAAACTTTACTCTTTACTATCAGTTTGCAACCCTATCAGTTTGTAACCCATACACCAAAAACAGTAGAAGACAGAATGCAAAAACTACATCGATTACTTATTTTATTACTCAGTATTACACTTCCATTATCCGTGTATGCTGAGGAAAAACGTTACGTCTCTGATGAATTATCAGCTTATATTCGCAGCGGCCCCAGTAATCAACATCGCATTATGGGTTCATTGAATGCCGGTGCTGAGGTTATTCTGGTAAATCCAAAATCAGAGAATGGCTATTCACAAATAAGGGATAATAAAGGGCGTACAAACTGGATCTTAACCAGTGAGCTCAGCGCTATTCCTAGCCTACGTGAACGCATTCCCGCCATGGAGCAGAAAATCAAAACTCTGACCGAACAATTGGCTAATATTGATAATAGCTGGAATCAACGTACCGCAGAGATGCAGAACAAAGTAGCGGCCAGCGATAAAATCATTAATGATTTAAAAGCAGAGAATGCGAAGCTCCAGAGCAAGCTGACTGTAGCGGAGAAAAAAGTCGAAATCGCCAACTTACAACTGGATGATAAGCAAAGAGCCATTATCTTGCAGTGGTTCATGTATGGTGGTGCAGTTGCAGGTATTGGTTTATTGTTAGGTCTTGTATTGCCACATATCGTTCCACGCCGTAAACGCAAAGATCGTTGGATGAGCTGATTTAAGGACGGTAAGTTTAAGGACACAAGAGTGAAAGTTTATTTGGTTGGCGGTGCCGTTCGTGATCAACTGCTGGATCTGCCGATTACAGAAAGAGACTGGGTTGTCGTTGGCGGCAGCCTGGAAGAGCTGTTATCTCAGGGATACCAACAGGTTGGAAAAGATTTTCCGGTTTTTCTGCATCCCAATACTCATGAAGAGTATGCGCTGGCACGGACAGAGAAAAAATCCGGTCAGGGGTATACCGGCTTTACCTGTTACTCGGCTCCCGATGTTACTTTGGAAGAAGATCTGTTACGTCGGGATCTGACCATCAATGCCATTGCACAAACTCCTGAAGGTGAATTGATCGACCCTTATCACGGTATAGAAGATCTTAAGTATCGTATCCTGCGTCATGTTTCGGAAGCATTTTCAGAAGACCCACTACGTGTACTCCGTCTGGCACGTTTTGCTGCCCGATTTGCTCATTTAGGCTTTTCCATTGCTACAGAAACTCAAGCACTGATCTCTGAAATGACAGCGAGAGGTGAGTTATCGTCGTTAACACCTGAACGGGTTTGGCGGGAGACTGAAAAAGCGCTCGCCTCACAATCTCCATACGTTTACTTCCAGGTCTTACGCGACTGCGGTGCTCTGGCGATCCTTTTCCCTGAAATCGATAATCTGTTTGGTGTGCCTTCTATGGAGACGGATATGGGGATTCATTCTCTGAATATCCTGCAAATATCCACTCAACTGAGTACTGATATCGATATCCGCTTCGCCTCACTTTGCATTCACACTGGAAACAAGCAGATTAAGCAGATGTGCGAACGGTTGCGCATACCTAATTCAACACGTGACCTTGCCGGCATCGTGGCGCAATACTATGACTGGGTACACACTGCCGAACAGTTACCGGCAGAAAAATTGTTGATACTGTTCAATACCATCGACGCATGGCGAAAACCCCAACGTATCGAGCACTTAGCTGTCTGTAGCAAAGCCGATGCCTTTGCCTGTACAGGGCTAAAAGCGTCTGTTTATCCACCCGAAAAATATTTGCGGGAAGCCTTTGCTATTGCCAGTCAGGTTAATGTTCAACAGATCATTGCCCGTGGTTTTCAGGGGGCTGAAATCCGTACAGAGTTAGAACGACAACGCCAGCTCGCCATTACTCACTGGCAACAAAATCAGCATTAACTCGCTCTGCGTTCAATCACGACACCCACACTTTTTGCTTGTGCTACTGCGCCTGGTTTAGTGACTTTAACTTTGACCCACGGCGCATTAAACTGATTCAGCAAAATATCAGCTACTTCTTCTGCCACGCGTTCAACTAAAGCAAACCGCTGATTTTCCACATGCCAGATCACTGTTTCACTGACTTTGGCATAGTCCAGACAGTGCTCAACATCATCACTGGAAGCTGCACGTTTATTGTCCCAGCCCATTTCGATATCAAACACCAGCTTTTGCTTAATTGTTTGTTCCCAATCATATACGCCAATGGTAGTAATGATGCTTAATTGTTCAATAAATACGATATCCATCACGCCGTTTCTCCGTTTTTCGGTTCACCGGATACCACTTCCGGCTAAATGTGCGTATTATCCATTGTTATAGTAAAGAAAACGACCTTTATTCATTGGAGATATCTTATGAGTGCTATCGCGCTTGGTATGATCATCTTCGCGTATCTGTGTGGCTCTATATCCAGCGCGATATTGATCTGTCGTCTGGCAGGATTACCCAATCCCCGCCAGCATGGTTCCGGTAATCCGGGAGCAACAAATGTACTGCGTATTGGCGGCAAAGCCGCCGCGCTGACAGTACTGATCTGCGATGTCCTGAAAGGCATGATCCCTGTTTGGCTGGCATATAAACTCGACATTCAACCTTTTTATTTAGGCATTATCGCCATTGCTGCCTGTTTAGGGCATATTTACCCAATCTTTTTCCATTTCAAGGGAGGCAAAGGTGTCGCCACCGCATTCGGCTCTATTGCTGCCATTGGCTGGGATTTAATGGGGTTGGTTGCCGGGACATGGGTGCTGACCGTATTATTGAGCGGCTACTCCTCATTAGGCGCAATCATCAGTGCCCTCGTCGTGCCTTTCTACGTCTGGTGGTTCAAACCGGAATTTACCTTTCCTGTCGCAATGCTTTCATGCCTGATACTTATGCGACACCACGATAACATCCAACGTCTCTGGCGAGGTCAGGAAAGCCGCATCTGGCAGAAACTGAAAAAGAAACAGGAAATGACAGATAAAGAGAAACTCCAGGCTGCTAAAGAGCAAGAACAACAAGACGAATGACACATACAGCCCCAACAAGGGGCTGCTTCTGCCCTGCTTCTGTCCTGTTTCACTCCTTCCAGAATCTGCTAAACTTTAAACAACTAGTAACGTAAGTGACAACCATCACCTGTGAAGGGGGTTATATGAAAGCACTTGTTTATCACGGAGCCGGAAAAAAACTCTGGGAAGAAAAAGCGCCACCCCAACTCATCGAACCAACAGATGCTATCGTCCGCATCGTCAAAACAACAATCTGTGGCACAGATCTGCATATCCTCAAAGGAGACGTTCCTACCGTAGAACACGGCCGGACATTAGGACATGAAGGCATTGGGATCGTTGAGTCAGTTGGAAAATCAGTCCGCAATATCAAGGTCGGTGATAAAGTGATTATTTCCTGTATCACCGTCTGCGGTAGTTGTATTCATTGTAAACGTCAGCTTTATGCGCACTGTAAAGATGGGGGCTGGATCCTGGGGCATAAGATTGATGGTACACAAGCAGAAAAAGCGCGTATTCCCCATGCTGATAATAGTCTTCATCTCCTGCCAGAGGGTGTCGATGAAGAAGCTGCCTTAATGCTGAGTGACATCCTGCCAACAGGTTTTGAAATTGGTGTTATTAATGGCAGAGTTCAACCCGGAAATACTATCGCCTTGATTGGTGCAGGGCCTGTCGGACTATCAGCACTGCTGGCATCACAGTTTTACTCTCCGGCACATATCATCATGATCGATACTGATGATAACCGTCTTAGCGTCGCCCGGCAGCTCGGCGCTAACACAATTATCAATCCGACACGACAAAACGTAGTAGCAATCATCAACAAACTGACTGGTGGCTTTGGTGTAGACGTTGCCATTGAGTGTGTGGGTATCCCCGCAACTTTCAAAATATGTCAGGACATTATTGCAGCGGGTGGATTTATTGCTAATGTGGGAGTCCACGGTAAATCCGTCGATTTACATCTGGAAAATCTCTGGATCAAAAACATCACTATTACTACTGGACTGGTCAATACAAGCAGTACTCCGATGTTGCTGAAAAGCGTTCAATCCGGCCGAATCGCACCTGAAAAGCTGGTCACTCATTATTACCCATTGAATGAAATAGAAACCGCTTATGACGTATTTAATAATGCAGCGCAAGAAAAAGCATTGAAAATTGTCTTGTCAGCATAATTGATTAGCAGGAAGTGTAGCTTAACCACACTTCCTGCTAAATCCCTGGCGTTGAGGTCTATCCAAAATTGGCTTTTAGGCATTACAGTTACTTGGGAATTAGTATTTAACCTTATATAGTCGGGAGCATAGATAACCGTATGTTTATAAAAACGGTGACCGGGGTGAGCGCGCACAGCCAACAAAGAGACAACTTGAAAGACAAAGGGTATAAAACACAAACAGCTATTTATTATTCAACAACTGCTTCATGTCCTGCTTTTCAGCTTTTTCCGCCAGCATTGGAAAATCTTTCACTGTCCAATAGCGTTGTGGCACAGGTAGGTTTTTCATCTTATCCGTTGGCCATAACTGGAATTCTGCCAACTTATCCAGCGAGAAATGTTGATAAGATTCAGGTAAAGAAAGACGCAAAGCAGACTTCTCTTTATCAAATGGCATTAATGAATAGCGATCATCCTGGGTTTCATAGTTCCTGCGCAGCAGCAGAAATTTTTTAGAAATCCGCTGATAACTGTTCCACCATATACCATCAACCTGATCAAACATCTCTTTTGTGCCTGATCTATCGTAAGCGCCCAGTTCATGTAATGCGATTGGCAGAATATTTGCGATGGCAGCAGAAAACTGACTGACGGAAGATGCCTGACCTTGCAAAATCAGCGTCAGCGCCAATCTCGCGCCCAACAGATTGGAATAGAGGTCTTCCGGGGAAAATGCCGAAACAGCTTCTGAGAATCCTGGAATAGACTGATAGCCGTACCATTGGGCAATTTCATGCCAGGCGGCTAACTGAAATGCCAGTTTTGCGGCCAGATAAACACTCAGAGTATAACTTTCAGCGGGATCTTCCGGCGGTGTAAATGCAAAAAAGTGGATCTTACGCGCCGCAAGCTCATTATCCAGCGTCAGCACCCACTCTTGCCCAAGGTGAGCATAAATTTGGCTAAAGAAATAAAGGGTATAGTCTGCGGTATCCCTTACATGGGCAATATCAATAAACCCGCCTTTCTCGGTATATAACAAACCGATTTTTTCATTACTGATCCCCAATAACGCAGCACTCGCCCCCAAAACGCTATCGTTATAGTGGTGCTCTCCCAATTTTTCAGCTTCAACGATATTGTCGATACTAAAGAGAGGCATCGGGATCCCCAATGTCTCTGCTTTAAGATTATAACCAAATACACAGCACGCTCTTAACCCTTCCGGAGGATCGAGAGGACTCAGAACTGACCAATCGGTTTCCGCCTGTTCATATGTCTCACTTCTGAGCATTGGCTCGACAGGTGTCGCAGGAGCTGGTTTGCTTTGGCATGCTATCAACAGAAAACTTAAAAACAATGTTGCTAAAAACATTGTTACCAAACACTTCAAAATGCTTCTCCAACCTGAAAATAGAACCCGGTGCTGTCTTTCCCGATACCAAAATCTAACCTGACGTTCATACGTGGTTTAAACTCAAAACGATAGCCCACACCAACTGAAGGGAGCCAATGCCTGTCACCCAATTTTGAAGGGGTATCACTCAATGTTCCCATACCGATCCAACCAACAATACCGTGGCGCCAATCCAGTTTGTGTCTTAACTCCAATTGAGTGGTGAAAATGTTTTTATCACGATAGCGCCCTTCATAGTAGCCACGCATACGCCGACTATTCCCCAACAGGGATAACTGGTTCCACGGTACATCACCTGCACTGAAACGGGCATAATTATCAAAGGCTAGCACAGTTTTTTCAGATAGTTGGTGATAAGTCGAAAACTGTAATTGTGTGACATGGAAATGATGATCGCCCCCTAACTCAGGGGAAAAATAAGTATAAATAAGCTCAATAGTTTGGCCATGCTGAGGGTTAGGCAGAAAATCCCGTGTGTCATAACTGAAGTATGCACTGACACCAGAACTTATGACAGAAGCCCCACCAACGGACTGTGCAAAATATTTTTTCGCCTGAACATCGGTGTCACTGGCATTGACGGATGAGAAATTCCAGCCTAATCCCATATAGGTTGCATCAGCAACGCGATAAAGCACACGGGGACGAATATCAAACTCCTGCGAGCGATAGCTTTCTTTATTACGATTATTCTTCCCGGCGTGATAACCTTGCCCCCAATAATAGGTAGGTATGTTATTTAGCGTACCGGAAATAAATAACCGCCACTGATCATTAGCAAGAAAATTGTAATTGGTAAAATTCAGGCCAAATGCGCCAGTGGATGAGCCAAAGCCACTGAGCCCCAGAGAAGAGTTCTGACTGATATGATCGTTACTGTCAGGGCGATAAAGCCCGACTACCGCCACGCCAATCCCCACTCCCATTTCAGGTGTATAAAAAGGGCCGGGCAGCACACCCCAGTCAATTTTCTTGCTGGCATCAAATTGATTATTGCCACCTAACTTTTCGAGCCAGCCATCAATTTTTTGCCGATCAGGCAAAATATCCGCATGCGCTGATGTGACCGTAAAAATAAGAAGGCTGGATATTACCAGCCTTTTGATCGTCGTAACGCCCAACATTAAAAACGGAACTCCCCAGAAACGTAGAAGCTGTTTCGGTTACCAAAGCCAACTTCAGATAATATATTGAAATTACGAGTGACTTCGAAACGAGCACCGACAGTGTTATTCCATTTATGGGCAAGGTGTTGTTTGACGTCGAATTTGATGTCACCTCCACCCCACATTTCTGTCAAACTAATCCAATTAGCTATTTCAGTGGGTAAGTTATTAAGATTGCGAACATCGCCTTGAAAACGCTGAGTAATATCCTGATACATAGCACCCGTCCACAATTGGAGTTTTGTGTTACCTTGACCATCAAATAATGGATTAAATACAAACTCATAACCAATGCGAGGGCTTATAACAAGAGCACTAAGTTCTCCATCTAAAATATCCAGTTTAGTGCGGGTATAATTAGTATCCAAGACAGCAAAAAACTGGTTATATCCCCCTGCAAGAGTAAAACCTCCACCATAAGTCTTACCCTTAAAATTTAGTACGAAAGGCGTTGTACCATTCTCTAAGATGTTATTTTTCCCTAAGTAGATACCATCCAAGATGGTTTTTGATGTACCTTTGGTTTTTCCATATAAACCATATACATTTAAAAAAGGTAAAACCCAAGTATCTAATTTAAGCATATGAGATTCACTTTTTTGACGAGTATTACCTGTTTTAATAGTAGTTAATTCTTCAAAAGGTTTTAACATTGGGTTATCAAATCCAAACTTAATACTATCTACAATAACATCCTGACGCAGATTCATATACCCATAACCGACACCAAATGGCTCAGGAAGATCATAGCCTTTGGCTCGAGCTTCATCCCCCCAAATCGGCAGAACACGAGATTCTGATTTTGCAGAGCGGGACAAACTACCATCGCTATTCGTTTGCGATACACCAGATTCAGTCATCGTCAATGAAAAAAGTGGGCGCTCATTTTCTGCATAACTGTATGAAGTTACGAGACAGAATGTAGCGGCTAACAATTTGCTAAAGTTAGTTAAGGTCATAATACACTCAAAGTAAAATGAAAGACTCGGCAGACTAGCATGAGCCACCTTGTGCACGATTATCCAAAAGTGCTTGAAATTAATAAGTTATAGAAAATATTTTAATGAGTGACTTTTGTATAAATAATTTCAGATTGATTTTTTTATTCTAATAATTTCTATATGTTCTCGATAAATTGACTGGATCTGAGTAAATAACTATTCCTGATATCTATATCAGAAAAAAATTTTATGGCAGTTGACGAATAAATGCAGTCTCTATGGAATGTGAGTCAGCCAGAATTTTTTGCTAAAAACCGTATTATTAGGGTGTCTAAATGTGTTAAAACCACACTTAATTAGCTTGCTCCTCCCAATATTGATTGCACCGCATTGAAAATGAAGAAAAAACGCGCCGTTTTACAAGATGTTGCAGACCTCGTTGGAGTCACAAAAATGACGGTCAGCCGTTTCTTACGTAATCCAAGTCAGGTTTCCGAAGCGTTAGGGGAGCGGATTGCTGCGGCTGTGGATCAACTGGGCTACATTCCTAATCGCGTGCCGGATATTCTCTCCAATTCCACCAGCCGGACAATCGGAGTGTTACTTCCTTCATTAACCAATCAGGTATTTGCCGAAGTTATCCGCGGTATTGAACATGTGACAGACCGTCATGGCTATCAGACTATGCTCGCGCATTATGGCTATTCAGCACAGAAAGAAGAAGAGCGTCTGCTCTCCCTGCTTTCCTATAATATTGATGGCCTGATCCTGGCCGAACGAACACATACTCCCAAAACCCTGAAAGTATTGGAAACCACTGGTATCCCTGTTGTAGAACTGATGGACAGTGTATCGCCCTGCCTTGATGTCGCCGTCGGTATCGATAATTTTGAAGCAGCACGTCAGATGACAGAATCCATGCTCAGACGTGGTTGCCAGAATATTGTCTATCTCGGTGCACGACAGGATGAAAGAACGTTGATCCGTTTGGAAGGATATGAAGTGGCAATGTGCAGTGCGGGATTACAACCAAGAAAAGTAATGACGCCGGCCAGTTCATCTTATTCATTGGGTGCCCGACTCTTACAGGAAACTTACCAGAAATATCCAGATGTTGACGGCCTGTTTTGTACCAATGACGATATCGCGATTGGAGCAATATTTGAATGTCAGCGTCAGGGGATCAAAGTACCAGGAGACATTGCTGTAGCCGGTTTCCATGGACATGATGTCGGTCAGGTAATGACCCCCAAGCTTGCCAGCGTACTGACTCCCCGTGACCAAATGGGACACAAGGCAGCAGAAGCATTGCTTGCACGCCTGAAGGGCGAAAAACTAGAACAAACCCTTATTGACGTTGGATTTACGCTTTCATTAGGTGAAAGTGTTTAATTTTTGTAGCTTAAAATGATATTTCCCCATCTTCAATTGCGATAGGCTTCACATTTTCCTTTCTTACCAATCTTGATTGATTGCTCACTTTCCTTTGCTGCTGATAATGTTGCTAATAGATAGTTACCGGTAACATTAAACGGATAATATTTCACAAAGAAAATATTGCAGTTCGATCACAAGGACGACCAAGTGACAAAATCTGCACAAAGGAGTTTGATATGAGCGATACCCGGCAGCCAAGCCATGTTTTTATATTGATGGGGGTATCCGGCAGCGGCAAATCTGCCGTTGCCAATGGTGTTGCCCATAAACTGGATACCGCATTTTTAGATGGAGATTTCCTTCATCCCCGCGCCAATATTAAGAAAATGGCAGAAGGCCATGCCTTGAATGACGATGATCGTCAACCGTGGCTAGAAGCGCTTAATGATGCCATTTTTGCCATGCAACGTACCAGTAACATCTCTTTGCTGGTGTGTTCAGCCCTGAAAAAACGCTACCGGGATATTCTGCGTAACGGTAACAAAAACTTGTCATTCCTGTATATGCAGGGGGATTTTGAATTAATTGAGAGCCGCCTGAAAGCACGTAAAGGACATTTTTTCAGACCACAAATGCTGATTTCCCAATTTGAGGCATTAGAAGAACCGACGAGTGATGAGAAAGATGTCCATTTTATTGATATCAAACCAGCTCTTGATGAAGTAATTAAAAACACAATTAAAATAATCCACCATATTACTGAGGAGCATTAATGAGTACATTAACGCTGGTGCTGACAGCTGTCGGCTCTGTTCTTCTGTTGCTGTTTTTGGTGATGAAAGCCCGAATACACGCCTTTATCGCCTTAATGTTGGTTTCAATGGGAGCTGGTATTTTTTCCGGGATGCCATTAGAAAAAATCGCTCAAACTATGCAAAACGGTATGTCAGGCACATTGGGCTTCCTTGCTATTGTAGTCGCACTAGGGGCCATGTTTGGCAAAATCCTGCATGAAACAGGCGCACTTGATCAAATAGCCGTGAAATTACTGGGTAGCTTTGGTGAAAACAGGGCTCATTATGCGCTAGGTATTGCCGGCCTTATCTGTGCATTACCACTGTTTTTTGATGTAGCGGTTGTACTGTTGATCGGCGTGGTTTTTGCTGTTACACGTCGAACTAGCGGTAATGTGGTAAAACTGGCAGTTCCACTGTTTGCCGGTGTGGCAGCGGCGGCTGCGTTTCTGGTTCCGGGGCCAACTCCAATGATGCTGGCTTCTCAAATGGGAGCAGATTTTGGCTGGATGATCCTGATTGGCCTGAGTGCAGCAATCCCCGGTATGTTACTGGCAGGCCCAATATATGGCAATTTCATCAGCAAATATGTCACTCTGGATTTACCCAAAGATTTGAGCACACCAAGCATTAGTAAGAACCAAATGCCTTCTTTTGCGTTCAGTCTGGCACTGGTGCTATTTCCATTAGTATTAGTTGGATTGAAAACCATTGGTGCCCGTTTTGTTGATAAACAATCTGTACTGTATCAGTGGCTGGAATTTATCGGTCATCCTTTCACCGCGATTTTAATTGCCTGTCTGGTGGCGATTTATGGCTTGGCAATTCGTCGCGGCATGAGCAAAGAAAAAGTAATGGATGTCTGCTCTGCGGCAATCCAACCAGCGGGAATTATCTTACTGGTCACAGGTGCGGGTGGTGTCTTCAAGCAAGTGTTGATTGATTCCGGTGTAGGGCCTGCGTTGGGTAACGCATTGATTGGTATCGGCCTGCCAATCGCATTGGCATGTTTTATTCTGGCAGGTGCTGTACGTGTAATACAAGGCTCAGCCACTGTTGCCTGCCTGACCACTGTCGGCCTGATACTGCCTGTTATCGGTGAACTCGGCTATTCCGGTGCACAAATGGCAGCACTCTCTGTATGTATCGCTGGTGGCTCATTGATCTTCAGCCATGTCAATGATTCTGGTTTCTGGTTGTTCGGTAAATTTACTGGGGCAACAGAAGGACAAACCTTAAAAACATGGACAATCATGGAAACTATTTTAGGTACAACAGGAGCAATTGTCGGCATGATCTATTTCGCGATGTTATGATGTTCTAACGGTTTTTAGACTATCATTATAAAAAATAATCCACATTGTAATTAATACAGTGTGGATTATTGAAAAGTGACCATATTACTCATATTTATTGGCAATCACTTCCCGTATTCCTGTACTTGTGAAATCAATTCCTTATTGCCATTAAATACCTTATGTAAATAACGATTATAGCCAGCACCTAATTCGGAATAACCTTTAAGATGATCGATCAGTTTGCTGGTATTAAGTGGCACTTGTGCTATTCTCTGCCTTACACGTGAAGTACGCAGTGACTCATAAGCACGATGCGTATTCATATTTTTCATATAGGCGACGACAGAGTCTTCAATCGAATCATAAACTGAATAACCTTTAATTTTCCCTTTAGCCTTGCCGCATGAGCGACAACGCATTCCAAACAGGTTATTGTTTTTCTGCGCAAGTTCTGATGTTCCCCATCCTGATTCTGCGGCAGCCTGAGTAGCAACAAAATGGGTCGGAATAATATCAACCCTACTCAACAAATTATGCCAATCAACCCGTTTTAGTAAGGTACAAGTCATTTTGTAATCTGTGCAGATCCTCTGCAATCTCTTGATATCCTGTGCAGACCATTTATGTGATTCATGGTGTGACAGGAGCCATGTGCGGTCTTGCATAATCTGTTGATTATGCTTATCAATTACAGGGACAACAATATTTAAAAACGCTTTCTTCCTGGGTGTACCTGAAGGATATTTTCGCAAATCAGGCAAATGATGCTTTATGCCATTGTGAGAATACTCTTTCACTTTTGAGCTATTGGTTGAAGCATCGCTCAATCCAGTAAAGATTAAAGAGAGAAAGAAAGCGAAGACCGCAGTTGTCCTCATCATCATTCGAGAGGGCATTTGCTTCTCCTCGTTTTATTACTCTGGATAAAAAACACACGAATATTAACAAAGCAATCAATGTATAGCTATCTTTATTCGCGATTCGTAAGGTTAATTACGTAACGAATATTAGCACGTTACTGACAATAATCTATATTTTTTACTTAATACCGTAAATAAGTGTAATAATTATTGAGATTTTATCTGGCAAATAGTGTTATTTATCGCATATCTTCCTACTATTTTTTATCTAAAATAAAGAATATTTGATTCACAACATTATGATTAACTCATTTATTTTTAATAAAAAAATCATTTCGCACCCATCTTAAATCATCAATGCAGAAATTAATTTTGTTATGTGAATCATCAGATATGATTTTATCTATTTTTAGTTATCTATTTTAGTGGTCAATTATGTTTTAATAGTTAGATTAAATAAATAAGAAAGCAATATTAAATCAATTGATTTAATATTACCTCCTTACATCTTCTCTTCTTAGTGAAAGAAATATCTTTAAGCTTCTATTCTGATCTAACGCATTTTAGAATTAACAATGCACTGGCAATATCGAGAAAAATATTATTTTCACAATAACTGGTGTATAAAGCATAAAAATTAAAAAAGAGATTTTTATTGGGAAGTAATTAGGGGGCCTTAGCCCCCTAAATTAGACATAATAAAAAGTCACCGGAAAACTATAACCATTTGGCGACACCACCGTGGCGTGAGCATGCGCCTTTACGCGATTTGCTCTTACTATAAGTTCCATCTTTACAAAGCGCAGTATTCACACCTTTTTTAGCTTTAGTTTTTCCTTTCTTCGTTGATTTCTTGCTGTTTTCACCCGCTTTCTTTTCTAACGAACTCATTTTATTTTTGGTCTTTTTGACACTCTTTTCCACTGTTGTGCCAGTTTTGGCAGTGTGATCTGTTGATACCATGGGCGCTGCAATTACTGCACTTGAAAACAACACCAGTAATACTGCAACTGATAACTTCAAGCTTTTCATAATATGTATCCTCTGGTTAGAGTATTTAACCCGAAATCAACTCTTGTAGTTTGGAGTATAGCTTTGAATGATGCGATTACAAATCTGATATAAACAACAATTATCATTTGAAGACTCATAAAAACAGCTTTCTAATTATGCTGTATTTAGTAATAATACTCCTTAAACCAATTTCATTGAATCATAAAATTTAAAACCGATATCAGTTCAGTTTTATTTCTACCGGATAAATCTATTGATTAAATGAAAGTAATAAAAATAAAAGAATGATATGCTCGAATCTCCATAATGTATTCACTTCTCGACCAACGATTAAAACAAGCCAAAATGGAGCTTGGTATATATTTTATTTAAACGGATAAATACTGTGAAGGATTACCACAAAAAGCCAAAGCTAAGGACTAAGCACAGGACCATTCAAGAGCAATCATCTGACTAAAAATAACTTTAACGTCAATAACCCCTGAAATACCCCCAAAATTTTAAATCAAAAAATTATTATGTTTATCTATTAAATGGAAATACCATATTCTTAAGTGAATTGGTTTTAAACAAACAGAAAAAATCGTATAATATTCTTTATATTATACCTAGTTATGCCCTATGGATTTCAAGACAGAGCGCGATGGTAAAGGAACTCAACCAACCCACAAAGCTACCACTTGAAAAACAACGGATATACATTCATTTTACAATTGGACTACTTCATGAATACGGAATCTATGCCTATACCATCGTTCGATCGCCAAACCAACTCTACACAACTCGCGGATCGGATTGATCAGGAAAAAGTCAACGCTCTGATAGAGAAAATTGATATTTTCCAACCAACTGCGGTCATTAGCTATGGCGCTAAACCTATGGGTGAGATTGCCCGCTTTGCTGATTCTTTACTGGAGAATGTTCGTTCAAAAGAAGCCGGCGCTGTCGGTAAGAAATTATCTGATCTGGTCATGTTTGTACGTGAGAATGGCGCACTGACCGAAGAAGAAAAAACAAGTAGTTTTTTCAGAAACCTTCCTCTGATTGGTGGCCTGTTCAAAAAAGCAGAGTGCGCAGTTATTGATAGCAGAACCTTAACTCAACAGGTGGATACAATTACCGTCCATCTTGATAATGCAATGACTACGCTGGTTCGGGATATTAATGTACTAGAACAGCTCTATACCCGCAATTTGGATTTTTATAAAAACATTACACTCTATGTTGAAGCCGGTAAACAAAAGCTGGAACAGGTGAGAAACGAACTTCTGCCTGAACTGCGCATGAAAGCAGAGATGTCCAAAGACATGATGGATGCGCAGAGTGTGAAAGATCTGATGGAAAACATCACCCGGTTTGAGCGCCGTATCCATGACTTGGAACTATCAAAAGCCGTAGCGGTTCAGACTGCACCGCAAATCCGTATTGTACAAAGCAATAACCAACAACTGGCTGAAAAAATCCAAAGCAGTATCCTGACTACCCTGCCAATCTGGAAGAGCCAGTTAGTATTGCAATTGTCTCTGAATGCACAAGGCAAGGCAGCCAAATTGCAGAAAGAAGTTAGTGATACTACTAATGAATTACTGCGCAAAAATGCCGAAATCCTGCAACAGAACAGCATTGCCGTAGCGACAGAAGTTGAACGTTCCATTATTGATGCAGAAACCTTACGTGAAGTGCAAGACCGTCTGGTCAATACAATTGAAGAGACTATGCGCATTGCCTCTGATGCGAAAAGCAAGCGTACTCAAGTGGAGGTTGAACTTGCCAATATGGAAGAAAATCTACGCCAGCGTTTAAACGCCGCAGTGACAAAATATCAATAATCGGCTTGTTCATAAAGACATGTTAATTTTTTAAAATAGGAGCTTTCCTCTTACGGGAAGGCTTTTAAGGAATGGCTTTATTGTGGATACCATAAAAGCATTTATTAAGCGCTTGTTAATTCATGTCATGGGGCTGTTTACTAGCTCTATAGTCATTGGTATAACGACAAATTCGAAACTTTGGGAAGGGACTTATAACTCATCTATTGAAGGACTAATTGCTCTCTCTAATTATATTGGCACGGTTGCTCTTTGGCCTCCTCGTAATGAGCATAGTTCCGATGTTCGGCAATCTTTCATTATCGTATTACTGTTGATATTGTGTGCGTTTGCTAACTTATTACCTGTGTTCATTCTACTTACAGGCCTTGCTATGTTGCTTATCAAATCCATTGGTAAGCAATCAGTAAAAGGTGGGCGGTTTGCTCTATTGATAATGGGATGTCTTACTCTCGCATCAGCATTAATACAATATTTTCAACTATTTCCAACCTGGTTCTGTATCACATATGCTGTTCTACTTTTTGTAGCCTGTAATTTTGAGCGAAAAAAACTCAATGAAGAAATAAAAAAAGTTGAAGATGAGATAAAAAAAGCAGCAGAAGAGACCACAAGAAAAACAGTTGTTAAAAACCACGAACAGGAAGAAGAAAATACACCAGATGCTTTTAGAGAATATTATCATCAATTAGCTTTAATCATGGCCTACCAGCCTAATGTTTCGGATGAGATGTGGCCTTACCTTGGGAAAATAGAAGAAAAAACTCGAGCAATCATCGACTGTATGAAAGAAGATGAACGGGATATCCCACAGGGAACAACATTCCTTAACCGCTATTTACCTATGATCAGGAATGCCGTGGAATCTTTCACGACACTCAAACAGCATCAGGCTAGCAGCTCTCAATTCCAAGAAGCTAACTTATTGACCATACAGAGCTTGCAGGAAATGAGTGTTGCGTTTAGTGAAATGCACCAAAACTTGTTGAGTAACAATGTCGATGATCTAATGGCTGATTTGAAATCAATGAACCAATTGATACGTGCGCAGGGCTTTGAATTGAAAAAATAGCTAATCTAAATAATAAGGCTGATCAAAACCAGCCTTATTATTTAAAAATCAGGCTTTAAATGTGATCCACGGTCTGACCCTTGCTACTGATTGAATCAGCCCCGCTTGTTCCCATTGAACCGGGAATTAACGCCAATTCACCTGCTCGCGCTGGCGTTGCACCTTTACGGTGGAGCTTCATTCCCTGCTCAGGAAAAATAATATTATATGAGAGGTCAACAAGCAGCCGACTTTTGTCCTGAGCAGGTTGTAAATAGAATTATCCCATCACCCAATCTTCAACTCTTAATCCTAAAACTCATTCAAATTCACGGATATTATTTGTCACAAGCACCATAAATTAATTCCATCAATGTGATGAGCTGATGCATAGCTGACCATAATGTTGATAAAAAGCTTCCCTGACCTGTTCACCTGGTTGTTATCTATCAATCATAAAATCAGGAGTGACATCTTCACCATCAAACCAGCTATCCCAAGTTTCTCCTGCCGGAGTGATGATACTGGTTTGACCAATAGCAATAATATCAACGTGTTTTACATCTTTCGGTAAAGCAACTGCTTTGGGTAAACGTACAGCCTGTACCTCCAAAATATAAACCTTCCGATTAGGTTCATCGAAAAGAATAGCTTTTTATGGGATAGGTTAATGGGATATACGTTGCTTGATTTGTCTTAGTTCCATTGAATACCAGATAGTACTACTCATTCAACCAACACCTTGCCCTTCACCACTTTTGCGAGCATGATCGCAATACCTTTATCCATTAATCAAACAACTTACATGTCTACAATCAAAGAACTACAAGTTGCGATCTCAAACCTTTCTGTATGGCGCAAGGGTGATCAACGTGCACCACATAAACCATTATTGTTGTTGTATGTACTCTCTCAATACCAGAAAGGCCATGAACGACTGTTTGATTATGGAGAGGAGATCCACCAGCCATTACTGAATCTCCTTAATCATTTTGGCCCAAGACGTAAAAATCACTATCCCACCTTACCTTTCTGGCGACTGCGTGGTGATGGTTTTTGGGAGTTGCAGAATACAGAACTTTGCACACCACAAAAAGGCAGCAAAGAGCCACCGAAACGCGAGTTGATTGAATTCAGCGTCAAAGGCGGTTTCGACCAACAAAGCTATCAGTTATTACGTAATAAACCTGCCTTAATCGATAAACTGGCACAACAAATTCTCAGTGAACATTTTCCTGATAGCGTACAGGAACTGCTCGCCAATCAATTGAATTTCTCTTTGAGTGATATCCGCAGAATACGTGATCCCCATTTTCGCCAGCAGATACTGCGCGCCTATAATTATGAGTGTGCAATATGTGGCTACAACCTGCGACATGACGACACACCTGTCGGTCTGGAAGCAGCACACATCAAATGGAAACAATATGGTGGACCATGTACCATAAATAATGGGCTTGCACTATGTTCACTGCATCATTCTGCATTCGATATGGGCTCTATCAGTATTGACGATAATATGCAGTTACTGGTTTCAGAAAGTATTAATGGTGGCCCGATGGTTAAGCAACTTTTCTGGAATTTTGCAAAACAGCCAATATTACTTCCTAAAAACAGAGACTATTACCCCTTGGAAGGTTTCACTAACTGGCATCGTAACCAAGTCTTTAAACAGTAATCCGTAAGAATTAAAAAGGGAGCCAGACTCTCCCTTTCATTCTAATTAAATCCCGGATCACTGACCCGCTTTCAGTTTTTGGAAATAGTTTTCATATAGGACATTAGCATTGCCAACGTCGCTCTGCCATTCCCCTCTCTGGATCATTGCTTCATCAGGATACAGTGACTTATCCCCTGATACAGCGGCTGGCAGCAGTTTTTTCGCAGCCAGGTTTGGTGTCGGGTAGCCAATTTTTTCAGCAACCTGTGCCGCAATCTCCGGGCGCAGCAGGAAGTCAATCAGCTTCATCGCTCCATCGACATTCTTAGCATTTGCCGGAATAGCCAGGCTATCCATCCAGAAAATTCCGCCTTCTTTTGGCCAGATAATATCGATAGGTGTTCCAGCCTGACGCGCAACATAAGCAGAGCCCGTCCACATCATGCCGACATCAACTTCACCTTCCATAAATGGATTAGCAGGGTTATCAGAATTGAATGCCAGTACATTTGGCATTAGCTTTTGCAGTTCATTATACGCCGCTTCAATCTCTTTCGGATCAGTAGTATTACCAGAATAGCCCAGTTTCAACAGCGCGATCTGGAAAACTTCACGGGCATCATCCGTCAATACCAAACTATTTTTATATTCAGGCTTCCAGAAATCAGCCCAGGAAGTAATGGTTTTGGGATCGATACTGTCACTGTTGACACCAATAGCAGTCGCTCCCCAAATATAAGGGATGGAATATTCGTTTTTCGGGTCAAAAGACTTATGCAGCAGATTAGGATCAAGATTGTGGAAATTGCTGAGTTTGCTTGTATCGATTTTTTGCAACATCCCTTCTTTACTCATTTTGGAGATAAAGTAAGTGGATGGCACAACTAAATCATAAGCCCCATCTTTATAGGTTTTCAGCTTGGTATACATGCTCTCATTGGATTCATAGGTGGAATAAATCACCCTAATCCCAGTTTCTTTAGTGAACTGGTTGAGCAAACCAGGCGGAACATATTCAGTCCAGTTGTAGAAATAGAGTGTCTTGCCATCATCAGCGGCAGCAGCATTCACCGAACTAATGCTCAATGCCATCATCCCAGCGGCTAACAGATAGAACCACTTTTTCATGCTGTTTTTCATGTAGTGTTTCCCCGCAGTTAGTGCGTAATTATCGCGTTATTACCGTACATAGCAGGTTCGACATGAACCTACCCCAAAAAAACGGCTATTATAAGAGCGTCATTTCATGGGGTAAAGCCACTTATTCCTTGTTAAATTGGAGATTGGGAAAGAAATTCTGGTTAATTGAGATAAAAATGATGTTATTAGTGAAGTAAAAGCGCAGCCAACTTGTGACTACGCTTAAATTAAAGTTAAGACTTACCTGTACGATCACGCATCACAAGCTGACTAATCAGCACTAATACCAGTGACATAGCCAATAAAATAGCGGCTAGTGCGTTTACTTCCGGTGAAATGCCCACTTTTACCATTGAATAGATCTTAAGTGGCAGGATTTCATAACTCGGCCCCGTCACAAATGAAGAAACAACGACATCATCCATCGACAGGGTAAAACTCAGCAACCATCCCGCCATAACTGCTGGCATCGCCAACGGCAGGATAATATTACGCAGGATAGTCAGTTCACTCGCTCCTAAATCGCGGGCTGCTTCCAGCATTTTGACATCAAAATCTTTCAGACGGGAATAGACAGTCACCACCACAAACGGTAAACAAAAAGTGATGTGAGAAAACAGTAGTGACCAGAATCCCAGTGAAACGCCCAGCAGCATAAACAGCACCAGCAATGAAATCGCCATCACAATATCCGGCGACATCATCACCACAAACAGCATACCGCTAACAAACTTTTTGCCACGGAATGAATAACGATACAGGGCAACCGCAGTCAATGACCCAATCATCGTAGCAAATGTGGCGGAAACAACCGCCATTGTCAGAGAATGCCCTGCGGCTTGCAGCAGGCTGTCATTACTGAATAACAGGCTATACCATTCTGTCGTGAACCCCTGCCAACTAATACCAAAGCGTGACTGGTTAAACGAACTTACCAGCAGAATAATAATCGGGATATACAGGTAAGCGTAAACGATGATCATAAAACCACCGCGCAACAGGCGTCCGATCATTCCAGTTCCACCTTCTTGTTCAGCAGTTTAGCCGCACGATAGTAAACCCATAACATCAGCCCCATGACCAACGTCAGACAGATACTGGTCGCTGCGCCAAACGGCCAATCGCGAATGTTGAGGAACTGACTTTTAATCACATTACCAATCAGCAGGTTTTTCGCCCCACCCATCAAATCAGCCACGTAGAACAGCCCCATCGCAGGCAGCAGAACCAACAGGCAGCCAGCAATAATACCCGGCATAGTCAGCGGTATGATGATACGGATAAAAGTCTGCACTTTTCCTGCTCCCAGATCACGTGCCGCTTCCAGACAGGATTTATCCAGCTTCTCAATACTGGAATAGAGAGGCATCACCATAAATGGCAGCAGAATATAAACCAGACCCAACACCACTGCTTCGGGGGTATACATAAGGCGCAGCGGTTTATCGATAATCCCAGTCCACAGCAAAAAATCATTCATATAACCGCGGGTACTGAGAAACATCTTCAAACCATAAATACGGATTAAAGAATTCGTCCAGAATGGCAGGATAAGCAGGAACAATAGCAGTGGGCGCAGCTTTTTCGGCATCCGCGCCATAAAAAAGGCAAATGGATAGCCAATCACCAGACAACACAACGTTGCAACGATAGCCATATTCAGCGAGTGTATCAGCACCTCGGCATATAGCGGATCGAACAAGCGGGTATAGTTATCCAGCGAAAAGACCATCTGTACCAGATTAGCATCATCACGAGTCAGAAAGCTGGTTCCGATAATCATCAAGTTCGGCAGAAAAACAAACAGCATCAGCCAAAAAACTATGCCTGTAATGACAATATTCTGGAATAGTTTACGCGTCTTCTTCATCAACCAGCACAACCTCCCAGCTTTCTACCCAAGTGACAGCAATCTTCTGGTTCAGGGAATGGTCAACATCGGGATCATCTTCATTGAAGAACTCACTCACCATGACCATTTTGCCGTTTTCCATCTCGACCACGGAATCCAGCGTCATGCCTTTGTAGTTACGTTCACGCACATAACCAATCAGACCTGATACCTGCTCACCATTGTTGATCTCCTCTACACGCAAATCTTCCGGGCGTAGCAGTACCTTCAACGTTTGTCCGGCGGTTACTGGCAGAGGTGTGAAGATGTCACATTCATGACCTTCCACATCAGCACGTATGCGTTGCTCATCAACACGATGCAATACTTTGGCATCAAAAATATTGATTTCACCGATAAAGCGGGCAACAAACAGATTTTTCGGCTCTTCGTAGATCTCTCTGGGTGTGCCATCCTGTTCAATATATCCATCACGCATAACCACAATACGATCAGACATCACCAGCGCTTCTTCCTGATCATGCGTCACGAAAATAAAGGTGATACCAAGTTTACGCTGGAGCGCTTTCAATTCGTTCTGCATCTGCTTACGCAGCTTATAATCGAGCGCAGACAGCGATTCATCCAACAGAAGAACCTTCGGTTTGTTCACAACCGCACGGGCAATCGCCACACGTTGCTGCTGCCCGCCGGAAAGCTGGGCGGGTTTACGCTGGGCAAACTCTTCAAGCTGCACCATACGTAATGCTTCTTCAACACGCGGAGCAATCTCTTTTTCCGGTGTTTTTTGCATACGTAGCCCAAAAGCAACATTTTCAAATACGGTCATGTGGGGGAACAGGGCATAACTCTGGAAAACCGTATTAACGTGACGGTGCTCGGCGGGAATATCGGTAATATCCTGCCCTTCCAGTAAAATTTTGCCGCTGTCAGCATCTTCCAGCCCGGCGATCAGACGAAGCACTGTGGTTTTACCACAACCGGATGGCCCAAGAATGGTCAAGAACTCGCCATCATTGATTGTCAGATCGAGCTGTGAAATAACTTGTTTGCCGTCGAAGCCCTTACTCAAGGCTTTTAGTTCAACGAATGGTATCAGAGAGGTATTCTCAGTCATTTATGCTATCATCTATCCCTTGGAATAATGCAGATAGAACCGCCACGGGAAAAGACTGTGTCAGCTAGCAGGAGGCATCATTTCTCCGCAGAAGCTCAAAGCCAGTGGCGCCGGTTGAAATTACGAAGCGCGCATAATAAACGCAGTACGCCGAAATTGAAAGCTGAAATAATGGCAATAAGCCATTTTTTATTAACATTTCATGAATGGTGACATTTCATGCCATTCTGAACCCAAATTATCCAGTTGGAAATAATTTTTATTGATTATTTTTTACACTAAAAAACCTTTTTTCTTTCAAAAGATTACTAAGACCATCAAAACCTTCCTTCACCTCAATCATTTCATTATCCAACTCACTAAAGCCACCAACCAACAGGATACTGATATTCTCCTTTCGTCATAACATACTGACGCCTTTTTCATACCAATGATCACCATACAAAAAATTCTTTTCTGTTGATGTAATACATTCGTTTATTAGAATTATTTTTTATTATTTTAATAATGAATTTTATAATTAATTATTTTCACTGAGATACAAATAATTAAGATCGCTATCACCCTTTAGAAAAATAATCAAAAACCTTACTTTACTCTTTAACGCTTTAGAGATACTTTCCAAATAATATAGATAATTAGCAATATCTGTTTGTATTGTTAAAAATCAAAAAATAAATAATTAATTAGTAACTTTGAAAAATTGTCATCAATTAAGATCGCATTATACTCTTGCTCTTCTAATATTGGCCAGCATTTATTAGCCAGCATTAGTATTAATGCGATCTCAATATGAAAAATAAAACTATTCGGCTTATTCAATAACAAAAATAACGTGAATTTATTCAATGTCATTCTTTCTTTCACTCAAAAAGCTGAATCGTTTCAATAAACTGTATTCCCTTGGGTTTCAAGATGCAGCGTAACCAACAACACTGCAACTTGAAAGATAACAGGGAAAGGGAGGAAAAATGTTTCATCTAACATTACAAGATATCCATCTGGCAGCACATGCTGACAACAAAGAAAATGCTATTCAACAAGTTGCCAACGCTCTGGCTGCTGCGGGATATGCCAGTAAAGAGTACGTTGACGGGATGCTGGAACGTGAAACGCAGTCTTCAACCTATCTGGGTAATGGTATTGCCATTCCACATGGAACCCATGCCACCCGCAATGACGTGCTGAATACAGGCGTACAAGTCATGCAATTCCCAAATGGCGTTACATGGAGCGACAGCCAAACCGTCTACATCGTTATCGGGATTGCTGCAAGATCTGACGAACACCTTGAACTTCTGCATCAACTGATCCCCATTATCAGTGATGAAAACTGTACCAAACAGATGGCAAAAGCCACCTCAGTTGATGAGTTATACCACTTATTCATGAACCCAAGACAAGCCTACCTGCTGGACACTTCCACCATCACATTGGATATTGATGCACATGATCTGACAACTTTGCAGGCTCTGAACATCGCCCGCTTGCAACAAGTCAGCTCAGTAACTACAGAATTTATTGCCGATATTCTCACCACCCCACCAATATACCTCGGACAAGGGATCTGGTTAAATGACAGTTCGCAAGGCAGCCTGCGTAATACTGTTGCCATCGCCCGCCCTAAAAAACCTTTTACTATAGATACAAACACTATTGATAAACAGCCTGTCGGGCTGCTATTCACCATCGCCTACGCCGACGAGCAACTGCATAATCTGTTGAACCATCTCAACACCCTGCTTCAACAAGGGAATGGAGAACATCTGATATGCGCTCAGGATCACGCAGCTCTTATTGCACTACTAACAACAGATATCCCCCTACAAAAACCAGTACCACAAAAAGAAAACGCCCTGACCGCAGATTTTATTCTGCCCAATGAACATGGCCTGCATACCCGCCCTAGCGCACTGCTGGTTAACACCATCAAACAATTCCGCAGCCAAATCACCATCGCCCATCTTGACGGCAATAGCATTCCCATTGATGGACGAAAACTGATGCAAGTCGCTGGATTGGGAGTCAAACAAGGAGAACGAATTCGCTTTACCGCTATTGGTTCAGATGCCAAAGAAGCACTGACCGCCATCGAATCTCTGATTGACAACAAACTGGGTGAGGAGATGGCATGAGTACGGACAGCATCAATAAAAGAGTCGCAACCATTACCCTGAATCCGGCTTATGATTTGGTCGGATTAACCGGAAATATTAAAATCGGCGAAGTTAATCGTATCCAGACTGCTGGATTATATCCGGCTGGCAAAGGTATCAACGTTGCGAAGATCCTCAGAACCCTTGGCATTGACGTTACTGTGGGGGGCTTTCTGGGTAAAGAGAACCAAACCAGCTTTCAAAAAACCTTCGCAGAGCTCGGCATGACCAACCACTTCCAGATAGTGGAAGGCCGGACACGCATCAACGTCAAACTTACCGAACAAAACGGCCTTGTCACCGATTTCAACTTTTCAGGCTTTACTGTCAGCAAAGAAGAGTGGCAGCACTTTGCCGAAAATTCCCTCACATGGCTTCGAGCATTCAACATGGTATGCGTCAGCGGCAGCCTGCCAGTAGGCGTTGAACTGGATGACTTTACCGATTGGATGCAGCGCCTGCGCGAAGTTTGCATGTGTGTCGTGTTCGATAGCAGTCGGGAAGCCTTCACTGCCGGAATCAAAGCCCAACCTTGGATGGTCAAACCGAACCAACATGAACTAGAGCTCTGGATTGGCCGACCTTTGCCCACACAAGAAGACATCATTTCGGCCGCCCATCAACTGCGCACGGAGGGGATCTCACATGTCATCGTCTCTTTAGGGGCAGAAGGCGCCATTTTAGTCAACTCAACGGGATCATGGCTCGCCAGACCACCACACTGTGAAATCGTCAGTACCGTCGGCGCGGGCGATGCCATGGTCGGTGGCCTGATTTACGGCCTGATGATGGGACAACCTTGCGAACATACATTACGCCTCGCCACCGCCATTTCAGCCATGACCGTCAGCCAGAGCAATGTTGGCAATATCGACCGCCAACAACTCGCTCAATTGATGACAAAAGTAGAACTCATTTCGTTAAAAAACCAATCACCGAAAAATTAAGAAAAAACAATAAAAAGAAGAGAATTTCATGAAAACATTGATTATTAGCAACGATAAACAGAAACAGGCTCGCGCTTACCTCGCCAAACATACACTAGAAAATATCGCTGCCCAACACAGCTTGATCCTCACTACCGATATAAACAAGGCCAAATTGGTAATCATCATTGGGGGATCTGCACCAATTAGCCTTAACCTGCACGGCAAAAAAGTTTTTATCGGCTCCGCAGAACAAGCGATCCGCGAACCTGTAACGTTTCTCCACCATGCCAAAACAGAAGCCAGTGTTTATCAACAACAGTACACAGCCAACACAACAGAGAATGTCACTCAGCAAAAACCAATAAACATCGTTGCCATCACCGCCTGCCCGACTGGTGTCGCCCATACCTTTATGGCGGCCAAAGCATTGGAAACGGAAGCACAAAAACGCGGTTGGAAAATCAAAGTGGAAACCCGTGGCTCCGTGGGAACCGATAACACCCTAACCGATACTGAAATCGCGGTAGCGGATTTGGTGATTGTGGCGGCAGATATCGACGTAGATCTCTCACCATTCTCCGGCAAGTGCCTTTATCGTACCTCCACAAGCGCAGCCTTGAAAAAAACTGCCAATGAGCTGGACAAGGCCCTGACCGAAGCCAAGACTTACACCGCCACAGACAACAATCCCGTATCCGACAACAAAAAACAGGAAAGTACCAGCGTCTATCAACACCTGATGACCGGCGTTTCCTATATGCTCCCGATGGTCGTCGCGGGTGGACTGTGCATCGCCTTGTCATTTGTCTTCGGTATCGAAGCATTTAAAGAACCTGGCACACTGGCGGCAGCCCTGATGCAAATCGGCGGCGGCTCCGCACTTGCCCTGATGGTGCCCGTACTCGCAGGTTACATCGCCTACTCCATTGCAGGACGTACCGGACTGGCTCCCGGCCTTGTCGGCGGTATGCTCGCCATCAGTACCGGGGCGGGATTTCTCGGCGGGATCATCGCAGGATTCCTTGCCGGTTACGTTGCCAGACTACTGACAACCAAACTGTATCTACCGCAAAGCATGGAAGCATTAAAACCGATTCTGATCATTCCGCTGGTCGCAACGTTGGTAACAGGATTAACCATGATTTACGTTGTAGGAAAACCCGTTGCAGCAATTATGGAGTGGCTGACCCATTGGCTGAAATCAATGGGAACCACCAACGCCATTATCCTCGGCGCAATACTGGGCGGCATGATGTGTACTGATATGGGCGGGCCAGTGAACAAAGCAGCTTATGCGTTCGGTGTGGGATTGTTGAGCGCACAGAGTTATGGCCCGATGGCGACAATTATGGCGGCGGGCATGGTTCCACCATTAGCCATGTGGCTGGCGACAGTAATTGCGAGAAATAAATTTAACCAAAGTGAACGTGAAGGCGGAAAAGCAGCACTAGTGTTAGGGCTGTGTTTTATTACCGAAGCGGCAATTCCCTTTGCGGCGAAAGATCCGGTAAGGGTATTGCCGAGTTGCATTCTGGGCGGCGCGGTGACCGGAGCACTCTCAATGTACTTCGGAACACAACTAATGGCACCACATGGCGGATTGTTTGTGTTGTTAATTCCGGGAGCAATTACACCTGTGTTGCCGTATTTAGGGGCGATTTTGGTTGGCACGGTGTTGACGGCAGGGGTTTATGGGGTGGTAAAGAGAAAAAATGTTGGGGGAATTAGTTGAGGTTTTTGCGGGGAGGAGTTGCGGTTATCTGCAACTCCAAAACTCCTCTAATTACCGGATAGATATACCTAACAGAGTTAGAACAACGCCACAATAGAACAAAAAACAGACATTGACCATGGTCTTTATATAGACTAAATTAAAACCTATTATTGAACGTAATGTCACTCTAAGTGGTGCGAACAGGAGATGCTCACCAGGAGCTTTAAATGAAAATTGAAACTATTTCCTTTATAAAAAAAGCACGCTGCAACACTAGAATTATCAGAACCAATATTAGTCACTCAGAATGGCTTACCAGCTTATGTAATTGAATCATATTAAGAAAGAAAAAAAAGAGATGATGCAATTGCATTATTGAAACTATTGGCAATTTCTCAAAAAGATAAAGATGCAGGAAAACTATATTCACGTGAACAGCTATTGGAAGATCTGTAAATAATAAATGGTTAGAAAAAATACCTGATATTTTAATTAAGTATACGGAAACTTTTAAACATTCTTTGGGTGAAATTGCATCGTATTTACATGCAAAAGAACTTGAACCATTACCAATCATTCGAAAAATATTGGATGAGTTTGAGAAAAAAGTCAATTTTTCACCAACCTGCTGCCAAATATCACCTGAATTGGCCAAGTTAGGTGTAACAGACTATCGTAAATGTAATACTCAAAATGGTTATAAAGCAATCTACTCTATTGATTCTTACGAGTCTTCAGATATTGTTATTGCCCACGTCATTATTCATAAAAGGCAGGATATACAAGAATTGCTTTTTAATAGGATTATTTTATATTGATACAATTCCAATTGTTAATTTATATCAATACAGTGGGAATCTGAAGAATAATATGATGCAAACCCATTAGCCCTGCACCAATTAACCAAACCTATCTTTAAATTTTTTCGAGCTAATTCTTCTGTTCATCTGACTATTACAGTTAGGGCATAAATACTGTTTTTTACCTTCGATTTTCCACGTGTAATATTTTCTTTTGAAATTAGCGTTACAAACGTCACATCTACTTGGCTTAAAAATTGCTCCCAAAACCACCAATAAAATTATTACACCAATAACCCATTCCACGAGTTTCCTCCCATTTTGTCGAATCAGGTTTACCAAGGCTAATGTACAGCAAAGAAAATTATGAATACCCGGATACAACCTCATAGAGTTTAATTTACTACAATCTCTGCGTCATATGATAGAAACATCCTACTAAGAAGTTTAGCGTGATATTTTCAGAATTTCTGTTGGTTACCTATCCACAAAAGCGATTAGCGATTTAAAAAGATCAACCAATTGCAGTGTGTCAATTTTTCCCGTCGTTTTCAGGCATTGGTTGAGCGTTATAACGAGAGCCTATACGTAGATTTGTGTAATTACCAGATCAAATATTACATGCGATCCCATAATCACTTTTCAATTATTACGATCAACTCTAATGCTATACACTCTCTTTGGGTGGTCAAGTCTAGTACAAAGAAAACCATATGATACATTTCGCCACACTCACAACTTTGTCTGTATAGAATATATTCAATAACAGATCTTCATATCCGGGAAAAGGGAACCCTTTGTTTAAGCTCGATACAAATTTTATGCTCCAGCGTCGCATACATCATTAAACAGCATATCATGACCATCAATAACGCCTCTATCCGTTCTTGGTTTTTTCAGGAATCGAAAATCCCGCTTAACCTTTTGTTGGGCCTTATAATTAGCTAGCAATGCTTCAATATCGAGCCGTTCGTCAGCCATTCCATTGGTAGTTAAACTCCATAATCAAATACCTTACAATTATGTTGTTGAGTTATTTCTTCCATTATCATAGATATCCATAACATTATTATGGTATTTTGCTGCTTTTATTAGTTTCTCATTTGTTTTTGGCGGATTTTCTAACGCTGCAAATAGCGCATTTGCGCCAGCCATTGAGAGTTGTAATGTTTCAGTACGCTCAATAACATTAACATTTTTGGCTCTATCCATTGGCGCTTCAATAAGAAATTGAGAAAACGTTGCGCCAGAATAATCGGCTGTTCTTTGTATAATCTCTTGTTTTTCTAAAGATGTTTGTGCAACTAAATGGATTTCTTTGCGTTTTGAGTAGATGGGCATTTCAGCAACAGGCAGGCCATTATCTGCTAGTGCGTGACCAAGAGGAATGATATCTCTGGCTTCTTCAATAGCTATCACCGGCACGATTTTAATCTGACGCAAACGTATTATCATTTCTTGCATTTTAGTTATCTCCTAAAAAACGCGCGGTAACTCCTTGTGTCACTGCCTGCGGCACAATCGCACCTTTATGCTGTATTACAACTCCTGCGAGCTGATGTCCCATTAATGCTGAATCATAAATGGATTTCCCATTTAACAGCCCCGCGATAAAACCCGCATTAAAAGCATCACCTGCCGACGTGGTATCAATGACAGGTGTAACAGGTTGAGTCTTAATATGTTGCGTGGCATTGCAACCGCTTAAGTCACGATAAAAACAGCCCCGTTCACCCGCTTTGATAACAGCTTGTTTAACCCCCATTCTTTTCAGGCGATTAAAACTCTCCTTAATTGAAGTATCTCCCCATAGGCTCGCTTCATCATCGTCAGTGACTAACGCAATATCAGTGATGGCATACATTTGCTGATAATACTCACGGGCTTGCGCTTCATTTCCCCATAAGGCCGGACGATAGTTACTGTCAAAGAAAATCACTTTCTCTTCAGAAGATAACTGTTTCAAATCAATTAGCAGCAATTGGCGATCATGTTCAGGCAAAATAGCCAGGCTGATCCCGCTGAGATAAAGCACATCCATGTTCTGCAATTGCTGGCGCAATCTGGGGTAATCAGGATGGCGCAAGAGATAACGCGCCGCCGAGTTATTGCGCCAGTAAAGAAACGTGCGCTCACCTTTTTCATCAAGTTGGATCAAGTATAAACCGGGTTGATGCGCGCTATCACGCAACACTAACGATGTATTAATGCCTTCTTGCTGCCAATGTGAGATCATGCCTTCACTCAAGGGATCAGTGCCCATCACCGTGGCGAAATGAACATCAACCGTATCGCCTCCAGCGCGAGCCAGATAAACCGCACTATTCAGCACATCGCCGCCATAGCTCTGTATCATGGCACCAAATGGGATGCCATTTAACTCAATCATACATTCGCCAATCAGGGCAATTTTCCGCATCTGCATTCTTTAATCCTTCACGGCCTGAAAATAACGTTCAGCATTATTGAAGCAGATATCCTGAACTATCTGCCCCAGTATTTTTTCATCATGAGGGATTTCGCCATTTTCTACCCAGTTCCCCAGCATATTGCAGAGAATGCGACGAAAATATTCATGGCGGGTATAGGATAAGAAACTACGTGAATCTGTCAGCATACCGACAAACTGGCTTAATAAGCCTAATTGGGAGAGTTGCTCTAATTGACGCTGCATACCGTCTTTTTGATCGTTAAACCACCAGCCCGATCCAAATTGGATTTTGCCCCCGAGATTTTTCCCGCCTTGCACAAAGCTTCCGCCCTGAAAGTTGCCCGTCATGGTAGCTATCACTTCATTATCGCGAGGGTTTAAGCAATAGAGGATGGTCTTCGGTAATTGGTCTGTTTTATCCATCTCATCCAGCAAGCGAGATAATGGGTAAGAGATATGATTATCCCCGATGGAATCAAAGCCACTGTCTGGCCCTAACCGATTAAACATACGTGTGTTGTTATTACGCAAGGCACCAATATGCATTTGCATTACCCAGCCGCGTTTTGCGTACTGCTTACCTAACCAAACCAACACCGCTGTTGTGAATTGCGCGATTTCTAATTCACTGAGTGATTGCCCTTGTCTGCGCTTTTGCAAAATGATATCTAACACTTTTTCGTCAGGTATCGGCGCATAACGTAAATGTTCAATTCCATGATCCGATGCCACACAACCGTGATCCTGAAAGTGTTCGAGGCGACGCTCTAATGCTTGCAATAAATCAGCAAAACGCCCGATAGCGACATCTGCGGCTTCTCCTAACCATTCGAGATAGTCACAAAAATCCGGTAATTCAATTTTGAAGACTTTATCCGGGCGCCAGCTTGGTAAAACTTTGATGGTGAAATCTTTATCTTTAGCGATCTGTTGATGATATTCGAGATAATCAATGGGATCATCCGTCGTTCCTGCCATGCGTACCTGCATTTGCTGCATAATGCCACGGGCAGAAAATTCAGGTTGAGAGAGTTTCTCGTTCGCCTCATGCCAGATAGCCTTTGCGGTATCAGGCCCAAATAATTTTCCGTTGATGCCAAAGGGGCGTCGCAACTCCAGATGTGTCCAGTGATAAAGTGGATTGCCGATCGTCAGGGGAACGGTGTTCGCCCATGCGAGGTATTTTTCGTAATCACTGCTTTCCGTACCAGTAATAAGCGCTTCTTCAATTCCTGCCGCACGCATCGCACGCCATTTATAATGATCGCCCTCCAGCCAGATTTGACCAAGATTGTGGAAACTGCGGTTTTGCGCGATCTCTTTTGGATTGAGGTGACAGTGATAATCATAGATAGGCATCAACGCCGCGTAATCATGGTAAAAGCTGCGGGCAACGTCGTTATTTAACAGGAAGTCTTCACACATAAAGGTTTTCATTATGTTTTTCCTCTATGGTCAAAGGGCGGCAACCGCTTGGCGTGCGCCAAAATTCAATAAGTTCTGGTAGGCTTTGGTTACGTTGTCGATAAACTCACAATTTTTTATTAATTTTTTACCGAAGATCGATTCAATTTCCAGCAGCTCTTTCACCATATCTTCCACCACAGCAACAGAATAATCGTATTTGGTAAAAATCGCAGCAAAGGTTTCTTTTAATGGATCTCGCACATCAATGGGTTGGCCTTGCTCATCCACGCCGCTGATATAACGCATCCAACCTGCTACACCGAGAGTTAAATGGCGATAATCGCTTCCTTGCACGAGATGCCATTCAATGGAATCAATCATGCGCTGTGGCAATTTCTGGCTGCCATCCATCGCAATTTGCCATGTCTGGTGTTTTAACGCTGGGTTAGTGAACCGTTCGATCAATTTATCCGCGTAAGCCATTAAGTCGCTATCTTCTGGCATCGGCAGTGTTGGTGCTTGTTCATTCAGCATCAGTGCATACACTGCCCGACGATAATCAGCATTCTTCATGGTATCGGAAATATACGTATAACCGCCCAAATAACCCAGGTAGGCCAGAAATGAGTGAGCGCCATTTAACATGCGTAATTTCATCATTTCAAATGGTGCCACATCATCCACAAATTGCGCACCAGCCAGATCCCAATCGGGACGCCCATTCACGAAGTTATCTTCAATCACCCATTGACGGAAAGGTTCGCAGGTAATAGCACACGGATCTTCAACACCTAGCTGTTGGGCAATTTCGGTTAACGTTTCTGGTGTAGCAGCCGGCACAATGCGATCCACCATCGTGCAGGGAAATGTCACTTGTTTTTCTATCCATAGTGCCAATTCTTCATCCTGCAAACGCGCCAGACCTAACACGGCCTCACGGGCAACATGCCCATTTTCCCGAACGTTATCGCACGACAAAATCGTCACGGCAGGCAGGCTTCGTTCAAAACGCAATTTTAATGCCGCAGTGATATATCCTATGGCTGATCTCGGCACAGCAGGATTAGCAATATCTTTAATAATCAACTCATTATTTGGATCTAAACGCCCTGTTGTGGCATCGGTACAATAGCCTTTTTCAGTTATTGTTAAAGAGATGATTGCGACATCAGGGTTCGCCATTTTTTCGATAATTGCCTGAACACCATCAATTAATGGGTGCATCCCTTCTTTCATTGAGCCAATAATTTTTAATGTGTTTTCTCCCTGCCCTTTCTCTGAGACGGTATAGCGCATGGATTGTTTTTTAAGATTTTTAATCAGTGAAGCACCATTTAGCGTCAGATTAACTTCACAGTATCCCCAATCACTGTCTGTTTGTTCTAATACATGATGGGTATAAAGCGCCTGATGCGCACGATGAAATGCACCGCAGCCTAAATGCACAATGCGGGAAGTCAGGCGTTCGGTTGTCCAGTGAGGGCCTGGAACAGAGGTTATCGCAGTGACAAGATTTTTTTCCATGATGGCACGATGGATACCCAACTCAAGGCCACGAATTTCAGCCAGCCCTTTCAGGCGGCCGATTGCCGAATAGCCGGGGTTAATTTTCTTTTTCAAATCATCGAGTATTTGATGACCATGATCAGGCCGCATTGGAATCAGGTGATTTCCACCAGCCGCCAACCGACGATGTTCTTCTTCCGCAACCGCTTTGATCACTTCATACATATCCACATCACCAGCAAGATGTGCCGCTTCGTGGAACGTGGATGGGTTTTCTTCACGCACGGTTGAACGCAAATGGAGGAAATAGATACGGGAACCAAATGATTTGATCATCTTCACTAAATCATTATCCGCACGCACGCCATAAGATCCGGTGCACATCGTATAACCATTGGCATTGCTGTCTATTGTTTCGGCTATCCAACGCATATCCTCGATCGTAGAAACAATGCGTGGCAGGCCTAAGATCTCACGCGGTGGATCATCAGGATGAACGGCCATTTTGATACCGATTTCTTCCGCTACCGGAATGATCTTTTGCAGGAAATAAGCAAAGTGCTCACGCAATTTGGCCTTATCAATTCCTGTATAACGTTTTAGGTGTTGGCGAAATTGTTCTAAGGTATAGCCTTCCTCTGCACCAGGAAGACCAGCGATAATCGTGTTTGTCAGTTTTTGTTTTTCTTCTTCTGTCATTGAAGTAAAGCGCGATTGCGCTTGCACAATTTCATCATCGGAATACGCTTTTCCTGCCCCACGGCGTTGCAAAATGTGGATATCAAAAACCGCAAATTCAATTTGATCAAAGCGCAGCGCTTTTGAGCCATCAGGTAATTCATATTCAAGATCAGTACGTGTCCAATCCAGAACAGGCATAAAGTTGTAGCATATCGTTTTGATCCCGCAGGCGGCGAGGTTACGCAAAGTTTGTTGATAATTTTCAATCCATCGATCGTACTCCCCGGTATGTGTCTTGATATCTTCATGAATGGGAACACTTTCTACAACTGTCCACTCAAGTTGACTGGCTTCAATCGGTGCTTTACGCTGTTCTATCTCCTCAATAGGCCAAACTTCGCCATTAGGAATATGGTGCAACGCCGTCACAATCCCTGTTGCTCCCGCCTGACGGATATCCGCTAATGAAACAGGATCTTCAGGCCCATACCAACGCCAAGTTTGTTTCATAATTCCCCCTATAACTAACTCAAGACTAATTCAGGTAACCATAAACTCAATTGCGGCAGATATGTCACCAGCGCCAGCGCAGAGATCAGTGCAATATACATCGGGAGCAGTGGCTTCAGTACCTTATCAATACTCACATCCCCCACAGAGCAACCCACAAATAAGGCACTGCCTACAGGAGGGGTACAAATCCCAATTGCCAAATTAAATGTCATGATGATGCCAAAATGAACAGGATCGATACCCATACTCATCGCAACGGGTAAAAAAATCGGCGTGAAGATCAAAATGGCAGGTGTCATATCCATAAAGATCCCCACAATCAGCAGGATGATATTAATGACTAGCAGAATGGTCAGCGGATTATCAGAAACCGTCATCAACGCATCCGCAATCAGATATGGCAGATCAGCATTGGCCATCGCCCAGGACATGCCCATTGATACGCCAATCAGCAGTAAAACAATAGATGTGGTAACGGCAGAATCAAGAATAATTTTGGGCAGTTGTTTGAAACTCACTTCACGATAAATAACTACTGCGAGAATAAAACTGTAGAGAACGGCGATAGCTGATGCTTCTGTCGCCGTGAAGATCCCCGCAATAATCCCGCCCATAATCACCACAATTAGCATTAATGACGGTATTGCTTTCCACGCTGTAGCAAAAAATTCGCTCCATGTTGGCCGAGCAGCAACAGGATAGCGCTTCCTCTTGGCGAGAATGGCAGACACAATCATGAGTGAAATCCCCATAATAATGCCGGGGATATAACCCGCTAAGAACAAGGCAGCAATAGATGTCCCTCCTGAAACCAACGAGTACACAATCAAGGTGTTGCTGGGCGGGATCAGCAAACCAGAAGGACAAGAAGCGATGTTTACAGCAGCAGACAACTCAGGATCGTATCCTTCTTTTCTCTGCATCGGCGCCATTGTTCCCCCGACCGCAGCAGCAGATGCCACTGCCGAGCCTGAAATAGCCCCGAACAACATGTTCGCCATAATATTGACGTGCATTAATGATCCCGGCAAACGGCCGCCAATCACTTTAGCCAGATTGATCAAACGTGCAGCTATCCCGCCTTGGTTCATAATATTTCCGGCAAGAATAAAGAACGGGATCGCCAATAAAGAGAAATTATCTACTCCCGCAGCCATACGCTGTGCAACAACCGTGATCGCAGATTCCAGCGGCAATGTCATCGTAATGGCGACCAATGAAGATAAGCCGATTGCAAAAGAAACGGGGACACTCAATACCAATAATATTGTAAATGTACTAAAGAGTGCGGCAATGACATACCAATCCATACTCTACCCTCTTATCTACCCTTCATCTTGCAAGTTAATGATTCTCAGACACAACGGGTGGTTGACCAGAAAAATGTTGAACAATTGAGATCACATCAACGAGCGCATAGAAAATCATCAATATTCCACTAATAGGTAAACATAAATAGACATACCCCATTTTCCAGCCTAATACAGGTGTTATTTGACCATTTTCCAGTGTCGATGAAACAAGCAGGCTGCCACCATAAAGCAGTACAATGGAAGAAAATGAAATAATTGCTGCTTGAATAATCAGGCCGATAATATTTTTCTTTACTCCTGTTAATTTCATCATCAGCAACTCGATAGCAAGATGACGATGCTGCCCGGTGGTATATGCAGCACCAATCATTGCGACCCACATAAACAGATAACGTGCTAATTCATCTGTCTCGGTACTCGGTACGTCTAAGACATAACGTGAAATTACCTGCCATGACACACATAAAACCAGAAAGGCCAGCAGGCAGACGGTAAAAAACGCCAAACTTTTATTGGTAATCGTTACAAGGTTTTTCATTTATCCCATTCCTGTCATTTTGGTTTACCAATTAAAAACCACATAGAGATTATAATCTATACTAATCGCAACTAAAGATTTTGAAATAAGCACCTGAAAGGAATGTAATAGACCAAAAAATAAAAAAGGCAAACCAATAACATCTATTTTTGTGACAATGGAATACCAATCTTGATTTTGTTCTTTGCCCAATAAATGAAATCTGATTATTATTTACCCACAGAAGAAAATAACAAAAACCTATGCTCATTTCTGGAGAACCAATCATGCAGAACAACAAACGACAGGTTTTAGGTATAACAAGCATAGCGGCTGGCGTAATGTTTATGCTGAGCGCATCTCAGGCTTTCGCCGTGACAACGCTGAAACTTAGCCATAACCAGAACCGAGACCATGCTGTTCATAAAGCCATGACCGAGTTCGCTAACGAAGTGAAAGAAAAAACCAATGGGGAACTCCGTATTCGCATTTATTCTGATTCTCAATTGGGCAACCAACGTGAATCCATCGAATTGATGCAAAACGGTGCTTTGGATATTGCTAAATCTAATGCGGCAGAATTAGAAGCCTTCTCTCCGGCTTATTCCATTTTTAACCTGCCCTATTTATTCCGCGATAAAGCACACTATCAACAAGTCATCAATAGTGATATCGGTAAAGAAATCCTCGATTCAAGTCAAAACGTGGGATTTATTGGTCTCACTTATTATGATGCGGGTGCACGCAGTTTTTATGCGAAAAAACCGATTAGAACGCCTGAAGATCTAAACGGTTTGAAAATCCGCGTACAACCCAGTCCAACAGCAATTGCGATGGTGAAAGGATTGAAAGGAAATCCAACGCCATTAGCTTATGGTGAGCTCTATACCGCATTGCAACAAGGGGTTGTAGATGCGGCTGAGAACAACATTACTTCTTTTACGCTAAGCCGCCATGGTGAAGTGACAAAATTCTTTTCCCTGGATGAGCATACGATGATCCCTGATGTCCTGTTAATATCAAACAAATCATTGAATAAATTAACCACTGCACAGCAAGAGATTGTGAAGAAAGCGGCACTGAACTCCTCAAAATACATGATGCAACTTTGGGAAAAATCAGAACAGGAACAGCGTACAAAAGCAGAAAAACAAGGTGTTGAGTTTATTGTCGTGGATAAGACTCTCTTTCAAAACGCGGTTAACCCTATGTATGACGATATTGCCAGAACTCAACCGGAATTATTCGAAATGGTAAATCGAGTGCGTAAAGTAGAATAATTTTCTTTCAAAACCACCTGTTGCAACAAGAATAGGTGGTTATATTTCTGGCATTGATGTCTTAGAATAACATCATTTTTAGTCGTTCCACTTAAGTATATTACCTTACGGCGGCATTAATGATGAACTTTGCAGACTCCAAACGTCCCTATCATGAAGTAGCCCAATCATTACGTCAGATGATTATAGAGATGGATTATTCTCCCGGTGATCGTCTACCTACAGAACGTGAAATTGCAGAAAAGTTCAGCGTTTCTCGTACTCTTATTCGTGAAGCGTTAATTGTATTGGAATTGGAAAACCTCATTGAAGTACGCAAAAGCTCAGGTATTTATCTCATCCAACTGCCATGCTCTTATTCAAGCGATACGACTATCAATGCCGCTGGGCCTTTTGAGTTATTACAAGCGCGTCAATTATTGGAAAGTAATATCGCTGAGTTTGCAGCGCTTCAGGTTACTCCGAACGATATTGCTAATATGCGTAACGCATTGGAAAAAGAGAAAAAAGATCTGCTTTCTGGATCAAGTGAATCCGGTGATAGGGAGTTTCATTTAGCCATCGCGCAGGCAACACATAACAGTATGTTAGTTGAATTACTTAAACAATCCTGGGCGTGGCGTGAGAATAATCCTATGTGGATGAAACTACACAGCCGAATTACCAATACTGACTATCGTAAAGCGTGGTTGAATGATCATCAGGCAATTTTGGCGGCTATGATCAAAAAAGATCCCGCAGCAGCGAAGCAAACGATGTGGCAACATTTAGAAAATGTGAAACAAAGTTTGCTTGAATTATCTGATGTGGATGACCCTAATTTTGATGGATATTTGTTTGAGTCTTATCCGGTTGGTATTGGAAAGTGAATTTGAGGTATTGAGGGAAACTAACTCTATATAATTTTATGTAATTACCTGTTTTTATGTTTGATTTATCAACTAAAGCAGGTGAAAAAATAGACGAAAAACAGTTACAACCCTTAGCGACTAAGTTGGCTCAAAATCTCAAGACCCCGGAAGTTCTGAGCCAGCTTTCTATTGTCTTAAAAAACTCACCGTTGATACCATCCTTAGGGCTGAACTAGCGGCACAACATAAATCTCATCCTACCACGATCGTTGATGGCGGATATCATGTTGAGTGACAAGCGTTTCGCACTCACATCAATAACACGCATTTTTCCATAATGCAGCGGCCATATCGAATTAAACAAACGTTAAACGATGTAAATGGCTTAAATCAACATTCTTGCTAGCCGAGTCAATAATAGTAAGTCGGTTCCTTATTCGGTTAACTAACTTTTGTTCTAATCCACTACTATCATTCTTCAAGAAGAATTCCTTCAGTACCAGTCCAGTACTTCAATTGGTAAAGATTCCCTCTAAATTAAAATAGTAAATTTAGCCACATATATTATATTTTTTCTTATTAACACAAAAAATAGTGAATATATTTAATAACAACTCTATTTCACTTCAATAAAAATCTAGCACCAAGCAATCGCCCTTCTAACCAACTCCTCGGTAGCATCAATATATTCCCCATTATTATCATTCCCTCTAAGAATAATCGGTATCTCACTACATCCCAGAATAAAATTTTCAACACCAATATCTTTAAGCTGAGAAATAATCGACTTCAATAACTGATATGCTCTTTCTCCATTTCCACTTTTATATACCAAAATACTTTCCATAATAATTACCTGTTGAATGTCATCAGGAATAACAAAATTTATATTCTCTTTTTTCAGCTTATCTTGATAAAGCCCTACCTTTATCGTCCCGGTTGTTGCCAGAATAGCAACGTTATTCATTCCTTCACTCACAATTTTATTACAAGTAATATCAATCATATTCAGGAAATGAACTTTGGTTGCTGCTTTTAACTCCTCATACCAATAATGGGCAGTATTACAGGGCATGATAATACACTGAGCACCTGCATCTTCTAATATTCTTAATGCAGCTATCATTTTTTTTAGCGGTGACTTTCCCCCAGAGAGAATATTTTCTGTCCTGTCAGGTATATCAGGAAAAGAAATGGCAATAACAGGAATATGTTCCTGATCGCAAGTTGCTGGTGTATTTTTAATTATCTTTTCCATTGTATCTACCGTTGCAGCGGGGCCCATTCCACCGAGTATTCCAATAATTTTTTTCATAGATCACCTCAGCAAATAATCATTATGATGACACAGCTATTACAGTTAGTAATTGCAATATTTCTATTCGCTATGTTGAATTTACATAAGGCTTTTCATTTATTGAAATCAACAAGAATGACTTTATAGGGCAGGTTTTATATTTAATAGTATTGAGCTGAAATGGTTATATGATGCTGTAACGCTGGAAGAGTTAAGAAGTTTGACACTTGCCACAGAAAAAAAGTATATCCCAATCATCTTTCAGCAAGGGAATACAGCAAGCCCTGATTCAAACTTCTTTCCTGACAACTTCTTTTTCTTATGCTCCCGACTTAGAACTGTTCTGTTTTTCCTCCATTTTAGCAATCACTGCTGTAGAAATACTGTTACCGACCACATTGGTTGCTGTACGCCCCATATCAAGGAGCTGATCGATGGCAAGGATCAGCAAAATACCCGCTTCAGGCAACTTGAACATGGGAAGGGTTGCAGCAACGACCACGACAGAAGCACGCGCTACACCAGCCATACCTTTACTGGTGACCATAAGCGTCAACATAATCAGGATTTGTTGTGTGATACTCAGGTCAATATTGTAAGCCTGTGCAATAAATAAAATAGCAAATGATTGATACATCATTGAGCCATCAAGGTTAAAGGAATAACCCAGAGGCAATACGAAGCTGGAGATTTTTTTCGGTACACCAAAGCTATTCAGTGCATTTATCGTTTTTGGGTAAGCGGATTCGCTGCTCGCGGTAGCAAAGGCCAGTGTCACAGGTTCCCTGATCAACCGCAGTAGTGAAAATATGTTCTTGCCGAGGAAAAGAAATCCAACAATAAATAAAACGACCCAGAGTAAAAATAACCCAAGGTAAAAGAGACCAATAAGCTTGCCATAATCATAAAGCAAACCTAATCCCTGTACTGTAATAGCCGAAGCAATAGCAGCAAAGACCGCAATCGGCGCTAATGACATAACGTAATCTGTAATGCGGAACATAACACGCGCCAAATCTTCAATCAGGGTTACAAGAGGGCTTTTTTCCTGGCTGTTCTGGCAAATATATGACAGTGCCAAGCCAAAAAAAAGAGAAAAAATCAGGATCTGCAAGATCTCATTATTCGCCATAGCCGCGGCAAAACTGCTGGGGAATATATGGCTAATAAAGTTTTTCAGGGAAAATCCGCTGGTATTGAAGCCCGTATCGATATTTGACTGTTGAGGAATAGTGATATTCAACCCAATACCCGGCTGAAACAGGTTAACTATTAGCATACCAATGCCAATCGAAACTAAGCCAGCGATAATAAACCATATCATCGCTTTGATGGTAATCCGCCCTACGGATGATGAACCGCCTATTGACATTAATCCAGTAACAATCGTAGCAAATATAAGTGGGGCAATAATCATTTTTATCAGACGAAGGAATACATCAATAATGATGTTGATATAGGAGGCAATTTCTTTTGTCTGACTGGCATCAAGGTATTGATGAAAACCCCAACCCGTTATCACTCCAAGCAGAATCGCGATAATGAGCTGCTGCATAAGTTTTTGCTTGTTCATGCTGACTCCTTATTCTCTGTAAATATTAAAGCCAGTTATTCTGTTTCTCTGCTCCCTGCTTTATCACCCCAACAAATGTTTAAGTTTTCTAACTTTTAATGAAATGCAAATGAGGGTTGAGATATGCAAGATACGCATTCATGTTGAAGATTGACATATCAATTTAAATGATTATTCAATATTTCCTTTAAACACATATTGAACAAGATTTAAATAAATTGAACAGTGGTTTCTAAAATAGTCAGATCGGGATATTAGTGTCGACCATTTTATATTTTCCGTATACGAAAAATTGGCAGGAGCTACACATATGATACACACCCTTAGATAACCATCATGACATCACATAATTTATTGAGATTACAATCCCAATTATCAATTACTCCTTTCTGTTTTCAGAATCACTCTCTTTATTAATTCAGTCCAAAACTTTATCCTTAGACATAACATTAAAATCATTTAACACAAATGAAGTCATAGAACAAAACAGCGATACCTAATATCACACCGTATTACAGGATAGTTTTCAGGAGAAAACGATATGCATAAGACAGCGGATATTTTAGAAAGTAAAAGCTATGTTGAATCAATGACAAATATAAAACCAACCATTGGCATTATTTTAGGTTCAGGTTTGGGGCCGTTCGCAGATACTCTCAGAGATGCAGTACATATCCCTTATAGCAACATTCCCCACTTTGCGAAATCAGAATCGGTTGGACATTCGAATGAACTAGTTATTGGTTCCATTGGTGGAAAAACTTATTATCACGAATGCATGTGGTGCAGTGAATACGGATTTTATCCCCGGTGATTTAATGCTTGGTCATGTATTAAATAGTTAGTTGTTGTGATATGCTTCCCGCCTTTTAAAGGTAAAGCATGACCAAAGTTGACGTCTATTGCCGTTATTGTCACTGCGAAATTAAGAGCCTTAACGGAGTGAGTTGTACAATTAACTCCAGTTACATCATAAATATCAATGATTTTCCCAAATTTTTTGGTGGACTCAGGCGCGTAAACACCGCCTATATTTTTACCTGTGTACCATAGGCCTTTAAAATACCTCATTATTGCAAAAATATCGGCGTCTCTAATGTTATAAACTTGAGCTTCCATTCTATAAAGTTCGGTTGACATATATTCAATTGCTTCATTATTCTGTAACCAAATTAAAACACCATCTCCAGTTAGCCCTAATGGCCCGGTATCAGCATAACGTCCATAAGTAAATACACTTATTCCACTTTCGGCATGAACAGAAATAAATGTATGGCCTGTACCCTTTGTTTCTACCCATAAAAAAATACCCTTAGATAGCCATCGACAAGTCGTGTCATACATATTTAATGTATGAGAGTCGAGTTTGTCTAAAATCCTTGATTGTCTGATTATATCCCTATTATTCATTTGTTTTTTATCCTTGCAAGAATATAAATAATAACCATTGATACCGAAAATGAAAATAATATCAAATGCATATCATGATTTTTAATAAATTTAAAAAAATTCGGAAAATTTAAGACGTAAATAAACGTAGATATATTATTTATTAGGGCAATTAAGAAGACAGAAAAAATCATTCTCAAACTGTACTTTAATTTATTTCGGAAAAAGAATATTGTGGCACATAAAACAAACAGAAAATTGTTAGCCAGCATTGCATAATCTGTGATCTGAATAAAAAAAGACAATTCAGATGGGGTGTATTCCTTGTTTGTCCACAGAATTATTACTTCTTTTATAGTTAAATCAATAGAAATAAATCCTACATTACTAAAAATAAATAAAATTGTTATTATCAGTATATTGAGTAATGACTTAATCCTCATTTAACGCTCCCTATCATTTTTGTCAGTTCGAAAACTAGCTCCAATTAGAAAATTTTTTATGTTACCCATAGTAATTGCACACTTGTGATACATTGCAGGACAGGATATACCAGAATTATTTATATATTCTAGTATGAGTAACAGTAAAGAGAGAAAATCGTGATTAATATTGCATATTAAACAAATAGATATAGTTACCTATGTTACATTTTGTTTAAGACAATATATTTAAAAATCACACTGACGCGCTGCGCTTGTCTTCTCCAAATTACCGGGCTAATGAATTAACCGAGTAATTTGGAGAGCTGAAAGATCACCTGCCAGAAAAACCATGTTTATCTACCCTCCCTGTTAAAGAATTAGGGATAAAACTGTTCACCCTATAATTAGTTGATATATTTAGTTTAAATTATAGGGTGAACAGTGGTGAATACTTTTTTATATTTCTTTAAAAAATTGCTGCAATAATAGAGAATTACTCTTCTGGCAGGTTATCCCTTGCCAGTTTCAGCATCCATTCGATAGCAGCGTCAAGATTCAGGCTCAGATTACTACGAATACCTTGTTTGCTTTTCTTGTGCAGGTAATGCTGACCGTACTCAGCCAGTGCGCCCGGCATATCCATGCCAAAACGAGTTACAGAAACAGGTTTATTCAGGTTATTGCCTTTCATATAAGCAAGGTAGGAGTGATAAAGGTATTTACGGGGATTGAACGGCACAATCTCCGCATTGCCGATTAACAATCCATCAGGTTCATGAGAAGCAATGAGATAACCGCAGAAATCAACCATTGAATCTGTACCACGTTTAATATCCAGAGCTTCTGCTGATTTCTGTTGCTCTGCTAGTAAACGCCTTGCAGATTGTGGATCAGCAAACCTATGAAGCAGATGCCGGATAATAACAGGCAATTCTGCTGCGATTTTATCTCGCAGGAGTGGATCACGTTCATTTTCCAGCACAACTTCGGAAAAATTAAAAATTACCCGACGCCGCAATACCCCACCACTGCGATCACTGAAACTCATGGCGTTATTGTTCACCGCCAATACCACAGCAGGAATACGGGTTGAATAGGGCTGTTTGTGCTTCGGATCAATGGCAACTTCATCACCTCCGGTGATTGCCTTGATGCCGGAGCCATCGCCCACATAGCGGGTCTGATCTGGCAGAATAATCAGAGAATAGCCGACAATCAGCGCCCGTTCCCGTGGGTTTTCCAGTGCCGCCATATTTGCCGAAACAGTATTTCCTTTGCCTGCCAGCATTGAACAAATTTCGGCAAAGTTTCATTTCTGGGGCACATTCAAAATCGAAGTGTAGGTGCCCCAAATTATGCCCTTTGGTGCATATTGATTGCAACAGACTGGAGTAGACGTCAAAATAACGAAGTATCTTGATTTAGTGGGGTTTTTAGGGAGTTTGTAGACTTGGGTAGACGTTAGTAAACTAACGAATGGTGCGAAGGCCAAACTCGAACATCGCAACTATCCTTATGATCTTAGGTTAATAAAGTAAACTGCATTAGGGATGATACCATCATAGATACCAACAGTCCCAATTGGTGATAATCGAACAAAGAGTATATTAACCTTGTTTGCTTACACTTACTTCGACTTTATCTATATCATAAATACTTACATTGCCTCCAGTGGCATTTACCGGATCAAAAAGAGCAAGATTGATTCCATCGCTCACAGAACTGTTATAAAGCACTCCATGAAAGCCAGTTTTCTTTATAAATTCACATATATACTGGCTTGGGATATAATCAAGGGCTGCACTCTTTGGTAATACGGGTCTTGTGAGTTCGTAACCAAGTCGTTCAAGAAAAGGTATATCTGCAAGCATTTTTCCCATTTCACTTGGATCAGTTAATAAAAATGGGGAAACGGTTTCACGAGGATTTCTTAGGTCTATTAGAGTTAAGTTATCTTTTAAATTAAAATCTGCGACGCAAGCTCTATCACCTGTATGAGGACGAATCTCAGACAAAGCTGTTTCTGGTTTAGAGCCAAGATATAAATATGGTATACCTGTAGGGTTTGCTCTCCCATGACTAACTGTTCTCTTGGGAGGAGCCCCCATTTTGTCTACAGTGAAGACAGTATCATCTGTAAAAATACGGGCACGATACCAAGTTTGAGAAAAATCCTCTAAAGCAAGAAAACTTAATAACTCACCAAGTCTATCAGTATCAAGCGATTTATTGAGAAAATATCTGTTTTCATACATTAGCTCCTGACAAAGATTATCCCATAATGCAAGAGATTCACTTTTATAACTATCAGAAAGCACAAAGGATTTTCTTACAATATTCCCATCATCAAGTATATCACCTAATAGCTCTTTAGCATGAGCCTCATCTAAAAGAGGATGTGAAAATAGCTTCCAATCCTCTTTCAAATGTGCAACCACACTTTTACCATCCGGATGTTGTTCATAAATGTTTATTAATGAACTAAAATGATCAAATAAAGCATAAGGCTCAATAACCTCAATGTCTTTTGTACCACAATACGAACAATCACCAAAACTAGGGGAAAGTGAGGGTATGATATTTTTCTTTAACCCTTTATCCCCAAAACAATTCGCACAGCAGTACTTGATCATATTATTTATCATCCATGAAATCAGCCAAGGTTTCTATGTGGTGAATCATTGACAGTTTTTTTACTGTTCCTAAACCTGGGAAGTGGCTCGGATTATGCAATCGCCTAAACTCTTTAATGGCCGATGTTTCAAGCAACATAGATTCACCAGAGTTTAAAGCAATCATTAATTTTTCAAGTGATTGTGCGAACTTACCTGCTGGATCTGTTGGTGTATCATGTGTTGTCGAAACAAAATGATAGATGTACATTTCATCTTCATGCTTCGTATTAATATAAGTAAGATGAATAGCAACTGCATATGCAGGTCCACCTGACTCACTAAATTCATCTCCAACAATTAAAAAATCACCAAAACCATTCATACCCTCTTCTTCATAATTCAGATGAAGATCTGAAAAGAACTCAGAATCAGGATGGTCAGCATTTCGTCGTTTTTCGAAGCCATCTTTAATTAAAATTCTTTCTGAATCCGAAAAGTGCTTTCGATAGGCTTTAGAACAATGATTAGAAATGAATACATGCTTATATCCATCTCCAAATCTTTCATGTAATGCTTTGGGCTCATCAAATCCAGCATGAATAAAAGTGACTTCATGAGAGAGTTTTGAGTGAAGGAAGCTATCAACCTTAGCAATAGTCATACTCTTATCAAGAAGTATCCCTACAGAAATTTTCTCATACTTACTAAATTCTTTTTTTAATAATTGAGCTATACTTTGCCCATCAGTAGAGTGATCACCACATGCTGGGTTAATGATGACAATTGCATTACCATCATTTTCCTGGATTGTTTTCAGTGTTCGCTCAAGACCATTTAGGGCCTCTCTCACAGGCTCTATGATTGGAGTAAAACCTGCATCAGCCATTACATTAGCAGTATCTCTAATAGCCAACAGTTCAAATTGTTTCCCACGGAAATAAGGATAATACATAGTTTGTTACTCCCATAACAATGCCTCATTAAGAGGAACTTGCATAGTATTAATTAATCGCTCATGATCCTTAAAGCGAAGCTGAATAGAAAGTGCTGCTGGTTGCAAAGACTTTGGTAAGTTGAGAATAAGCTCTCTTAAAGAAAGTAGACTTCTGCTTTCCTTTAAAGTTTTAAGCATTAAATTGTATACAGAAAGAGGGGGTAAACCGCTAAATACTTCTTTCAGGAAACCATGCATTTGAGTATTAGGTAAGTCGGGAATTTTTATACCTAAATCAGAAGCAATAATTTTCGCCTCATTAATCCTTAATGACTCAAAGATTGTTACAGGGCATATAAAGTCTAAGACTTCTACAGCTTCTCTTATAGTAGATATTCTATTCCATCGGGTTAAACTCAATACCCCAATAGTAGATTCTGTTGTTTTCAGCACATCATCTATATGTTCTGAACCAGCTATCACATAGATTTTCCCAAATGCTTTACGGTAGTTTGTTATTTGGTTTTGTAGACGGCTTAAGGAATCTCTTTCGGATTTTATTTCGTAAACAGTTCCAGTTCCGTTCAGTATGATGAGATCAGCTTTGCAAGGACCGATTCTGAATTCATTAAGCATACAGGCAGTTCTTAATGAATGCTTTCCGAGCAAAAGATTGTGTGTGAGGGCAGAACGATAAACATACTCATTCCGCAAGCCAGTTTGTCTAAGTAAGGCAAATGCCTCATTGAAGGCCTCACCAACGGTAATCCCAAGTGTATCTTCATGGTCAAAAAGCTCGGTCTCTCGGAGAGAACGAGCAAACATAGGAGACTGCCCTCTTTTCGCTATCTCGTTGAAGACGGAAGCGGAAAAAAGTCTACTTAAAGCAGTCAATTGAAAAGAGTTAAGTTCGTTACTTCTCATCATGGTGAATCACATAGTCCATCGTTCAGGATCTTGCTTGGTTACTGCCAAAATCCTTAGCACAACCCACATAAAAGTCGTTCATCAGTGTAGGAAAGCTATGAAAAAATCTTCACCTTAGGTTACCAAACCAGCAGTGTCCTGCATAGAAAACTCTAAGCAATTGGAATGTAATCCTTCACTAAGATTCATTATAGATATCTACAAGCTTTGAAGTTGTGAGATATAGCACAAACTATTGAATTTACAGTGGCTTAAATGCATTTAGCCCCCTTGGCAATATTTAAAAAACTATATATATCACAACTAATAATCAATTACGAAAACAATTTAAACAATTGATTTTAATGAAAAAAATCACTAGTGTAATTTTAAAGAAGCAAAAAATTTAATACTAAGTCATTTTTAATTTGTAAATTTAGTTTTCATGGTGTACTAAACATGATGGAGAATACTTAACTTTGTTACTTGAATGGAGAAGAGGAATATCTATGCCTTATTTAATCAACAAGGAAATCTACAAAAAGAAGTCTGATATCATAACCAAAGCCCAAAATATAATTTTGGTCACAAATGTCGACGATGAAATTAATGGTGAAAATTATGATTTTATCTTAGACCTGCTCAAAAACCATGACGAATGGGAACATAAAACTTCAAATGGTTTCCTGGGCATTACAGTCGGTAAATCAATACACGGTACAACATGTTTCTATATCAAAACAAATAATGGGATTGAAGATATATCCTTGCATTACGCAGTTAAATGCTTAAAGAAGACCCAATAATTTTTTATATATAGCGGATTGCAAACCCAAACTATTTTTTATTTCAGGTCATACATAATATTATTAATATAGTTACCTCCCACCTTAGAAAGATGATGTTTAATTTGCAAGCATCCATACTGGACAACAGCAATACTTAGGAGCCATAATAATTGGTAACTCACTTACAAAAATCCAAAGAAAAATCAATGTGATAAGGCAAAGGAAAGATGGAAATTCAAGAATTCATAGCAAAGTATCGAAATCATCCAGTGCTCTTCATTGGAACTGGGTTTAGCTTGCGATACCTGTCAAACTCCTTTGATTGGAATGGTTTACTCTCACATATATGTTTCGAACTCACTAATGATAAAGAAACATATCTTGATATTAAATCAAAATGTCAAATCAATGGTGAATATAAATATGATAAAATTGCCAGTGATATAGAAAGAAAATTCAATGAAACTTTATCTAAAGACAGAAACGGAAAGTTTAAAGAAATAAACGATATTTTCTACAGTGAAATGGACAAAGGAATCAACTTAAGTAGATTTAAAATATATATTACTCAGCTATTATCAACTGTAGAATTAAAAGAAGAGAAAAGCGAAGAGATAGCCGAACTCATTAAGATGAGAAAAAATATCGGGTCAATCATCACAACGAACTATGATTCATTAATTGAACAACTCTTCGAATTTGACCCACTAATAGGTAATAGCATACTTTTAAGTAATCCTTATGGTTCTGTCTATAAAATACATGGTTGTGTGTCAGCCCCTTCTGAACTAACGATTACAGAAGAAGATTATGACTATTTCGATAACAAATATGAACCTTGGATTCGACTAATAAGTGCAATTTCTGAGAAAGGCGGTCAGTTGCTATAGTAGGCATCTTTCTCGCCAAAGGAAAATGCACTATGGCCTATACACAACTGACCGAAATAGAAAGATATCAGATTTTCAGTTTAAAAGAAGCCGGTTTTACACAACGCTTTATTGCCACGTCGCTCAATCGAGCCCCATCAACGATTAGCCGGGAATTGAGACGAAACCGGGAAGCACAGAAATACTGTCCTAAACAGGCTCAGCTTAAAGCCTCAGAGCGCCGCTATGCTGCTGTAAAAGCAGTCAAAGTTACACCAGAGATCACAAAGTTGATTAAACAGCTAATTTGGCAAGATTTAAGCCCTGAACAAACAGTCGGTTATCTCAAAAGGGAAAATATAATATCTTTGCATCATGAAACAGTTTATAGATTGATTTATAAGGATAAGCTTAATGGTGGTGATTTATGGCAGCATTTCAGGATTGCTAAAAAACCGTATCGTAAACGCTATGGAAGTTATGAACGAAGAGGAAAAATCAAAAACAGAGTCAGCATTGAAAAGCGCCCAAAATGGGTTGATAAAAAGCAGCGTATTGGTGATTGGGAAGGAGATACTCTCGTTGGCAAAGATCATAAAAGTGCATTATTGACCTTAGTTGAACGAAAATCGTTATTTACTATCATCATTAAACTTGAAGATAAAACAGCAGAAGGTGTCGCAAAAGCGGTAACAAGATACTTATCATTGATAAAACATAAAGTTAAAACAATTACTTTTGATAACGGCCTCGAATTTGCCGAACACGAATTTATCAGTAAAAATTTAGAGACAAAAATTTATTTTGCTCACCCGTATTCCCCTTGGGAAAGAGGGATAAATGAGAATACGAATGGATTAATCAGAAATTACTTTCCCAAAGGAACCGATTTTAATAAGGTATCAGAGCGAGAGGTTAACCTTGTGGCAAACCGATTAAATAATCGCCCTCGTAAAACACGAGATTACAAAACACCAAATGAGTTATTTAAAGGAATACCCACTCATTTACTTCGTTTGTAACGATGTTGCACTTATTATGTGAATGCAAGAACTAATTAGAGCACAATTACTCTCACTATTCATTCATAACCCTGTTATCTTTATTGGGTACAGCATAAGTGACAGAAACATACAGCAAATTTTAAAGACTATTTTTTCCTATGTACCTACTAACTCAGATATAGCCAATAAAATTAGAAGTAATTTTTTACTTGTGGAATATGAAAAAGATTCACGATCTACTACCATATCTGAACATGATATATACATAGGGAATGCTACCACTATAAGAATAAATAAAATCAAGACTGACGATTACGCTTCGATATATAAAAGTTTATCAGATTTAATCTTACCAGTTTCAGCAATGGATATTAGAAAAGTTCAAAAAGTCTGGAATGAAATAAAAAGCGGAGGGGAAATAGAAGTAAAAATCACAGAAGATTTGGACCAGTTAAAAAATGGACAAATGGTATTAGCCGTAGGATCTCATAAACGAGTCAAGTATGAGTTCCAAACCAAGCCTGAGATGATGCAAGATTATTTCAAGATTGTAGAGGAAGCAAATAAGCAATTAATTATATTGTTAAATAAACAGAAAATACAAAGTTCCCAGTTCTTTCCAATCTTCGCATTCAGCGAAATCTGTCCTGAACTCGATAATGTAGAAATTTATAAGAAGCAACAAATAAGCAAACTGGAAGATCATTTCGCAAGAACAAAATCCAGTAACTGCAAAAATGAGCATGACACAATAACAAATATATTATGCGATCATAATATCTCAACATCCAGAAAAGATGATTGTATATTTAATAGCTACTACGAAAACCGCATAAATTCGGATGAAATGAAAACATATTTAATTAGTTATTGCGATAAAAACAACACCTTTTACAGAAGGCTCTTATGCTTATATGATTACCGAAATTACTCGCTGTAAATAAAATTAAATAGATCTTAATATGCTATAAGGATTAAATAATGTTAAAAAAACACTCAGTTGGTAATTTTTTATTTTCGATATCAATTATGACTATTTTCTGCCTCCTATACTTTTCTGGCTCTTATTACAAGTGGGCATTAAACTTATTAGTTTTCATTCTCCCTGTAACGGCAGGACTAATAACATTTTTTTATCTTCACAAACGTTATCACGAGGTATTAAAAAAGTTTTTCGAATCACTAATTGCTTTTTTTTCTCTTTGTGGCTACGGATATTATCTCTATATGATAACAAATGTAGATTCAAAATTAACTTTTACCCAAGTTTTTTCAAGTCTTCTTGGATATTTGTTCCTGACATTAATCACCTCGTCAGGAGTGATAAAGTGTTCAATAAGCATTAAAGAATTCTTTCAAGAAAAGCACAAATTACATGGTGAAAACAATAATACTCAAAATGATCTCACATCCAAAATCAGCATAAATGATAACAACACTTTTATATCCATAAGGGCTTCTAATAGCAATGACATCTATGCTTCGGTACAAAAGGAAAATAAAATTGTGGTATCTCTGAAAAACAAATAAATTATTTTTTATAGTGGCCTTTGTTTATATGACAAATATCAGGTAATATCCAATAAAACAATGGTAAGAAGAAAGCATCTGTCAGTGAAGCGCCTTGTATGGCCATAACTACAGATGCTCCTGAAATCACAACAAAAGAAGCTAACACCCCCATAGAAGCGCTTATCCAGGATAACCGTGCTGGTCAGGACGAATACACTAATGTTTCTGTAAACCAGCTTCACTTAGAAGCTGGTGCTGGTGCTAAAGAAGCGTATACAACCGAAGCGTTAAAAGAAGCACCCGACCGAAGCTACGTTACGACTGCGTTTAGATGGTTGGAAACCATCCCCTACCTCAATGCCATCATTACCATGTTGAAAAACCTAAAAATCCCAACCCTGAAACGTCCTCAAAAACACAAAACCATCACCAACAATGTAAGGCTGGCAAGCCTTTTTTGATAGATACATCTCAATAAACTGATCGTTTATACCGATCGATAAACTAGTGTTGATAGCTGTAATCTATTGTTATTTCTTAATCGATCGGTACAAGTGATTTGCGTTTCCGGCAAAGCCAGTCAAAATATACTTCGACTACACTCTCTATAACAGACTGATTTATCTAGTCTATTCAATTATTCCTTCAATGCAGGCTTTGATATGAGCGAACCCATCCTGTTTGTAACTCCTGATTTCTTCATACGTCGAATATGACCTTCATCTTTAAAAAAGGAATCTGTATGAGCATTTTCACTATGAGGCTGTTTTGGCTTGCGGTATCTCTTCCTGCTCTTATCGCCCTGTTCGCTGGAAAAAGTGGATTAATCCTTACTGGCGTAGTCTGGTTTCCAGTCAGTGCCCTACTTCTTATCTGGGCATTTTTAACCTACAGACGCGATAATAAAGAAAAATCTGAACTGGCAAAAAACAGTTATCTTAGCCCTCAGAAAAAAGAAATCACTACGCCTAAATTTGAGTTCCAGAGTAAAACCTATACTTTCAAAGAAACTTTTTCAGGCACCGTTATCGATGTTTGTGATGGTCATATCTGGGTCAAAAATGCCGATGGAGTAGAAAAACGTTTTAAGATCCGCGATGTACATTTCAGAAAAGGTCATCACATCAGAAGGTACGCACTTGTTCAGTATATTAAGGATGGTGCATATCGAACAATTAATAACGCCCTTATCATTAATGACAGTACCAACAATCGAGAAATTTCTGATTTTTCGGAGGATGTGTTCACACCATCTTATTTTACACCTGTTAACATTATTCGAACATTGTATACACCTGATAGTAATTCTTTCCCCTCTAACCATTCTAAATAAAACACATTAACATCATTTGTAAAGACTTTAGTAAAAAATAAGTATATTATTTAGGTGAATATTTACTTTTTTCAAAAAGCACTAAAGCCTTTTACCTTATATTTATATCAAACAGGCATCCCTGTCTTATGATAGATAATAGTTCTTGCCAGAGCTTCTACTTCATCTCTTGACTGAATGATCTTGAACCAAAAATCAAAAACAGAAATCTGTTCAAGCATATCCATCTCATTAATTTCATCCAACACATCTTGCATTTCGGCAACAAAGAAATAACTTAACCATTCAATATATTTCTTTTTCTCTTCCGTTAGTTCAATTTCTTCAACATAGTCCATATTGAAGACATCCTCAAAAATACCATCAGTAATGATACCTTCATAATTTTCAAATTCTGCAAAGTCATTAATATTCATTTTATCTCTCCCATTCAGGCAACATTTTTTCTTGTCGTTTCAATAACAGACTGAATCCAGTCCTCAACTTCACTCTCCACAAAGGCGACAGCACGGAGTCCAATCTTCACTGGCTGAGGAAAACGCCCATCACTGATGAGACGATAGATCCACGCTTTACAAAAACCAGTTTTCTTCATGACTTCAGGTAAACGAATAAGACGAGTTTGATGTTCCATATGTATACCCTCTGTTATTTCAATAGGGTCACAATACACATGATTTTCAAATGAATGAAGCGGGATTCCGATCAGCAGAGCCATCCTTGGCTCAAAATTATGAGTCTATGGAGATTCATATCACTCAGAGTCTGAGAGTTTCATAACGTCTGAAACTCTCATTTCTTTAACATGCTGATTTTTATTGATAAAAAAGTTAAATTGCCTTAGGAAATCAATTTCTACAGTTTTCATTGCGAAAGGTCGATCCGCATCTCTAATATGAGATCCTTGGCGAATCGCCTTATCATCATCTTCATCCGTGTATAGCAGTCGAGATAATCTATCGTCTGACAGAAGTACTTTTTTTCTTTCTGACCATGCAAGCAAATCAAGCATGGGGATAATTCGATAGCCAATTAATTTCTTTATTGCCCCATAACCAAATCTGACTGCATCAAGTGGTGCAGGTTTAACGCCCTTTACTTTTCGCCATTGTGGTAATGATACTCGCAGGGCCTCTGCTATCTCATCATCGCTTCCACCCGCAAGATCGATTTCTAACATAATCGTAGTAGGAAACTGTTCAGGAATTTTTTCGGATATGTATTCATTCTCAATAGCGGAATCAATTTTATATTGTTCTGTATTTGCTCTTATGAATAAAGCCTTTTTCATACAAGCAAAACTGATATTTGCTATTCGATCTACGGTAGTAATAAAAAAGTATGGCGGTTGATATAATTGATTTTCTGCGTCCATATAATTTAAGTCTTTCTCTTTGATAAGAAAAGGATCACCATCCAATACCTGCATGTAATTTTTCAATACCGTTTTCTGCATTCCTTCTTCTACTACTGGTTTGAAGAAATATGTTCTTGCCCATATTTCATGGTAAAGCATATTAATAGAAATGTTTTCAAACTCTCGATATCTGTCCAAATCAAACCACGTTTTCACTGCTTTGGTGTCTTCTGATATCCAACTATTCATCTTTACCCAAGATTTCATTAATGCCACTCCGTTGTAAAAAGTTTTACTTCGTAATAGCACATAAATCGCAAATAAAAAAATGGCGTCTCAATTTGTTATTGAATACGCCATTATATTAATAAAAATCAGTTAGTTATCAAAATCAAAAGGTGAAATTCTTCTCTCAGTTGTTTCATCCAGATAATCAGCCCACCATTGCAACATCAATCTACGCTCGTCCAAATGCTCAGCTTTATGAATGTATGCGGCACGAACCGAGTTTCGCTCCTGATGACTCATCTGCCTCTCAACAGCATCTCTCGACCACTTCCCCGACTCGATTAAAGCACTACATGCCATCGCACGAAAACCATGTCCACATACTTCAACTTTAGTGTCATAACCCATCGACCTTAAAGCCTTATTTACCGTGTTTTCGCTCATAGGCTTTCTAAAATCATGATCGCCAATAAACACGAGTTCATGGTCACCGCTGATCTCTTTAATTTCAGTCAACACAGCCAATGCCTGACAACTCAAAGGAACAAGATGTGGAGTTCGCATTTTCGAACCACGGTGCGAATGCTTCACTCCGGGTAATGGTTCTCGTTCTGCTGGAATAGTCCACATGGCATTCTCGAAATCGATCTCTGACCAACGAGCAAACCTGAGTTCACTGGAACGGATAAAAATGAGCAATGTCAGCTTCACAGCTAACTTAGTAAGTTTCCTACCTTTGAAGCTCTCGATGCGCTCTAAAAGCTCTGAGAACCTATCAAATGGTAAGGCTGGTCTATGCACCCGCTTTGCTGTCGCAATACCTCCTGCCATTTCTTGGGCGGGGTTGTAATCTATCAGCCCATTCTGGACAGCATAACGCATCACCGCCGTTGTTCTTTGCTGTAGGCGGGAAGCAACCTCTAATCGCCCAGAAGCTGCAACAGCCTTGATAGGAACAAGAAGTTCTCTTGTAGTAAGCTCGGATATTTTCCTTTTACCAATCGCAGTAAAGAGACCATCTTCCATGCTTTTTAGAACTCTCTCGCTATGGGAATCTGACCATTTCCTTTTACAGGCAGTATGCCAGTCCCTTGCAACAGCTTCGAATGTCAGGGCTTCGCTTTGCTCGATCTTGTCTGCTTTTTTCTTCTCAGAAGGGTCGATACCATTAGATACCAACTTTTTGGCCTCATCTCGCTTCCTGCGGGCTTCACCAAGAGAGACCATTGGATAAACACCCAATGCTAAAACTTTCTGTTTGCCCCCGAAACGGTATTGGAATCGCCAATATTTTGAACCATTGGGATTGATCAGCAGGTGCATACCCTGCCCATCTGTGAGTTTGAAGGGTTTGTCGGAGGGCTTGGTAGTCCTAACTTTGATATCGGTGAGAGCCATCAGTTGATACCTCCTGTGTTGGTACCAAAATCAATCGAACCGGGAATACCATCAGTTATACCATCATCGGTTGGTATATGTTCAAGGAATTGAGTAGACGTGAACAGACTAAGCTGAGTCAGAAACCAACTTAACTTACTGTTTTTATGGACTAAAGTAGACGTTAGTAGACTTGAAAAAAGCTTTGTATGGTGCCGAAGGCCGGACTCGAACCGGCACACCCGAAGGCGGTTGATTTTGAATCAACTGCGTCTACCGATTTCGCCACTTCGGCACTGAAGGGTTCGGAAAACGAGAGTCATTATACTTGTCAGAAGACCATGCGCAACACTTATCCTTCCAATTTTGTTCAAGTGCCGAAAAAAAAAGCAGATCTACCTGTTTTTCCACAAAAAAGCTCAAATCTCAGCATTCATTCATTCTATCTAACATCAATCAACCCGTTATAACGCCTTATCACCAATAGACAACCCATAAACACCTTATATAATTCAAAGCAAAACACTGTCTTGAGGTAAATAACTATGACTCTTATCAATTGGATCTTCGCTGGCATTCTGTTGGGTTTCATTATCGGTGCCGTTATTGCGATATTTAAGAAGAACAAATAACGGTTTTGTCCCCCCACTTAATTACGTTCCCTGATTGGTTAATCCAAAAATGAACAAACGGCTCTATAAACTTTGTATAGTTTCCGCTCTTTCATTGGCGCTTTCAGCTTGCGCTACCTCTGGTCATTCACATCAGAGCAAAACTCAGCGCTCAAGTATACAGCCCACAAGATGGGAAGTGTTTGACGGCAATGCCTCCAGCCGAAAACTAACTTCAGCGCTGGTTGAACAGTATGCCCAGTCAATCTTTAATGAAGGTAATCCGTTAGGTATGGCAATGGTGGTCATCGATAATAATCAGGTCATGCATCGCAGTTTTGGAGAAACTTACCCAGGGAGTGGTATTAAGCCAAGTCAGAATTCTTTAATTCGTATCGCTTCTATCACCAAATTGATGACTAGTGAGGTGATGATCAAGCTGGCAGAGAAAAAACGGATTAGGATCACCGACCCATTGCAGAAATATTCTTATTATGGCGTGCATGTACCACACTTTAGCGCAAATCAACCAATTCGGCTGTATCATCTGGCAAGTCATACCAGCGGGCTACCACGAGAACAACCCGGTGGAAAGTGGGGACGCCCGGTGTTTATCTGGCCGACACAATCCAATCGTTGGACTTGGCTGAAATCCGCTGAGATAAATGCCGTTCCTGGTACAACAGCTTCTTATTCCAATCTGGCCTACGATTTATTGGCAGATGCGCTTTCCAAGGCGACAGGAGAGCCTTACCCCCGTCTTCTGCGAGAAGAAATCACCCATCCTTATAAGATGAAAGATACAACCCTGACGCCTACCCAAACTCAATGTGCCCGGTTGATGGAAGGGATCAAATCCAGTCCCTGTATCAGTACTATTGCCGCAGCAGGTAGTGGAGGAGTTTATTCTACCCCCGCCGATATGCAGCGTTGGATGCAGCAGTTTTTATCTTCTCACAATCAGTTGAGGAAGCAGACAGCCAGCCGTGAACAGGGTATCTACTTTAAACGCGCCGATCTGATATCAATCAAAGGAATGGATGTGGCAGGCCAAGCTGATGGTATCGGGCTTGGTTGGGTTTATATAAATAGCAAAAAAGATATTCCGGGTATCTATCAGAAAACTGGCGGCGGCGGCGGGTTCAATACTTATATGGCGATGATCCCTGAACAGAATATCGGGGTATTTGTGGTAATGACTCGCAAAGAACACAGTAAGTTCCATCGTGTTACTAAGGGCGTGAATGAGCTGGTCACTGTGCTGGCACAGAATCATAATCAGAATTCAGACGCAAAGTTGTTAGAGTTGGTAAAAAAATAATTAATAAAAAAAACAACAGTCTGAGTTTTACTGTTCAAAAACTCAGGCTGTATCTGACAGAGATTAACGGAAATCATTTATATTTCTGCTGGATTTTCCATTGCAAAAAAATATCCGAGAAGCAAGGATGTCCTTCAATTCAACGGGATCACAGGTCTCAAATGTGTATTCAAATTCATTCACTGAGTTCCAAAAAGCGGTCTTTAAACGAGTTGTTTCACTATATGCGCTTTTAGACCCAAATAGAAACTCGTACATATCGTCAATATCATAATCAGATGCTAATACCCTTTTTGGTTCTCCATCCCTGTTGTTAGACATAGAAGCATTCCAGTCTAATCGTGATATGTCTTCGAAAGCCCGGATTCTTTTATCATAATCAGTGACCATTACCTCAATCTCTCCCTCATAAGCCTCCACGATAATCCGGTCAGGGTTAGGTAGTAATCGGGAAAACCTACCTGCAAAAGAGTCACTATACCAACCCCTATTATCTGCCGAATAGCAGAATAATAAACGGATATGACGATATCTAAAAATATCATTTTCAAGGTATCTATTTAAAATTAATATTAATTTTTCTGGTTCAATAAAATTTAAAGATCTATCTAGCGTTCTAAGTCCTTCCCTTAATGTGCCATGGCCCGATATAGTCAAGCGCCGCTCATTAGGTGCGTTATAAGGTACATCTTCAAAAAGATGGAATCCTTCCGGGAAAAATTTAAGGTATTTCATGAAAAAAACCTCACATTAGCGACTCAACAACAATCAAGAACTGTTTTTTCAGAAAGATACAGTGAGTATTTGCATGTTAATGACACTCACCAGATTCCAAGTTTCAGTGAGTCAGGATAGATAAAACAAAATAGAAACAGACAATGATTAGATGGTAAATAAATTAAAGGCATGAATACCATCATCAGAAAGTAGCTATGTTTTATAATAAACAAATAGTAACTCAAGTAAACTAAATTTTACCCAAAATATGTATTTCCATCGTACAAAAGCTCAAAACAAATCGCCTCTACCGTTGAAAGCAGAGGCGATAAGAGAATTCATTTGTATATAAGATAGTTGCTGTTATTTTCGGTACAGAAGTAAATAAATACTCACTGCAAAGAATAGCAAACTTGGCAATAGTGCTCCCAATACTGGTGGCATGCTATAAACCAGACTGAGTGGGCCGAATATCTCATTGAGAACATAAAAGATAAAGCCAGTGCTTATCCCCACTACAACTCTTAATCCCATAGGAACACTACGCAATGGGCCAAAGATAAAGGAGAGTGCCATCAGCATCATGACCGCAACGGATAACGGAGCAAAGATCTTTTTCCACATATTGAGTTCGTAGCGCCCGGCATCCTGCTGACCCTGTTTCAGGTAGGTAATATATTGATGCAGACCACGAATAGAGAGTGCAGCAGGCTCAAGAGCAACAACCCCCAGTTTTTCTGGTGTCAGCCAACTTTTCCAATCAGCAGAGATACGCTGCGAACCAGTGATCCGACCGAACTGACTTAAATCAGACTCTTCAACTTGAGACAGCTTCCACTGCTTGTTGTCCTGATCATACACAGCAGAAGCCGCATATCTCACTGATAACAGTTTTCTTTTTTCATCAACATGATAGATACTGATACCATTCAGGGAATTATCTTTACCCACATTCTGAATATAGATAAAGTCCTGACCATCTTTTGTCCAAATCCCTTTAGCAGTGGATACTAAAGAACCATCATACATCTTGTGGGAACGGAAGTTACGGGCAATTTGTTCACCTTGTGGAGCCACCCATTCACCGATAACCATCGTCAGTAGAACCAATGGGATCGCGGTTTTCATTACCGAACCAGCCACTTGCAAGCGGGTAAAACCAGAAGCCTGCATAACCACCAGCTCACTGCGGGTTGCCAGTGCTCCCAACCCCAGAAGTGCGCCCAGCAATGCTGCCATCGGGAAGAAAGTCTGGATATCTTTGGGAACACTCAGCAGCGTATAAAGGCCGGCAGAAAGAGCGGTATATTCTCCCTGACCGACTTTACGAAGCTGCTCAACAAATTTGATGATGCCGGACAATGACACCAGAGTAAACAGTGTCATCAGAATGGTTTGCAGGATAGTCCGCCCGATATATCTATCTAATACACCAAACATCAGGCTGCTCCTTGGATCTTAAAGCGTGAACGTAGCTTACGCACCGGGATGGTATCCCATACGTTGAGCACCAGTGCCAAAGCAAAATACACGCCGTTTACCAGCCACATCCAAAACAGGGGGTTAAGTTTGCCCTTGCCACCATTAGAATGGAGGGAACTTTGCAACAGGAAGAAAATCAGATAGAGCAACATGGCCGGCAACATACTGAGCACTCGTCCCTGGCGCGGATTGACTGCACTGAGCGGAACAACCATCAGCGCCATAATCAAGACAGAAACAATCAGGGTTAAACGCCAGTGGAATTCTGAGCGAGAATCCAGATCGTTGCCATGCCACAGCTCATCCATTGATTTTTGTTCAACTTTGCCGCTGTCAATTTCCGGGCTTTGGTGCCCTATGACTGCCCGATAGTTTTGAAATTCTGTGATACGGAAATCACGCAACAATGCAGTACCTTCGTAACGGGTTCCTTCATGAAGTACCGCTACCTGATTGCCATTCGGTAACTCTTCCATATGCCCACCATCAGCGATAACCACAGAAGGCCGCTGGTTATGCACCGGTCTCAGTTGAGTAAGGAATACATTCTCAAAATTATTTCCTTTGACGTTACCGATATACAACACCATGTTGCCATCTCTGGAAGGTTTGAACTGCCCTTCCATTATCGCTGCAAGGCTTGGGTTTGCTTTCGCATCTGCCACCACCTGTGCCTGATATTTGGATGACCATGGTGTGAACCAGATAACATTGGCCGCTGCCAGCATTGTAGTAAGCAGAGCCAGAATGAGAGCAGATTTCACCAACACACCTTTACCTAAACCACAGGCATGCATGACAGTGATTTCGCTTTCCGTATAGAGTTTGCTAAATGTCATTAATACCCCAAGAAATAAACTCAGGGGTAAAATTAGCTGCGCCATCTCCGGCACACCTAAGCCTAACAAAGATAAAACTAAATTTGCGGGAATATTACCTTCTACTGCCGCACCTAATACCTCAACTAATTTCTGACAGAAAAAGATCAGTAATAAGATGAAAAGTATCGCGATTTGACTTTTCAGGGTTTCCCGTACCAGATATCTAATGATGATCACGCTTATTACGCCTGTGAAAACTTGTCTTTTTGCAGGAAAGTCGCTAACTTCGTCGTATATCTACCATTTATATGAATCAGTTTGGCTTCCCCATTGCTAAAATGATACCAAAGCATTCCATATATTCGTTCTCAATTAGAGCACAGTTATCGTTAGCTAAGTATCTAAAATTAATATGCTCAGCTTAACATAATAGAGAACTTTATTTGGGATGATTTAACGCGGAACGTGGTATTTTAGCGATTGTATCTGTCTTTGTCTTTAAGATTCAGGAGAACGCATGGAGTTTAGTGTAAAAAGCGGTAGCCCGGAAAAACAACGCAGTGCGTGTATTATTGTCGGCGTATTTGAACCTCGCCGTCTGTCCCCTATCGCAGAGCAACTTGACAAAATAAGTAACGGTTATATTAGTGCCTTACTGCGCCGCGGTGAACTTGAAGGCAAAGTGGGCCAAACCCTATTACTGCATCACGTTCCTAACGTGCTGTCTGAACGAATTCTGTTGGTTGGATGCGGAAAAGAACGTGATCTGGACGAGCGCCAGTATAAGCAAATTATCCAGAAAACGATCAGCACCCTTAATGAAACAGGGTCAATGGAAGCGGTCTGTTTCTTGACAGAATTACACGTCAAAGGGCGCAATAACTATTGGAAAGTACGTCAGGCTGTCGAAACAGCAAAAGAATCTCTGTATGTTTTCGATCAGCTTAAAAGCAGCAAAAATGAACTGCGTCGCCCTTTACGCAAGATGGTCTTCAATGTGCCGACCCGCCGTGAATTAACCAGCGGTGAACGCGCTATTCAGCACGGTCTTGCTATTGTATCCGGTATTAAGGCGACAAAAGATCTGGTCAATATGCCACCCAATATCTGTAATGCTGCGTACCTTGCATCACAGGCACGCCAGCTTGCTGACAGTGCTGACAATCTGATCACCAAAGTAATTGGTGAAGAACAGATGAAAGAGTTAGGCATGAATGCCTATCTGGCCGTGGGGCAAGGTTCACAGAACGAATCTCTGATGTCAGTGATCGAATATAAAGGCAGCAAAGATCCCAATGCGAAACCTATTGTGTTAGTGGGTAAAGGGCTGACTTTTGATTCCGGCGGTATTTCTCTCAAACCCGCCGAAGGCATGGAAGAGATGAAATTCGACATGGGAGGTGCCGCTTCTGTTTATGGTGCCATGCGCGTTGTCGCAGAGCTACAATTACCTATTAACGTTATCGGGGTATTGGCAGGGTGCGAAAACATGCCCGGTGGTCATGCTTATCGTCCCAGTGATATTTTGACCACTATGTCCGGCCAGACTGTTGAAGTGACAAATACGGATGCGGAAGGTCGTCTGGTGTTGTGTGATGTGCTGACATATGTTGAACGTTTCGAGCCAGAACTGGTTATTGATGTTGCCACTCTGACAGGCGCTTGCATGGTTGCGCTGGGAAGCCACTACACGGGCTTGATGTCCAACCATAATCCGCTTGCACATGAGCTACTGAACGCATCAGAACAAGCGGGAGATCGTGCATGGCGTCTGCCACTGGGTGACGAATATTCTGAGCAATTGGAATCCAATTTTGCGGATATGGTCAACTCGTGCGGACGTCTTGGCGGCGCAATCACTGCCGGTGCTTTCCTGTCCCGGTTTACAGCTAAATACAACTGGGCACATCTGGATATCGCCGGTACAGCATGGCGTTCAGGCAAGGCAAAAGGGGCAACGGGTCGCCCGGTTGCACTGTTGTCACAATTCCTGTTAAATCGTGCAGGTCTGAATGCAGATGATTAATACCCGGACTAGCCATTTTTTGCTTAAAGGCTAACGTAAAAGGTATTGAAAAAGTCAACGGGATTGAGGGTATTGCAATAGCAATACCCTTTTCCGTCACTTTGTCCATCATTTTTTCTGTAACTCGTTTTCTATAATCATGAGACATTGTCAGTAAAAGAATTTATGAAAAACGCCACTTTCTATTTATTGGAAAAGCTGTTGTTGGAAAAACCGTTACAGGAAGAATCATCGTCTTTTGATGAATTGCAGCCGCATGAATGGCTGGCATGTCAGTTGGCTGCCGATCAATGGCGTGCAGGGAAGCGGGTTCTGATTGCTTGTGAAAGCCAGCAACAGGCCGAAAAACTGGATGAAGCACTATGGCAACGAAAGCCAGGTCAATTTGTGCCACATAACCTTGCAGGAGAAGGCCCTCGTTATGGTGCCCCTGTGGAACTGTGCTGGCCGCAAAAAAGAGGCAACGCTCCCCGTGATATTCTGGTAACACTGCTTCCTCATTTTGTAGACTTTGCCACGGCTTTCCATGAAGTGATAGACTTCGTCCCTATTGATGAAAATCTGAAACAGTTAGCGCGCGAACGATATAAATCCTATCGTAGCGTCGGCTTTAATTTGACCATGGCAACCCCGCCAACTTATTAAATATCAAGATACAATGGAAAAGACACCCGCTACTAAAACGCAATCTGAGCCATCTCTCGATAAAACATACAATCCGACAGAGATAGAGCAACCTCTTTATAACCACTGGGAAAAGAGCGGTTATTTCAAGCCGAATGGCGATACCAGCCGTGAAAGTTTCTGCATCGTCATTCCGCCACCAAATGTGACCGGAAGTCTGCATATGGGGCACGCATTTCAGCAGACGATCATGGATACTATGGTGCGCTATCAACGCATGCAGGGTAAAAACACGCTATGGCAAGTCGGTACTGACCACGCAGGCATCGCAACGCAAATGGTTGTCGAGCGCAAGATCGCGGCAGAAGAAAACAAAACTCGCCACGATTACGGCCGCGATGCCTTTATTGACAAGATTTGGCAGTGGAAAGCGGAATCAGGTGGTACTATCACCAATCAGATGCGCCGCCTGGGTAACTCTGTGGATTGGGAGCGTGAACGCTTCACTATGGATGAGGGTTTGTCAAAAGCCGTTAAAGAAGCCTTTGTTCGCCTGTATCAAGAAGATCTGATTTACCGTGGCAAACGTCTGGTTAACTGGGATCCTAAACTGCGTACCGCGATTTCTGATCTGGAAGTCGAAAACCGCGAAGTTAAAGGCTCTATGTGGCATCTGCGTTATCCATTGGCTGACGGTGCCAAAACTGCCGAAGGCAAAGATTACCTGATTGTTGCCACTACCCGCCCGGAAACCATGCTAGGGGATACCGGCGTTGCTGTTAACCCGGAAGATCCTCGTTATAAAGATCTGATTGGAAAAGAGATCATTCTGCCACTGGTCAACCGTCGTATTCCTATCGTGGGAGATGAACATGCAGATATGGAAAAAGGCACTGGCTGTGTGAAAATCACTCCGGCTCACGATTTCAATGACTATGAAGTCGGTAAACGCCACAACCTGCCAATGATCAACATTCTGACCTTCGATGGCGATATCCGCGAAGCCGCAGAAGTTTTCAACACTAATGGTGAAGTTTCTGATAGTTACTCGACCGAAATCCCTATTAAATACCGTGGCATGGAACGCTTTGCTGCCCGTAAGGCGATTGTCGCTGAATTTGAAAAACTGGGCCTGCTGGTAGAAATCAAACCTCATGATCTGACCGTACCTTACGGTGACCGTGGCGGTGTGGTTATCGAGCCAATGCTAACTGACCAATGGTATGTCCGCACAGCGCCACTGGCAAAAGTGGCGATTGAAGCGGTTGAAAACGGTGATATCCAGTTCGTACCAAAACAGTACGAAAACATGTACTACTCCTGGATGAGTGATATTCAAGATTGGTGTATTTCCCGTCAATTGTGGTGGGGTCACCGTATTCCGGCATGGTATGACGCACAAGGCAATGTTTATGTTGGACGCGATGAAGAAGAAGTTCGCTGCGAAAACAATCTGGGTGCAGATATTGCACTGACTCAGGACGAAGACGTACTGGATACCTGGTTCTCCTCTGGCCTGTGGACATTCTCTACCCTCGGCTGGCCTGAGCAAACTGAAGCCCTGAAAACCTTCCATCCAACGAATGTGCTGGTCAGTGGTTTTGACATCATCTTCTTCTGGATTGCCCGCATGATCATGATGACTATGCACTTCATCAAAGATGAAAACGGCAAACCACAAGTACCATTCAAAACTGTCTATATGACCGGTCTGATCCGCGATGAAGAAGGCCAAAAGATGTCAAAATCCAAAGGGAATGTTATCGACCCATTGGATATGATTGACGGTATCTCGCTGGAAACTCTGCTGGAAAAACGTACCGGCAATATGATGCAGCCACAAATGGCAGAGAAAATCCGCAAGCGTACCGAAAAACAGTTCCCGGAAGGCATTGAAACCCACGGCACTGACGCTCTGCGTTTCACTCTGGCAGCACTGGCTTCTACTGGTCGTGATATCAACTGGGATATGAAACGCCTGCAAGGTTATCGCAATTTCTGTAACAAGCTATGGAACGCCAGCCGTTTCGTACTGATGAACACCGAAGGACAGGATTGCGGCCAGAACGGTGGTGAAATGTCATTGTCACTGGCAGACCGTTGGATTTTGGCAGAGTTCAACCAGACAGTAAAAGCCTATCGCGAAGCATTGGATACTTACCGTTTCGATATCGCCGCCAATATTCTTTACGAATTCACATGGAACCAATTCTGTGACTGGTATCTGGAATTGTCAAAACCAGCTATCAACAAAGGCGCTGAAACAGAAGTTCGCGCTGCACGTCATACTCTGACCGAAGTATTGGAAGGTTTGCTGCGTCTGGCACATCCAATCATTCCATTCATCACCGAAACTATCTGGCAACGTGTGAAAGTGGTTAAAGGTATTGATGCGGATACCATCATGCTGCAACCTTTCCCTGAATTTGATCAAGCGAAAGTCAATGAACTGGCACTGAACGATCTGGAGTGGATCAAGGAAGCGATCATTGCAGTACGTAACATTCGTGCAGAAATGTACATCGCACCAAGCAGGCCGCTGGAAGTTCTGCTGCGTGATGCAAATGCTGATGCGCAACGTCGTGTAGCTGAAAACCTTAACTTTATTCAGGCAATGGGCCGTCTCTCTTCTGTTACCGTATTGGCGGCAGGAGAAGAAGCGCCTGTTTCTGTAACCAAACTGATCAACGGTGCAGAAATACTGATCCCAATGGCGGGTTTGATAGATAAAGACGCAGAACTGGCTCGTCTGGATAAAGAAATCGAGAAGCTGGATAAAGAAATCAACAGCATCGAAGTCAAACTGGCTAACGAAGGTTTTGTCAGCCGAGCACCAGAAGCCGTTGTTGCCAAAGAGCGTGAGCGTCTGGCAACGAACAATGCTGCTAAAGAAAAATTATTGGCGCAAAAAGAGACTATTGCTGCCCTGTAATATTTTTCACTTATATTAAGATTAAGCCACCGCATTTTTTGCGGTGGCTTTTATTTTTAACTTACAATAAATAACTTATTATTTGTTTGTAAAAGTTCACACTTAAGCCTTCTATAATAAATAGACATTCATGATATCATCCTATGTTCTTGCCCTGATATGCGGAATAACAGTTTTATCTTTGTATCTTAAAATATAAACTATTTTAATTTGTGATATCTTCTTATAAAAGAAGAATCATTTGATCTATATTTTAAATGGTTAATAAAATAAAAGGGTTTAATAAACGGGAATTAAAACAGCATTCAAGGGAGTTAAAATTAAAACACATCATATAACTTCATATTATATAGACTATTTGGACATAAAAGCTGATCATGTATTATATTTGATAATAAATTTCATTATCAGGAAGGCACAATGAAAATTGTAAGTAAAGTATTATTAGCAAGTATTCTCCAATTAAGCGTTACCCATTTAGCCTATGCAAAATCTACCTTTGATAATATTCAATCCACAGGTGTATTCAGAATCGCAACGGAAGGGGCTTATGCTCCGTTCAGTTATCATGATGCTTCTGGAAAACTAACTGGATTTGATGTGGAAATCGGTCATGAAATTGCTCAGCGTATGCAAGTTAAACCTGAATTTATTGAAGGTAAATGGGATGGACTAATCGCTGGCCTTGATGCTGGACGCTCAGATGCAGTTATGAACCAAATTGCGATTACACCTGAACGCGAGAAAAAATATATATTCTCTCTGCCTTATGTCATTTCTGAAGCCGTGCTAATTACCCGGACAGATAACAACACAATTAAAACATTCAGTGACTTGAAAGATCGGACTTCTGCCCATACTCTGACCAATAACTTCGCCCAAATTGCCCGCAAACATGGCGCCGAAATTATCGGTACAAATGGTTTCAATCAAGAGGTGGAACTTGTCAGTACAGGTCGTGCTGATGCCACCATCAATGACAAACTTTCCTATCTCGACTACAAAAAACATCGACCAGAAGCACCAGTAAAAATAGTGGCAGCCGATACCAACGCAGCGCAAACCGCCGTACTCCTGCGCAAGAACGACACTGCATTAAAAGCCGCAGTTGATAAAGCCATTACTGAGATCAATGCTGACGGTACTTATCAACGTATTTGGGACAAATATTTTGGTGAGGAAATAACAAAATAAATCAAAGCCGCTTCTCAAGGGCTGTCTGTCTTCACCAAAACTAACATCCAATTGCCAGTGGAGTTTCGTTTCAATGTGCCAATGGCTGCGTATTGCACAAGCGATAAACTCTGCCGCCCGACGTGGATCACTGAGGATGGATGACGATATCGCTAACCAGCCACAACTGACGCAGCTCTATACGTCCATGATCGCCGTCCACACTTCGATAATTGGTATGGGAAACATCTGTAAAAACGTTCGCCAACTGGGTATCCCAAAACAATTTAATATGGAGCCTTCAATATCCAGCATTGCCAACAGTTTTGGGAGCACAGTAATCTCGTTCGATCGGAGTTTATCACTCCACCGATTCAAAGGTGGAGTGAAGTTAAACACTATTATAAAAAACTGGCATTTAAAAAAGCGGTTATCGATAAGCCATCATGGCATTGCCTCCATTATAAGTATCGCTACCCCAATCATACAGAAACTCCTGAACCCCACGAATTTGTGCAACAGCAATACCTCTGATTGCCACATATTCTTCCTGATCTTCATAAACATTAATTAGTCTCAGATAATTTGTATTACCTGTCTGAGCATAAAGGTTCCGTAATGATAAAATCACATTATAAAAATTATAGGTTGGCCTTATGTCATAAAGACGGCAAGGGAGCGAATCCCCAGGAGCATAGATAACTATGTGACTGGGGTGAGCGAGTGGAGCCAACAAAGATACAACTTGAAAGACGAAGGGTATAAGATATAACTATATTTTATATAACTATGATCTCTTATTGCCATATCATCAATAAAACAATCACATAAAAAATAAATACTTTTTGAAGTTAGGCTATATACCCAATGGATTACAAATTGCGTCTCGGCGGCAAGGGAATGACAAATTCGTCGGGAACGAATTTGTCCAGCCAAAGGCTGGCCTCTCATTAATCCCCGGAAGCATAGCTAACGATGTGACCGGGGGTGTAGTTGTAAAGAGTAGCACAGCCAACAAAAAGACAACTTGAAAGACGAAAGGTATAAAATATAGGAACAATATATGACTCCATCCTGGTTCAGCTTAGCGCTGGATTCCCTTTGGCCAATGCTTTACGCAGGCCTGACATTCACTATTCCCCTCACCCTGATTACATTTGCTCTTGGGCTTACACTAGGGTTTATTGTTGCCCTGATCAGGCTTTACGGGCCTAAGCCACTGGTTGCAGTCGTACGTTTTTATGTTTGGTTGATCCGTGGAACACCCTTACTGGTTCAGCTATTCCTGATATTTTACGCCCTGCCCAGCATCGGCATTACATTGGAAGCATTCACCTCTGCCGTGATTGGTTTTACTCTGAATGTTGGTGCCTATACCTCGGAAGTGATCCGCGCAGCTCTGAATTCCGTTCCCAAAGGACAATGGGAAGCTTCCCACTCCATCGGCATGAGTTGGTGGCAATCCTTACGTCGGATCGTGCTGCCACAAGCGGCAAGAGTTTCGATACCTCCACTGTCCAATACCTTTATTTCACTGGTAAAAGATACCTCATTAGCTTCTGTCATCACCGTGCCAGAGATGTTCCTGGCTGCACAACGCATCGCTGCCGTAACATACCAACCAATGATCCTGTACACCGAAGCAGCTATCCTTTATCTGATCCTGAGTTCGTTGCTATCGGTACTGCAAGTTCGTCTGGAAAAGAAATTCTCCCAGCAATACTCTCAAAATAGCAATAATAAGGAAGTCAAAGATGATTCAGCTCTCTAACATTGAAAAAAGTTTCGACGGACAAAAGGTGCTGAAAAACATTAATCTGACTATTCAGGAAGGGAGTCTGACGGCGCTTATCGGACCTTCCGGCAGTGGGAAAAGTACTCTGTTGCGTTGCATTAATCTATTAGAAATTCCGCAAGCGGGTCAACTGATGATCGGCAAGGAAAAAATCACATTTACAGGTAAAGAGCGACTGCCTCACAAAGAAATTCAGCGCTTTAGCCTGCAAACTGGCATGGTATTCCAGAATTTCCAGCTTTTTCCTCATCTCACTGTGATTGAAAACATCATGGAAGGACTGATTTGGGTACAAAAATGGCCACGTGAACGCGCCAGAAAACGAGCATTCGAATTACTGGAAAAAGTGGATATGTCCCATAAGGCTGATGCCTGGCCAACCACATTATCAGGAGGTCAGCAGCAGCGTGTTGCCATTGCCAGAGCGATGGCCCCATCCCCCAAAGTATTATTATGTGATGAACCCACTTCAGCCCTTGATCCTGAGTTATCGAAAGAAGTTGTCTCAGTATTGAAACAACTGGCGGACGAAGGAACAACCATGTTAATGGCAACACACGATCTGCGTCTGGCAGCTAATCTTGCCCATGATGTTGTCTTTTTGGAGTTCGGTGAAATTATTGAATCAGGAAGCGCAAAACACATGTTTACCCGCCCAAATCAACAACGTACTGTCGAATTTATTTCAACCCTGACAGAAACCTTACCGGATTGGGAAATATAGAGCACTGTGCCACCGTTAGCCTGAAAAAAACTTAGCTTGAAAAACTTGATTTGAAGAAAAATTGCTTCGGAGAAAAACAATGAAAGTATTCTTGAAATTATTACTAATTGGTGCCGCTGCCCTTGCTATTTCTGCTCCCAGCTATGCTGGTAAAGATTTTGATACCATAAAATCTTCTGGCGTATTTAAGATTGGGACAGAAGGCACATATCCTCCTTTTACCTACCATGATGCCACTAACAAGCTCACCGGTTTTGATGTGGATATTGCCAAAGAAATTGCGCATCGCCTGAATGTCAAACCAGAGTTTATGGAAGTGAAATGGGATGGACTGATTGCGGGACTGGATGCCAAACGTTTTGATGCCGTTATCAACCAAGTGGGTGTCACCCCAGAGCGGAAAGCCAAATACAGTTTCTCGACCCCTTACTCAACATCTCAGGTTGCCTTGATCACCAAGGATAACAACAACAATATTAAATCATTCGCTGATCTCAAAGGAAAACGCTCGGCTCAGTCTCTGACCAGTAACTACGGTCAGTTAGCAACTTCCTATGGGGCAAATTTGGTCAGTACGGATGGTTTTAACCAATCGATTGATTTAGTTGTCACCGGACGTGCAGATGCAACCTTAAATGATCGTCTGTCATTTTTAGATTTCAAAAAACATCGCCCTAACGCACCAGTTAACATTGTTGCCCAACAGACTGATGCAAGTAAATCTGCCGTTTTGCTGCGCAAAGGTGACCCGGAATTGGTAGAAGCTATCAATAAAGCACTGCAAGACATGAAAAATGACGGAACCTATGCCCACATTTCCAAGAAATACTTCGGCACTGATATTTCGAAATAATTAATTGATCAGGTTATATTCTTCAATTGCATTATCTTCTACAAAACGTTGGATATAACCTGATGTTTCTATAGCAGAGTTTGTAAATATTTTCCATCCCTCTTTTCACCTGCTTTAGTTGGTAAAATAAATAAAAACTATACATATTTAGACGCCACATTAATAAGTACTGGATAATTATGATAATAGAGAGCATCAACACAATGTTAATAATCAGCCATATCCACTTTCATTGGAATTAATTGATTTTTAATCCACCTCAGAACATTTGTAAACATTCAATTGCTATCTATTGATTCAGCAGGAATAAAATTGAATATCTCTAGCGTTGGATATAACCATTGCGGGTTAGTATTGAATCAAATCCTACCATTAATTACCATATATTTAATAAGTTATATCAAACTAACCCTTCGTTAGTTACAAAATACTCTTACCCTAAGCGCTTACCTAAGATTTTTACCCGAAATTCAGAAAGAGGAAAAAATGACCAAAAGCACAACACACGACTATATCATCCGTCCTATCACTCAACAGGACAATGCAGATATTGCTGCTGTTATCCGTGAGGTATCTGCCGAACATGGTTTAACCGCTGACAGAGGTTTTGCCGTCGCCGATCCTATTCTGGATACCCTGTACGAAGTTTACAGCCAGCCACGCAGCGCTTACTGGGTTGTTGAAATGGAGGGGAAAATCGTTGGAGGTGGAGGGGTTGCTCCACTGGCAGGCGGTGACAATGATACCTGTGAACTACAAAAAATGTATCTTTCATCAGTGCTGCGGGGAAAAGGCGTTGCTAAACAAATCGTAAAACAATCTCTGGAGTTCGGCACAGAACAAGGTTTTACACGCTGTTATTTAGAAACCACGGCATATCTGAAGGCAGCCATTACACTCTATGAAAAACTGGGCTTCAGCTATCTTGACGAACCACTGGGAAATACCGGGCATAGTGATTGCGAAGTCAGAATGATCAAAGCACTATAACAAGCTCTATACCTTATGGATTTCAATAAATAAGCCCCACAGTTTACGCGGGGCATATATCATTAACCGATTCTTGAAAAGAAGTTAGTGCAGTCTGGGTTCATCTTCATCCGGGAAGAGAGCACTGTCATCATCTTCATCATCCGGCGCATTCGGATCTTCAAAATATGTACCCCAACCATCGTAATTCACGCCGATCTTTTCAACCAGATCCATCAGTTGCTCAACCTGTACGTTGATCAGTTCAGCATCCAGACGGCTTTCATTGATCACATCACAACACATCAAAACAACGCGATCTTCTGTTTCCAACTCTTCTGCATCTGTCACTTCATAACCAAGTTTAAATGCTTCAACAGCAGCTTTTTCCAGAAGATCAAAATTCTCTGCCGAAAAATGATGTTCAATAATATAAAGCGCATCAGGGTCACTACCATCTTCCAATAATTCTTCGATGATCAAGCGAGTTTCTTCACGCTGTTCTTCTAATGCATGTGGGTCTGCCATGCCAATCCCCCTGTCAGTTGGCTATCCTGTTTCGCATTCTCCCATCTTTTCCCCACAAAGGATATAGCCATCCAATTTTGTTAAACAGAAAGTACAGGTCGTAAATGACTGAATCTCAATTATCTTAATGATCCTCAAATTACCAATTCATATTATAGGGGTTGTAATTAGATTTTTTATCGATATATAGTGAATATTAATTCAATGTTTCGCTCATGGAGAAAATGCTGTATGAATCCATTTTTCCAACATCATTTCCTGAGATTACTTGATTATAAGCCCTCAGAAATTGATACACTTTTAACACTGGCAGTTAAATTAAAAGCGAATAAAAAATCAGGTAAAGAATCTCCCTTACTGGCAGGAAAAAATATCGTCCTGATTTTTGAGAAAGATTCGACCCGTACACGCTGTGCGTTTGAAGTTGCAGCCCATGATCAGGGAGCAAATGTCACCTATTTAGGCCCCAGTGGCAACCAGATCGGCCACAAGGAATCTATCAAGGATACTGCAAGGGTACTTGGGCGCCTGTATGATGGCATTCAGTACCGCGGCTATGGACAGCATATTGTCGAAACATTAGCGACATATGCTGGTGTTCCTGTCTGGAATGGACTGACAAATGAATTTCATCCGACTCAACTACTGGCAGATCTCATGACCATGCAGGAACATAGCCAAAAACCACTCACCGAAATAAAACTGGCCTATCTGGGTGATGCACGTAATAACATGGGCAATACAATGTTAGAAGCAGCCGCATTGACAGGTTTGGATCTGCGTTTAGTCGCCCCGAAAGCCTGCTGGCCAGATCCTAAACTGGTGGCAGAATGCCAACAACAGGCCGAAAAAACGGCGGGTAAGATCACACTGACAGAAGATATTACAACGGGCGTTAAGGATGTGGATTTTCTCTATACCGATGTTTGGGTTTCAATGGGAGAACCTAAAAACGTCTGGCAGGAACGGATTGACGTATTAAAGCCTTATCAGGTCAATATGGATGTCGTGAAATTGACAGAGAATTCGAATGTAAAATTCCTGCATTGCCTGCCGGCTTTCCACGATGAAGAAACGATACTTGGTAAACAATTAGCAGAAGAGTTCAATCTGTATGGTGGGTTGGAAGTCACTAATGAAGTGTTTGAGTCAAAGCACAGCATTGTGTTTGATCAGACAGAAAACCGTATGCATACCATTAAGGCCGTAATGGTGGCAACGTTGGTGGAAGAGTTGAATTTTGATATCTAAAAATAAGAAACTATCCGAAAAATATGCCAATTAAACACTAGCCAAGGATAAGCTAAATTAGGAAAAACTTACGCCAGTTTGTTAATACTGGCGTCTATATTATACGAAATGAATGAATTATGAACATCAACAGGTATCTACTTAATTCATAATATATAATGTGTCTTAAAGCCCTTGGAAGCTTTCACTAATAACCTGAAAATACATCTAAATTGAAGAATAATTTAAATTTATTAACATTTAAATCAGTGATATTGTCACTATACTTGCTAAAATCAATATTACCGCCGACTCAACGCCAAATTAAACGCGAAAAATAAAAACAATCCACCTGTCGCGCGATTCATCCATTTAATAACGTTCCCACGACGTAAGATGTGGGAAAGAGGCCGGGTGGCATAAATCAGGATCAATGACCATAGCGTGCCGAGCATAACGTGAATTGCCACTAATCCAAATGTCCAGATAATTGGTGAATACCCCTGGGGAATAAACTGTGGTAAAAAGGAGACGTAAAATACGCCAACTTTTGGATTCAACACATTTCCCAACATTCCTTTGATAAACCAATTCGATATTTTCGCAGAAGAAGAGTTTTCCCCACCAAGATCTGAGTTAGGTCGCCATATCATCTGGATCCCCAACCAGCATAAATACAGTACACCGCACCATTTCAGAATGTTAAATGCCAGTTCAGATATGGCAATTAACGCCCCTAAACCAAATGCCACCATCGCTCCCCATATCAAACATCCGGTATCAATCCCAAGTACAGCCTGAAAAGCTTTTTTCCCGCCTTCTGCCGCGGCTGTTCTTAAAATCAAAGCGGTATCCAAACCGGGGGTTAGAGTTAACAGTGTAGCCGCAACTGTAAAGGTAAATAAGGAATCCAGAACTGTCATTTTTATCTCCGAAAATAAGAGTACGTAAGAATGCTTAATTATGATGTTATTTCATACCCATATATTCGACAGGAACAGTTTTTGTCAACCAAACTCCGTTGCGAACCGGAAGCTGACACTTTTGACATCCTCCCCCGCCCTAAAGCTGCCTCTTGATCACATTTATACTCAATGGATTCCAAGTATTCTGCTTAAATATGGTAAGGGACGGAGAATATATCAGAACGTGTTTATCTTACAGGCACATTAATTCCAAATAGAATTGAAATTCGTCTCCCACTGCCGTTACAAGTTTTCAAACCCAACGCGGCACTAAATCAGGATTAATACCCGTGAATTAGGCAACCATAAACGCCAGTAGGGAGTCCATAACTATTATTTTTTATCCTTAAGGATAAGGGATAAAACAATGTTTACTAATGAAGTTAAATCACACTCATATATCGATTTGATCCATATTTCCCCTCAGTAATCGGAATTCTTTTATTTATTTTTTTGTTTTAGCATCATCTCATTACCCAACATTTCAAATAGTTATCAAGTAATTCCTGATTATGTTCACAGTTATCACTAAGCTCACAACGCGCCAATGTTTCATCAAGTTCAGATTCAATAAATGAGTGGACTTTCGTCTTACGCAAACCATATTCTGCCTCACTTGCAGATCGTTTAATTTGTAACAGATCGGCAATTTCTGCTTTTACTTGAGGATCATGTACTGTTCCTTCCACCAACGTCTCAAAATCTATCGGCGGTACACCTTTGCCCATTTCAATCCAGTGGGCAGCCAATAACGGGCGCAATACGTAGAAATATTTTTTTAACCGGACTTCTTCACCTTGCAGATAACCTCGGAAATTTTTCTTCGCCATTGAGAGATAGTGGTAACGCGCTTTAATGTCCGAAAAGAAATGTGGCACCAGCGTTTTCAATCCATTGGTTGCTGCCGCATTTGCCTGGTAGATGATGGGGGAATCCAACCATTCCATCAATGTTGGATTTGCCTGTTTCAGTAATTTTAAAGCTTTGCGTAACTCCCAACCACTGATATCCAACTTATCATTAATTGACTGTTCAATAACATCCCGTCCTGCTTCCACTCTCAGATACCAATCCATAGGATGAACATAAATAAACCGCACATCGTAATCACTATCGGGTGAAGCAAAACCCCACCCACGGCTACCCGATTCACAGGCGTACAATATGTGCACGTCATATTTTTTCTCTATCTTATCCAGTTCCCTCTTGATACGCTTTTTCATCACTAGACTGACTATTTCCCTTTCCATTTTTTCTTACCTATTTCTATTTACTATCCTTTTACACAAACGACCTAACGCAAAGTATGTACAACTTTCACCAGCGAAGACTGGGCTGCCATTACTGCATCAATATCTTTGTACGCCATCGGGATCTCATCAATCACATCGCTATCTTTACGACACTCTACATGAGCAGTAGCTCGTTTCTGATCACTCACGGTAAAGCGTTTTTTCATTTCCGGCGCGTCATGCCATGACCCTTTATCTCGTCCTCCACGGTTTATATTACGTCCATGTGGCACAGCGACTTCGATGGCATGACGAATATTCAACAAATTATCCGGTAAATCTGATGCCACCAGCGAAGTACGGACTGCAATCATTCCACAGCCGATATCCACCCCAACCTCTGCCGGGATAATGGCACCACCAGTCGGGATCACACTACCGATGGTAGAACCTTTACCAAAATGAACATCCGGCATTACCGCCATATGTTTAAATACAAAAAGCATCTTGGCGGTATTCTGCAATTGAGTAATGGCTTTTGGATCAACAGGGACTCCATTCGCCCACATTTTTACCGGAGCACCATTCTCTTGCGTCAATAAGTTATAACCGTTGGTTTTTATTTCAGTTGTTTTCATTTTTGCTCTCCTTTAATTGCTTAGAACTCCATACGACTTCATCAGTGCGTTAACACTTATAGTTATTGCCAATCTTGTTATTACTAATCCTGTGCCAACTTTGGAAAAACATAAAAACATTTTTTATTATTTTGAAAAATAACCGTTTTTATTTTTACCTATTTTCGACAATTGTTTTTGCTATTTGATTTTCTTATCTTTTTGTATCGTTATTTATAAATTAAGATAATCTAATGATAGGGAAAGGGATGAAACGCAGAGTTGCTATTGGAGTTTTGGGCACAACATTAGACCGACACAGACCAAATTGAGCATGTCGCCCTGCATTCTTCCGCACCGATTTTATTAACAGGGCCAACGGAAGCCAACTCGCAAGATAAAGCGTATAGGAGAAAATGACATGGAATTGAGATTTCTGGGCACAAGCGCAGGCATTCCCACTAAAGAGCGTAATGTCACCAGCCTTATTCTGGATTTACAGGCGATCCGCAGTGCACTGTGGATGTTTGACTGTGGAGAAGGAACACAGCATCAAATCCTTAATTCTCCAATTAAGATCCGCAAACTGGAAAAGATTTTTATCACCCATTTGCACGGCGATCATATCTTTGGTTTGCCGGGCTTACTGTGCAGCCGATCAATGGCAGGCTCGACCGCTCCCTTAACATTATATGGCCCAAAAGGAATACACCAGTTTGTAAAAACCACATTACAACTAAGTGGCTCCTTCCTGACCTATCCATTAGAAATTACCGAAGTGCAACCAGGATTACTGTTTGATGATGATACAATGAAAGTCACGGCTTACGCTCTGAATCATCGCGTGGAATGTTACGGCTATCGGATTGAAGAACATGATAAACCCGGGGTACTTGATGCCCAAAAACTGAATCAGGACAGTGTTCCCCGTGGCCCGTGGATGCAAGCGTTGAAGCAAGGAAAATCGGTAACATTGGAAGATGGAAGAACGATTTGTGGCAAAGACTATCTGGGAGAACCGATACGTGGCAAATCACTGGCTATTTTCGGGGATACAGAACCCACACCGGAAGCCCTGAAACTAGCCACTAATGTTGATGTGATGGTACATGAAATCACACTGGAAGATGCATTTGCAGAAAAAGCCAATGAACGCGGACACTCTACGACTAAACAAGCTGCAACATTGGCACGCGATGCTAAGGTAAGACATTTTATTGCAACACATATCAGCGGACGCTATAGCAAAGAAGATTGTCCACGATTATTGGCAGAATGCCGGGAAATATTTCCCGATACTGATTTAGCTGAAGATTTTTCAGTATTTGTGGTTAAATAATCTAGAAAATTCCCCAGATAGATCGTGATTAAGTATACTGCACCGATAATAATTCTCCCATAATGTTTCATCTGAAACCCAAGGTGGAAAAATAGGTTTTTGATTCAACCAAAATTGTATTTTGCTAGCAACTTTTCTATTATTTCTGTGTCTGTAAATCCACCTCAATTCTTTTGCAGTTATAGAATCCCTTGTTTTATCTACGACTTCTTTTATATTTATTTCATCAAGGATGAAGTGTATATGCATATCCTCAGTAAGTTGGCAATTATTCATAGTTACCCATGATAACCCTCCTTTACATTTTCTCCCTATAGTTACATTATCCTTACTTATATTTTCATCAAGCACAGTATAATATTTATTGTGTTTTCTAAGATGAGAATAGAAACTTTCTTTATATTCTCTGTATGCTTCAAAAGCAACAACATTAAGATAACGCTTGTATTCATTTGCCCTATTAATCAGACATTGAGTGGGGACTCTTTGCCTATTTCCCATTGAACGCTTAAAATTATCTAAAAACGATACCATTTCTCTCTCTTCAACCGGAATTAAATAATAATTAATCATTGCCAGTTTAGAGAATTCTTGTCCAGAAGTAGATTTAGTAAGTTTATGTTTAACGATTTTAAATTTATCAACACAACTGATATAATGTTCTCTTTCATCAGTTAAACCATATATCAGATCACCCTCAAAAAACTCATTTCTAAAAGGAGGAGAAAATGGCATATACCACCCTCTTATTTGACGAAAAAATAAAAAGTAACACATTATAATTCCGATTATTAAAATAAACGTCATGTTTTATATAGTTATCAAAATCACTAAAATCGCAAATATATTTTATTCGCAGATTCAAGATGAAATTATTTTCATATAAAATATTCAATATATTTATATAATTGATAAAATTATAATATATTATCAATCAGGATTATTATGGTAAGTCAATGAATATTATTTCACCAAAATAATAAACAAAATGGCAATCAGTTTGAGTGACAAAAACGACTAATACCCAATGGATTTCAAGTTACCTCTTTGTTGGCTACACTCACCCCGGTCACATAGTTATCTATGCTGATGTGAAATAAAAATTTCTTCCACAAACCTTGCGGTGAATACAATCGTGAGTATAATGCGCGACGATTTGCCGGGAGAAAACATGAAATACTGCGCCACAGATAACGTTGCAAAATATCAATCCAACAAAGCACTGCCAGCTGGCAGCCTGGGCGTATTGTTTTTACCATTGCTAAACCGATCATTTAAAAAGCCCCTCAATTGAGGGGCTTTTTTTTGTCTGCCCAGTCAAAGGCTAAAAGTCATAAAAGAGGAATGTAAACATGGCTAACCCGTTATATCGCAAGCATATCATTTCAATTAATGATTTGAGCCGCACAGATCTTGAATTGGTATTGCAGACAGCAGCAGCACTGAAAGCCAATCCACAGACTGACTTACTGAAACATAAGGTTATCGCTAGCTGCTTTTTTGAGGCCTCTACGCGCACCCGTCTCTCTTTTGAAACAGCTATTCAGCGGCTTGGTGCGTCTGTAGTCGGCTTCGCGGACAGCAGCAATACGTCATTAGGCAAAAAAGGAGAAACACTGGCCGATACTATTTCTATTATCAGCCAGTATGTTGATGCGATTGTGATGCGTCACCCACAAGAAGGGGCCGCTCGCCTTGCTTCTGAATTTTCCGGTCATATACCGGTCATTAACGCCGGTGATGGTGCAAATCAGCACCCAACCCAAACTTTGCTCGACCTATTTACCATTCAGGAAACCCAAAACAAACTGGATAACCTGAAAATCGCTATGGTGGGTGATTTGAAATACGGGCGTACCGTACATTCGTTGACACAGGCACTGGCAAAATTTGAAGGTAACCATTTCTGCTTTATCGCACCGGATGCCCTTTCCATGCCTAACTACATCCTGCATATGCTGGATGAAAAACAAGTGAATTACAGCATTCACAACAATTTTGAAGATGTGTTGCCAGAGCTGGATATTCTATATATGACCCGTGTACAGAAAGAGCGTCTTGATCCTTCTGAATACGCCAATATCAAAGCCCAGTTTGTACTGCGCGCAGCGGATTTGGTCAATGTCAAAGATAACCTGAAAGTATTGCATCCACTACCACGTATTGATGAAATTACTGTTGATGTGGATAAAACTCCTTATGCCTACTATTTCCAACAGGCAGGCAATGGTATTTACGCCCGTCAGGCACTGCTGTCACTGGTATTGAATGAGAATACCGTTATCGCGTAATAATGAAATAGCTTATTAACAAAAATAAGCGTCCGTTAATATTATGACCAAGTGAGTTATGCTTTGGTCATAATGTTATTTTTTGAAAAATGTTTTTCTGTCATTATTTCAATACACTGTTATTTTTTAATAAAGTCATTGGGTATTATCTAAACATTCGCCAATATCAAAAAATAAGCGTCACGACCGATTAGTTTAACAATACTCTTATAGTAGCTTAATGCGAAAGTATTTTATTTTTTCTCTTCATATATGAGCAATCAGTAGACCATACGATAAACTTTGTTTTCAGAACAGAATGATCCTTCGATGAAAAAATAATATAACCATAATTTTCGCCTTTGGGGGATAAGGGATTAAGTAGTACAGGGTCTACAATTTTCTGTGAGATGGAAATTACACCATCATAATCTTCAGCTTTAAAACACCCAATGCCTGTGGCAAAAGACAAATTTTTATCTGATGAGTTGAAAACCTCTACAAAAAATTTCTTGGAATAATGTTTTACTCCATTCTCTGTTGTTGATGTAACTAAAATACTATCGCTGACTGTAATAAAAATATCTTTTTCAGAAGGGATATTATTCACAGTTTTCGAATTTACATCCGCAGCATTAACTATTAATGGCAAAAACAACAGTGATCCTAAAACAACTAACTTACTCATATAATTCCTGAATTATGAAATGGAAAAAATCGCACGCGGGTTTCCGGCTGCGAGTTGTTCAGACTTTTTACGGAAAATTGCTTTCCGTAAAAAATTGTTGTCCGTCAAAAACGGATACGGATAGTGCCATTGATGCATGTGATTGCATTACCACCGACCAGAATTTTCTCGTCAGTGGCAGTTATAGCAGAATCAACATAACCTGACATATTCAATATGCTCCGTAAACAACTCATCAACTGAACATCTTTTTTGCCTCCTTATCGCTTTTGCTCCGCCCCATTTGTGTTCTATAGGGTTCAAATCCGGACTATAAGCGGGAAGCCATTCCAGTTGACATCTGCTGTCTGCTATCGCTTGTGTCGTGTCATTCCGTTTATGGAAAGGCGCATTATCCATCACTATCACTGCTCCGTGTGGAAGCTTTGGCAGCAAATCTTGCGTCATCCACGCATAAAAAACATCGGCATTAATATTCTCGGTAAATAAGCTTAAGGTGACGAAGGTATTTTCGAGAATGGCGCCAATGACGTTGATACGGCCTTTTGCGTGCCAGTCATGCGTACCAAAACAGCGTAACCCTTTTTCCGAATATCCATGTTTACGTGGCATCGATTGAGCAAAACCACTTTCATCCAAATAAACAATGGGTCTGCCAGTCTGTTCATAATCGCTGATGCGCGCGATAAATGCCTGACGAGCTTGAGGATCAGCGCGAGGGTGTTGGAGCGTTTTTTTTCTGGGTGATCCGAAGTCGTTTCAAGGCGTAATGAATAGCCGATTGCGAGACACCTAAACGTTTTGCTCTTTCCCATTGATAGTCATCAGGAAAATTTTGGACATCCGCAATGAGTACCTCATCAGGGATTTTCGTGGCGGGTTTATCGCGGGTCATGCAAGGTTCTATTTTATTGCACCACCGGAACAAGGTACGCATGGAGATTTCAAAATGGGCACTCGTTTGTTCGAAAGTCAACGAATGCTTGTCTTTGTATGCCAGTACTCGCTTTCGAAAATCTAAGCTGTAGCCCATCTCATTTTATGCCTTGTCATCTTAGATTTAGATATTATGTCATATTAATATGATTTAGCTATATGACCTTCATTTACGTCATCTGAAGCGGCTGTATAATAATCAGATCGACAGTGTAAGGGACTGTATAGCAAGGTATTTCCCCGCAGGGACTCGAGTCAGTCGCCCCCAATGTGGATTTATTCTCTGGCTGGAGCTTCCGAAAGGCTTAGATACGTTACTTCTCTTTCATTCGGCATTGGATGAAAAGATATTGTGTATGCCTGGATTACTTTGTTCGGGAAATCAATCTTTTAATAATTGCCTACGTTTAGCAGTCTGCTTCGAACTTGATGAAAGTCATCTTGACGGCATAGCGAGATTGGGAAGGCTTGCCTGCAAACAGCTAGAACAATAACCTGCACAGAACAATAGAATTCCGATTCGCGCACAAACTTTATTAATTCCCCCCTGAGCGACGAGACACATTTAAAAAATCTGGTATACATCATAATAATTTATACCAGATTAGTTAGATGATTATCACCACTATGCTAATTCATTAAGACCAGACCATTTCATGTTTAAAACAACAATTCACAGTGGTTGCATGAATACTTTGGCGTCTCGTCCCCGTTCATCATAGCATGTTGAGTGATGCATGTTTTCTTTTTCATTTCAATAATATGCTCAGAAGAAGTGATTTTATATATATTATTGATATAAAACCCTGCATTATTTGCAAGTTCCTCATATTCAGATTGATAGCGTCCCCTAAAAAGAATAACCATAAATAAATGAAAAGAAATATCCTCCACATTATTTTCTTCTTTAATTGTATCAATAATATAGAGTACTGAATCATCACGCATAACTTGATGGATATTCTTAAGAATATCGGTCATGTAGACCACTGTGTTGAAAAGAGCCAGTAACGCCATCAAACACGGTGTGGCGAAATCGCAAAATCATACTCTCTGGAAAGGCGGTGGAAGAAAGAACACTTGATGAAAAGTGATCATTTTTAGGTAATAAAAAATTATCCAGATTCACAAAAGGAATATTTAATTACTTAATGACTGGGAACGATGACGTTTTGCGACCTGATTAGAAAAATTGCTACCAGCACTGCCAACCACTCCCGTAATCACATTAGCCGGTGATTGAATAATGCCCGAACAGTTATGACATGCCGGGAAATCTTGTCCAGCATTTGCTGTGGTTAACCGTTTGGTAAAAATTGATGATTGAAGCATTGCCTTGTCATAGCGTGCTGGATTGAGAGGTTCATTCTGATCTGCTGTAATAAATATCTGGTTCAACGCTTGTACTTCGGCATGCAGACCGGCAATACCTGCCATTGTGGGCAAAATGCCCCCGTTATGTGCAATATGATCTTCAACCAGGCGTTGAATCATCGGGTGTAGCGTTTGCCCATTTCTTTCATACATATCCTGTAATGCTTTAATAAAGGCAGGAGTATTTATTACACGATATTCATTTGCCATATTATTTCTAAATATATCTTCGATATCATAGGCAAGTTTATTTCTCCGTGGTCCTATCGGTCTGTTTATTTCGATCGTTTTTTGGGGAATTAATTCTACCCCCCTAAACAATTTTCCGGGGGCTAAGTTATGATTGTTGTCTTTAAAATTAACAAAACTATCTTGATAAGTGTTGTTATGCAAATAGCCAGCATGGGCAGCAAAGTTTTGTAATGCCTTTTTGCTCTTCTCTTTACGAAGCAAGTCCGTTTTATTCTGGAAACTAGACATATAAGACGATAGCAAGTGCTGATAGGCAGCAGAAACCCTTTCTGTATCTGGTTTATCGAGATGCAGACTTTCCAGAGTCGTATTTAATCCCGGCTTTTTTTTATAAATCATTTTATTGTCATAACTGTATGTCATTGTTGTTTCCTCTAATTATTGATTAAGGTTTATTGATTTTTAAAATAAATAAACCTACTATGAATTAATTATTCATTTCTATTTTATGATGAAAGTTTTAATGCTTGTCTATTAATGCTGTTAATCCTAATTTGTTTTTTGTTCTAACCAGTGTACATAAAGTTAATTAGAAGAGATTGTTTATATATCTGATGATTTATATTAAATCATTATTTTGGTTTCTATAAACATCATAATAAAATGATTTATGATCCTTATAATCATTTTCGATATTTTTAAGTTGTTCATAAATTGATAACACTTTATTGTATAGGCACTCTCCTTCTTCCGTTAAAACTAATCCCTGGGATTTTCTGACAAAGAGTTTTACACCTAATGAGAATTCCAGTTTTTTTAAGCTTCGGCTAATTGGCGACTGTGTAATAAAAAGCTCCTTTGTTGCCTTATTGATTGATTTATTTTTGGCTACAACAATAAAGTTTTCTAGTTCTTTTGAAATAAACACTGAAGTCCTTTTTTAAAAAAAATAGGGTTTAATTTTGGTATTATAAAATTATTATTGAATTTATTATATTGTCATTTTAAATAAATAATTTTATATGATAACTCATAATAATAAAAAACATTAATTATGCAATGATCATATATAGGCATTGGTATTTGTCAACACTTGAATATACAAATTATTGCATTCATTAATGTAACCTTAACATAAATAAAACTTATTGAAGAATGATGAAATGTTCATAATAAATGATAAATATTATTATTCATAAGCTTTATTTAAATATTGTCAGGGCAAGTTTGATTAATGGGAGATATCATTACGTTATAAATAAAAAAATTTCTCTTGATTGACTAATCACCTTTTATACGATTTTAAGCAGCTCATTGGAATAGTCGTTAAAAATGACATTTCAGCATCATTAACTGGTCCATGATTTAAGGCAATAATTGTTGCGTCTTCCAGATTTTTCGTATCAAGAAGAATAGAAGGTTTCATATTTCCCGTTCTTCCATTTGGCAATGGAACCAATTTTCCTTTATCTACCCTAAATTCATAGAGCTCCATTGATATTTCATAAAGTGGCGCTCCTGAGCTTTGTCCACCGGCCTCAGTATTGACTGCGGTAGAAACCCAAACAGTTGAGCGATCTTTGGTATATTTTATGAATGTGGAAAGATCACTCAACTTAGGTGTTCCCCCTTTCTTCCATTTATTAATTTCATCGATAATATGTTTAGGTAAATTTTCTACATTGTCATTACCCAAAAACACGCTGGCAAATTTTCTCGCTTTTTCACTATCAAGATGTACCCAAGCCTTAAATCCCTCTGGGCTATTTTTTTGTAACTCATCAAAATTCCGGTTATCTGCACGATATAGTGTAAATGATTTTTTTACACCGTTTGTTAGTGCCGGGGTTGATGTTGGTGTCGCTTTCGGGTTTCGTATATCACTGACAGATGTTTTGATAGACGTGCTGGCAGAAGCCATAGGTGCTTTTGTAGCCTGTTGAAATGGTCTTGTCTTTAAAAGTGAATACAATGGACGAGGGGCAACACATGGGCGCACGGTTTGAGTTTGCGAATCAGGCTGCTGAAAGTTTTTCCTCAATTCCGCTATTCTTGATGTTATTACATTCTCACTATTGACAGTGTTTTGGGTAGGACGGGAGGATGGATTTTTCTTTTCTTCTTTCTGTTTTAAACAATACATAATAATACTCCGATTTAAATAAACTGTTATTTAAAGATTTAGCAAAATAAAAATAAATTCCGAAATTTTATTAATATCTGTCAGATATTTCTGTTTGATAATATCTGAGTTTGTGTCACTTGTTCCACTGTAGAAGAAATATCGTTCACTTGAGTCACATTATCTTGATCATCGGTGAGGCTAATCGGTATTGTCACTGAATAATTCAGGGAAAGCCGCGGGCGATTTCCCAGTGACTGCCAAAAATTGCCTAAACTGTTTAAACTTTCTTTCGGCGGTACAACCTGAGTGTAAGCGCCAGGAATGCCCGCCAATTGGCGGTTATTAATCAAGGCATTCAAGACTTGTGACATAACTTGTATTGCCTGATTATCAGGTTGGCTATCTGGGCTGCCGGGATCTATTGCGGGTTTGTTCGATTCCCAATAGGTAATCAGATAATTACATTTAATATTGACCCAACCCGGCAATAACCTCCCTGAAGCAGCATTAAACGCCCTGGATTCTGTTGAACGAAGTTGTAGATCCTCATGGATATCATAGAGAAAGACACTCACCATCGCATCAGATTGCACGGTATCCAGCTCAGGCAGATCAAAACGGATCGCAACTTTTTTATCCAGATATTTTTCCAGAATCGCCTTCATTGCCTTATTGACATCAATAATGGTTTGCGTTTTTGACATAGGAAAATCCTCTTAATTTATTATTGTGATAACTATTCAGTTATTAGTGTATTTAATTTTTAGGTATTTTTATTTCTATGAATTTTGGAAATTCAGTCGCCCCACTTTGGCTAATTCACGTGATAATGCTATTTCAATATTTTTATTACTGACTTCGTTATGGTTATTCTCTGCGGCAAAAAGTGAAGACAATAAAGCAATATTACGAATATTCGCGCCTGTTACGCTTGTTTTTAGCGCTAATTTATCGAAATCTACATCTTGGGCGACTTTTATATTTTCAGGCCAGATTGTCTGCCACATTTTCTTACGGATTTTTTCATCCGGGTAAGTAAAGCGGGTAATAAAGGTAAAACGTCGATTAAAAGCATTATCCAAATGATTGCGGTTATTCGTCGACAAAATCACTAAGCCCGGAAAATTCTCCATGCGTTGCAGTAAATAAGAGACTTCAATATTGGCATGTCGGTCTTGCGCATCTTTGGTTTCACTGCGCTTACCAAATAAGGCATCTGCCTCATCAAAAAATAAAATACCGGCATCATGTTCTGCTAAATCGAAAATGCGTGACAAATTTTTCTCTGTTTCACCGATGTATTTATTTACGACGGTAGATAAATCTACTTTGATTAAGTCAACACCAATGTAATTGGCAATCACTTCTGCCGCCATCGTTTTCCCTGTACCGGAATCACCATAAAACAGGGCACTGATACCGGTGCCATAACCAATCTTATCTTTAAAACCGCCCGCCAGAACTTTTTCCCGATGCTTAATTGCTGTCAGTATTTCTTGTATCTGTTGAGCAATTTCGTCGGAGACTAACAAGTCTTTTAATGAACGTTTAGGGATAATTCGCTGTGCTAATTGGCCGAAATTTTGCTGAGCGCGTAAATTAAGAGCTTTGCGAATATCACATTGCTGCAAGATACCTGAAGGATCTCGCTGTTGTTGGTAAAGTTTCGCCTCTTGTAAAATTAATGGCAGGGTTGCGGGATTAAATGCGTAACGTTGGCTTAAAGTTATTGCATCAATATCATTCGCACAGTTATTGGGCAAGTGAGCCGTCAATAACCTCGCTTTTTCCACCGAAGTGAAAGCGGGCATTTCAATCAGTAATGTCGATATCTTTTTCAGCCATACTAACGGTGAATACGGTTCGACCAGGCAGATCACCCTTAATTCAGGCTGGTTTAATAAGCCTGACAGGGAATCTAGCAAGTGTTTATTCTGTTCTGCAAATAAGCAAAAGTTTCGCAACAATAAACAGGCACCACGCATACGAATTTCTCGCAAAATGGCTTTTATATGGCAAAACAGGGAGTTGTCATCGTTATCAGTCAATCTGGCGATATCCACAAGCAGCGTTTGCCGCTGTTCCGATGCCATCATATTGGCAACGGCATGGGATCTTGCACTATCGGCCATCCCTCTCAGCAAGATAACGGGCCGGATATCATCGCACTCAGATAACAAAATGTTACCCAATGCTTGTTTTAAGCCTGCTGGATAATTGCCGATTTCTGTGGGCGTTATCCACTCAACACAATGTTCCAGAGCAGGTGCAATATAATGATGCCCAAGTAAAAAATGATACACGCTGCTGTCTGTGATAAAGGGTGTATGGAGCCAGGACAACGTTTTTTGACGGTTATCAATGGATAACAGTTGGCAACCAATCAAGGGAGCCTGATGTAAAAAACTGGCCTGCTGTGCCTGTTTTTCCAGCATTGAGCGGCAAAACAGTTCCAAAGCCAACGCAAAAGAGGGCAGCCGGGATTGTGGTTCTCCCTGAACCAGAGCAAACAGGTGATAGTAGCGGTTATCGAAATGGGGCAGTAAACCTAATAGCAAAACATCCCTTTCAAAGTCAGTCAGTTCAAAACGTGTAATCAGGTCAGTTAATCGGGAGGCGACAGCGGTGATGGTTTGCGGTATTGTCAGGCAATCATCGGTGAGCCAATGAGGTTTACCCATTGGGTTATCCAGCCTGTTTATCACATCTTCTTCGCTTAACAGAAACTCATCAAGGAGGTCACCTTTCTGGCCTGATATGCAATGGAAATGGTATTGAAGAATGAGATCGATGCGCTCCAATTGGCTATATAAGAACGCTAAATGTGGATCATTATTTTGCTGAAATAAATCAGGGAAAACAGGCGCTGTATTCATAAATTTTTACTCAGACTAATTTACTGTGTTTGATGGTTATAACCACGTTATGGTGATAGGGTGGTTCAACCAGCTAAAGCTCGCTATATTCATTGGCCACGGCCATTCGCTTATTAGTGCATCATAAACTTCGGGTTTAATATGGACGTTTAATTCACTTAATTCCCCGCAACGTTGCAGAAATAAGTGCCGCACATCGTTCGCGCCCATTTTTTTCCAAGCCGGAAGTTGCACGATGGTTTTTTCCAGCCATTGGTTGATGGCAATTTGCTGTTCTAGCTCTGGTACACACCATAGCGCGTTATCATGAATGGGTAATCCACAAAGCACTTTATTGAGTGTCAACCGCCATGCGGGTATTTCCTCTTCGGCCCAAATCAGCCAATCAAGTAAACAAACGGCCTCTCTTTGCGCTTCAAGGCTGATAAATTGATTCTTTTCCAGTAAATCAAAAGCGCGGAAAAATGTTGGCAGTAACGGCCATAAAATCATGCAGCCGGCGTTGCTGATGGGTAAGACTGACTGTGCCGATGGCGTTTGAATTCTATTACTCGGTTGCGTGGATGGTACTTGCGCTGATAAAACCGATTTTAGTGATTCCCTGTGTTGCTCTCTATTTTGCAAAGTTGCAGGGTTTTGTTCTACAGCCCCCTTTGTCAGACCATAATGCTGTTGTGTAGCCGTTGGCTGATGGTGTGCTTGCATGGGCTGGAGTGCAAACGGCGGTATTGCATCCATCTGTATATCGGGTTTATTGTGAGTCTGTTTTAATAGACTATTATCATTCTGAGTGATATTTACCGTTGGCGTTTGCTTATTTTGAATTTGCAATGTAATTGCTTGTTGTAAGTCATGTGCATATTTCATCTGATGTTGCAGATAATATTCAGCCACCAAACTTAATTTTTCTGGTGTCACTTTTTTATCTATGCTTGCTTGTGTTTTCGGATTAACAAATTCAGATGTTGTTGTTTCAGTAAATAACTGACAAAGCATAGCAAGAACGTCTGGCTGGCAGATTTGAATTAAGCGACTTAGACCCACAGATTGTAAACAGTGTTTAGCTAACATAGGTAACCACTGTTGTGGTTGGTGGTTGATCTTTTGCCATAATTCATTATCAATACGCACAATATTTGTGACGTGATGTTTGCTGTTATCAGATAACCAGTATCCCTTACATAAGTAATGATCTACTTTTTCTATCAATAAATTCTCAGTAGATATTTGGTAGGAAATATTATTTCCTGATCTATCTATATATTTACCCACGGGTTTATGCATTGATAATAGGCAAGATCTTTTCTCTTCCCTCGGAGTATATTCGCAAGGATAATAATACTTTTGCAGAGTTTTTCTTAATTCAGACTTTAATTTTATGGGGAGTTCTGTTTCAAATGCATTAATATCAATATTACCTAAATCCACGAATATCCTTTCTAAGGAAAATTTTTTATTCCTGTTTGACTCTAATGCTTTGATGTTTTCTTTTATAATGAAGTATAGCTTATCATTAAATAATGACGAGCATTTATCCATTACCTTTTCACCATAATAATCTACTGACTCAATGGAGATGATAGTTCTGTGGATAATGCTATTCTTTTCTTTTTCCAATAAAGACATCAGCTAACTTAACTCCACTCACCAATATAATAAGTTATGCAAATTAGCAATGAGTATTTACTAACACCCATTGCTACTAATATAAATTAAAAAATTTCATTAGAGCTTCATAATAAAAGCCAAGATATAATACGGTACAGTGACGTTGTTATTATGGCTATGTTTACTACTGGTCAGGTCGATATAATGAGAATGTGCTTTTCCTTTACCACTTTCAAATGTATATGGCCTGTACCTAGTTATACTTGGATCCCGACCAGAGCTTCCACCGTTAACCCAATCACGCATACTGTTATCATTTGTGGAATCATTGTGACACATAGTTGACAAATTTAGGACTTCACCTTGTTCATGTTTGTGTGGACCATTTTCATCAGCGGTTAATCCATGCCCATCTGTTCTTCCTGATATACGAACACTTTGGCTTTCTGATGTGAACGTAAATTCCTTATTGTTCTCATTGCCGGAAAACGTATTTGAAGATTTACCATGTGTATTTTGTATTGTACCTCCCATAATAAATCTATCGATAAGATTAGGTGTTCCCTTAGAACCATCACACAATGCCCATCCTACTGGAATATCTTTTCCAGAAAACATCACAATCATGCCTTTTGGCAATACAGTGTTAGGATCGATAGCAACGCGATCAGCATCTATCTTAATACCATTACCAGGTTTAACATAAATTCCTGAAGAACCATTACCAATACCACCATCCGTGCGGATATTTACATCCAAACCTTCACCACCAACTTTAACTCCCCAACCGATAGCAACTTTTATTCCTGAGCCATCAACTTTAATAGTTGAATCAGCCGAATTTACTGTTAATGCACCATCTGAACTAAACTTCATCCCATTGCCAGGTTTTATGGCGATACCATTACTATCAACAACCAAACCTTTATTAGCAGCCAGTTTCACTGCAACATCGTTAGCATTAACTGTAATACCATTTCCATGACCAACACATATTCCATTAGTTTTATTAATCAAACCACTGCCTAGATCGATAGATAAAATATCTTTCTCTAATATTAATGGGGAAAAATCCTGGCTATCAATAGTGCCCATTTTTAAATTAAGCGTACCGTCATCGCCCAGCTTTAACCCTACTCCCGGGCCATTTTGTTCTGGTGCCTGACCACAAGCTTTACGCCCAACATCGGCAATATCAATTAATTGATTGAAATCGGTTTGTAAGGGAATACTGCCTTCTTTAAACTTATCTTTTAATTTATCAATATCAGGTCCAACACCTTTTGAGTCAGACAATGTTTGTTGCTCTTGTATTTTTGCAGAATAACGAATTTCTTTCATGGTTAACTCCATAAAATATTTTTAATTTAAAGTTTTGGTTAGTAGCTAATTGTTTTTTATTCTTTCTCTTGCGGAATATAGAATAATTCGTTCTGTTTTATTCTATTGGTATTCCATTGATCACCATTCTTACCGATAACTTCCTCTCTCTGATGTGGTGTGGCAACACGCATTGTCCCTATTCCTTTAAAAGCAGAAGGTAATTTACCCAGTGTCAAACTTTCCAGAATCGAATAGGCAGCATCCCCTAATGGCGTGCCATTATTTTGCCAACGTTGGTAAGTATTGCCGAAGTTTAAAAATGGTTCCCAATCCATCCAGTGAATAATCATGGAAATGTGGGCAGGGAATTCGGTAAGAATGGTTTCCTTAACCCATTCTTCTAATTGATATGGATCAACTTTGTGCTCACGTGATTTAATTAAATCACTATTTACCACAACACTAATCACAAATGAGAAACGATCCGTATTTTCATATTCTTTACCCGAAAAATGCCAACTGTACCACCAGGCTTCTTCTGGGGCAGGGAATGCTAATGTAGAATGTTTCTGACGCTCAATAACCAAGGTTCCCTTGATACGATCAAAGCTGACAACTTTTGCATATAATTTTTCTGATTCATTAGAAGATTCTTGCTCCAAACCAACTCCCCCCAACTCTTTTGTCAAGGTAATTTCATTACCTACAGCAATCATAGCCGGAAATGGAGTTTGTGCTGTGCGGGTCAGGCGCCGCTGGTTTTCAGGCAAGGATTGATCACTATCATAGGCCAGGCGGTAGTTCATATCTTCCATCCATACCGGGCTATTTTGCCAGACGAGCTTTTTCCCTTTGGCGGCGGTCATTACCCGTTCCAGATTGTATTCCAGTTGAGTACTGTTGCCCACGTCCAGCCAAAACTGATCCCCTTCGGTTTTGGTGATCATTTGACTACGCACAGTAAATCGGTTTTCGTTCTGTTCGCCTTCATAGAGAATTAAATCAATCACCTGTCCCTGTATCAGTTTTCCATCAATACCGATTTGCTTAATCACCAAATAATGTTGATCAGTTTGATTTTCCCTTTCTGCTGTCACTGAATCTGGCTTCTGCTCTTCATCAAACTGGCTGTTGGGTTTGACTGGCAGCAATGCCCGGTGCTCCACCAGATAAAAAGGCAGTTTGCTCAGGTCAGGCTTTGGCTTAAATAATTCCCCGCCTAACCCCATGCGGGCAGCAATGCGCTTTTGTAGCGACGAAACTTGATCAATCCGAATATTGGCACGGTGATAAGTTAATGTCGGTTGTTGAGCCAGATAGCCTTGTTGCACAGCGCGAAAATCACTGATGTTGGTGGTAAAGGTACGTGGTGCTCGCTGAGTGCCAAAGTATCCGAGCAGATAATTGACGATATCCAATTCGTGATCGCTATCGTGCGCAATCTCTTTTAGTAATTCCTTTAATTTGTGAGCGTAATTTTGGTGGACATCATCACTGACAGAGCCTAGCTTAAACGGCCATTGATCGCCCCAAACTTCGCATCCTTCACGCTTAAAAGCCAATAATTTGGGCAGCATGGCAATTTGCTGACAGCCGCAAGCCAGCAATTGTTCAAATGGCAGCATAAATTGATGAAGTGACAACAGGCGTTGGGTATGTTCACTTTCAGATAAGGGTTGCTGTAACTCATAGCAGGCAGGCAACGTATCGCTGACGGGATAATAGTGCTCCACATCGCGATGCTTACCATAAGGTAATACCACGGGTTTATTATGAATCAAGGAGGGATTGGATAAACTGTCCCGAATTTGTTGTTCACTCACCGTGACGCTGATGCCGCCTTTGGCGATCACCTTTAGTGGACCATCATGTTGCGCCAATTGATGGATTGGATCTTTACCCCACAAGCGAGGGTAGCCGCCTTCTTTAATTGACCATGACCAGCTATCCCCTTTAATCGGCTCAATCAGAGTCTTATCAAAACTTTCATCCAGTCGAAGGCGATTTACATTCTGAATACCCTTAATCTCAAGCAGTTTATTGACCAGCCGGCTAAGATTGAGGATGAGCCGTTTGGTATAGTCACGGGATACCGGCAATTCAGGGATCCAGCCATGTTTTAATTTTGGCCCCTCAAAGATTTCATCATTGTGCATCCCGTCATTTTGTAGTGTTTCGGTGCTGAAACGCTGTGCCTCAGGCATCAGATACTGTTCTGCTGTGCTATAAACGGCAGCAAAAATACCAGCGACATCTTGCACATCGTCATCCAGTTCAATCTCCAGTAATAGCGGAAAATCAACCGGATTTGTCCAGATAATCTGACTGACCGATTCACCAATATTGCGGTTCTTGGTCAAAAAATCGGTTAACTGTTGGATGGCAGTAGCCAAATTTTCCTGACTATAGCGGGTCGGTTCCAGATAAAGACAATAATTCCCCCGCAACGTAAACTTTTTCGCCTCTTTACGCTCGACAAAGCTATATTCCCTTTTGGTGGCATCATACCAATAGGTATAGCGTTGCGTTGCCGGTTCACGGACTAATTGCACGTTACGGAACAGAAAATCCCCTTTATTCTGTTCTGATTTTGTCCAGTCACTGCTATGCAGATCCAGTAATGCTTTGCGGTAATCATCAGTGGTGATTGGTCCACAAGTCAGTATATTGTGGGGGCCAAATTCAGCGGGAAAAATTCCGTCTTGCTGTTTCTGCCCATTGGGGGCAGGGGTCAATAAGTCTGTTAAGGGAAGAGTATGGCGGTAAGACAAATCTGACACACCGTAGCTGAGTCCTTCCAGAAAAGTAACGCCGGGATCGTGTTCCGCCGTATCACTCCACAGTTTTCCGGCCTGTTGCTCAACCATTTGATGAGCCTGTTCCAGCAAGGTATCAAAGTGAATATCGTTTTTCACTTTGCGAAACAGTACATCTTTATCACTCATAGTTAATTTCCTCGGTATTGCAGCTTGTCTTCTGCTTCCCAGACTAAAATCAGCACTTCATTATCTTTGGCTTCCACTGATACGGTGATATCACTGTCTTTAGCCGCATCTGACCGACGCAGTGTTAGACAAGTAACTCGCGCAACCAGCGGCTGTTGCTGAATGATCGCCAGTAACTGGTAATAATTAATGCTGTTATTCAACATAACAGGGCGTCGCTCATCGACGCTCCAGGGCATATATGTCTCACTAAGTTGCTGTCGTAGCTGGCGATAACCAAAATCTTCGTTAACGTCTGGCTTAAAAATCACCTGGTAATTGATTATTACCTTAACGTATTGAGGATTGCTGATCTCAATCTCAGCCCAGGGAGAGCCTTTTTGCTGTAACCACTCTGCCATTTCTTGCAGGCGTGCCGAGTTTAGCACCGGACGCAAAGGGTCATCACTGTCGTTGTATCGATTGGCGGGAATGATCGTCAGTTGCTGTTTCTCCAGTGCGGGTACTCGCGTGAGCTCATCATTGCTGGGGTACTTAACATCAAAGATACTGACATAACGCTCTTTTAACAGTGTCGCCATATTGCCCCAAGTTAAGGCCCGGTTACGGTGGGACAGATGTTGGGCTCCCCGTTCAAAAAAGGCGCTGTAGGATTCCGGTACACGTCCATTCCACGACGGCCAAGGCTGATTGATCGAAGCCACCACAACGATGGGTTCAACAGGGCGTTGAATAGTGTCTGCCAGTAATGGCGTTAAGAAATGGCTGTCACTGATGCTATTGACGTTCACCAATGTTGCTGTCATGGCGTTATAGATCAAGCCGTATAACCAAGGTTTTTTCCCCCATGAACCTTCGTGTGTGGGTATTACCACGACGGCTTTTAACCAATAGCGCCCTGTTGGCATCCGGGTAGACTGAGCGGAAGCATCCGCAGGCAGAACAACTTGCCAGATGCCATCTTGATACAGGTGTTGGGTTTCATCATTGACCCACGCATCCAATGTTGCCCATTGATTCTTATTATTCAGGTAATACCAAGAAACCTTGTTAGGTTGCTGCGGCGATTTTAATTTCCAATACAGCGATAGGGTTTGCCCCGGCTCTACGTCGGTGATACCAAGGTATAACGTGGGGTTCTCTTCCAACGGCTCAATTTCAGGGCTATAACCAAAGGGGGTTAAGTGATATGTCTTGAATGAAACTTTGTCTATAGTTGTTTCTTGCACCTTTAGTGCGGTTACTGTAGGCAATGTCTGACTGTCTTTTCCCTGTAGTCTGAGCACCGGCTTACTGAAAACAAGATTATCCAACCCCTCCGGGGCGCTGATTGCTGGCTCTTTATCTGAAAGCGTTAGTATGACCTCTGTTCCCTTTCCCTCAGCAGTCAAGATTAGCCACTGGTTTCCACTACTGATTTGAGCCACCAGATTTTGGCTATCAATATCTTTATCAAAGGTAACAGTTATCTTTCTTGTCCCTTCTTCCATCGCCAGTTGTGCAGAAATCATTAATACGCCACCCAATACAGATTTATCCGTATCAGTTTCACTGAATAACCGAATTCCATCAGATGGCAATGATAATTGTGCTTGTGAATCCCAAGGAGTCGCGGTAATCCATTGCTGTTGTTCTTTTTGACGGAGCCAGCGCAAGTCACTGATATAGGCACGATTCGCCAACAGACTGGTGTCCAGCGCATATTGCAAGGCATTGCCTTGTTCATCTTGCCCTGCTTCAAATAAAGTGCCTTTAGTGAGTAGTTGTTCTGTTACTGTGGTATTCAATTCTACAGATAAGGCGACTTGATCCGGTTGTGCCGGACGGGGAGATAACCCCAAAAGCGCCCGGTAATAGAGATTGCGATGCGCCGCCGGTAAGGCATTAAATAAAGATATTGGTGTTTCCAGTAATCGTAATACCACTAACAGAAAAGCTTGATGAGGTAATAATTCCCCATTGGCTTCGATTTTCCCCTGATATAATTCGGCAAGTTTCTCCGGCGTATTATCCGCCATAAAGAAAAAATCATTCCAATGCTTATCGGTTTGATTAAAGGGAATTATTTTAGTGTACTCCTCAATATATTGGAGTAATTGCAAACTGGTTCGATTATCTAATTTAAAATCGCTCATCGGCACCAAGTCTGACAATTTTTTATTTAACTCAGTCAATTCCATAATATCACCTGTTTGGCACAGCGATTCCTCTGTGAATAAGTGATTATTCACACCATTTAATTTCTATTTGATTCAGCCAATGCCTTAATTTACGGTGGCAAAGTTTTGTTGCGTGATAAAACTGCCTTTGCCTGATGAGGGGCTTGGGTAATTTGGGTCAGGTTGAGGTGGATTCACAGTATTATTTATGGCTGGTGATTGAGGCGTAAACACGGTTGTAAATTTTTGCCCTTTGATAATTAAGGCGGCACCACTGGTACAGTGAAGGGCTTGCTGACTGCTATCTAACGCCGTGATAGTAATGGTGCCATTTCCCGGCGTCATATGGGTTGTTGTGGTATAAGTTGCAGAAACAGTAACCCGTTTCTCATCACCCAAAATGCAGACTTTTTTGCCGTTTACCTGAGCATGCCCTGTACCTTTGATTTTAACCAGACCGGGAATGTTCAACTTTCGACTGCCAAATTGAGGCTCAAACTGTAGCGTGTCACCGTCAACTACAATGAGTTCACTCATATTACCTCCATCCTCCGGTCTTCACTCAGCGCCAGTGTTCCTTGAATTTTCTGATTGATATCGCTTCCCCGCAGGCGATACATAATCTGAATTTGCAAGGTACTCTTATTATTTGGTGACTGACGAACCTGGATATCGGTAATATCTGCCCGTGATTCATAACGTAATACGCTGTCATGAATATGGGACTCAATTTCAGCAAACAGTTCGTTACGGATATTTTCAAACATAAAATCATTTAATCCGCAACCATAATTTTCACGCATCAGGCGTTCCCCCGGCTCAGTTTTGAACAGAATGTGCAAACTTTGGCGCACATCTGCTGCTCCTTCAGCCATTTCCACCCCCTTTTCAAGGGAAAACGCGGGAGGAAAAGCCCAACCACGACCATAGAGTTGTGTCAGTATTTGGTTTTCCATTGTTCACCTTTCACTGGGTAAGATTAATTTTGCCACCCTTGATCTCAACACTGTTTTTGCCAGACAGATTGAGCGATTTATCCATTTGGGCATTCATGGTTTGTGCTTTCAGCGTTAATTCTTTTTTCGTTGACAGGGAAATATCTTTATCCTGCTGGAGTTCTATTTGGTTTTCTCCTGCATTCATTTGGATTATTTTCTTTTTGCCATCAATCCTGATTTGTTGTTGAGTTTCTCCTTTTTTCACCACCAGCACTTTTTCTTGATTATCCTGGGTAGGTTCTAAAGGTGCTTTATTTTTCGGGTTGTGCATTGCGCCCAGAATCACCGGATAACGTGGGTCATTTTCAAAAAAGCCAACAATCACTTCGTCGCCGGGCTCTGGATAAAAACAGAAACCGCTTTCGTGGCTGGCGTAAGGTTTCCCCAATCTGGCCCATAAGAATTCATTCGGACGATTCAATACTGGCAGAATAATTGGAATGCGGTTCAGGGCTGCTTTGTCTTGCTGATATTTCGCGACTATTGCAATGTGGAGTTCGGTGGCATCGGGTAGCATCGGCAGGTGTTCCTGTTGTAGGCCAATGCTCAAAGTGGTTTCCCAGTCAATTCGTCGGTTAAAACGATGACGAACCGCAGTAATGCTTGCCGTTCCATCCAATTGTGCACCGAATCCGGTCAATTGAATGTTGTCCCCTAACTGATAACGTCCATTACCTTTAAGCAAGAACTCGCCTGTAACACCAGAGATACGCTGATTCAGCAACAGCCCCTGTGCCAAATAGCCACTTTCCTGAGTAGTTAACGGGCTGCTATAGCGAATGTCCCAACTTGTTTTATTTAAAGATGCCAGCCTGTCAGGGGAGAGAGCCGCTTTACCCACGGCAATACTGCTGTGGCGACCGCCTGATAATTCCTGTTGTTTGCTGATATCCCAACCACTGACTTCCAGCGAAGCAGGGTTAAGATGGTTATCAAACTGCCAATTGGCATCTTTGACGATGATATCTTTTTTCTCATCCCCGCGACTTTTCAGGGTATGGATTGGGTTAGATTTCAGGGATTCAGGCTGGACAAGCTGAACGCCTTCTGTCGTTGGCAACAACCACACGCCGGTTGCCGATAGACGGCACAACAGAAAACGCCAGTCTGAACAACGAAATTGCACCATTTGCTCATGTTTTTGATCTAATGCGGCTATCTGTTCAAAATGCGCCTTGATACCCGCCTGATTCAATAAGGTGTTCAGAATGTTTTTTTCGTTACTGGCCTTAAACAGTTGTGAGTGCTGAGTATCAACCATTAGCTGCAACCGATGTCTGATGACCAAAGTAAGCAATAATTGCTTGTTTTTGATCTTCAACGTGTTACGGGTAATCAGGCCATTGAACAGTACCGATTTCCTGCCACCATCAATTACTTTCAGACGCAAGGTTTTCCCTGCCTGACAATGAGCCAGTTCTGCTTGTACATCTGCTTGACTAAAAGCGGAAAGCGGCCTGTCCGGCAAGCTGAGTTTCAGCGTTGCACAAGGGATGCTGTTAACACGGTAATAGGTATCTACATCAACGGCGGCCAACAGTGACAGAACCTTGCCATCTGCAATGATTTTCAGTTGATGGCTCATCAGGTGTCTCCTCTGGTGGCCTGCAATATCTCACCCGGAGCAAATCCGTTAAGATTATCCAAGCCGTTTTGCCAAGCCAGCGTCAGATAATCGACACCACCAGACAGCGTTGAGGCTGTGCTGGCCGCCATCAGAGACAGTGAAACACCATCCTGTACCCGTAAGGCGATTTTCGCCGGTGATTTCAGGTTTTGCTCTGTCTCCTGTAAGACCAGACTTTCATCCGCCACCAATGCCAGGATGACCCGCGCCCGCAAAGGAGTAGCATCACGATCAAATAAGGTGTAATTGACCGATAAGCCTTTTACTCTGCCGGCAAAATAGCCGCGGTTTTCCCAACGCATTTTCCCCCATTTAATTTGCAGGAATCGCGTTTCATTACTGGTGGCATCTACGCTGCACAATTGCTTAAGCTGCATTAGCTGAGCTTCAACGGGAGTTTTGTTACCCGGCATTGTGGCGTCAAAAATCAACTCAAGGGATAAGCCTGCGGGCTTGGCCTGTACATAAATGCTGCTCTGTTTTTCGCTATTAATCGCCTGGGATTGTTGGTAATCCGTTTGGTAATCCAGTTGCAGGGAATCGGGGTTATATATAGCCTGAATGGTGCCTGCCCGTATTTTTCCTTCCCTGTCTTTATAAGCGTTAATGGTCAGCTTCGCTAAACCACGTTCTATTAAACTCATGGACGCCACCCTTCCTCATCGCGTAATGCCGCCAACACTTCGCGTTTAATTTTCTCAACCCAAATTGCTTCATCCAGACTTTCCTGGATCAAAGAATGGCCTTGTTGAACTGATCCAGTCGCTTGTGTTGGTAATATTGGTGCTGATGAAACCACTTTTGCCTGAATAATTAACTCTCTGATTTCTACTGTCATACTTTGACTCCCAACCAGCACATATCCTGATAGCGAAGCTCAAGGGTATTCACCAAGATGGCGTTACTGTTCGCATCAAAGTCGCTGGTTTGCCAGCGTACCGGTAAGGCGTTGCTCAACGTCCAACTGGATAAAGGCAGTGAATTTTCGTTTAACAGCATAATCACCACATCCGCATAAGCGATTTTCTCACCGCGCAATACCCGATCAAACATCCAGGTCAAAGGAGAAACGGTCATCACACCGCGCTCCAGTGTTAATGTACCGTGTTGGATCTTCTCGGCCAGATAGTTATTGCGGGCGTTCTCGCCGCCTTGACTGTGTTGAGTGATTTGAAGTTCACGGCTCAGACCAGAAATGTGTTGGAAACGGATATCCAGCGGATCAGGAATGCCATTAAAAATAAAACTCGCCATAAAGCGGTGGGATACCACAGGGGTGTAATAATCTTTCATTGTGCTCTTTCCTTCTAAGACAAAAGCGCTCCCGTTTGGGTATCAAACACTAAACTGATTTCGATAAATTCAGCGGGAGACAAAACGGCCAAGGCGACTTTCATGATCATTTTCCCGGCACGGATATCCTCTTCAATCATCGTTTCATTTACGCCTAACAACACAGTAAATGCCTCATCTTCCCGTGAACCGTACAAGCCGCCCTGTAACCACAGTTGCCGTAACCAGTTATAGCTTTGCCCCTTGCATTTCATCCACGTCAGTTCGTTATTGGGTTCAAAGACGTACATACGGGCTAATTGCGCCAAATGAACGGTAACATAAGAAACCAGACGTCGCGTTTGCAGGTAGCGCCACGGCGAGCTGTCCCTGTTTTCCAGTGTGCGGCATCCCCATACACGTATACCTTTGCCGGGGAAAGTGCGGATCACATTGAGTGAAGTGCCGTTGGCGTTAAATAGTGCACTCCCTTGAAGATAAGACTTAGCCGGACAAATAACTTGGGATAAGGCAATATTGGCTGGTGCTTTCCACACGCCGACTTCACTATCTGTGTGCTGGATAACTGCCGCAATGGCTGCGGTGGGAGAGAGCACGATATTTTGCGGGCTGGATATATCCTGATAAATGGTTTCCAGCCGAGGCCAATAAGCGGCTCCCCATTGGCGATACTCTGACGAGAGACCTTCCAGACATTGCCGGGCCTGTTTAACCTCATCCGGCGCATCCAGCAGCACAAAGAGATTGGCGTGGATCTGACTCAATTGCAGCAATGTCATCCAACCTTCAGACCACAAATTAACTAAAGTGTGTTGGTCATCAATCACACTGTCATTCAGTCGAGTGATATCCGGCGCCAAAATCAGGGTAATCTGCGTTTCACCACCAATGGCTTCTGCTACCGCATCAGAGCTTAATGCTGTCATCAGTGCTCCGGCTTCCGCTTGGGTTATGTTTGCTGAGGGCATCTTTCCTTGCAGCGGTAAGACAAAAGCCTGTTGCCCGCCATTATCGAAATAGTGCCTGACCGCCCACGCCATCAAATGATTGTCGCCAAATAGCCGGGTATATTCCGCCAGATTATCGATACGAACCGCGGTTTTTGCTTGTTGTGAATTGTGGGATGTATAGCCAATAAATACCGGTACTGCACTAGGTATCTCTTGCTGACCTGTAGTGATGATACTCTCTGTTAAGGTTACTCCCGGTTGAATTCTTTCCATCATCATCTCCTTTAATTGCGTGAGATAGGCACTGCTAATACAGTACCTGATGTTTAGTCACGGAGATTACTGAGCAACATCCTGCGTAAATTGCAGAACGATAAATTCAGCCGGTCGTACTGCGGCCAGACCTACTTTCATAATCATTTTGCCTTGTTTGATATCAGCATCAGACATGGTGATACCCTGACCAATATGGACAAAATAAGCTTCTTCCGGCCGATCCCCCATCAGGGCATTTTTTTGCCAGAGGGCATAAAGATATTGGTCAACGGCAACTTTGGCACGCATCCAGGTCGGTTGATTATTGGTTTCAAATAATACGGCTCGCAGTGCCTGGCGGATATCGCGTTCAACAGAATTGAACAAACGACGGACAGGAATGTATCGCCAGTGGGTATCGTTGATGTCGGTACAAGTACGGGCTCCCCAAACTATCAGACCACGATCAGTAAATGAACGGATGACATTAATGCCCTTGTTATTCATCTCGCCTTGTCGTTCGTCATCGACTTTATCCGTCAATCCTTTGATACCTGTAAGTGCAACGTTGGCTGGCGCTTTCCAGACACCACGCTGGTTATCTGTTTTACAATAAATTCCTGCAATAGCAGCACTTGGAGGAATGGTGAGGTTACGTTGCTGTTCCTGTTGCAATCTGGTATCAATTTTTTGTGCTAGCGTTTTATCTTTTTTCCTGAATTCATCCAGATTTTTCAGTTTATCTTTGCCTGATTCATCCTGATACCCACTGATAGTAACGTCCTTATCGTCAGGTAAGGCAGATAATTTCAGGTTTGTTTCCAACAGAGGATAATAAGTGGCAACCTTAGCGCCATTGCCTACACCAGGTGTCGATTCACCATTGTGGCTATCTGCAATCAGAAAATAACCCACTTTGTCATCATCCAACAGTGGGCTGACTGCACCATAGACTTTGCTTTTATAATCCTGATCCTGTTCTGGACAAACCAACAGAGTGATATCCCCTTTTTGTTCTATCACTTCGGGAATGGAGGACAGAGCCAAATCGTCACTAACATTGTTTAATGGGTAGATATAACAAGCTCCACCCCCATTTTGAAAATAGAGCCTCAAAGCTTCTACGGCTTGAGATAGATTGACTTCCTCAATATTGTGAATCCATTTTTTGGGTTCTTCTTCGGCTGCCGGGAGAGATTGAATTTTGGGATTTTCTTGGGTTTCAGTCTCTTTATTTTCGACTTTTTCTTTTTTGGTCTCTTCTTTTTTTATTGCGCCATCAGAAGAAGCTTCAAGACTAGAGCGGATGACAATTTCTGTCACTGGCGCCAAAGAAAAAGCGGAAGTAAATTCAAGCCAATTGCTGATACGAATACAGGCTTGGGTTGACATCTCAGGTTTTCGGGTAAATTTACCAATAAAAACAGGCACGGCAGTTGGACTGTTACTCACAGACAATGCAAGGGATGCATCTTCTTCAATATAAACACCGGGCACTTTTAAATTAGCTGGCATAATAATTCCTCATCAATGTGATTAACGCTGTTCTACATCTTGCGTAAACTGGAGGATGATAAATTCCGCAGGTCGAACAGCAGCCAGACCAATTTTTACTATCATCTGTCCTTGATTAATCTGTTCTGGCGTCATTGTGATCCCCTTGCCAATCTGCACGAAATAAGCCTCTTCTTCCTTGCTGCCAGCCAATCCCCCTTGTTGCCACAAGCCATGAAGATAGTTGCTGATCGCCGCCCTGACACGTTCCCAAGTTGGCTGGCTGTTAGGTTCAAACATGGCAAAGCTCATGGCACGCTTAACATCTCGCTCAACGGTATTAAACAGGCGACGTACAGGGACATAGCGCCAGTTGTCATCGTCTTGCAGTGTTCTTGCTCCCCAGACGGTAGCGCCGGTATTGCTGAAATTTCGAATCATATTGATGGCACGACCAGAGTTATATACGCCCTGAACTTCATCCGTGACCAGAAATGCAGGTTCCAGCCCCCCTTTCAATGCGATATTGGCGGGAGCTTTCCACACTCCACGGGATAGATCGACGGAGGTGTAAACTCCGGCTATAACAGCACTCGGTGGAATGGTCGTCTCAGCCCAATCAGCTTTCAGCCACGGGTAGTAAACTGCGGCGAACGCTGTGGCGTCATATTTGTTCTTAACTGTTTCCGCATTCGCGATAGTCAACGCTTCTTCAGGGCCATCAAAAATGGCAAATAACCCTTTTCCTGGTTGGCATAAAGTTGCTGCTGCTGTTTTAATATCTTCACCCGCAGCAACCAGCAAAGTGACATCATCTAAAGTTGGAATAAATTTTTCTAATCTCTGAGTTTTGATGAGGTAGCAGTAGCCTCCGCCATTGATAAAATACGCACGCAGAGAAACTGACAATTTATCCTCATTGTCAAAGTTGACCACCAGATTAAGATAATCCATCCAGGAATTAATTCGGAGTGCAGTATCTTCATTAAGATATTTATTTTCTTTGTTCACTGCAAAAACAGGAACGGCGGTGGCGCTATTAGATACAGATAGCGCCAGGCTATTTAATTCTTCAATATAAACGCCAGGATAACTGGTATCGGTTGTCATAAGAAATACCCTTATACGAAATGATTAACTATCAATGCTTCAGATAGCCTGCATAGTTACGCGATCGGCTGTCAGGGTAATTTCCTGAACGGCTATGTCATTGCTAGTGGCATCAAAGGAAGGAGAAGTCAGTGAGGTAGGAAAAGCATTAGCAACATTCCAGGTCATTAATAACTCAGTGCCTGCGTCATTGGTTAAGCTAATGGTAATATCTTTTTTCTCGACCTGATTAAGTTGGATAGAATTAATCCAGTCAAATAATTCAGTTTTGCCAGGAAAAACACCTTTACGCAGGGTAATATTAATAGGTTGACGCTGACCCGGCATTTTGAACCAATTACCCACGCCATCACGGTATTCAATGGTTTCATAATTAATATCAAGTCCTGAAACACTGTTAAATGGAATTTGCTCATTGCCAACGGAAACAAGGAAACGATAAGAGGGAATTGGATATTCAACTGAAATTTGAGATGTGCTTATAGACATAATAGCCTCTTTTTAAAATAAAAATAGTTATGATTAATCTCTTTGAAATAGGATGTAAGACTATATATTTGGAGAAAGCTACCGCCACAAAATGACAAGGAATATCATTTTGGAAATTTTTTGGGGCTATATCATGCTTACATCGATATTTATGATCGATACCTAAATAGATATTTATATCAATGATCATCGTGCCGAAAAATCTATAATGAGTATATTGCCAATAATGCAATTTGCTTTTTATGCAATTTGATTTATGTAATAAAAAATATTTTTGTTAATTGTTAATTTATAATGTTTAACATATGTTAAAAATAATATAATGAATAAAATATTGACAGTAAAAATAGAGTTAAGTGAAAAACTGCTATTATTAAGGTTATTCGGAAAGAGGTTATATGAAATGGAAAATACAGATGTGATTTCAAAAACCGGGCCTGAATTGGTATCTGCTCAAAGAACTATTTTTAAGATAACAATTCATTAAGCAGAGACACATAAATAAAATAGCAAACAAGTTATACAAGGCGCTGAGGTTCTGATTCATTCAGTGCAGTCAACGATAATTTCACCGGAACAGATTTAGAAGTTGGTGTACCAGTACCATTACCAATACTATCCATCGGCACTAACGGATTAGCTTCCGGGTAATAAGCCGCAAGGTTACCGCGAGGAATAATATAAGGAACGAGTTTAAAGCCATGCACTTTACGCTCAATACCGTCATGCCATATTGTCTCGATATCAACCATATCCCCTGCTTGGTATCCCAATTGAGCAATATCTTCGGGGTTCATAAACAAGACTTCCCGCTGGCCATAAACGCCACGATAACGGTCATCCAAACCATAGATGGTAGTGTTGTATTGATCATGCGAGCGTAAAGTCTGCAAAGCAAAAGGAACTTCAGCTCCGTCGATTTGTGGGAACAGTGTTTTCGGTAGTGGTGCGTGGCTAAACTGGGCTTTTTTACTCGGTGTTGGAAAACGCAGTTCTGCCGCAGCATTGCCAAGATAGAAACCACCCGGATGTTCACATTTTTTATTAAAGTCAGCAAATCCGGGAATAGTTGCCGCAATATGATCACGGATTTTGTTGTAATCTCCGGCTAATTCCAGCCAGTTAATTGTTGAGGTATTGCCCAAAACCGCATCGGCAATGCCTGCAATAATGGCAGTTTCAGAACGTTGAGTATCAAATAGTGGTTTATTCACCCCCTCGGAAGCATGCACCATACTGAAAGAATCTTCTACCGTCACAAACTGTGCACCACTGAGCTGGATATCCTGCTCAGTACGTCCCAATGCAGGCAGGATCAGAGCATCTTTTTTACCAGTAACAAGATGGCTTCGATTTAATTTTGTACTGATATGAACTGTCAAGTCGCAATGCCGAAGCGCTTCTTCTGCACGTGGGCTATCAGGCGCAGCAGCGGCGAGGTTTCCGCCTAAAGCGATCAACACTTTCACTTCATCACGCAACATAGCATCCAGCGCTTCCACGACATTATGACCATGGGTGCGAGGCGGTTCAAAACCAAAATGGTTTGCCAAACTATCAAGGAAATTTGGGGAAGGTTGTTCATTAATCCCCATTGTCCGGTTTCCCTGTACGTTGCTGTGACCACGAACCGGGCATACACCTGCACCGGGTTTGCCCAATTGACCAAACAGCAATTGCAGGTTTGTAATTTCACGAACGGTATCCAGAGAATGTTTGTGCTGGGTGATCCCCATCGCCCAGGTACAAATAACCCGTTCGGCGTTCTGATAAATATCAGCAGCCTCGCGTAATTGTGCCTGCGTTAAGCCTGATTGTTCCTCAATAAACGACCATTCAGTAGCAGCAACTTCCTGCAAATAAGCATCCACACCTTCGGTGTAGGTCGAAATAAAATCTTGATCAAAAATACCTGCTTCTCCGGCATTCGTAAGTGTGTTATGGGTTTCCAAAAGTGCTTTGACCATACCCCGCACAGCCGCCATATCTCCACCCAGTTTAGGTTGATAGTAGCGATGGCTAATATTACCCGCCATTAGCGTAACCACTTCGAGTGGTTTTTGTGGATCAGCAAAACGTTCTAAGCCACGTTCGCGCAATGTATTAAAGGTGACAATTCTGGCGCCGTGCTCAGCAGCATGCCGTAAACTATGCAGCATTCGTGGATGGTTTGTACCGGGGTTTTGACCAAATACAAAGATGGCATCAGCGTGATCAAAATCATTCAGACGAATAGTTCCCTTACCAACTCCCAGGCTCTTCAACAATCCATAACCACTTGCTTCATGGCACATGTTCGAACAATCCGGGAAATTATTGGTTCCCAATACCCGGCCAAATAATTGATATAACCACGAAGCTTCATTACTGGCTCGACCGGAGGTATACAGTTCCAACTGATTGGGGTTATCCATTGTCTTAATGTGTTTGGCGATAAGAGAAAAAGCCTGCTTCCAACTAATTGGTTCGTAGTGATCCGTTTTATGGTTATAATGCATCGGTTCAACGACTCTTCCTTGATATTCCAGAAAATAATCACTTTGTTGGTAGAGTTTACTAACGCTGTATTTGGCGAAAAATTCGTTGTCTACATAGCGACGGGTCGCTTCCCAGGTAACCGCTTTAGCCCCGTTTTCACAGAAACTGAAAAGACTTTTGTTATCATCTCCCCACGCACATCCCGGGCAATCAAAGCCTTTGGGTTTGTTCATGCGCATCAGGTTAACCATGTTTTTTAATGCTTGTTTACTATCAAAGACAAAGCGTGTTGTTGCCTCCAATGAACCCCAACCTCCCGCAGCAGCGCGATAAGGTTCTATTTTTGTTTTGAATTTCATAACAATCTCGATTTTTTAACATGGTGGTCAAAAAATTGGCCACGGATTGGCAGATGAATCAGAAACGACGAACTGATTTATTGTGATATTTATTCCGTTCTTATACAACGAGAAAACCGAATTGTCCCCCTATTGATAGTACTAATTGAAATTTAATAGAGATCACAACATCCAATAGAGCAAGCAGATTGGTGAAAATAAATACAATAAATAATAAGACGTTATCAAAGCAAGGTATTGCTTATTTTTAATTCATAACTGAGCGTTTTTTATGCTTTGAGCGGGAGGTACAAGTGTAATTTTTCTGTACACAAGTGATCTTCTCACGGTGCAAGTGATTCTGAGATTGCACTCAACAAACGGAAAAATTTACTAGGGGGGTGTATTACTTTTATTGATTCTACGAGCTTATACGTTTGCCATAACATCCGCATTCCCCCGTCATAAAGTCTTTGAAGGTGTAGAAAAACGAGGAAAAACCTCAATAGGATGGTTTTACAGTTTCAAGTTACACTCTTAAGAAAATGTGGGTGAAATATTGGAGTGTGATTATGGAAATTACCAAAAAATAAAGACGGTAAAATAATAACTAATTATTATGATGGCTATAGAGGCCCTAAATTTTTATTTCCCTTGAGGAACCTATGAAGCCTAGTTAATTCTAGGCTTCTGCTATTTTAGCATTCCAAAATTATCAACTCTAATCATACAATCCTTCCCTTTTTTCTATACCTTGGCATAGTTTTTAATCGAACTAGAATGTTGGCAGCGTCAGACATATCCCTTTCCGTTGTATTAATTCAACACATAACATATTATTTCGATTTAGGATCAAACAATGTTAATGCTCAAAAAATTAACCCAAGAGTATGGCAAATTACACACCAAAGGAAAATCTTAGAGTGTCATTTCACCTCCTATACTGCAAAATTAAACATGGACAGGATATCCCTTATTTATATCATATAAAATAATATCGTGGTGTAATATGTACTATCGTGATGAAATTGGTTGTTTGTTTTTAGATAAAAAAGATAAATTAGATTATTTCAGTCAGCAAAATGCCTTTATTAAAAATAAAGTCACTGCCCTTACTGTTTATAATAAAATGACCCAAAAAACACCATTATGGTTACGTCTGTCTTTTACTATAAGAGATAAAATCTCAAGTCTTGCAGGCGTTAAAAAAATTCACGGATTCTCTGGTGGGCACTTAAAAGAAACACTGCATAACGGAAGCCATATTGATTTTTTTAAAATTGTACGTATTAGTGATAATGAAATGTGTCTCTTGTCGAAAGATGTACACTTAACGGTTTTGATATCCCTGAACGTTTTCTCTGATGACAATCATGTAAACGGTTCCACAGCAACGGTGACAGCATCTGTAATTACCCATAGTTTTTTTGGGAAAATGTATATGATACCGGTATCTCTCACACACGGCATTATTGTGAAGAGTATGCTCTCTAAGGTTAAGTTCCCATAAAAACTTAATGACATATACAGGAAATATCTAAATAGGGAAACATTATCAACACAGTTTTCCACCGACTATGACGTTTTCCCCACAACAAACTCAACAACCACCGACTTTAGTCGGTGGTTGATTTCACAAGCAACTATGATATGTCCATTACGCAGGATGAAATACCAAACCTTATATGACAAAATAGATGCATGTCCCTGATTCCCTAATATCTGGAGGAGGAATACCCTAAGCGGTATTCACAGCACAACATGACCCAAGACCATTCACTACAAGATCATCAATTACAAGTAGAAGCCATTAAATGTGGCACAGTTATCGACCACATTCCGGCCCATGTTGGTTTTAAGTTATTGTCACTATTCAAACTCACAGAAACCGACCAACGCATTACTATTGGTCTAAATTTACCTTCCAATCAATTGGGTAAGAAAGATCTAATCAAAATTGAAAATACATTCCTGACAGAACAACAGGCAAATCAACTCGCTATGTATGCGCCACATGCAACTGTGAATAATATTGAAAATTACGTTGTCGTGAAGAAAATGCCAATCAACCTACCAGAGCAGATTGACGGTATCCTTGTATGCCCGAACGGTAACTGTATCAGTCATAATGAACCAGTAGAAAGCAGTTTCCGCGTCATGGAAGCCGCTAACGATGTTGTCGTCTGTTGCAAATACTGCGAAAAAGAGTTTGATCGTCAGGCTGTCATCAGCAACGATTAAAATCCCGCAGTTGATGCCGGGCAGAGGGGCACTATAATGTTGGCCTCACAAAAATTTTCTATTCTGACGTTAAACAGGAGTTTCTAATGTCACATTCCATTCATACCGACAATGCACCAGCCGCAATCGGCCCTTATGTTCAGGGCGTTGATCTAGGCAGCATGGTTATTACTTCCGGTCAGATCCCTGTAGATCCGAAAACGGGTGACGTTTCTGAAGATATCACGGCACAAACCCGCCAATCACTGGAAAACGTCAAGGCTATTATTGAACAGTCTGGCCTGAAAGTAGCGAATATCGTAAAAACTACAGTGTTTGTTAAAGATCTGAATGATTTTGCTACAGTGAATGCAGCCTATGAAGCATTCTTTACTGAACATAACGCGCCTTTTCCCGCTCGTTCATGTGTTGAAGTTGCTCGTCTGCCAAAAGATGTGAAAATCGAAATCGAAGCGATCGCAGTCCGCAGCTAATTCATAGCTCCATCAACCCTGATAACTCAATATCAGGGTTGGTATTCTCTCCTTTTGCCCCCCACTTCTCCTCAGAATAATTTCCCTTTTCTTTGTCTTAGATCAACTTATTGAATGGTATATTGGATAGAAAAACCCATATATTGTGCTTAAATATAAATAAATAACTATATATAGTGATTATACACAAGATTATCCACACCAAGCTAAAAACTGACCATCATGCAGTTTTAGTTTGTGGATAACATATTGAGGAACCCTATTGTGAAAACGGTTGTGATGCAGCACAGTGACCATACAGTTAATGTTGGGGAAAAAGCTCTCCACAAATGGCATGATCGACTAGATCAGGAAATCCGCGGCCTGATCGAACAGAGTGATCTGCCTTTACTCAATGAAAATGCCAATAAAGACGCTAAAGTGATCCCCACTCAGCGTGATTTACTGGCAGGGATCGTCGCCAGACAGTATGCCAAACAACATATGTTGCCGGGTGATGTTGTTCTGGCACATGAAAAAGGAGAAATTCACTATCATGATCTGGATTATGCCCCATTCTTCCCAATGTTTAACTGTATGTTAGTTGACTTACAGGGCATGCTGACCAAGGGTTTTAAGATGGGAAATGCCGAGATTGAACCGCCAAAATCGATCTCCACAGCGACTGCCATTACAGCCCAAATTATTGCACAGGTCGCCAGCCATATTTATGGCGGTACAACCATCGACCGTATTGATGAAGTGCTCGCTCCATTCGTTAAGGCCAGCTATAACAAACATTTGATCATCGCAAAAGAGTGGCATATTACGGATCACACAGCCTATGCTGAAGCCCGCACCGAAAAAGAGTGTTACGATGCTTTCCAATCTTTGGAGTATGAAGTGAACACGCTGCACACCGCCAACGGACAAACACCGTTTGTGACATTCGGTTTTGGACTGGGGACATCAAATGAATCCCGTTTGATTCAAACGGCTATTTTACGTAACCGCATTGCAGGCTTAGGCAAAAATCACAAAACCGCCGTATTCCCAAAACTGGTTTTTGCCATTCGTGACGGGCTGAATCATAAATTTGGAGATCCCAACTATGACATCAAATTATTGGCTCTGGAATGTGCCAGCAAGCGCATGTATCCAGATATTCTTAATTATGATCAAGTGGTTAAAGTAACCGGATCATTTAAAACGCCAATGGGTTGCCGTAGCTTTCTCGGTGTTTATGAAGAGAAGGGTCAACAAATTCATGCAGGGCGCAATAATCTGGGGGTAATAAGTCTGAATCTTCCCCGTATCGCGATTGAAGCCAAAGGCAATGAAATGCGTTTTTGGCAGCTACTGGAGCAGCGCCTGTTGGTTGTCAGACAAGCATTAATGACCCGAATTGAACGTCTTGAAAACACCAAAGCACGGGTTGCCCCTATCCTCTATATGGAAGGCGCTTGTGGAATAAGGTTGAAAGAGGATGACAATATTGCCGAAATTTTCAAACATGGGCGGGCTTCTATTTCATTAGGGTATATTGGTATCAATGAAACAATTAATGCGTTATACGGTGATCACATTCATCTATTTGACGATGAACAACGTCGCCAAAAAGCAATCGCTATCGTCAAGCGGTTACGCAAAGCGGTTGATACCTGGAAACAGGAAACCGGATATGGATTCAGTTTATACAGTACGCCAAGTGAAAGTTTATGTGACCGTTTCTGTCGCCTTGATGCCGCTGAATTTGGCGTGATCCAGGGAGTCACGGACAAAGGTTATTACACCAACAGTTTTCATCTGGATGTAGAGAAAAAAGTCAATCCCTACGATAAGCTGGACTTTGAAGCACCTTATCCCCCATTAGCGAATGGTGGTTTTATCTGCTATGGCGAATATCCCAATCTGCAACATAATGTGAAGGCATTGGAAGATGTATGGGACTACAGTTATTCCCGTGTCCCTTACTATGGAACCAATACTCCAATTGATGAATGCTATCAATGCGGTTTTACCGGAGAATTTTCCTGTATCAGCAAAGGGTTCATCTGTCCTCGTTGTGGTAATCATGATCCAGCGCATGTTTCTGTGATCCGACGGGTTTGTGGATATCTTGGCAGCCCTGATGCCCGTCCGTTTAACGCAGGTAAACAGGAAGAGGTGAAACGTCGCATCAAACATCTCAGTAACGAGCGAATTGGCTAATACTATGAATTACCATCAATATTATCCGGTTGATGTGGTGAATGGCCCCGGAACCCGCTGTACCCTGTTTGTGGCTGGCTGTTCCCATCAATGTCGTGGTTGTTATAACCAAAGTACATGGCGGACTAACTCAGGTTATCCGTTCACGCAGGCTGTTGAAGATCAGATCATTACTGACTTGAAAGATCTTCGCATCAAACGGAAAGGGTTATCATTGTCTGGCGGCGACCCTCTTCATCCCTCCAATACACCCGATATTCTCAAACTGGTCAAACGGATAAAGAGAGAGTGCCCGAATAAAGATATCTGGCTATGGACAGGTTATGTACTCCACGAGTTAAGCGGTCTCCAACAAGAAATTGTCAGTTATATTCATGTGTTAGTTGACGGGAAATTTGAACAGGCGTTGCACGACCCGGCGTTAATCTGGCGAGGCAGTAGTAATCAGGTTATTCACTATTTACGATAATTAATTACGATACTGATATTAACGCTGCCAATGTAATTTTTTGCCAAAGCCAAGGGTGTTGTCCACCATTTTGATCTCATTCAGGTTCAATTGCCAAATAGGCGATTTTGCTGTTATCGCTATAGGAAAGCGGTGGCAGTAACTTGCTTTGGCAACTGTTTCATCCCTACCTGTCAATGGGACGACTTCACCACGAAACTGAATGCCTCTGATCTGGGAAACATTGTGAGTTTGTCCGGCAATAGTACCTGCAACTACGGCGTTTTCCTGCATCATTTTACCGTGGCGGGTATCAGGTTCAGTCATAAACCAAAGTGTCATTTTATCGACATCAAAGGCATAGAAACAATTTGCGCACCATAGATCCTGATTTGAAGAAGTACAAATTGTGAAGACATGTTGCTCGGCAAGGTACTGGCAGATTATTAAGATATCTTTATTCAATTCCATCTAATTCCATACTGTTATATTTGCTCATCTCAATCAGAACACATAGCTGGATCAATGTCCAGATGTGTTCTGATAGTTATACAGTAGTATAAGATTTAATCTGTTTTAACTATAAGTTATTTATAAATTTCAGCAACACCATGCAGTTTATTGTCTCCAGTAGCAGAAATAATGCGGAAATAAGATGCTCCAGCTTTGTCAGCTTTTTTGGATAACTCTTCTGTCAGGTTATCCAGTGTTTCTGCTCCCGTCACAGAAACAATACCAATCTTCTCTCCTGTAGCATTTCTTACTTCAGTTGCCGCAAAAGAACCAAACGAAACAGCACATAGTGTTAAAACAGCGGCAATAAATTTTGCATTTCTCATTTTCAGATCCTCTGTCTACTTTTCAATATAAAGGGTGTCTCTCTGTGACTTAGATCAAGTTATACGCTTCTTCAAAAAATGATAATTAGCAACTCTTGCTATAGTTTTTCAGTTATTTTGAATAAAAAATTCTGTCACTTACTGTTAATAAACATGTAATTTAATATAATTCATCATGTTATGATGTTCAAAAAACCATAATACAGTCTATAGCCTCATAATGATTTAATCCCATACAGTATTTATATATTTGTAACTATTTAAAATTACTAATGAATATTAACAAATCTGATTGGTATCTTTACTTGATAAAAACCCAGAATGGTTCTTTATATACCGGAATTACTACAGATATTTCCCGTCGTCTGATACAACACAGTACCGGAAAAGGGGCGAAGGCTTTGAGGGGAAAAGGTTCATTGACTCTGGTCTATCACAGTTTAGTACGAGATAAGAGCACAGCATTAAAGCTGGAATACCGAGTGAAGCAACTAAACAAACAGCAAAAAGAGAGGCTGGTTACAACCCAGCCTGTCTGTATAGAAATCTATTTGTCAGAGACTTCATTAGAATAGACATCGTTGCCAGAGTATCTCCAGCATTTCTTCAGCGTGTATTTACTATTTCTGTATTTACGTCTTGTAGTTACACATAATCAAAATGACTGGGATATGTGACTAAACCATGACAATCATCCAGCGAGACATCAGCCAGTGTGTAAACCTGAAAGAATTCCTCACTATCAAGCCATTGACAATGTAATTGGTACTCTTTAGCAAGCCTGAAACCAAAACGGTGATAATATTCAGGTTTACCAAGCACGACTACTGCGCCATAACCAAACTCATTCAGGCTATCCAATCCTTCATACACTAACTTCTCACCAATGCCCTGACGACGATACGGTTCAGACACTACCAATGGCGCCAATCCAACCCAATTATGATCCTGACCATTGATGTCAACAGGTGTGAAACCAACATAGCCAATCACGTGACCTTCATCGTCAGTCGCAACAACACCCAGCGTCAACAAGCCATCTTCTCTTAATCTATGAACTAACTCAGCTTCTGCCGAGGTCTCAAAGGATTCTCGCAGCAAGCGATCAATACCCGTGGCATCAACCGGAATTTCGACCCTGATTAACATGACGATAACGCGCGATCGTGCTGATCTGCGCCCTCTTTTTGTTCCACTTTGATAAATTCAGCTAACGATAATAAACCAAAACGGAAAGTGGATTTAACCTAACACAAGTCAGATCCCTTTTCGTGAAAAGGAACATGTTATTTTACCTAAATACTGTGATATTTCCTGATACTATCTCAAGAATTGATAATAAAATTCTATCACTGAGATCCAGTAAATCAGCACCAGTGACATTTGCACGGAACCTGTCCCAAATCAATATATTTTCATTATCAGTCTAAAGATAATTCTTGATTATTGTTATTAATTCTTTCGCTGCAGTTTCCTAAAACTCTTCAGTCCCCGCAGCTCACCATTACGCAACATCCCAACCAAAATCCCCAGGATCATGTACACAACACCAAGGAACAGGATCATTGCAATATCCCCCAACATACTTTGTAAAGGCATGTTCATTTGGTTTATTCCTGCGATAATTTTGGTTGCCCATGTGGATGGCAAAGCTGATGAAATCGCTCTTACCCAATCAGGCATCGCCTGAACCGGCCAGATAGTCCCCGAAATATAGAAAACAGGAGTAGTGATAAACGCCAATGTCAGATAAATCATTTCCACACTGCGCAAACACTCTGTTACCAGTTTACCTAACCCCAATACTGCCAGCAGGAATGGGAAAGTCATCAGCAACAATTGATAAATTGGTGCATCCTGCCGATATCCCAATACCCATGGCCACAGGACAAAAAAGATAACAGACAAAAACAGCCAAATAGGCAACAGCGCAGACAAAGCACCCAGATAGACAGGGAGTGGAGGCTTACCGTTAGGAGTGCTACGTATAGCAATACTCACACGTACACAAGCAATCAACAAGGAGTGCTGCAAAAGCATCACCAGTAGTCCGGGAAAAACAATTGCGGCATAACTGATCCCCGGATTAAATAATCCAATGGTTTCTCCTTTAATCGGTTGTAGCAGTACTTTCACCTGTTCCGTACTGAAACCCGATTTCAGCAGTAACTGGGTATTGTATTCAGATAATAATTGTTGATACGCCAACGCCAAATCCTGCTGAATCTGCCCATTGGCAAGGCGGTTCGTCGCGTCACCATAAACCGGTACTGTCACATTTTTTCCGCCTAAAAGACGTTTTTCAAAATCCGGCGGCACAATGATAATGGCGAAGATTTTCCGTCGTAACATGTCATTACGGGCGTTAGCAAGACTAGCGTAGCTTTTGGTTTCAACTTTCGCCGTCGCATCAACGTGGCGGATCAGCGCACGGCTCATATGGCTGTTGTCCTGATCAATAATCGCGATGGGTAGATCCCATAATGTAGGGTGGACATAAACCAGACTCATCACACACAGAGAAACAATCAGCATTAACCACAAGGGTTTTTCCAGCATTCCCAACAATACATTGTGGAAAGTTTGCCAATACATCTTCCAGTTATTCATTTATCTGCTTCCTCTGCATCATATAACTTCCCCTGGCTGGTTAAGCCGTTTCCACAAGCGATTGCGGATCAACAAGGCACAAACCAAAGGATAAATCATCAATAGCATGCAAATATGCAGGATGATTTTTAATGACACTTCCCGCAGAAAGATATCGAACATGGCATTTAAAGCATGGGTTAATGGCTCCAGATTCGAAATAACTCTTGCCGGCCATACCATTGATAATTCAGGCACCACCATGCCAGAAAATGACATCGCAATACTAACCAGCATTCCGATTAGCGAATAAGCCGTCAATGCACTACTGGTGAAAGTAAACAATAATAAGCCGATACTTTGAGCCGCAATCACATAGAAAAATCCAACAACCGGCATATATATCGGGTTACCTGCAACTTTGGCATCAGAGAATGCAACCAATGCTGCAATTTCTATCATCAACAACAGGGTAAAAATTAAGGTATAAGGCGCAAGTTTTCCTAATAAAGCCGGTACAAAAGATTTTGCGCTTAAGAGCTGCTTTCCCCTTGCCATCGTATAAATAGTACAGGTCACGACGAAAAGCTGTAATAAATGGATGGTTGCAGCAAATTGCTGGAAATAGATATAACTGCCACTGGCATTGAACAGGCTGTCATAAGACATCGTCGCCTTAGCAAGTGGTGGAAGCTGACGACCAATTTCAGACGCAATGATCTCACGATATTTAGCATTTGTTTCTACCATCAATCCGCTGAAGTCCTGAATCGAATAACGCCCTGAACCATAAAACAAGGCATTATAATAGATGCTCACTGTTGGCTGTTTACCACTCAACGCATCTTTTTCTAGATCATGGGGGATATAGAGTAAAGAGTAATCCTTTGCACTCCCCAATCTCTCTAGTGATTCCGTCAGGCCATTATCATAAGTTTTAATATCAGCGTGAGGGGCCGCATTTAAATTACGAATTAATGTGCGTGATAAAGTACTGTGATCATTATCCACTACTGAAACAGGCAGGTTTAGCAACGTTCCTTCCGAAAAATTGGCACTGATTAAGATAAACAGCAACAGAGGAAACAGCCAACTCAGCCAGTGAAAAATCGGGCTACGGACTGCAACCACCAGCTCGCGGGTAAACGCACGCTTAAAGCTATGCCATTCAGGATTATGCCATTTAAGACTATTCCATTTAAGACCATGCCACACAGCTTTTCTGTTCATCAAGCTGCCACCTTACTTATCCCAGTGCCATAATGCACTCATTCCCGGACGCAGCCCATCAACAGGTTGTAGTGGGTATAAACGCACTTCAAATGTTTTCAGATCAAAGTCCCCTGTCGCACGAGTTGCCCGTTTTGTCGCGTAATCCCCCATTGGAGCGATATAACGTACTTCTGCCTCAACATCTTTGTTATCCAAAGCCGGTACACGCAATGTCACTTTGTCACCTTTACGGATTTTAGCCAGAATATCTTCGCGCAAGTTATAGACAAAGTAAGCTTCAGGCATACGTACTAATGTTGCCAATGGGCTACTGGCATTGAAAAGTTGCCCGACCTCCGCCGGAAGTGGTCCAACTTCACCATCAACGGGAGCTTTTACCTGTAGATCATTACTCTGAATTTTTAACTCCTGTAATTTTTCTTCGGCTTCATTCAATGCTGCCTGATATTGTTGCCGTAATTCTATACGATCACCATTTTTTCCTGCATCCAGCTCCGCTTTTGCTGACAGCATTTTCTGGTAAGCAATATCACGCGCGTTTCGTGCGTTATCCAATTCACTCGCAGATGAATAACCTTTGACTGAAATATTACTGAGTCGCTCAAATTCACGTTGAGCGTTTTTATATCCAAATTCAGCCTGTAAGTATGCCGCTTCCAGACTGCGAATATTTTCTTCTCGTGTACCATGCAAAGATAAATTGAGTTTTGCTTTGGCCTGATCACGAGCGGCTTGAGCTGCGGCAACTTTTGCAGTCAGTTCAGGGCCATCAAGGCTTACCAATAGTTGCCCGGCTTTTATATCGTCTCCTCTCCTAACGTGAAGCGCAACCACTCGTCCAGAGGCTTTAGATGCAATGATGACCTCGGGTGCTTCAACCTCTCCCTGCAACAATAAGTCCTGATGATGTGAGCGAAAAAGCACGGCCATTGCGGTCAGAAAGATAATCAGCAATATCGTGAAAAGTGTTCTTTTCTTCATTATGTTTTGTAAGCTCCAAGCATACTACCAGATCAAAACTCGTCAGAGATTAACGAATTAGTTTAGCTATACCGACCTAATGTGACACTATCTTCATAAATTCTTTTTAGAAATTAGTGCGCCTGATCATTGACAAAAATGAAATGCTTTATGCAGCTACCTATCACATTATATACCCAATCAATTTCAAGTGGCAGTAAGACGGGAAATTAACATATTCCATCAATTCGACTTGTTCTCTGATTATTTTTATTTCTTAAAATAAATTCATCAATTAATATTTAATTATAAATTAAAAAGAGAGTTCTTTCTGAATCTACATTGCAGAATATTCGCCAATAGAAAATTAAAGATTAATAAAATTAAAATACAAATAAAAACTAATAATAATTTGCAACAAATATTTGGCTGTCAAAAATTCCCTTATATTTAAGGCTATTTTTATCCTTCCTCAGATAATCTCTGGACATATAAGATATAAAAATTTCAACATAATGTTTTTATTTGAAAAAATTTTAAAAACCATGTTTTAATCTCATAAAAAATACGTATAAATCACCTATTATTTTTTATTTAAAATGCCTGATATAGAAAGTAATGTTGACCACTAAATAATTTTATGCTGGAATAAAAACCACATGCATAAGATATGTCAAATCAATAATCCTTGTGTTAACAAATTAACAATTTTTTTGTTAACCAATTTATGATGTCTCAAATAAGGCAATACCGTTTTGCCCCTCTTTTATTTCATCATCACCTGACGCTGTTACTATTACAGGTTTATTTTTATGCACAAAAAATTTGATAAGTCCCGGACACAAAATCAGCAACGCTTGCTGAAACGAGTAGCCTGGGTGAATATTATCGTCCAATTTTCGTTCCCGCTCGCTGGCACATTTACTCCTATTATCGCCGCCGCCTAAACGCATACGATGTCTCAACATTCCCCTCTGGCAATACCAACTGAGCCTTATATTCTGAAGCCGGGAGAAACGATCCATACAATAGCTAAACGTTACGGTTTCACCATTAATCAACTTAAGGAAATAAATAAATTCCGTACTTTCAGCAAACCGTTTCCAGTACTTGAGATTGGTGATGAAATTGATGTCCCTAAATCGCGCCCTAATAAATATTTACCATTCAATTACTTTCCATCAGAACCATTTTCCGGAACCAATGATACAGAACGCAAGCTGGCTAATGCGGCTACCCGCGTTGGTGAGATACTGACACTCAATTTGGCCTGCGCCGCATTGATAAACGCAACACCATCAATATCGGTATCGGACAACGTCAATTTTTTGATAACTGGATGCCGGGATGCAATGCTTTTCTGGATCACGATCTTACCGGAGATAATACCCGGCTTGGCCTCGGTACAGAGTACGCCCACGATTATCTGAGATTAGGCATGAACGGCTATTTTCGCTTAACTAACTGGAAAGATTCGCGTTTGCTGAAAGATTACGATGAACGCCCTGCCAATGGTTTTATGTGAGAGCACAAGGCTATATCCCCGCTTTGCCACAACTTGGCGGTAAGTTGGTATATGAACAATATTTTGGCGATGAAGTTGGGTTAATCAATAAAGATCACCGCCAAAAGACCCCCGCAGCCTTTACTGCCGGAATTAATTATACGCCTATTCCATTGCTGACTTTCGATATTGACCGCAAACAAGAGATATCCGGCAATGGCAATACTCAATGGGACGTTGGAAGCTTGCTTGCCAACGGAGGTAAAATCAAAGTGCTTGTTGTTCAGGCACAGAATGGTCTCCACATTACTGGGAATACCAAAACGATTGATACCAGTATGGGTCAAGAGCAAGGTAACCATACCTATGGTGGCACTGAAAGCGGAAAAGTCAAAGGGATAGCTGATAACCTGGAAATCACTATCAATACAGGAAAAGTAAAAAAAGGCGAAACAATTACCCTGAATATTAAAGCATTCAATCACGGACAGCCTGTAAAAAATGTCCCTATAGAAATGAAAGCAACCAATGCACTAAACCGTCAGGAATTTCCTCAAACAGTTACTGCGCTGATAGACAGTGAATCAGGTCACTACCAAGGAGTAACGGGAGATCAGGGTAGTTTGTCGCTCCCCATCACCGACCCAAATGGACTCGGCGTAAAAACGACCTTGCAAATAAAAGCATATGGCGTCTCAAACCCGAAAACTGAAGATGTCATTTTTACTGTCGTGACCAGCCCTGATTCTAAGTACGCAAATTTTTGGGGACATATGGCTAAAACGGTGACAAATACAAACGGAGCCGTTTTTGACCGATCTCTGTTACAAGCTGAGTTAGCAGATATGGATATGAAAGGAATGACTACGTATCTTGAAAATGGTGAGATTTGGCCATGTCGCGTCTATAAAGGCGCTGTATAGTATTGCAAAAAAATGCATAAAAAATTATCGACAGTAGAAGATTTAGCCAGCCTGTACCGCACACATCAACAAAATGCGATGCATGAGCTGTACGGCTGGCCACAATTCCGTTCTTATCGTTCTTCAACACCCGGAATAGATGAACACGGGAAAAATGTTCATTTCGCCGTGAATATAGATGATGGCGCAGTTCATGTTATTAACGAGATAGTCACCGATTACGTTATCTGCACTGAATAACCCTATTCCTATTTATTTCGACAAAAATCCTTAAAAAATCCGCCCTTGCCGAAGAGGGTGGATAATCCTCTCAAGATCCGGAAATACATTAATCTTCAACGTACTATTGACGGCGTTAAATTCAAGCTTTGATAATAACTGCATAAATTAATTTATCGTTATCAAACATGTCGTGAAAAAATATGTATGAATTTAACCTCGTTTTACTACTGCTCCAGCAGATGTGTATCTATCTGGTGATTGCCTGGCTACTGAGTAAAACACCTCTGTTCATTCCTTTATTGCAAGTGAGTGTTCGCTTACCTCATAAGCTCATGTGTTATGTCATTTTCTCCATCTTCTGCATAATGGGAACATATTTTGGCCTGCATGTTAATGATTCTATTGCTAATACCCGTGCCATTGGTGCTGTATTAGGGGGGTTCCTTGGCGGGCCAACAGTCGGGGCGATGGTAGGATTCACCGGAGGATTACATCGCTATTCCCTTGGTGGAATGACCGCATTCAGTTGTATGGTATCCACCATTATAGAAGGCGTTATTGGCGGCCTTGTACACAGTTATTTAATGAAGCAGGGCAAGATCAATAAGTTACTTAATCTATGGACTGCGGCGATTGTGACATTCTTTGCCGAATGTGCTCAGATGGGGATTATTCTGCTGTTTACTAACCCTTTCAGTGAAGCATTTAATTTAGTGAAAAATATCGCCGCTCCTATGATTATCGCTAACAGTATCGGAGCAGCTATGTTTATCCGCATATTGCTGGACAGACGAGCCATATTCGAAAAATATACCAGTGCTTTTTCTGCCCAGGCCCTGAAAATCGCGGTATGTACCGAAGGGATATTACTTAAGGGATTTAATGAAGCTAACAGCATGCGTGTAGCAAAAGTTATCTATCAGGAACTGGAAATCGGGGCCGTCGCAATTACTGATCGGGAAAAACTACTGGCATTTATTGGTATTGGTTCTGACCATCACTTACCGGGAACACCTATTGCTTCCGAGCAATCACATCGTGCGATAGCAAATAATGAAGTCGTCTACGCTGATGGTAACGAAATCCCCTATTGCTGTTCTCTTAGTCCCATTTGCAAATTGGGTTCAGCACTGGTTATTCCTCTGCGGGGAGAAAATCAGCAAGTAATCGGTACGATAAAATTATATGAAGCCAAAAATCGTTTATTCAGTTCGATCAATCGAACATTAGGCGAAGGAATTGCCAGCTTGCTTTCTGCCCAAATCCTTGCGGGACAATATGAACGAAATAAGCAGTCTCTATTACAATCAGAAGTGAAACTACTTCACGCGCAAGTGAATCCTCACTTTTTATTTAATGCCCTGAATACACTACAGGCAGTGATCCGACGCGATAGCCAGCAAGCGGGCCAGCTTGTGCAGTACCTTTCGACATTCTTTCGCAAGAATCTGAAGCGACCAGAAGAAATTGCCACACTACAAAATGAAGTAGAGCATGTGAATGCTTACTTACAAATTGAAAAAGCGCGATTTTGTGAACATCTCCAGATAACCATAGATATACCGGAGTCTCTACGTTATGCCAAATTGCCTGCATTTTCCCTGCAACCTATGGTCGAAAATGCAATTAAACATGGCACATCACAGTTACTGGATACCGGAAGAATTACGATTAGAGCCCACCAGCAAACCAATCTGCTATTGGTAGAAATTGAAGATAATGCGGGGCTTTATTGCCCGAAAAAAATGGGGAATGGACTTGGAATGAGTTTAGTAGATAAGCGCTTGCGGCTTCGCTATGGTGAACATTATGGTGTGCGTGTTGATTACCAACCAGAAGAATTTACCCGTGTCATTTTATGTTTGCCATTGGAAAAAGAGGCTGATAAGGCGGCGTAGTTATGCATGTACTAATTGTTGATGATGAGCCACTGGCTCGTGAGAATTTACGTTGCCTGTTAGAAGAGGAAACAGATATTCAGATCATCGGTGAATGTGCCAATGCAGTAGAAGCAATTGGCACCATTCATCGTCTGAAACCGGACGTGGTTTTCCTTGATATTCAAATGCCTCGCATCACCGGGCTTGAAATGGTAGGTATGCTCGACCCTGAGCATCGCCCTTATATCGTTTTTCTTACTGCTTTTGATGAATATGCAATACAGGCGTTTGAAGAGCATGCATTTGATTATCTGCTAAAACCACTGGAAAAAGAGCGACTGAGCAAGACATTACAACGACTGCGTTCGGGTTATCAAAAACAGAGTCTGACAGACTTACAACCCGAAAATGAGCAACTGAAATATATTCCCTGCATAGGACACAGCCGGATATGGCTGATGCAACTGGATGATGTGTTGTATATCACCTCACGTTTGAGTGGGGTATATGTGATGAGTGCCAACGGACAGGAAGGTTTTACTGAATTGACCTTGCGCACTCTGGAAATCCGTACTCCCCTGACCCGTTGCCATCGACAGTATCTGGTCAATATGACGCATTTGCGGGAGATTGTTTTTGGGGAGAATCGTCAGGCGGAATTGGTATTGAGCAATGATGAACGAATTCCTGTCAGCCGCCGTTACTTAAAGCCTCTCAAAGAAGAATTGGGGTTAAGTTAATCATTTTTGCAGAGATAATGTCTGTACTCTCTACTATTAATCCAGAATAAAATAAGAAAATGTATAGCCGCTATTGCTCTCGACGAGTTATTTTTAGAAAAAGCAACACAATTAATTGAACACCCTAATTCTGCCCGATTTGGTAAAATGAAAATATTGAAAACATAAAAGCCCTTTCTCTTTATAGGGGAAAGGGCTTAATTCAATTTGATATTTCAGCGTGTTATTGCTAACACGAGACAACAATCAACAGGGTATTACACGTTACCATTGCTTTGTTGCTGACGGCGACGTTGTCCACCACCGTTGAAATCGTCGTTATTGCGACCACGGAAAGAACCGCGCTCACCGCCACCACGGCGTTCATTGTTAAAACGACGACCACCGCTATTGCCAAAACCGTCACGATCACGGCGTGAGCCATTACCACCATTACCGTTACGACCACCACCACGACGCTCACGACGTTCAAATGGCTGTGCATCCCCCATCAACTGTATGTTCATTGGCTTATTCAGGATACGGGTACGGGTAAAGTGAGACAATAACTCTCCCGGCATCCCTTTTGGCAGCTCAATTGTGGAGTGCGTTGCGAACAGTTTGATATTGCCGATGTAGCGGCTGCTGATATCACCTTCGTTAGCGATAGCACCAACAATATGGCGTACTTCAACACCATCATCGCGACCCACTTCAATACGGTACAGTTCCATATCACCAACATCACGGCGTTCTCGGCGAGGACGATCACCTCTGTCACCTCTATCACCTCTGTCACGCTCACCAAAGCCATTACCATTACCATTACCATTACGGCGACGGTCATCATGTTCATTAAATTCACGGCGAGGACGACGAACTGGATCTGGTGGCAGGATCAGTGGACGCTCACCTTGTGCCATTTTCAGCAGTGCCGCAGCCAATGTTTCTATATCCAACTCGTCGCTGATACTCAATTTAGACAGCAGAGCACGATATTGATCCAGATCGCTGCTTTCCAACTGCTGCTGAACGTTAGCAGCGAATTTTTCCAGACGACGCTGGCTCAGAAGTTCAGCATTCGGCAGCTCTACTTCCGGGATTGTCAGCTTCATGGTGCGTTCAATGTTACGCAGCAGACGGCGTTCACGATTTTCAACAAACAATAGCGCACGACCAGCACGACCAGCACGACCTGTACGGCCGATACGGTGTACATATGACTCAGCATCCATCGGAATGTCATAGTTAACAACCAGACTGATGCGGTCAACATCCAAACCACGGGCAGCAACATCTGTTGCGATCAGAATGTCCAGACGGCCATCTTTCAAACGCTCCAGAGTCTGTTCACGCAGAGCCTGATTCATATCGCCATTCAGTGCCGCAGAATTATAACCGTTACGCTCAAGCGTTTCTGCCACTTCCAGAGTCGCATTCTTGGTACGGACGAAAATAATCGCCGCATCAAAATCTTCTGTTTCAAGGAAACGTACCAGTGCTTCATTCTTACGCATACCGTAAACAGACCAGTAACTTTGGCTGATATCCGGACGGTTGGTTACGCTGGTCTGAATGCGAACTTCTTGTGGCTCGTTCATGAAACGACGAGTGATACGACGAATCGCTTCAGGCATAGTCGCTGAGAACAATGCAGTCTGATGTTCTGCCGGGATCTGGCTCATGATGTTTTCAACATCTTCAATAAAGCCCATACGCAGCATTTCGTCAGCTTCGTCCAGTACCAGACCTTTCAGGTTGGACAGATCCAACGTGCCACGCTTCAGGTGATCCAACAGACGACCCGGTGTTCCCACTACAACTTGTGGCCCCTGGCGCAAAGCACGCAATTGAACGTCATAACGCTGTCCACCATAGAGCGCGACAACATTCACGTTACGCATATGTTTGGAAAAATCTGAACATGCTTCAGCAACCTGTACCGCCAGTTCACGGGTCGGTGCTAACACAAGGATCTGTGGAGCTCTAAGCTCAGCATCAATATTATGCAGTAAAGGCAAGCTGAATGCCGCAGTTTTACCACTACCAGTCTGCGCCATACCCAGCACGTCACGGCCATTTAACAGGTGAGGAATACATTGCTGTTGAATTGGTGAGGGCTTCTCATAGCCCATGTCTTGCAGTGCAGAAAGAATAGGTGCTGATAATCCTAAATCAGCAAAAGAGATTTCAGTCTCAGTGGTCATGTAATGGTGCCTCATTGATCGTGGCGGCCAGTCTACATAACACAGTGAAAAGAATTTCTGTCATTTTCATTTAAAATGTGAACTGGCTCAAATTATGTTATTAAACGAACAAATAAGCCCCCACCTCTCAAGATGTGGACTTAAAAATCTGTCGTGAAAATGTTCGTCAGCTATTGTTGGTTCGATTCTGATACTGATAGGTCATCTTGTCTTTGGCCTAGCAGCGCCAATTCCAACAATGCATAGCGGTGCTCAACAAAGTTATGAACATTGTTAGCTACCGTCAGCTTGAATAACGCAACTGCGCTATCCTCATCCCCCAGACTTAGGTAATGCTTACCTAAATAGAAGTCAGTTTCACTGAGATGCTCAGCGAGCGAAGTGTTATCTGTCGAATCCTGTTTCAGGCGTTCCATCAGTATTTTCTCACTGATCTTACCCAAATAAAATTCAACAATATTCCAGCCCCATAGCCCCCGGTTCGTTTTGTCAAAACGGTGCGACAAATTAGTCATTGCAACCTTAGGATCGATTTTCTCTTCCACAAGGTACAACCACAACGAACGGAAGGGATCATTTGGATCGTCTTGATAAAACGCCTGCAGATCATCCTGCGCTAAACGATAGCGGCCACCGTAATACAGTGCAATTCCGCGATTCATCCGCGCGTAGTTGTAAGTTGGATCAAGCTCTAAAACAGAATCAAACGCTTCATAGGCAGCATCAAAATTGCCTGCCTGCGTAAAATAAATCCCCAGATAATTAAAAATTTCAGGGATATCTGGACGGATAGACAAAGCCACTGAAAAATCATTCTGTGCCAATGCTCTCAGCCCGAGGCTATCATACAGCACACCTCTTTCATATAAAAGCTGTGCATACTCATCTTCCTTAAGAGAGCGGCTCGCAAGTATTTGTTCCATGCGTGCCAAAATAACCTCTTGTTGCAATGTTGGTTGAAGTGGAATAGCAAAAACTTCATTTTTACGCCATTCAGTGCTGCCACATCCTATAAGGAGAAAAATAGCTGCAACGTAATACCAGCGCAGAAAAGAATTCATTTCCCACTCCCGAAGTCAGACATTAATCAGAATGCCCTGTTACTCCACCCACGGTTGTTCCACCCACATTGTATATTTCAGGCATCCTGCCCGAAATTATCTGCCCCCCTGTATCTTTCAAATTGCCCTCTGTTGGCGACAATTCGAAATTTATTGGGGATAAACGGCGCCCTTTTTACAGGACACCGCTCTCTACGTCAAATTTATTCTACTGATGATTCCGGTGATTGTGATGCTTCATCGGTAGTATTCAGCATAGTATTAACTGCTGCTTCTTTCATACTCAGACGGATACGACCCTGACGGTCAATTTCCAGCACCTTGACAGGAACTTCCTGACCAATCTGTAAATAGTCAGTTACTTTCTCTACACGCTTGTCTGCGATCTGAGAAATGTGTACCAATCCTTCTTTACCACCGCCAATTGCAACAAATGCGCCAAAGTCAACAATACGGGTAACTTTACCAGTATAAATACGGCCAACTTCGACTTCAGCAGTAATCTCTTCAATACGGCTGATAGCATGACGAGCTTTTTCACCATCAGTCGCTGCGATCTTCACAGTACCGTCATCTTCGATTTCAATAGTTGTGCCTGTTTCTTCAGTCAGAGCACGGATCACGGAACCACCTTTACCGATCACATCTTTGATCTTATCTGGGTTGATCTTGATGGTGTGAATACGTGGCGCAAATTCAGAAATGTCATTACGTGGGCTCTGGATTGCCTGCTCCATCACATTCAGGATATGTAAACGAGCACCTTTGGCCTGATTCAAAGCAATTTGCATGATTTCACGGGTGATACCTTCAATTTTGATGTCCATCTGCAATGCGCTGATACCATCACGGCTACCCGCAACTTTAAAGTCCATATCACCCAGATGATCTTCATCACCCAGAATGTCAGAAAGAACCACAAAGTTATCGCCTTCTTTCACCAGCCCCATGGCGATACCTGCAACTGCTGCCTTAATCGGTACACCTGCATCCATCAGTGCCAATGAAGCACCACAGACGGAAGCCATAGAAGAAGAACCATTGGATTCCGTAATTTCAGAAACCACACGAACCGTATACGGGAACTCGTTGATGCTAGGCATTACCGCCAGAACACCACGCTTCGCCAAACGACCGTGACCAATTTCACGACGTTTTGGCGAACCAACCATACCCGTTTCACCAACAGAGTATGGAGGGAAGTTGTAATGGAACAGGAAGCGATCTGTGTACTCTCCCATCAGCTCGTCGATCACCTGGGCATCACGTTCAGTACCCAGTGTTGCTGTAACCAGTGCCTGAGTTTCACCACGGGTAAACAGAGATGAACCGTGAGTACGTGGCAATACGCCAGTACGAACGTCCAGTGCACGAACCATATCTTTTTCACGACCATCAATGCGAGGCTCACCACGCAGTACGCGGCCACGAACGACATTTTTCTCCAGAACAGACAACACTTCAAGCACTTCTGTCTCTTCCAGCTCAACGCTATTTTCTGCTGCTTCTGCCAGAATGATTGCAGAAACTTCTTCTTTGATAGTATCAACCTGAGCGTAACGCTCCTGTTTTTCAGTAATGCGGTAAGCATTGCCCAGACGGCTTTCTGCCAACTCAGCAACGCGATCATGCAGAGATTGGTTGACAGGCTCTGGTGCCCAATCCCACTTCTCTTTACCCGCTTCAGCAGCCAGTGCATTGATGTTATCAATCACAATCTGCTGTTGTTCATGGCCGAACACCACCGCACCCAGCATCTGTTCTTCTGTCAGCAGCTCCGCTTCGGATTCAACCATTAGTACAGCGCCTTCAGTACCTGCAACAACCAAATCCAGACGGCTGTTTTTCAGCTCATTGCTGGTTGGGTTCAGTACATACTGATCATTGATATAACCAACACGTGCTGCGCCAATTGGGCCGTTGAATGGAATGCCAGACAATGCCAATGCCGCAGAAGAGCCGATCATAGCAACGATATCCGGATGAACCTGTGGGTTTACAGAAACAACAGTTGCAATGATTTGAACTTCGTTCAGGAAACCTTCTGGAAAAAGTGGGCGCAGTGGACGGTCGATAAGACGAGCAACAAGGGTTTCACCTTCACCCGGACGGCCTTCACGACGGAAAAAACTGCCAGGAATACGGCCAGCAGCATATGTACGTTCTTGATAGTTAACAGTCAGTGGAAAGAAATCCTGACCTGGTTTTACTTTTTTCTGACCAACAACGGTAACAAATACCGCAGTGTCATCCATATTTACCATAACAGCCGCTGTCGCCTGACGAGCCATCATGCCTGTTTCGATGGTCACAGTGTGCTGACCATACTGGAATTTACGAACAATCGGATTCAGCAAAATAATATTCCTTCGTTAGTGTTGCTGCCTTTTAAATATCAGCAACAATGGATATTCTCTTCATTGCTACACCCTCACGACTAATGACAGTGCTTAATCCCCTTTGTTTTCCAAGTAACAGCTCTGTTAGCCGCTCTATAACTTGGAATCTACCGGGTATATCCTTTTCAGTACTCTCATTAGCCGCGCGAGTCACTGTAGCTGAAGAGATTCAAATATTTCAGAAACGGAATTTAAGTTTCTTAAATTCCACTTTCTAGAAGAAAAGGGGCCCGATAGGCCCCTTTCCACTGAAACTCATTGATTAGCGGCGCAGTCCCAGACGCTCAATCAGCGCGGTGTAGCGTGCCAGATCTTTACGCTTCAGGTAGTTCAGCTGGTTACGGCGCTGTGCAACCATACGCAACAGACCACGACGGCTGTGGTGATCTTTTTTGTGCTCTGCAAAGTGACCTTGCAGATGGTTGATTTGTGCAGTCAGCAGGGCAATCTGAACTTCGCTAGAACCACTGTCGTTAGCGCCACGGCCAAACTCAGCAATAATCTGCGCTTTTGCTTCAGTACTTAGAGACATAGTATAACTCCAAATAATTGATTACGAATGACGAGTGCCGATCTCTAATTCAGCTACTCATATACAGGCGCATCATTCTACGCTGCAAATAGGTGAAGCGCAAGATAGTCCCATTAATGCTTACTTTTGATATGTTTCAACTATCATCAGTTTCAACTACCAAGCGACGCGGAGCCACTAAACCATCATCATCAATCACAGCAATACCGATGAATTTGTTTTCATCTCCTTCGGTAACGCGTACCCACTCACTAGATGGTAAACGGTGCTGGCTACGAACAGGCTGTCCCTGCTTAAAATAAGCAGCAACGACAGATGTCAAATGAATTACGGGGAAATGCGTAACTGCCGTATCCATCGGTAACAGCAATGGATCGAGCAATTCTCCCGCTTCAATCTGTTGTCTTGCCGCCTGTTCTTTTAACCCATACAGCTGTTCCAATGTCACCATCCTATGATTAGGATAATTGGCAACCTGCAAACGATGCAGATAAATCACATGGGCACCACACCCCAACAACTCTCCTAAATCGTCAACGATCGTGCGGACATAGGTTCCTTTGGAACAGTGGATTTCCAGCTCCAGTTCATCACCCTCCCAGCGAATGAACTGCAATTCATACACGGTAATTGGACGCGCTTCCCGCTCAACTTCAACGCCTTGACGGGCATATTCATACAGCGGTTTTCCCTGGTGTTTTAACGCAGAGTACATGGAAGGAACCTGCATGGTATCACCGCGGAATATCTCCAATGCTGCATCAAGCTGAGCCGGAGTCACCTGAACTTCACGTTCACAAATGATTTTTCCATGTGAATCTGAAGTATCAGTGCGCTGTCCTAAACGGGCAATGACTCTATAGCGTTTGTCAGAATCCAACAAAAACTGGGAAAACTTGGTCGCTTCACCCAGGCAAATCGGCAACATTCCTGTTGCCAGCGGATCTAACGCACCTGTATGACCTGCTTTGCTGGCATTAAAGATCCGCCTTACTTTCTGTAAAGCATCATTGGAGGAAATATCCTGCGGCTTGTCCAACAGCAGTACACCGTGTATCGCACGACCCCGACGACGACGCCCCATTACTTTTCCTCGTTATGATCCGCAGAAGCACGACGCTGCTCGTCATTTTTTACGACATTAGTCACCAGATTTGACATGCGCATCCCTTCTATCAAAGAACTGTCGTAAGAAAACGTCAGTTCAGGAATAACGCGCAGACGCATCGCTTTACCCAGCAAAGAACGAATAAACCCAGAGGCTTCATTCAATGCCTTGATACTCCCCTGAACCTTATCTGAATCATGTTCTTCCACTAACACATTCAGAAAAGTCACAAATACTTTGGCATAAGCCAGATCGCGAGAAACCTCAACACCAGAAACAGTTGCCATACCGATGCGGGGATCTTTGACTTCACGCTGTAAAATGATGGCAATCTCTTTTTGCATTTCCTGTGCAACGCGCTGAGTACGACTGAATTCTCTTGCCATTGTTTTATCTCCTGACATTTTGGGGGGCATTGAGCCCCCCAAGAATGGAATGAATCTATACCCGTCTTTCTTTCAAGCTGCTACCTGAAATCTATTGGGCAATTGTGGTTTTTTAATCGATAGAGCGTTTAACTTCAACAACTTCGAAGACTTCAATCATATCGCCAACACGAACATCATTGTAGTTCTTCACACCGATACCACATTCCATGCCATTACGGACTTCGTTAACATCATCCTTAAAGCGACGCAGGGATTCCAGCTCACCTTCGTAGATAACCACATTATCACGCAGGACACGGATTGGATTATTACGCTTGATAGTACCTTCTGTCACCATACAGCCAGCAACTGCACCAAATTTCGGTGATTTAAAGACATCACGAACTTCTGCCAATCCCATGATTTGCTGTTTGTATTCTGGTGCCAGCATACCGCTCATTGCCTGTTTGATTTCATCAATCAAACTATAGATAACAGAGTAATAACGCAGATCAACACTTTCGTTTTCAATGATACGACGTGCAGAAGCATCAGCACGAACGTTAAAGCCCAGAATAATCGCGTTGGATGCTGCCGCAAGCGTTGCGTCCGTTTCAGTGATACCACCTACGCCAGAGCCGATGATTTTCACTTTCACTTCGTCAGTAGACAATTTCAGTAGTGAATCACAAATCGCTTCGCATGTACCCTGAACGTCAGTTTTCAGAACGATGTTCAGTTCAGATACCTTACCCTCTTCCATGTTAGCAAACATGTTTTCCAGTTTGGATTTCTGCTGACGAGCCAGTTTCACTTCGCGGAATTTGCCTTGGCGGTACAGTGCTACTTCACGTGCTTTCTTTTCATCACGTACAACAGTCGTTTCATCACCCGCAGATGGCACGTTGGATAGACCAAGGATTTCCACTGGCATAGATGGGCCGGCAGACATGACTTCCTGACCAAGTTCGTTACGCATCGCACGGATACGGCCATATTCGAAGCCGCACAGAACGATATCACCTTTGTTCAGGGTACCGGACTGCACCAGAATGGTAGCAACAGGACCGCGACCTTTATCCAGGAAGGATTCAATAACCACGCCATTTGCCATACCAGTACGAACTGCATTTAGCTCCAGAACTTCAGCTTGCAGCAGGATAGCTTCCAACAATTCATCAATACCGATACCAGCTTTAGCAGATACATTAATGAATTGGTTTTCACCGCCCCAATCTTCCGGAATAATACCGTACTGTGACAGTTCATTCTTCACGCGATCCGGATCAGCTTCTGGTTTATCAATTTTGTTAACCGCAACAACAACTGGCACACTAGCTGCTTTGGCGTGCTGGATAGCTTCGATAGTCTGAGGCATCACGCCATCATCCGCAGCGACAACCAGAACAACGATGTCGGTTGCCTTAGCACCACGAGCACGCATGGAGGTAAACGCAGCGTGGCCTGGAGTATCCAGGAAGGTAATCATGCCTTTTTCAGTTTTCACATGATATGCACCAATATGCTGGGTAATACCGCCCGCCTCACCGGAGGCCACTTTGGTTGAGCGGATGTAATCCAGCAAAGAGGTTTTACCATGGTCAACGTGACCCATGATAGTAACCACAGGCGCACGAGGCTCTGCCTGAGTTTCACCGGTGTCACGATCGCTCATCAGCGCTTCTTCCAGTTCGTTTTCACGACGCAGGATAACTTTGTGCCCCATTTCTTCAGCAACCAATTGAGCTGTTTCCTGATCGATAACCTGATTAATGGTCGCCATTGCGCCCATTTTTATCATGGTTTTGATGACCTGGGAACCTTTAACAGCCATCTTATTAGCCAGTTCAGCAACGGTAATGGTTTCACCAATCACTACATCACGGTTAACGGCTGCTACAGGTTTGGTAAAGCTCTGCTGCAAAGCAGAGGTTTTGCGCTGTTTACCTTTGGTACGGCCGACTGCACGTGCTTCTTCACGATCAGCTTTCGATTCAGAATGTTTGTTATTCTTCTTCTGGCGGGAGGATTTGCCACCACGGGTTCGGGTGCGGCGATCACCTTCAACTTTAGCGTCATTCTCATCTTCCGCATCACGGGCATGACGGGAAGTAGTTACATGGTAGTCATTGCTGTCATTAAAATCAGAGTTGTCAGACCATTTATCCTGATTTTCTTCTGCCATGCGGCGGGCTTCTTCTGCTACACGTTTTGCTTCTGCTTCAACTTTACGACGCATTTCTTCTTCAGCTTTGCGTTTTAAATTTGCTGCTTCAGCTTCACGACGCGCTTTTTCAGTTTGCGCTGCTGGCTCAGTTTGCACTGGTTTCGATTTCTTTTCGGTATGTTGCTTAGTCACTTTTTCTTTTTCCGCTACCTCACGCTGAGCCTTTTCAGCCTCTTCACGTTTGGCTTTTTCTTTTGCTTCACGTTTCGCTTGCTCTTCCGCGAGTTTCTTCGCTTCAGTTTCAAGCCGCGCCTTTTCTTCTGCCTCGCGCCGAGCCTGCTCTTCCGCTTCACGCTTCGCCTGTTCTTCCGCTTTAGCTTGTTCAATCGCGTCACGGTTCACATATGTGCGTTTTTTACGGACTTCAATCGCTACCGATTTACTTTTGCCACCGGTGCCAGGGACGTTCAGTGTACTGCGCGTTTTACGCTGTAGTGTCAATTTACCTGGCTGGCCGCCAGTACCGCCTTGTTCACGGTTCAGGTGGGCCAGCAAAGCTTCTTTTTCTTTCTGGGAAACAGAGTCAGTTGCGGTTTTCTGAATGCCAGCATCAGCGAATTGCTGGATCAGGCGTTCAACCGATGTCTGGATCTCTTCTGCCAGTAATCTTACGGTTACCTCTGTCATTCTGTTCCTTCCTGCTACAGTTTATTTATGCATCATCGCCAAACCAACAGATATTACGGGCTGCCATAATGAGTTCTCCTGCTTTCTCATCATTCAGTCCTTCGATATCAGATAAGTCGTCGATACCCTGCTCGGCAAGATCTTCCAGAGTACAGATGCCAAGGGCAGCCAGGTTAAACGCCAAAGTACGCTCCATGCCAGGCAGATCCAGTAAATCTTTGGCAGGTTGCTGATCACCAAAACTCTCCTTCTGGGCCAGTTCTAGCGTCGTCAAGGCCGCTTTTGCACGTTCACGGAGAACTTCAACGGTTTCCTCATCAAGGCCTTCTACTACCAGAAGTTCATTGATTGGTACATAGGCCAACTCTTCCAGTGTGGAGAAACCTTCTTCGACCAATACAGTGGCGAAATCTTCATCAATGTCGAGATGCTTAGTAAATGTATCAATAGAAGCATGAGCTTCTGCCTGATGTTTCGCTTGCAGCTCTTCCGCAGTCATGACATTCAATTCCCACTTGTCATCACCACGATGTTTTTTCAGCAATTGTGCCGCCAGACGGACATTTTGGCCATTACGACCAATAGCCTGAGCAAGATTGCTGTTTTCCACGGCAACATCCATCGTACAGTTATCTTCATCAACAACGATAGATGCAACATCCGCCGGAGCCATTGCATTAATAACAAATTGCGCAGGATTGTCATCCCACAATACGATATCAATTCGTTCGCCGCCCAACTCACTGGAAACGGCCTGTACCCTTGCACCACGCATACCTACGCAAGCACCAACCGGATCGATACGCTTGTCGTTAGTTTTTACTGCGATTTTGGCGCGGGAACCCGGATCACGGGCAGCAGCTTTGATCTCAATGATCTCTTCGCCAATTTCCGGTACTTCGATGCGGAACAATTCAACCAGCATCTCTGGACGAGAACGGCTAATGAAAAGCTGTGCACCACGTGCCTCTGGACGCACATCATACAAGACACCACGCACGCGGTCACCCGGGCGGAAGTTTTCACGTGGCAGCATGTCTTCACGTAAAATAACCGCTTCAGCATTATTACCCAAATCAAGCGTAATATTGTCACGATTTACTTTTTTGACCTGACCAGTCACGATCTCGCCCTGCTGTTCGCGGAATTGATCGACGACCATTGCACGTTCAGCTTCACGTACTTTCTGCACGATAACCTGTTTTGCAGTCTGGGTTGTAATACGGTCAAAAGTTACTGATTCAATTTGATCTTCAATATAACCACCCAGTTCAATTTCTGGGTCTTCAAATTTTGCAGCATCAAATGTGATTTCACGAGTCGGCAGAGTGACTTCTTCAACAACTAACCAACGGCGGAAAGTATCAAAATCACCGGATTTACGATCGATGCAAACACGGACATCAATTTCCTGCTCATATTTTTTCTTGGTGGCTGTCGCCAATGCAATCTCTAATGCTTCGAAGATTTTTTCACGAGGGAGAGATTTTTCATTAGAAACCGCTTCCACAACAGCCAGAATTTCTTTATTCATCCTAGTTGCCTCATCCGAACTTTAAAAGTGGGGTACCAGGTTCGCTTTCTGGATGTTGCTCAGTGCGAACACTTCGTCTTTTCCATCCACCGTAACCGTAATTATTTCACCATCAACAGCTTTGATAATTCCTCGCCATTTACGACGGTTTTGCATTGCCATACGTAACATCAAGCTGACTTCTTCACCCATGAAACTCTGGTAGTGTTCAGCCTTAAACAGTGGACGATCAAGCCCCGGTGAAGATATTTCTAGGTTATAAAGCCCTGAGATCGGATCTTCGACATCGAGTACTGCACTGACCTGATGGCTAACATCAGCACAATCATCAACAGTGATACCCTCCTCACTATCGATATAGACCCGCAGTGTCGATACACGTGCGCGAATAAACTCCAGGCCCACTAATTCAAAACCCAAAGCTTCAACTGGTGCTGAAATCATCGCTGTTAATTTTTGCTCTAATGTGGACAAGCCCACCCCCAAGACATAAAAAAAGGGCTATATTAGCCCAGTAGTTCTGCTGTCAAATAACAAAAAACCCCGAAATCCGGGGCTTATGTAACTGGACCCTGTTTACTGCCAGTGGTCTCAACCAACTTCTTTTATACCTCTCAAAGCTGTACCTCTGGGAGCAACCTGTCAAATCAGGATTGATACCCTAGGCTGCTAAATCATAACTATTTGAAAAGGTACATGTTGTTAAGAAGTGGTTGCGGGAGCCGGATTTGAACCGACGACCTTCGGGTTATGAGCCCGACGAGCTACCATGCTGCTCCATCCCGCGTTCGAAAACGTGGCAAATCTTACGCTGATAACACTAAAAACGCAAGTTTCTAGATTAATGGTGCCGAGGACGGGACTTGAACCCGTACGCCCGTTGTTTAGGCACTACCACCTCAAGGTAGCGTGTATACCAATTTCACCACCTCGGCACTGATTGTAGAACTGTTATCTTAACCTGTTAATGATACTAACCGTTTAAATCAACAACCCTACTCCAATTCTTTTACTGACTATTCTTTTTATAGAAAACTTTCTATCGAAAATTATTGTGGGATATCACTATTCGGTTTAGTTGGCTTTGCTGGTACTACTGGAACTTCTGCTTGTTTCTCAACGTGTGCAGGCTCAGCAATATCGTCCCACTTACCGCTTGAACCAGTTTTGTTACTGGTCATATTACCCAGCACCAGACTGATAACAAAAAACAGTGTTGCAAAAACCGCTGTCATGCGGGTCATAAAATTCGCAGAACCCGATGAACCAAATATTGTTGCAGACGCACCCGCACCAAAGGAAGCACCCATATCAGCACCTTTCCCCTGCTGTAGCAGAACCAGAGCGATTAGCCCGATACCGACCAGCAAGAATATACTTAAAAGAGCTCCATACATATGTTGTACCCGTTTCCTCGTGGGATTTACCATAACTTTGGTAACGTCATAACTCTAGTAATGTTTACTGCATCACCCGCTCAAAATAAAAAAAATTAACTTATTGGGCGGGTGTGAATACTAACCAAAGCGTTTCAGACAAGCAAGGTTAATTTCAAATACTGATGCTGATCGAAGAAAAAATCAACAAATCAGGCTATTTTTTTACAGCATCTGCAATGCGATGCGCCAGTGCCGTAACCTGTCCCTCATCTTCACCTTCTACCATCACACGGATCAATGGTTCAGTGCCCGATTTGCGTAACAGTACTCGACCACGACCCTCTAACTCAGTTTCAACTTCTTTAACAACTTCGAGTACTCGTTCCGATTGCAAAGGATCGTTATCACCACTAAAACGAACATTGACCAGCACTTGTGGCAATAATTTCATGCCACTACACAGGTCATGCAGACTCATATTATTGCGTACTATAGCACTCAATACCTGCAAACCAGCAACGATACCATCACCTGTTGTGGTTTTATCCAGTAATATGATATGGCCTGAATTTTCTGCACCTAAACGCCAGCCTTTTTCCTGCAACTTCTCCAGTACATAGCGGTCACCGACTTTGGCACGTTCAAATGGAATACCAAGCTGTTTCAACGCCAACTCCAATCCCATATTACTCATCAAAGTTCCTACTGCACCACCGCGCAGTTGCCCTTGTCGCAATGCTTCACGTGCGATGATGTAAAGTATCTGGTCTCCATCTACTTTCTGACCCAAATGATCAACCATGATTATCCGGTCACCATCGCCATCAAATGCCAAACCGACATTTGCCTGCTCTTCCTGAACCCGTTTCTGCAATAGCCGGACATCTGTCGCACCGCATTCTTCATTGATATTGATGCCATTTGGCTCACAGCCGATAGTTATAACATCGGCGCCCAACTCTCTCAGAACATTCGGTGCGATATGGTAGGTAGCACCATTAGCACAATCCAATACGATTTTTAATCCATTTAGACTTTGTTCACTAGGGAATGTGCCTTTACAGAATTCGATATAACGGCCTGCCGCATCAACAATACGATTAGCACGTCCTAATTCAGCAGATTCTACGCAGGTTAGCGGTTTTTCCATTTCGGCTTCAATTGCTTCTTCCACATCATCAGGAAGTTTAGTGCCATCAATGGAGAAGAATTTAATACCGTTATCGTAGTAAGGATTATGGGAAGCTGAAATAACAATTCCCGCTTCAGCACGGAAAGTGCGTGTCAGGTATGCTACGGCTGGCGTCGGCATCGGGCCAGTAAACGATGCTGATAGCCCAGCGGCTGCCAGTCCCGCTTCCAAAGCAGATTCCAGCATATAGCCAGAAATACGGGTATCTTTACCAATAATAATTTTGCGAGAACCATGACGCGCCAGTACCTTACCCGCAGCCCAACCAAGTTTTAAAACAAAATCAGGGGTAATCGGGCTATTACCGACTTTGCCACGGATACCGTCAGTACCAAAATATTTACGGTTACTCATAAATTTCTTTCTTCCTTTGCTGAACGTATTCTTTGTTCACAATCTGCGTTTTGCTGATAATTTTTCCGGCGGGGTTCGCTACTGACGAAAAATATTCTTCTCTGACAAAGTTACCTGGACAATCTGTATTGCCTGCACCGTTTCTTTTACATCATGCACGCGAATAATCTGAGCTCCCTGCATAGCCGCAATGACAGCGCAAGCAACACTTCCCGTTACTCTTTCCTGTGGTGGCACATGAAGTAACTGACCAATCATGGACTTGCGTGACATACCAGCCAGAATCGGCAGGCCAAGATGGTGGAGCTCTTTTAAATGAGCCAATAATTGATAATTATGTGATAAATTCTTACCAAAACCGAATCCCGGATCTATCATCAGCTTGTTTCTTGTAATACCTGCTGCAACACAGCGTTCAATCTGTGTTTCCAGATATGTTCTGACTTCCGCCACAATATCTTCGTAGTGAGGTTCTACCTGCATTGTTCGGGGTTGTCCCTGCATGTGCATTAAACAAACTGGTAACTCTGTTTTTGCCGCTGCCTCTAGTGCACCCGACCCCTGCAATGAACGGATGTCATTAATGATATGAGCACCTACTTTGGCAGCTTCCTGCATTACGATAGCTTTTGACGTATCAACAGAGATCCATACATTAAAACGCTGTGCCAAAGACTCTATTACAGGTACAACGCGATCTAGTTCCTCCTGTTCACTGACATCATCAGCACCAGGACGCGTCGATTCACCACCAACATCAATAATAGTGGCTCCTTCTTCAATCATTTTGGCAGCATGTTGTAGTGCCGCATCAAGGGTACTGTAAGTACCACCATCTGAAAAGGAATCAGGAGTAACATTCAGTATTCCCATGACTTGCGGATGGGAAAGGTCAAGAATACTGCCTCTGGCTGTCAGTTTCATCGCTAGGGGGCCTTAATGTTAAAAACCCCAGGAAAAACCCGGGGTTTAGTAAGTACGGTCTGTCAAAACCAGAGGCAACCTTCTATCAATGATCGCCCTTGGTCTGAATAGATTATGCAGTTGGACTACCATCCGCAGGTTTCGTGGCCTGCTGCTGAGACGATGTATTCTGACGGTTATTACTACTATTACTATTACTGCTATTACCGCCATTATTGTTATCGCCTTCCCAACCTGCGGGCGGACGAACTATAGTACGGTTCATCAGGTCATCAATCTGAGGCGCATCAATGGTTTCGTACTTCATTAAAGCATCTTTCATTGAATGCAAAATATCCAGATTATCCATCAGAATCTGACGTGCGCGCTGGTAGTTGCGATCAATGATAACTTTCACTTCTTGATCAATTAAACGTGCGGTATCTTCCGACATGTGTTTTGCCTTAGCCACAGAACGACCAAGGAAAACTTCGCCTTCTTCTTCCGCATACAACAATGGGCCTAGTTTTTCCGAGAAGCCCCATTGTGTCACCATGTTACGGGCAATGGATGTCGCCACTTTAATGTCATTGGAAGCGCCCGTAGAAACATTATCTGGACCGTAGATGATCTCTTCTGCAAGACGGCCGCCATATAAAGTAGAAATCTGACTTTCTAATTTTTGACGGCTGGCACTGATTTGATCACCTTCTGGCAAGAAAAAAGTTACACCCAATGCGCGACCACGAGGAATGATTGTCACTTTATGGACAGGATCATGTTCAGGAACCAAACGGCCAATGATGGCATGTCCTGCTTCATGGTAAGCGGTGGATTCTTTCTGCTCTTCTGTCATGACCATTGAACGGCGCTCTGCACCCATCATGATCTTATCTTTTGCCTTCTCAAATTCCACCATAGATACGACGCGTCTGTTGCCACGAGCGGCAAATAAAGCGGCTTCGTTCACCAGGTTTGCCAAATCCGCACCAGAGAAACCTGGTGTACCACGGGCAATAATGGAAGCATCAATGTCAGTATCCAATGGAATACGGCGCATATGAACTTTCAGAATCTGTTCACGGCCGCGAACATCAGGCAGACCAACGACAACCTGACGGTCGAAACGACCCGGACGCAACAGCGCAGGATCCAAAACATCAGGACGGTTAGTTGCAGCGATAACGATAATGCCTTCGTTACCCTCAAAACCATCCATTTCAACCAGCATCTGGTTCAGTGTTTGTTCACGTTCATCGTGTCCACCACCCAAACCAGCACCACGTTGACGCCCTACAGCATCAATTTCGTCGATAAAGATAATACAAGGAGCTGCTTTCTTAGCCTGTTCAAACATGTCACGAACACGAGAAGCGCCAACACCAACAAACATTTCAACAAAGTCAGAACCAGAAATAGTGAAGAATGGTACTTTAGCCTCACCTGCAATTGCTTTCGCCAGCAAGGTTTTACCTGTACCCGGAGGCCCTACCATCAGGATACCTTTCGGGATCTTACCACCCAGTTTCTGGAATCGGCCGGGTTCACGCAGGTATTCCACCAATTCACCCACTTCTTCTTTTGCTTCGTCACAACCAGCAACATCCGCAAACGTGGTTTTGATCTGATCTTCCGTTAACATACGGGCTTTGCTTTTACCGAAAGACATCGCTCCTTTACCGCCACCACCTTGCATTTGGCGCATAAAGAAGATCCAAACGCCAATCAGCAGTAGCATTGGGAACCATGAAATAAAGAGAGTCGCTAACAGGCCTTGTTGCTCTGGTGGTTCACCGACAACTTTTACCTGTTTGTTGAGCAGTGTATCCAGCAGCTTCTCATCCTGAACTGGCATATACGTGCTATATTTTCCACCGTTGTCTTTCTTAGTGAAATCAATGTCACGACCCGAAATACGTACTTCACTGATTTGATTATGTGATAACTCACTGATGAAGTTCGAGTAATCCACCCTACGACCACTGGAATCGCCGGGACCAAAACTCTGGAACAATAACATCAAGACAACTGCGATGACTAACCAGAGAATCAGGTTTTTCGCCATGTCACTCAAGGGATTAACCTCATATTACAACTGTGTTAACAAATAGCAGCAGGGTACTACACTTTCCGCCCTGTCGCTACAATGTATACTTCACGTGATCGTGCCCGCGAAGCGTCTGGTTTACGAATTTTAACTTTCGTAAAAAGGGAGCGTATTTCCCTCAGGTACTCATCAAAGCCCTCTCCCTGAAACACTTTGACGATAAAACTACCCCCAGGGGCCAGCACATCACGACACATATCCAACGCTAACTCAACCAGATACATGGATCGAGGAATATCGACCGCGGGGGTTCCACTCATATTGGGAGCCATATCCGACATGACGACCTGGACTTTATTATCACCAACCCTCTCAAGCAATGTTTTCAATATAAGTTCATCACGAAAGTCCCCCTGTAGGAAATCAACTCCGACAATGGGATCCATTGGCAAAAGATCGCAGGCAATTACCCGACCACGATCACCAATCTGACTGACTACGTACTGAGACCACCCACCTGGAGCAGCGCCTAAATCAACAACGGTCATGCCCAGTTTAAAAATTTTGTCGCTTTGCTGTATCTCATCAAGTTTAAACCAAGCGCGGGAACGAAGCCCTTTTTTCTGCGCCTGAAGAACATATTTATCACTAAAATGTTCCTGCAACCAGCGACTTGAGCTTGCTGAACGTTTTTTATTGGCCATTGTTCTTTCCAACTATACTAATAGAGAGTCCTATTTTTGCACTCTCTTATCAAACCACACCACACACTTATGGTGATAGATAAGAGATGGCGGTAGAATATGTCGTTTTCAATCCCAACTAAGCAAAAAAACGATGACTCTTAACAAGAAACAAGTGCAATACCTGAAAAGCCTCGCTCATTCATTAAAGCCTGTTGTTATGATCGGTAACAACGGACTGACTGAAGGCGTATTGGCCGAAATCGAACAAACCCTTTCGCATCACGAGCTTATCAAAGTCAAAGTTGCAGGCGAAGACCGTGAAATCAAAACTTTGATCGCGGAAGCTATTGTTCGTGAAACTGGCGCATATAATGTGCAAATTATTGGAAAAATGCTAGTTCTCTACCGCCCATCGGAAGAGCGCAAGATTAGTTTACCGAAATAATCTCAACATACTTATACAAAAGTGCCATTCTACTATGATAAAAAAGGCCAAATCAGGCCTTTTTATTCCCATCATCAACATATAATGGCCACTTTCTATGCCCTTCCCCACCCTACGAGCGGGAAAGTTAATTCAACCTTTAAATTGAATATCAAATATACTCGACGCTCAAAACTTCATATTCCACTTTGCCACCCGGAGTATCGATCACAGCAACGTCATCCACTTCTTTGCCAATTAAACCACGGGCGATGGGCGAGTTAACCGAAAGCAGGTTTTCTTTGATATTCGCTTCATCGTCCCCCACAATGCGGTAAGTCTGTTCTTCATCAGAATCAACATTCAATACCGTTACCGTTGAACCAAAAATCACACGGCCATTGTTGGTCATCTTAGTGATATCGATCACTTGTGCATTAGAAAGTTTAGCTTCAATTTCTTGAATACGGCCTTCACAGAATCCCTGTTGCTCACGAGCAGCGTGATATTCAGCATTTTCTTTCAAGTCACCGTGCTCACGCGCCTCAGCGATTGCAGCAATAATTTGAGGGCGACGTACATTTTTCAGATATTCTAATTCTTCGCGCAATTTATCTGCGCCACGTACCGTCATCGGAATTTGTTTCATTTATCAAACCTCTAAATCAATCCTAAGCCCAGACAACATCTTCCTGATTTTTGCAATAACATCACTTCTCTTGCAATAACAGTATTTTGCAATAGACTACAACACAATGAGCACACCCTATCAGGCGGGCTTCCAGACAATAAAAGAAGCGTAAACTACAGAATACGCTGATAGTTCACATACATATTTAAACTGCTAATCTATCATTTTAACGTAGAGTTGATGATGGATCATCGTTTACTTTTTCCTGAATTGCATCTTAGTATTATTGATACAAATATTATCGGAATACATCCACGTTTATATGCGAGATCTATGGCTCTTTTAAAAATTACCAGCAGAATAGCTTGGATGCTCAGTTTGAGCCTGAGTATTTTCAGTGCGAATGCCTCTTCAATTGAAGAAAATATTCAATATTTGCCAGCGGGAACCAATTTTTCATTTATCGCCCAGAAAGTCGGCGAAAAAATACCTATCATTGATTATCATGGACAGCAATTGGCATTACCTGCCAGTACTCAGAAAATTGTGACAGCATTAGCTGCCTTATTACAGCTTGGCAAAGATTTCCGTTTTGTCACTACATTAGAGAGTGACGCTAATGTTGAAGATGGCAGATTAAAGGGCAATCTTATTGCCCGTTTCGTTGGTGATCCATCGCTAACACGCACACAACTGCGCAATATGGTAGAAGAGTTAAAACAGTCTGGTGTACAGCAGATTGATGGGGATCTCATCATAGATATTTCCATTTTTTCCAGCCACGATAAAGCACCCGGCTGGGTATGGAATGATATGACACAATGTTTTAGTGCTCCTCCTGCCGCCGCCATTGTGGATAAGAACTGTTTTTCAGTCTTACTCTACAGCGCTGAACAAGCTGATACATTAGCCACTGTCCATGTTCCTTCGTATTATCCTGTCAATGTATTCAGTGAAGTAAAAACACTTGCGAAAGGTTCTCCAGAAACAAAGTATTGTGAACTTGATGTAACAACAGGAGAATTGAACCGATATACGCTAACTGGCTGCCTGACACAACGTAGCGAACCCTTGCCACTGGCATTTGCTATCCAGAATGGAGCAAGCTACGTGGGTGCTATTCTGAAAAATGAACTACATCTTGCTGGAATTGAACTAAAAGGCCATCTACGACGTCAATCGCTCCCTGAACAACCAGAAAAGATCCTCACATTGAATCAATCAGCACCTTTACATGACCTGCTCAGAATCATGCTGAAAAAGTCAGATAACATGATAGCCGATACCGTTTTTCGCACCTTGGGGCATTATTACTTTAACGTTCCCGGTACCTGGCGCTCCGGCTCTGATGCTGTTCGTCAGATCTTAAAACAAAAAGCAGGTATTGATCTTGATAATACTGTCTTAGTTGATGGTTCCGGCCTTTCACGCCATGATCTTATCACTCCTTCAACAATGATGGAGATTTTACAATTCATTGCCCAGCACAATAATGAACTGGATTTTATCTCCATGCTGCCGCAAGCAGGTTATGATGGTACTTTAGCCTATCGTCCCGGCTTGCATGAAGCTGGAGTTAATGGCAAAGTTTTTGCGAAAACAGGGTCACTACAAGGTGTATATAATCTTGCTGGCTTTATGAACGCTGCCAGCGGACAACAGATCGCTTTTGTCCAATTTATTTCGTCTTACTCCGTCTCTCCTGAAAATCATCGTCAGCGCCGTGTTCCTCTTACCCGTTTTGAAAGCCATTTATATAAATCGCTATACAAAAACAATTGACGAAAATGCCTTCAGAGAGAAAATGCCTTCAGAGAGAATAAGAAAAAAGGGCGCTTCAAATACGCCCTTTTCCATCATTTGTATATCTGGTGTGAAAACTTAGCGTTTGTAAATAAATTCAACGCCTTCTTCATCTTCTTTGTCCCAGTCGTCATCCCAATCATCAGTATCAGGTGCTTGCTGCAACTGTTCTTTATGGTAGTCATCCCACATGAACTCAACTTTTTCTGGCTGCGATCCTTCCTCGGCATCTACTTGACGAGGCTGAGCCTTGATGAATTCCATGATATCCCAGCAGAGTTCTTTCACTCCCTGACGATTCACGGCTGAAATCATGTAGTAGTCACCTTCCCAACCCAGTTCATCAGCGATCGCCTTCGCTTTCAATTTAGCCTCTTCCGGATCGGTCAGATCAACCTTATTGAATACCAACCAGCGTGGTTTTTCAGCCAGTTTTTCACTGTATTTATGCAACTCATTGATGATAATACGGGCATTTTCTACTGGGTCAGATTCATCAATCGGACAGAGGTCGATTAAGTGCAACAGTACACGGCAACGCTCCAAATGTTTCAGGAAACGAATACCCAAACCAGCCCCTTCTGATGCACCTTCAATCAAACCTGGGATATCTGCTACTACGAAGCTTTGCTCGTTATCCATACGTACGACGCCAAGACTTGGTACTAACGTCGTAAATGGATAATCAGCGACTTTAGGTTTTGCTGCTGAAACAGCGCGAATGAAGGTAGATTTACCCGCATTTGGCATTCCCAACATCCCTACGTCAGCCAGTAACATCAGCTCCAACATCAAGTCGCGGCTCTCTCCCGGCGTTCCCATGGTTCTCTGGCGAGGAGCGCGGTTAACAGAGGATTTAAAACGGGTGTTACCCAACCCATGAAAACCACCTTTTGCAACCATCAGACGCTGCTCATGACGTACCATGTCACCCAGAATTTCTCCTGTAGCAATATCACGGATACGGGTCCCTACTGGTACTTTAATGGTAATATCCTGACCACGCTTGCCTGTACAATCGCGGCTTTGCCCATTTTGCCCACGTTCAGCACGGAAGGACTTTTCAAAACGGTAATCGATTAGCGTATTGAGGTTTTCATCTGCCAGTAGATAAACATCACCACCATCACCGCCGTCACCTCCGTCCGGCCCACCTTTTGGAATATATTTTTCACGACGGAAGCTGACACAGCCATTGCCACCATCTCCCGCTACAACCAGTATCCTGGCTTCATCTACAAATTTCATCACTTTTCTCCGTAGGATAGCCACTATAAAGCTGGATGGCAGATCGTACCCAGAGATGGCATAATCCAAAATATAAAAAGCCCCGCAACACACATTGCAGGGCTTCCGATTCGATCGAAGTTCAAAAAACTTATTCAGCTACTATGCTAATAAATTTACGGTTTTTTGGACCTTTAACTTCGAATTTAACTTTTCCGTCAGCTAATGCGAACAGGGTGTGGTCACGGCCACAACCTACATTGTTGCCTGCGTGGAATTTAGTACCACGTTGACGAACGATGATGCTACCTGCCAAAACAGATTCACCACCAAAACGTTTTACACCCAGACGTTTGCTTTCAGAATCGCGACCGTTACGAGTCGAGCCGCCAGCCTTTTTGTGTGCCATTAATCTGCTCTCCTAATATCTTAAGCGATGCCAGTGATTTTAACATCAGTGAACCACTGACGGTGGCCCTGCTGCTTACGGCTGTGTTTACGACGACGAAACTTAACGATTTTAACTTTCTCACCACGACCGTGCGCAACAACTTCAGCTTTAACTTTAACGCCTTCAACTACTGGAGCGCCGATTTTGATGTCTTCACCATTAGCGACCATCAGAACCTGGTCAAACTCAACAGTTTCACCTGTTGCGATGTCCAGCTTTTCCAAGCGAATAGTTTGACCTTCGCTTACTCGGTGTTGTTTACCACCACTTTGGAAAACCGCGTACATATAAACTCCGCTTTCCGCGCACCCCCCTAAAATTCTTTCCAGAGCGCGCTATAAAAAATATTCACAATAGGGCGCGAATTCTACGCAAAAACCGCTTGGAAGACAAGAGCAGAATTAGAACAGAGGAGAAAAAAGCCGAGTTTTTCGATTGTCATTTATTTGAACGTTTTTTCAAGTACAATCAATATACCGTGATATCTATTGATATACTAATTAATGAGCACAGCTCTGAATCAGAGTCCGAAGCTAAAACATGAACTTAGAATCGATAATTAAACTTACAGCTGATGATATGGCAGCGGTTAATGAAACAATTCTTAACCAATTAAATTCTGATGTAGCGCTAATCAACCAGCTTGGCTACTACATTATCAGCGGCGGTGGTAAACGTATTCGCCCAATGATCGCAGTGTTGGCTGGTAAGGCACTGCATTATGAGGGAGAAAAACATATCAAAATTGCTGCCCTGATCGAATTTATTCACACAGCAACCCTACTCCATGATGATGTCGTAGATGAGTCCGATATGCGCCGCGGTAAAGCAACTGCCAATGCTATGTATGGCAACGCAGCCAGCGTATTGGTTGGTGATTTTATCTATACTCGCTCGTTTCAGATGATGACAGACCTCAACTCCATGCGAGTGCTGAAATTGATGTCTGACGCCACGAATGTTATCGCTGAAGGTGAAGTGATGCAGTTGATGAACTGTAATGATCCGAACATTTCAGAAGATGACTACATGCGTGTCATTTACAGTAAAACTGCGCGTTTGTTTGAGGTAGCCGCCCATTCTCCCGCTATTTTGTCTAATGCAACTCCAGAGCAAGAAGAGGCACTACGTGATTATGGTCGCTATCTTGGTACTGCATTTCAATTGATTGATGACCTGTTAGACTACAATTCCGATGATAATACACTTGGAAAAAACACCGGAGATGATTTAAATGAAGGTAAACCAACGCTTCCCCTCTTACACGCTATGAATCACGGAACGCCTGAACAGTCAGCACTGATCCGCGAAGCTATTGAAAAAGGCAATGGCCGCCATTTACTGGATACTGTGCTTACAACGATGAAACAGTGCGGTTCACTTGATTACACCCGCCAACGGGCGGAGGAAGAAGCAGATAAAGCAATTTCAGCGTTACAAGTGCTTGATGAGTCTCCATACAAAGCGGCCCTTGTGGGATTAGCCCACATCGCTGTACAGCGACGTTCCTGAGCCAGACCCAGATAGTATACCCTGGGTATAAGTATCCCAGACTATTCAGTCTGGGATACTCCCTTTGTTTTCAACCTCTTGAATTCCTACATATTGAACAATGCTGGTAAGTCCTTTACGTAAAATGAACTTAACCATTCGCTCCCTTTCTGGCTTAGTCAATTGATAATAAGCTTCCACCCAAATCATAAACGGATCCTGTCGTTTGTTCCGATAATGCTCAACCGAGTTCTCACTGACAGTCAGTACACTCAAAACATCTTCGGGCAAGCTATTGATATGATATTCTAGTGCTTTTCCCTGCACTCCACGCTTACGGCGTTGTTCCCAGCCTTCACGTCTTGCCATCAGGTTCACTCCTTGGGGAGACGATGGCAGGCCAGCGAGGCCAATGAGTTCCTTTGCAGAATACCATTCTTTTTTCATCTCTCTCTCCTCGCTTTATACCGGAGCAGTAAAGAGGAAGCCAAATTTTAAGCATTTAGCTTTTCAAAAGCTGCCTCAGGTAGCTATAATTTTTTCCAAAAAACTTCTTATTCCATCTCGTAGTATCACTTCTGTAATTACCTCCTTTTCTTCATCCGTGAGTAAATTAAACGCACTTACCCAAATGGATAGAGGGTCTTGTTTCTGAACCTGATATTCAGGTGATATTTCATTAAGCTCCAGAGCGGCCAATGTTGATTCAGGAAAACATGAATAGTGATATTCAATTGCTCTTCCCTGAACACCTGTTCGTTTTTGTCTCAACCACTCTTCACGTTTGGCTCTGGCATTGACTCCTTGTGGTGATCTAGGTAACTCACCTACACCGGTCAACTCCATTGCCGTATACCACTCTTTTTTCATAATGTTTCTCTATTTTTGTAACCAAGTTCAAAAAAGAAGTTATTAAGAAAAAATTAAAAATATTTTTAGAAAAAATAATGTTATTTTATTTTCTTAATAACAGATCCATGTTCGTTATTAATTTCACTCTAACGCTTTAGTTATACCACTAATGTGGCTCTAAATTTAATAGGAAAGGATTAAAAAAATGATTTCTATGAAATCGGATTGGCATCCTGCTGATATTATTGCTGCTTTACGTAAACGTGGAACAACTCTGGCCGCTGTTTCTCGTGAATCAGGACTAAGCTCATCAACTTTGGCGAATACTCTTTCTCGCTCGTGGCCCAAGGGAGAATGGATAATAGCAAACTACTTAGGTATTCATCCGTCTGAAATATGGCCAAGCCGTTATTTCAATCCTCATACTGGAGAGTTATTAGAAAGGAAAATAAGAGAGAAAAAAGAATAATTAGCTACCAATATAATTATTGAAAGAAAAACCGCTAGCTTTTTTTAAACTAGCGGTTTTCGTTATCTAATATATTTAAGTTAATTCGTATATTAATAAATTAAGAATTAATTGAATTAACCATTAATAAATCTTTCGCCTAATTCAATATCTTTTTTCAGAACGTCCAGCATATTATCCAATGCTTTCTGTTCAAACTCACTCAATCGACCAATATCTAAACGTTCTTCGATACCATTTTTACCCAAACGAACAGGTTGTGCGAAGAAACGAGCATATTTGCCGTCACCTTCTACGTAACAGCATTCAATAACATTGCTTTCACCCTGCAAACCACGGATCAAAGAAAGGCCCAGACGTGCTGCTGCTTGACCCATAGACAAAGTTGCAGATCCACCACCTGCTTTTGCTTCAACAACTTCAGTACCTGCATTCTGAATACGTTTCGTCAACGCTTCCACTTCTTCATCAGTGAAGCTGACACCCGGGATCTGAGACAGTAATGGCAGAATAGTTACGCCAGAGTGACCGCCGATAACAGGAATTTCCAACTCTTCTGGTTTCTTACCTTTCAGTTCTGCCACAAACGTATTAGAACGGATAATATCCAGAGTAGTTACGCCAAACAGACGATTCTTGTCGTAAATCCCCTCTTTTTTCAGCACTTCGGCAGCGATTGCCACAGTGGTGTTCACAGGGTTGGTAATAATTCCGATTAATGCTTTTGGACATGTTTTAGCAATCTGTTGAACCAGATTACGGATAATTCCTGCATTAATATTGAACAGATCTGAACGATCCATACCAGGTTTACGTGCTACACCTGCAGAAATCAATACAACTTCCGCTCCTACCAATGCAGGAGTTGCATCTTCACCAGCAAAACCAGTGACCTTCACAGCTGTTGGGATATGGCTCAGATCGGCAGCTACACCAGGGGTCACCGGAGCAATGTCATACAAGGAAAGTTCTGAACCTGAAGGAAGCTGGGTCTTGAGTAGAAGGGCAAGTGCCTGACCAATACCACCGGCTGCACCGAGAACTGCAACTTTCATCCTGATACTCCTTTAAATAAGTGCTGTAAAAAACTTAAACCTGTCTGGTTAAGAGACTTAATATTTCCCATACAAAGTATAAGTATGGAATAAGCTCTCAGCCTTACTCATCACTACGTATTAAAACAATCTGTTAACAGACAGATTATCTACCTAATAGCCCAATGATGGAACACTAAAGTTTTTTATTTTAGACAAAATGCTTGTCTGTTAATGAGATAACAGGCACTTTTTTAGGAATTATTCCTATTATCTTATTAATTACTCTGTTGATTAACTTGTCTTTCTCCTTTACCTGAATAATGCCATTTTATTAACAATACATTTACCAGGCTCAATAACGTAAATATTCGATCTATTGGGTTTGTTCTTCTCTTCCTTGCATAAAAATTCACTTTTTGCATAATATTGGCTTCATAAGTGGATTCAACGATGGTGAAATATGCGAATTCCTTCGAAACAGGAAGATTTAGTAAAAGCTTTCAAAGCATTATTAAAAGAAGAAAAATTCAGTTCTCAAGGCGAGATAGTTGCAGCACTCCAAGAAGACGGTTTTGAAAACATTAACCAATCTAAAGTTTCCAGAATGCTGACAAAATTTGGCGCTGTCAGAACCCGTAATGCAAAAATGGAAATGGTCTACTGTCTGCCAGCAGAATTAGGTGTCCCCACGGCCACCAGCCCATTGAAAAATCTGGTATTAGATGTTGATTATAACCATTCCGTAGTTGTCATTCGTACCAGTCCTGGCGCAGCACAGTTGATCGCGCGTTTATTGGATTCATTAGGAAAAGCAGAAGGGATCCTTGGCAGTATTGCAGGAGATGACACTGTTTTTTCTACACCGACACAAGCCCTTACAACCAAGCAGCTCTATGAGGCTATCCTCAATCTGTTTGAGCAAGAACTGTAAATCAACCGCCTGTAAAACCATTTAAAAACACGGCATCACTACATACCATTTTGCCAGAGAAAATTGTGCCATAGGTTCTGTACAAGAGGAACGCTGCTCATTGCGATCCTCTTAATTCAACGTTTATGATCAATTAAGCAGCGTGTGCTTTCTTATTCAACGCCGCCAATAATTTCTCATGAATACCACCAAAACCGCCATTACTCATGATCAGTATGTGGTCACCCGGCTGGGCTGCCTCCACAATCATGCGTACTAACGTGTCAATATCCGTACTCCAGCTAACAGGTTGAACACATTGTTCCGCAATTTCAGCAACCTGCCACTGGATATTACCAGGTTGAAACAGAAAAACTTCATCCGCACGACCCAGGGAAGGAGCAATATCATTTTTGCTCATACCCAATTTCATGGTATTTGAACGTGGTTCCAGCACTGCAAGAATGCGCGCCATACTACCCGCTTTGCTTCTCAACGCTTCCAGTGTCGCCAAAATTGCCGTTGGATGATGGGCAAAGTCATCATAAACCGAGATATCATTCACTCTGCCAAGCAATTCCAGTCGGCGACGAGCATTAATAAAGTCACCTAATACCTGACAGGCATCATTAGGCTGAATTCCTACATGGTGAGCTGCTGCAATAGCCATCAAGCCATTATGCATATTGTGTTCCCCCACCAATGACCAGTTAACTTCACCCACTAATTCACCATGATGGTATACCTGATAAGTACTGCTGTCCTGAGTGTTTTTTTGGACGTGCCAAACCCCTGTTTCCCCGAGGTGTTCCAACTCACTCCAGCATCCCATTCCAAGTACTTGTTTCAGATTTACGTCATTATCAGGTACAAGGATTTTACCCAAGCCCGGTACGATTCTGACAAGATGGTGAAATTGCTTTTGGATGGCAGCCAGATTTTCGAAAATATCAGCATGATCGAATTCAAGATTATTCATGATGAGTGTACGAGGGCTATAATGAACAAACTTTGAACGTTTATCAAAGAAAGCACTGTCATATTCATCCGCTTCAATCACGAAAAACGGGCTTTCACCAATCTGTGCTGAAACATCAAAATTGCCCGGCACACCACCAATCAGAAATCCCGGTTTATAGTCACAGGCTTCCAAGATCCACGCCAGCATACCCGCTGTTGTTGTTTTGCCATGTGTTCCTGCAACAGCCAAAACCCAACGCTCTGGTAAAACATGATCATGTAACCACTGTGGGCCGGATGTATAAGGAATACCGCGATCCAGAACCGCCTCAACACAAGGATTACCACGTGTCATAGCGTTACCGATGATCACCATATCTGGCACAGGAGCGAGTTGGGAAGGATCGTATCCTTGGATCAGTTCAATACCCTGATTTTTCAACAGAGTACTCATGGGAGGATACACATTGGCGTCAGAGCCGATAACTTCGTGACCTAATGAACGGGCGAGTATCGCCAGCCCTCCCATGAAAGTACCGCAGATGCCAAGAATATGAATACGCATTTATTTCTATCCGATATCATGAAGTGTATCACTATTCTAACCATCAAATCACAGATTAGAAATGCAATAGCCTATCAATCATTTTATTCTTTAGCTAAACTGCCCGCACTTAAGTGCTACCCCAACGTGGAGCACGATTTTAAAATCATAACCAAATCAGGGCTTTCGTCATGAAAACATTAGGCGAATTCATCGTCGAGAAACAGCACGACTTTCCTCATGCTACGGGTGAACTGACCGCACTACTTTCTGCCATTAAACTGGGTGCCAAAATCATTCATCGGGACATCAATAAAGCCGGTCTGGTAGATATTTTAGGCACCAGCGGTGTTTCAAATGTTCAGGGTGAAGTGCAGATGAAACTGGACTTGTATGCCAATGAAAAACTCAAAGCAGCATTGAAAGCACGCGGTGAAGTAGCTGGTATTGCTTCCGAAGAAGAAGACGAGATCGTCATCTTTGATGGTGATCGGGCAGAAAATGCGAAGTATGTTGTTTTGATGGATCCACTGGATGGTTCTTCAAATATTGATGTAAACGTTTCCGTTGGGACTATTTTCTCCATTTACCATCGAATTACGCCAGTTGGGCAGCCCGTTACCGAAGAAGACTTCCTGCAACTGGGTCATCGTCAGGTTGCAGCGGGTTATGTGGTTTACGGTTCGTCCACCATGTTGGTTTACACCACTGGCTATGGTGTTCATACTTTCACTTACGACCCTTCCCTTGGTGTATTCTGTCTGACCCATGAGAAAGTCCAGTTCCCGGAAAAAGGTAATATGTACTCGATTAACGAAGGGAACTACATCAAATTCCCTCTGGGCGTGAAAAAGTACATCAAGTATTGCCAGGAACAAGACGAAGCAACTCAACGCCCTTACACTACCCGTTATATTGGCTCACTAGTTGCCGACTTCCACCGCAACCTGTTGAAAGGCGGTATCTATATCTACCCAAGTACAGCAAGTCACCCGACAGGCAAACTCCGTCTACTATATGAGTGCAACCCGATTGCTTTCCTGGCTGAACAAGCTGGCGGCAAAGCCAGTGATGGCGTCAACCGGATTTTAGATATCGTACCAAGCAAGCTGCATCAACGAGTGCCTTTCTTCGTCGGAACTAAATCTATGGTAGAAAAAGCCGAAAGTTTTATGGCTGAGTTTCCGGATGAGTAATATAAATCAACTGGTTGATTAATTGGTTGTAAGAAGAGGCGAAGTTTCGCCTCTTTCTATTCGACGACGTAGTAAGGCAATGGCCAGCAGAGCAGTCAGAAACCATAGCACAAATCATGAATAATTTTTGGACAGGAATCCTCTACCACCATTAACCCATAGGAATACAGGCATAATACAGAAAAATGGAATTACTTTAGGCCTGTTTTGGCTATAATACCTCGCACTCCATTTTGGTTTGAAATTGAAGGAAACCTTTTATGAGCCTGAACAATGTACCGGCGGGTAAAGAACTGCCAGAAGACATCTACGTTATTATTGAGATCCCTGCAAACGCCGACCCAATCAAATATGAAGTGGACAAAGAATCTGGCGCCCTGTTTGTAGACCGTTTCATGGCAACCTCCATGTTCTATCCATGCAACTACGGTTATATCAACAATACCCTGTCTCTTGATGGCGATCCTGTTGACGTACTGGTTCCAACTCCATACCCATTGCAGCCAGGCTCTGTTATTCGCTGCCGCCCAGTTGGTGTTCTGAAAATGACCGACGAATCCGGTGAAGACGCTAAGCTGGTTGCTGTTCCTCATTCTAAGCTGACTAAAGAATACGATCACATCAAAGATGTAAACGATCTGCCAGAGCTGCTACGTGCTCAAATTACACATTTCTTTGAACACTACAAAGATCTGGAAAAAGGTAAGTGGGTAAAAGTTGATGGTTGGGAGAATGTCGAAGCCGCTAAAGCGGAAATCCAATCTTCTTTCGAACGCGCTGCGAAAAAATAATCTTCTCGGATAACAGCAAGTTCTGATTATATAATAACCTCTGTACTTTTATTTATTGGCACAGAGGTTTTTTTATTCGGTTATATTGGTTAATTTGTCAAAAATGATATAAAAACAGTAACACCACTGATTTTTATCTCTCTTCGTAACGCTTCAGCCAGTCACCGCTTTCTATTCTAGGCACCCCCTCAACAGATAACATGTATAAATAGATCCATGCGCTGCCATAAGAGGTTTTGACCAATTCCCTTTGATATTCCTGAGTATTCTTTTTCAAATCATCCAGTTCAGTCAAAATGGATGACGTAATGCGATAAACCTCACATTCAATTGTTCCTTCGCCACGGATCACCGCTGGATAATGCCCCAGATCGTAGATTTCATAACCTTCCAACCTATGCTCCCCCAAAAGTTGAGCATAGGTCATCCAGTGGTGATTACCTTGTTTGCGCCTCAGGCTGCCATAAACAATAACTCGCATCTTTAAAACTCAAACTCATAGAGCAGATCCAAAGCTTTATCAATACCAGATACTGCTTCGAGATACAATCTAGGCATCACACGATAACGTAACGTCAGAGTTGCCAGAGAGTCAAAAATACCAACACCATATTTTACCTGTAAGTCGTTGGTAATCTTGCCACTCACAACAACCTGCGATTTGTTACCAATTCCCTGTGTATTCAGGGCCAGATCAGAAACACCAAAAGTCTCACCAATTTTGCCCACCAATCGACCGCTCTGTGCGACGCCCAAACCAATCAACACAGAAGTCATCTGGGAGCTATCAGCCCCTCCCTTCTCTAAGCCTTCACCACTCAACAGGTAAGACAACGCTTCCTCTTGCGATTTGACTGGCTCAGAGAAAATTTCAATCTTAGGTTTATCTGCCAACCCCATCACTTTCACACCAGCAATAACATTATTCGCTGTCGATTCGGGGTTACGGATCGCTTCAATATTCAACATGGGTTGATCCGGTGGACCAGAGAACAGAATAATTCCTTTACGTACCTGTAAATCCTGCCCATAAGCGCGAAAGCGACCATCAGGAATATCAATTTGACCGTTCAGCCCCAATCCCTGCTGATCCTGAATGACGTTCAGGTCTCCTTTCAACTGAGCGTTCAAACCAAATGCACTCAAGCGGACATCATCACCTACGTGAATATTTAAATTACTTTGGATCAAGATGGAAGATTTTTTCTTTTCTACCGGCTGTAGATTTTTATCCAGCATCACTTCGTCAGGAGAAACATCCACCGCAGACTCCGGTAATTCCTGTACAGTAATGCGCGCCCACGGAATATCCACATTGCCATTGAGTTTCAATAATTGGGGCGTCGCTTCAAAAACCAGATCAGGGCGTACATCAATTTTTACCATTGGTGGTACTGTCACACGCAGTTTTTCACCATACGCTGTCACTCTGGCATACCATGCGTCCAGATTGCGCCAATCCGCATTACCATGAAGATTAAGTTGCCCTTGCGGAGTTTTGATCACACCATCCAGATCGGAACGAACACCATCAAAATGAACTGCTACCTGACTTTGGTTGATATCAAACGGCAGCCAATGGCTACTGACCTGAAAAACATCTGCTTTCAACATGCCAAATAACAACGGATTCTTAGCATTACCGCCAAGGCGCAAGTTCGCATTTAAATTCCCTTCAGCTTTTTCATCTTTATCCAGAATCGGTTTCATCAACTTCAGAGAAAGGGACTGGATATCTACATTACCCGTTAATTTACGACGGCCTTCTAAGTCATTGATTTGAATATGGCCATTCAGTTGTCCATTATCTGCCAGTTTAAATAACCACGATAAATCCGCCTTACCATTTGTCAAACCAGCATTCAAAGTCAATGTCTCAAAATCAACAGGTAACGTGGTGCCCTCCACAACCTGCCAAATCTGGACACCGTTTCCTTGCAGAGTCACGTTCGCTTGTGGTAATTGATGCCCTGCTGTCCATTTAACATTAGCACTCCCACTAAATACGCCTTTAAGTTGGGTTGTTTTATCCAGGAATGGCTGGATCATGGCAAGATCAAAACGCTCAAACACAATATCAGCCTGCCCACTGGTGCCAGCTTCAATCGGTTTCGGAATACAAAGTTGAGCATTCGGGTTCAACCAACAATGAGTGCCAACGATCACTTTTTGCTGCAAATTCTGGTAATCAATGGTTATCGCCTTACTTAAGCGCCACTCACCAACTGGAGTCTCAAAGTGGGTATTGTTGATATTGCCTTTCCAACGTTCTTGTTTACGGTCAAAACTACCATTGAGCGCCAGCTTACCTGATACGGGACTCCCATCCACCTGCAATTGTAAATCATGCTGTTTTTCTGTTCCTTTGGCATTGAGCATCAAGTTACTGATAATCAGATCCGATTGCTTCAATTGACGAATAACAACCGATAATTGCCCTTCAATCTGGTCAGTAGAACGCACATTTCCTTTAATAACCGCGCTATCCACCCTCAGCATATTCTGCCAACCCACACCATGTGCATTTAAACCTGCCACAACTTGCGGTGCTTTCATATTGCCACGCAGCTTCACATCACCGACAACCACTCCGGACAATCCCGGCAGCAAGCCATTTAGTTGTGGAGCATTGATATCACCATCCAAATTCCATTTTTCATCGGTAAGATACCCTTTAATATCCAGCGTGTTACGGCCAAAAATGAAGTTAAAGTGGGGAATATCCCATTGTCCGGCCGCATTGCCGGAAACTTTACCATGTGCTTTGATGGTATTCTGTTTTACATAACCACCAAGGGATATTTCAGGCAGCTGGAGCTGCCAACTGCCACCATATAAACTGCCACGTACTGCCACCTTGCCATCTATTTTGGCAGGCCATTCTGGCCACTGTTTAGCAGTATCAATGCCATTAAACGTCAACAGCGCGTTCCAGCTAATGGCTTTGCTCCAGTCAACTACACCAGTGAGATCCGCATTACCCTGCAATGCAGATAGGCGCAACCGAGTTAATCTGAGCAGTTCTTCATTTCCCTTTGCATCCAACATCAATAATGCCGGTGGAAGTTCTTCACCCTTAATATCAGAACGCAGGGAAAGATCATAACCACTGGCTTTACCATTCAGACGTAATTTGACATCATTTAGCTGATATTCAGATTTACCCGTCAATGGCCACTGTAACCGTTTACCTGCCAATGTCAGGCGTACAGGCAGGCCCGCTTTAGCTAATTCGACCTGAGCATCCAAATTAGCATTCACTGGCCCTGAAAGATTCAATGCCAGATTAAGCTGCTGTAATAAAGCACCGTTCAGTTTTGCCTCAACCTGTTGCCCGTTTAGTTCATCCAGCGTGGTATTGCCCTTAACTGATAAGTTGACTGGCCACTGTTCGGACAGTTTTGCCGTTCCCTGTATCGTAAGAGAGCCTTCCGGTGCACTGACGCTAAAGGTTTTGATATCTACCTGCTGCCCCTGATTACTGGCTTGCAGTTTCAGATCATTGAGAGTGATAGCGGTATCTCCCGTCAGACGAAGCTGGCGGCCGTGAATATTTTCTACCGTAATATCAAGGGGAATAGGAACATTAGGCAATTCAGCCAATAGTGGTTTAGAAAACAGTGTCTTTAAAACCTCTCCCAATGATTCTTCTGGTTCAGCTTTCTGCTGAATTTTCTGTGCAGTATGTTCAGGAGGTGTTTTCGGCAATGCAACCAATAGCTGATTGACTTGTATGGGTTTTAGCGTCAGATGTTTTTCCTGCCACTGAGCACCCGCTTTGAACTCGTCTAAATCAATGACTGTATCATCTACTTTGACATGGGTATTCTTTAAAGAAAGCAGATCCAACGAAATAGGATACGGTGTTTGCAGTTCAGTTAATGGCTCTGATTCTGACGGGCTTTCTGATGGCGGAAATTCTGTCGTATTGAGCAAAACAGATACCCCTTCCGTCGTCAGAGCACTGACACAAACATGACTGTGTTTCAAACAAGAGAGCCGCAACGAAAGGTGTATCTTGTCTGCATTAACATCAACACCCGGCATCTTATATTTGATACCTTGTAATGTTAAATCGCGCCAACCGCCACTGATATCTGCTATCTCCAGCCCTGGAACTAAGCGTGTCGCACTGTTAATCATAAAATGCAGGCCAATTCGTGTACCAACTAATCCCGCAATCATTATCAACAACAGACCAACAATCAATAGGAAAGCAATGCTAAGCCTTTTTGCCCACCTCATAGTTCAGCCCCTAAACCGATATAAAATTGAATGCCATGATTATTTTTATCTTTCACAGGGGTTGCCAGATCGAATTTAATCGGCCCAACGGGGGAAGCCCAACGTATACCTAAACCTGCACCTGTTTTAAAATTACTCTTCTTGATATCATTCACTGCTTCGCCAGTATCCACAAACAATGCACTCCACCAATTACCATAGATATTGTATTGATATTCCAGCGAACCAATGACCAACTTTGACGCCCCGGTTAATTTACCGTTACTATCTTTAGGGGAAATTTTCTGGTACTTATAACCACGGATACTTCTATCCCCCCCGGCAAAAAAACGCAAATCAGGCGGCACTTTCTCGAATTGATTGGTTTCTATCCAACCAAGATCTCCCCGTAAAACAAAACGATGTTTATCACGGAACGTTCTGATCCAAACGTGGTGAGCCTGTAAGACCAGAAAATCCACATTTGATCGCCAGGTCGTATCAGAAACATCAATTGAATAACGCTGACTGTCTCCCCAATAAGGCATAGTACCGCCACGCTGACGAATTCGGCTTATATTCGCTCCCGGATAAAGCAATGTCGTTGTATTCGTTACATTAGCCTGAGTAAAGTGGCTGAGGCTCCAGCGCAGATTGACACTATATCGCCACCCTGTGGAGAGATCCCAGTTGCGGGAAAGGTTTAAAGTTGCAGTATCCGAGATGGTATCGTTGATATTTTTACGCTTATAACCCGTTTGTAACTCATAATATTGTTCAAGTGGATTAGCCTTAAGTGGCATTTTATAAGACGCATCAATCAATTGATCACGTCCGGAAATATTGATGCTGGTACTCAAACTGTGCCCACGCGAATTGAGCCACGGCTTTTTCCATTTTGCCTGAATACGAGGACCAACATCTGTTGCATATCCTCCTCCCAACTCAACATAATTGGCAGAACGGGGAACCAAAGAAGCATCCAGTGGCAATATCTTATCTTTACTATTGCGCCCCGCCGTAAAATCAGGCACGACAACCGCCGAGTTGAACCATCCGGTATCTGCCAGACGGTGGTTAAATTCTGCCAGTTCTTCCGAAGAGTAATAATCCCCTTCTCTAAATGGCACAAGATTATTCAGGTAACTTTCTTGAATTTGTGAGCCTTGAAACTTAACAGGGCCAAAGCGATAGCGCTCTCCACTATCAAAATCAAAATCCCAGAAGGATTCATGCCGTTCCCGGGATACTCCCAGTTCACTTTTTTTTATCTCGGCATCAAAATATCCCTTCCTGAGCGCCAGATTATTTAACCCATTCTTAAAGTTCTCATACTCACCATGATTTAGAATCGTCCCTTTCTTCGGCGTATTTTTTTTGATAAGTGCGGCATAATCCTGATCGGTTTTAGCTCCCCCCTCTAAATCAACCTTAACTTCAGCGACCTGCACTGGTTCACCTGGTGTGACTTTTGCCGTCAAAACAGAACGGGAAGGCGGAGTATTTTCCTGATAAGTGAATTCAATGGTGGGATCATAATACCCCAATGGTCTTAACCCTTTTCGTATGGCTTTTTCGACACGGGCTCGAAAACGTCCATCAGGAAAAACTTCATCAGTACTAATGCTTGAGAGCTGCACTCTGGCATTTTTATCCAGTTCGCCAGAAAGTCCTTCCACTTTCAATCGTAAATTTGCACTATAAGCCGATGGAGCTGCGATAGACACACAAAAAATAAATATGAAAGGGTATCGTGACACGCGAACTCCTAATATTTACTTAGGGGTAAGATTCAGCAGCATAAAAGAATACTGCCATGGATTAATTCTGGTAAAGTTTGAAAGATATACAAGCAACTCATAACCATAAAATAGATGACAAACGGGAGAGAATCTTGCCAAATTCAGTCAACGAAAGCCAACATGTTTCTGAACAGAATGCATTACCAGGCCGAGAAATACCATTAACTGTATCACCCTATCACTACGTTACACAGCATGCGATAAATAACATACCTGATAATATGGAAATTGCTTATATAGGTATGGGATGCTTCTGGGGTGTCGAACGTCTTTTCTGGCAGCAGGAAGGCGTGTATACCACATCTGTTGGTTACAGTGGAGGCACTACTCCAAATCCGACCTACGAGGAAGTCTGTTCAGGGTTAACCGGACATACCGAAATCGTCAAAATTGTATTTGACCCGACCAAAATCACCTATGGGCAATTATTGAAGTTGTTCTGGGAAAACCACGATCCTGCACAAGGCATGCGTCAACAAGGTGATATCGGTACACAATATCGCTCAGCCCTTTACACGGTTTCTCCTGAACAATATGCGCAGGCACTCTCCAGTCGCGAGCAATACCAGCAAGCAATGGATGATAATGACGATAAGCGCACAATTACCACAGAGATCCGTGAAGCCGGACCATTCTATTTTGCAGAAGATTATCACCAGCAATATCTGATGAAAAATCCTGAAGGATATTGTGGATTAGGTGGTACAGGCATCTGTTTTCCACCTCTGTCCTGAAACTAGCCGATTTAATAAACCTAAGTTATAATTATCGGACTAAATTCATTTGTCTTACGGCAATGTGCCGTAAGATATTATTTGTGTAATTTTTCATATCTTCCTCCAGTGTTATTCAAATAAAAAACTACCCTGCCACTGGAGATAAGAAACGGATACTTTATGTTAAATAGTTTATTAGTCATACTCTTGCTTTGTGCGATTAGCGCATTTTTTTCGTTATCAGAAATTTCTCTCGCCGCTTCAAGAAGAATTAAATTAAAACTGATGGCTAACGAGGGAAATATCAATGCAGCTCATGTTCTCAAATTACAAGAAACGCCAGGCATGTTTTTTACTGTCGTACAGATTGGCCTGAATGCAGTAGCCATCCTCGCAGGTGTTGTCGGAGAATCCGCTTTTTCTCCTGCCATTAAATCATTATTGCTCAAATTTATACCTTATGAATGGGCAGAACAACTTGGCTTTATCTGTTCTTTCACTATCGTAACCAGCTTCTTTATTTTACTTGCTGACTTGACCCCTAAACGCCTTGGAATGATTAAACCCGAAGCTGTTGCAATCAGGATTGTTAATCCAATGCGTTTTTGTTTGGCAGTATGTCGTCCATTAGTCTGGTTGTTCAATGGACTCGCTGACTGCATATTCAAAGTCTTCAAAATCCCGATGGCACGCAATGAAGATATCACCTCTGATGATATTTATGCTGTGGTTGAAGCGGGAGCCGTCGCTGGAGTATTACGTAAACAAGAACATGAGTTGATCGAAAATGTTTTCGAACTGGAGTCCCGTACCGTTCCTTCTGCCATGACGTCCCGTGAAAGCGTGGTTTATTTTGACAAAAATGAAGACGAAAACAGTATCAAAGAAAAGATCTCTACCCATCCACACTCAAAGTTCCTTGTTTGCGATGGTGATATTGATCATGTCCTTGGTTATGTAGACTCCAAAGATTTACTGAACCGCGTTTTAAATGGGCAGAACCTCAGCTTAAAAAATGGTGTTCAAATCCGTAATACTCTGATGATCCCTGATACTCTCTCGTTGTCTGACACTCTGGAAAGTTTCAAAGCTGCCGGCGAGGATTTTGCCATCATTCTCAATGAGTACGCACTGGTGATGGGTGTGATAACTTTGAATGACGTCATGACGACTTTAATGGGAGATCTAATTGGTCAGGGGCAGGAAGAACAGATCGTTGTCCGCGATGAAAATTCATGGCTAGTAGAAGGTGGCACACCTATTGAGGATGTGCTTCGGGTTCTGGATATTGATGATTTCCCCGATTCCAGCAATTATGAAACGATTGCCGGGTTTATGATGTTCCGTTTGCGGAAGATCCCAAAACGCACAGATTATGTGAAATTTGAAGGTTACAAATTTGAAGTAGTAGATATTGATAACTACAAAATTGATCAATTACTGGTAACCAAAATTGTGGATACACCATCTCCTTCCAGTTCAGACCCTGCTGAGCAGGCAGTATCTGAGTAATAAACTCAAAGAAAAACTGTCATTAGAAAAACTACCCCTACAAAAAACGGCCGAGAGGCCGTTTATTACACTCATTATGTTGCGTCAATCATGACATATAAGCATATATAATCAGTAAGTTAGCTGTTACAGAAAGCTATCCCATTTCAGCCTGTAGGAGCAACACGTGCTGGTTAACTTCACTCATTACATGGAAATGACGTTTATCTTTTATCCTTGGAGGTAAAATTTTCCCATAATTAAATTCAAAAGCACCCATATCCTTAATGTACAACCGCCCACGGAATAGGGTTTTTATGTAGAGAGCAATTTTTAGTGGATTATAGTGGCGAAAGATTTTCATCTCTTTTTATTCCTCCGTGCTTCTTACGATACTATTTTACTACGTTGTTTACTTCATTGTTGTTTACTGCATTGTGTAATCAGACACATCACTGCTGTGTAGTACGATGTATAGACTCTATATCCGGCAATTTGTTCCCCAACATTAAAGGTTCAATCACTACTTTTACGTAACATGATGAAAAAATAGAGCATTATGTTATATTGGCTGAAGATTACCTTATATTTTATTTTGAATGTTACCAAATTGTTGTGTTTTGTAAGGACAGACCAGTCAACAAGCGCTATGCTGAATGTGATGCACCCTGATAACATGCCACATCATGCCAAATAAGGAATAAAAATGCTAAAAAACATAATGTTACCTTTAATATTGGGCTTAGCTTCAATATCTGCGTTTGCCCATAATATTACTGTCGAAAAACCCGTTCCCACTGTCATCGTAACAGATAAAGGTGAACTACTTCTTAACGACAATAAGTTTAGCTATCAGGAATGGAGCAGTGCAGAACTTCCAGGGAAAGTAAGAACTATCCAGCATATTGCCGGGCGCAGCTCAGCCAAAGAGATGAATGATCCCCTCATTCAAGCCTTGAAAGCGGCTGGCCTTCCGAAGGATCAATATCAAACCACCAGTCTTGTAAATACCGATGATGCTATTTTTGGCACCAGTGCTTTCGTCCGCAGTAGCCTTGAAGACAGTAAAAAAGAGTTTCCATGGTCACAATTTATTGTCGATAGTAATGGTGTTGCCAAAAAAGCATGGGGACTGGAACCCAAAAGTTCAGCAATCATTGTGCTGGATAAGCATGGTAATGTGAAATTTGTCAAAGATGGCAAATTAAATCATGATGAGATCGCACACGTTCTTACTTTGATCAAAGAAGAACTGAAAAATTAATTATCTTCATATTTTTCTATCATATTGAGCTGGTGATAATGGTTTCGTGACAGGAACCATTATCACTTTAGCTATTATGATGGTATTAAAACGGTAGTGTTAAAATTGAGCTACGATTCGTATCACTTTAAAAAATCGTCACTCTGAACCCCGGATTCAAAAAAGATTCACGCGGTACATAACTTAGTGTTTTACCTGCCCAATCTGTTACATGTGCGCCCGCGGCGATTGCAACAGCATGACCTGCGGCAGTATCCCAAATATTCGTTGGTCCGAAGCGAGGATAAAGTTGAGCTTTTCCTTCAGCCACCATACAAAATTTAAGTGAAGATCCGACTGACAACGTCTGATGCGTACCTAATTGAGTAAGATAATCTTTTAGTTCATCATCCATATGCGAACGACTAACTACAACAGTGGGTGGCATTGCGGCAACAACTTTAATGGGAAATTTCTGCCCACTCGTTTCTTTCCACGCCTGACGTTTCTGCCCTGAATAAAGAACATCATATGCGGGAACATAAACCACCCCCATTACGGGTACACCATCCTCAATCAGTGCAATATTAACGGTAAATTCACCATTTCGGTTAATAAACTCTTTTGTTCCATCCAGCGGATCCACCAGCCAATAACGCTGCCAATTTTTCCGCTCATCCCATGTTGGTGGATCTTCTTCTGACAGCAACGGAATATCAGGCGAAATACGCATCAAACCCGCTTTAATGATCTCGTGGGCGGCAAAATCCGCCGCGGTAACAGGTGAATCATCCGTTTTATGTTTTACTTGCAGCGGTTGCTCATCATGATAAACCGCCATGATTACTGTTCCCGCTTCCCGTGCCAATTGGCAGATCTGTTGTAACATCATACACCTCTGCATTTTCTAAAATAAAATAGCCGGCAAACCAGCTATTTTATTGATTAGAATTACAGAATCTCAAGTAGTTCGACTTCAAAGATCAATGTGCTGTAAGGAGGAATGGAAGCACCGGCACCACGCTCACCATAAGCTAGGTTATGCGGAATATAGAGCTCCCACTTGGAACCAACAGGCATCAGAGTCAGTGCTTCAATCCAACCTGGAATTACACCGCTGACAGGGAATTCTGCTGGTGTCCCACGCTGTACAGAGCTATCAAACACAGTGCCGTCAATCAGACGACCGGTGTAGTGAACACGGACACGATCACTGCGGGCAGGGATTGTGCCATCACCCTGAGTCAGAACAGAGAATTGCAAACCAGATTCTGTGCTGTTTACACCTTCACGCTGTGCGTTTTCTGCCAAGAACTTTTTGCCTTCTTCTGCCATCGTCTGCTGACGTTCACGACGAACGCTATCAGCACGTTCATGTATTTCACGCAGAGCACGATGCAGTTCTTCCACAGGAAGAACCGGAGCACGGTCTTCCAATGCATCACACAAACCTGCCAGCAGAGCTTCTGGCTCCAATCCCTGCAAACCAGATTCCTGCAATTGTTGTCCAACCTGCAAACCAATACCGTAGCTTGCCCGCGCCTCAATAGATTCAAAAGAAGGTTTTGTCATGAAATTACCTGTTATTAAATGAATAAAGACTCAAGCATAACAGCCCTGTCTGGATGGGTAAACGCGTGAAGGGATTTAAAAAGAGTTTTACTCTTGTAAAACATCTTTTGATTTATAACTAACAAAAAACGCTGGCATTGCCAGCGTTTTTTGTTCACATGTTCTGTCGCTAATCAGAGATTAAGCTTCTGGAACGATGTTAACGTTCAACTGTGCGAATACATCGCTGTGTACCTGGAAGTGAACTTCGTGCTCACCAACAGTACGCAGAACGCCGTTAGACAGGCGAACTTCGCTCTTAGATACAGCAACACCAGCCGCAGTAATTGCATCAGCGATGTCACGAGTACCGATAGAACCGAACAATTTACCTTCGTCACCCGCTTTAGAAACGATAGTGACAGAGCCCAGTGCACTGATTTGCTCTGCACGAGCTTGTGCTGCTGCCAGAATGTCAGCCAGTTTAGCTTCCAGTTCAGCACGGCGAGCTTCGAAGAATTCGATGTTTTTCTTAGTTGCAGGAACAGCTTTGCCCTGTGGAACTAAGAAGTTACGGGCATAACCCGATTTAACACTAACTTGGTCACCCAGACTACCTAGGTTTGCTACTTTATCAAGCAGAATAACTTGCATTACCTTATCCTCTCAAAGTCGTGAATGGACTGTGCCTATTACTGATGACGATCAGTGTAAGGCAACAAAGACAGGTAGCGCGCACGCTTGATAGCACGAGCGAGCTGGCGCTGATATTTTGCACGAGTGCCAGTGATGCGGCTAGGTACAATTTTACCACTTTCAGTAATGTAGTTTTTCAGCGTAGCAATGTCTTTATAATCAATCTCTTGTACGCCTTCCGCTGTGAAACGGCAGAACTTGCGACGACGGAAATAACGTGCCATTTGGCTAGTCTCCAGAATCTATCAATTCAATCTGCTCGGCATGAAGAACCAGTTTGTTAAGACCATTGCGCCCATGGTGGGAGTTAATGAATCCTGAAACGGTTATTCGACTGCCGACCGTTATACTGTGAGTATATTCCTGTAACAACTGTCCACTGGCAATAATGGGCATTCTGCACCATGATTGCCTGTTTAATCCGGCTTCCTGTTGCTGTGAGCGATGTTCAAGCACAAACTGACAATGAGGAATACCGGATGGACTGACTCTTCGTATCGGTGCTTTGCACACTGTGCCGGAAAGCACCAAACGATTGGTTGTCACGGTGATTACTCTTCAGAATCCCCAGCTTCATCAACATCATCAACCAGGTCTTCTTCCAAGACCAGGTCACGGCTACGACGTTCGTCTTTAGCCTTAACCATTGGTGATGGTTCAGTTATTGCGTGCTTAACGCGCATAACCATGCTGCGGATAACGGCATCGTTGAAGCGGAAGTTAGTTTCCAGCTCATCAATCGCTTCTTGTGGCGCTTCAACGTTCATCAGAACGTAGTGAGCCTTGTGCAGTTTGTTGATTGGATAAGCCAGTTGACGACGGCCCCAGTCTTCCAGACGGTGAATCTGACCTTGCGCGTTAGTGATAGTCGCACTGTAACGCTCGATCATGCCCGGAACCTGTTCGCTTTGGTCAGGATGGACCATAAAAACGATTTCGTAATGACGCATTATTATTGCTCCTTACGGATTATTCAGCCTCCTGTCAGGGTCAGCCGTGGCCCATGGAGGCAAGGAACGTGTTAAGTACGGCTGAAAAATCGACGCGTCACTATACCCGCACAATAAAAAAAACTCAAGCAACTATTGGGCGCTTCTCTGACGCACAATTTCAAATAGACAAACTCCTGTTGCCACCGATACATTCAGGGAAGAGACAGAACCCGCCATCGGAATACTGATCAGTTCATCACAATGTTCACGGGTCAATCGACGCATACCTTCCCCCTCAGCCCCCATAATCAGAGCCATCGAGCCTGTCAGCTTGCTCTGATACAAAGAATGCGTGGCTTCCCCCGCCGTTCCTACAATCCAAACATTATTTTCTTGTAGTAAACGCAGAGTACGGGCAAGGTTCGTGACACAGATCAGCGGAACACTTTCTGCCGCACCACAGGCAACTTTTTTCGCGGTTGCGTTCAATTGAGCGGAACGATCACGAGGAACAATGACTGCATCAACTCCTGCCGCATCGGCAGTACGCAAGCAAGCTCCCAAATTATGCGGATCGGTGACACCATCCAACACCAACAAGAAAGGACGCTCCCATTGAGCTAACAAATCAGGTAAGTCATTCTCCTGATATTGTCTTCCAGGCTTAACCTTAGCAATAATACCCTGGTGTACCGCGTTTTCTGTCTGCGCATCCAACCATTGACGGTTAGCCAATTGAACTGAAATACCGATGTTTTCCACGTCCTGTAACAACGGAGTTAAACGGCGATCTTCGCGCCCTTTCAATACATAAACTTCCATGAAGCGCTGTGGATCACGCTCCAATAAGGCTTTAACGGCATGAATACCGTAGATAATTTCACTCATGACTGGATGATACCTAAAAAATAGAAGGCGGCAGAAACCGCCCCTGATTATCTGTAGTTGTTAGCTATTTGGCTGTCAGCTATTTTCGCGCGTTTTTTTCGCGCGTTTTGCTTTCAATTTTGCCGTGATCTTTTTGGTTTTGTCTGAAACTTTTTTCTTCTTGCCTGATTTATTGTTTGATTTGTCTTGTTCCGTTTTTTTCTTCTTACGGAACTCACTGTCTTGACGGAAAACACGATCTGACTCGAAATCGGCTAATTTTTTATAATCTCGCCCTTTTTTAGCATTTTTACGTTCAGAAGCCCCTTTTTTCGCCTTATCTCTTGCAGTTTTACCTTTATTACGAGCCTTGCGGGTGGTAGAAAGCAGGATAAAGTCAATCTTGCGCTCATCCATGTGAACCGCTTCTACACGAATTTCCACTTCATCACCGAGCCGGTAAGTCTGCCCGGAAGATTCACCTATCAGACGCTGGCCGACATTATCATATCGGTAATAGTCATTATCCAATGTTGAAACATGCACCAAACCATCAATGAAAAGATCATGCAGTCTGACAAAGAAACCAAAGCCAGTCACACTGGTAATCAGACCGGTGAAAATATTACCTACCTGATCTTGCATGAAATCACATTTCAGCCAGTCTGCTACATCTCTTGTCGCTTCATCAGCACGACGTTCAGTCATTGAACAGTGGTCACCCAATTGCAGCATCTGCTCCATATCGTTGTGCCAGCCACCCGTTGGTGTCCAATGCTGCTCAACAGTACCCTTCTCTTGTGCCAACAGGTATTTGATCGCACGATGCAATGCCAAATCAGGATAACGGCGGATCGGCGATGTAAAATGCGCATAAGAACGCAGAGCAAGACCAAAATGCCCACGATTTTCCGGATCATAGATGGCCTGTTTCATAGAGCGCAACAACATCGTCTGCAATAGTTCATGATCAGGTCGTTCAGCGACTATTTTCATCAATTGAGCATAGTCTTTTGGCTCTGGTGTCATGCCTCCCAATAGACTCAGTCCCAACTCATTAAAGACTGAGCGTAAATTCAGAATACTTTCTTCTTTCGGTCGGTCATGAATACGATACAAAGCGGGTTCACGATGCTTTTCAACAAAACGGGCTGCCGCAATATTCGCCAGGATCATGCACTCTTCAATGAGTTTGTGAGCATCGTTACGTGCTACCGGCTCAATACGCTCAATACGGCGTTCTGCATTGAAGATAAACTTTGCTTCTTCAGATTCAAACGAAATAGCGCCACGCTCGTCACGCGACTTATCCAATGCCTGATAAAGTTCATGTAAATGCTCAATATGCTTTACCAATGGTTTGTAATGCTCACGCAGCTCTTGATCACCCTGCAAGATTTTCCATACTTTGGTGTAAGTCAAACGAGCATGAGAATTCATTACAGCTTCGTAAAACTTGTATGAAGAGAGTCTTCCTTGGGCGGAAACCGTCATTTCGCACACCATACACAGGCGATCAACTTCCGGGTTAAGTGAACACAATCCATTCGACAGAACTTCCGGCAGCATTGGCACAACTTGCGATGGAAAATAAACTGAGTTACCACGGCTGCGTGCTTCGGTATCCAAAGGGGTTTGTGGGCGCACATAATAACTGACGTCTGCAATCGCTACCCATAACCGCCAGCCACCGCCCCGTTTTCTTTCGCAATAAACCGCATCATCGAAATCACGGGCATCTTCACCATCGATTGTAACTAATGGTAATTCTCGTAAATCAACTCGCCCTTGCTTAGCCGATTCCGGTACATTTTCATCCAGATCAGCGACCTGTTTTTCCACCGTTGGCGGCCAGTTATAAGGGATTTCATGGGTTCGGAGAGCAATATCAACTGCCATGCTCGTTCCCATCGTTTCGCCGAGTACTTCAACAATTTTGCCAATGGCTTTAGTACGGCGAGTCGGGCGATTCGTCAATTCCACAACGACGACATTGCCCATTCTTGCCCCACAGATCTCCTCTTTAGGGATCAAGATATCGAAACACAGACGGCTATCATCAGGAACAACGAATCCCATGCCGGCATCAATAAAATACCGTCCAACAATTTGGCTGTCCTTTGGCTCCAACACTCTTACAATACGAACTTCAACCCGACCTTTACGATCCGGACGCAAAGGTTGTGCCAGTACAACATCGCCATGGATCGCCATCTTCATCTGCTCTGCCGACAGATAAAAATCTTCTTTGTGACCCTCCACTCGCAGAAAACCGTAGCCATCACGATGACCAATCACTGTACCCTTCAATAAGTCCAATCTTTCTGGCAACGCATAACACTGGCGGCGAGTGAAAACTAATTGTCCATCACGCTCCATTGCCCGCAAACGGCGGCGCAACGCTTCCTGCGCATCTGCGCTGGTCAACTGAAGTTCTTGTGCTAATTCCTGACGACTTACCGGAGTGGTGTGTTTAGAAAGGATATCCAAGATATATTCCCGACTTGGGATAGGAGATTCGTATTTTTCAGCCTCTCGTTCCTGAAAAGGATCTTTTGACATCGCAATTCCTCTGTTGTCATCAGTAAGCTGTTTATCCCCATATTTCATTTCTTGCTTCATTTTGTCAGCAACAATTTATAAAGGGGACGATTGTCTTCGACCATATCGGCCAAAGTATATTGATTCAATTCTGCCAAAAATTTTTCTACCGCCTGATTCAATACTAATTTTAAACGACAAGCAGGTGTAATATGGCAACTACTACAGTTAACTAATCCAAGTGGTTCTAATGCACGAACCACATCACCGATTTTAATCTCGCTGGCGGCCTTACCCAGACTAATACCGCCATTTTTCCCCCTAACAGCATTAACTAGCCCTAAGTTACTCAGTTGATTAATTATTTTTACCATATGATTACGTGAGACACCGTAAACTTCTGTTACCTCAGTAATGTTTGTCATCTGGCCTTCTGGTAAAGAAGCCATATAAATCAGGGCACGCAAGCCATAATCGGTAAAACTGGTTAACTGCACACTTACCTCTGGGTGGCTGAATATAACGGGGGGTTATTGATAACCAAACAAACAGATATTATTGGTTTATCATTAGCTAGTCACATTATGTGGGTATTTTAAAAATTAAGCAAAACGAGCTGCTCCCTTTTCCTTCTATCTCCTCAAAACACAAAATCAGACAGTAAACATAACTTTTTGTGGCGAGTAATAAATTCGAAGCTATACGACTTTGCCAGAGAAAAAATCAAGGGCAATCGTTACAAGAAGCTGATGAGCATTTTAGCTCACCAGCAGATTATCTAAATATCAATTTATTTTACTTTATCAAACAACTTCGGCCTGTCTCCTGAAAAATCAATCCAGGGATTAGTCCCAAGCAACTCTGAATGAGATACGCTGGGATCAATATAACGCATTACAAAAATTTCCGGGCCATGTGCATATGCGACAAGTAAGCCTTGCTCTGCAATCAAGAAACCACCGTGAATACCCAATCCTGGATAACTGAGACGCACAGCCAAATCGTCTAAGCCAACGTAATCAACAGTCAAACGTACAACCACACCATCAGGTAATACGAGAACCAAGTTAACGGACCACCCGAAACTACGGTCATTACCTCATCAATACCCGCCCGCTATCCGCAGAGTTTACATGCAGCCGGCCAAATTTATTCAATACAGCTATTTGAGTTTCAGGCGTTATTGCCCTCATATCATACACTTTGGGATAAGGAGCCACATCCACTTCCGAAATTGATAAATAGCCTCCACGGTGAACTTCAGGTGTTCGTCCTGCCAGGCGGATTTGCTGGAGCAAATCCGCACGGTTTAAGTTGAAAATGGAAATCAACTTGTGCTGTTCCTCTTCGGTGATTGCACGAGTCTGAGTTTACCCTCCTAATCTGGATTGAACTTAGAAAAATTGAACTTAGAAAATAAGTGCAGAAAGAAGAGCAAAAATCGCAGTCATGCTGCATATATTACTCCTTTACAAAAACGCACTAATGACGATATCCGAATCATCGTTCATCTGGTAAATTGATGGAAATCACTTATATATGTTAATTATTCGCCGTATGGATGAACTTCGCCGCATCGACCTTAACCTGCTACTAACATTGCATGCTTTACTAACAGAAAAACATGTCACCCGAGCTTCTTTACGATTACATAAGAGCCAACCAGCTATCAGCCACGCACTCGCACAGCTTCGAACACACTTCAATGACCCTTTATTGACGTAACGGCCGAATGACTTTGACGACACGTACCCAGGCGCTGATACAACCACTCAATGACGCCTTGGGTAGCCTAAACAGTTTGCTAGGTACCTCTGAATTCGACCCATCGCAAGCCCATAGGCGTTTCCGGCTTTCCTTATCAGATTATGCCGCACGGATCATACTCCCCCCGCTAGTACGGTACGTTCGCAAATGGGCAACAGGGATTGATCTTGCGATTAGTCAGGCTAGCAGGGAAACGGTGCTACCAACCAAAGAAGAATTATCACTAGAGCAATGGCTACAACGTCCTCATGTGATGTTGGCCTTACGACCCGATGCAAATGACAAAATCGAAAAAAACTTATCATTACTAGGGCTAAAGCGGCATATTGCCTTAGCTCTGCCACACTGGAATGCAGCGGTGGAATTACTGCCTGGCACATTAGGCGAGAAAGAAGACGCCGCACATCGTTGGTTACATCAGGCTATATTGACTGTAGCCAATCCACTAAAACTATGTGCCGGGGTGAGTGAGCGCAGCCAACAAAGAGGCAACTTGAAAGACGAAAGGTATAAGTTAGAACCAATCAAAACCAAATAATACAAACTCATATATATTTTTTCGCGAAGCGACTGCTAAATACAAAGTTGCTACTGGAAAAGGGGGCATTAACTTGAGAAGAACAAGACGACAGGGATAAGTAGTACATATTGTGGGCTTACCAGTAACTTAAACCGGGCACAAAGCCCGGTTATAGATACTTTAAAGATTTAAAATCATCAATTAAGCATCAAATGGATCACGCAGGATCATGGTTTCAGAACGATCTGGGCCAGTAGAAATAATATCAACAGGAACGCCGGTCAGCTCTTCAACACGTTTGATATAGTTTAATGCTGTTGCTGGCAACTGGCTGTGCTCTTTAACACCGAAAGTGCTTTCATCCCAACCTGGCAGAGTTTCATATACCGCTTCCAGACCTTCCCAGTTTTCTGCGGCCAATGGCGTAGTCTCAATAACAGTACCATCAGGCTTACGATAACCAACGCAGATTTTCACTTCTTTCAAACCATCCAGTACGTCCAGTTTAGTCATACAGAAACCGGACAGTGAATTAATTTGGATAGCGCGACGAATAGCAACGATATCCAACCAACCAGTACGACGACTACGCCCTGTGGTTGCACCAAATTCCTGACCTTTCTGGCGCAAATATTCACCAGTTTCATCAAATAATTCGGTTGGGAATGGGCCTGCACCAACACGGGTGGAGTAAGCTTTGATAATGCCTAATACGTAATCAACGTAACGCGGACCCAAACCTGAACCAGTTGCAACACCACCAGCGGTAGTATTGGAAGAGGTTACATAAGGATAAGTACCGTGGTCGATATCCAGCAATGTACCCTGCGCACCTTCGAACATTACCAGTTCACCTTTCTGAGTTGCTTTGTAGAGCAGGTCAGAAACGTCAACTACCATGCCAGTCAGAATATCCGCAACTGCCAGAATATCATCCAGCGTTTTCTGATAATCAACAGCAGGTTCGTTGTAATAGTTAACCAATTGGAAGTTATGGTAATCGATGATTTCTTTCAGCTTAACTGCGAAAGTTTCTTTATCGAACAGATCGCCCACACGCAGGCCACGACGAGCCACTTTATCTTCGTATGCAGGCCCAATACCACGGCCAGTTGTACCAATTGCCTTAGCACCGCGCGCCTTTTCGCGGGCATTATCCAATGCAACATGATAAGGCAGGATCAACGGACAAGCTTCGGAAATAAGCAAGCGTTCACGTACAGGAACCCCACGTGATTCAAGCTCTTTCATCTCTTTCATCAAAGCATCTGGTGCTAAAACGACCCCATTTGCGATAATGCTAATGACATTTTCACGTAAGATCCCAGATGGGATTAAATGGAGAACGGTTTTTTCACCGTTGATGACTAGTGTATGGCCTGCATTATGGCCGCCCTGATAACGAACTACATATTTAGCTCGTTCAGTCAGCAAGTCGACGATTTTACCCTTGCCCTCGTCACCCCATTGGGTGCCCAATACGACAACGTTCTTACCCATTTCAAAAGTTCACTCGGTTGCTTAAAAATGGATTCTAACATCTCATTTAGCACCTTTCAGTATTTTTTCTCACTTCTGTTATTTCGTTTCGTCATATTAATGGGCTGCTAAGTAAACATTGGTAATGATAGCAGACAAAAAACTAGCATGAAAAAGCCACTGTAAATTCTCTTACAGTGGCTCAAATGAGTTTTCTTTTTTCAATTCAGGCGAATATAAAACAATTCACCTATCAGAACTCATTAGTTATCAGCACGATTAGCATGGTCACGCTGTTTAGTCGGATCTTTCATATAACGGAAGAAATCAGTATCTGGGCTGAGAACCATGATGTTCCCGTCATTCTTGAAGCTTTTCTCGTAAGCACGCAAGCTACGGATAAAAGCGTAGAAATCAGGATCTTTACTGAAAGCATCAGCAAACAGTTTAGTGGCTTCTGCATCACCTTCACCACGTAAAACTAGTGCCTGACTATATGCCGCTGCTTTAATCTCAGTAGCTGATTTGTCAGCCGCAGCACGGACCTTCTCAGCTTCTTCCATACCCTGTGAACGGTGACGACGTGCTACCGCTTCACGTTCTGCACGCATACGCTGATAGATTGCACCAGAAACTTCATCAGGCAAGTTGATTTGCTTGATGCGGACATCCACAACTTCAATCCCTAACGCAGCCATACTGTTCGGGTTGAAAGCGGGTTGTTCACCTTTAGTTTCTTTCTTCACACGGGCAGCCGCAGAGGCGATTGCGCTGTCTGCGGAAGAATCATCATCACTTGTACCCAGATTCAGAGCATTACGCACATCCGTCGTCAAACGACCACGGGAGTCTGTCACAATGCCACGAACATCCAGACGACCAATTTCAGAACGCAGGCGGTCACTGAATTTACGCTTTAACAGCACTTCAGCTTGAGAAATTGAACCATTTCCCGTTGCCAGATAATAGCTACTGAAATCTTTAATCCGCCATTTCAGATAAGAGTCAACGATCAGGTCTTTATTCTCACTTGTCAGGAAGCGGTCAGCCTTGATATCCATAGTCTGGATACGGGCATCAAGTGTTTTGACAGTTTCAATAAATGGAATTTTAAAATGCAGGCCGGGCTGATAAACCATTGGCTTATTTTCAGCATCGCGCATCACTTTGCCAAAGCGCAGCACAATACCACGCTGACCTTCATATACGATAAATAGCGATGAATACAGCACAACCAATACGGCGGCAATAGCAAAGACGAACGACTTACGCATGATTATGGTCTCCCTTGTCTTGTCGTATCACCACGCAGGTTGCTTGAATCATCATAGCCAGAACTGCCATAACCAGAATTACTATAACTAGATGACCCGTGTGTTAGTGTAGAATGTGTCGTGCTGCGTTGCTCCGATGTTACCTTCACTTCTGATGGCTTAATCTTTGCTTCTTCAGCTTGACTACGCAGAACCTGATCCAGCGGCAATACCAGCATATTGTTGCTCTTTTCATTTGCAATCACTTTACGGGTATTACTCAGAACACGCTCCATCGTCTCAATATAAAGGCGCTCACGGGTAATTTCCGGCGCAGCTTTATATTCTGGCAGGATTTTAGCGAAACTTGCCACTTCACCCCGTGCATTCAATACGACACTGACTTTATAGGCTTTAGCTTCTTCGATAATACGTTGAGCATTACCATTGGCAATCGGTAAGACAGAGTTTTTATAAGCTTCTGCTTCACGAATCGTTTTCTGCTCTTCTTCGCGGGCTGCGATAACGTCATCAAACGCCGCTTTCACCTCTTCAGGTGGACGTGCAGTCTGGAAGTTAACATCCAACAAAGTGATCCCCATATTGTACGGACGAATGGTTTCTTCCAGTACCTTTTGGGTATCGTTACGCACAATAGTACGATCCGCAGTCAGGATTTTTTCCATTGTGTATTTGCCGACAACCCCGCGTACAGCACTGTCAGTCGCCTGATGCAGACTGTTATCAGGATTAGTGACATTAAAAAGATAGGCGACAGGGTCAGTAACACGGTATTGAACGTTCATTTCAGCACGTACAACGTTTTCATCCGATGTCAACATGACACCCGATGTTGCCAATTCACGAACAGATTCAACGTTAACAGCACGAACCCGGTCGATAAATGTCATCTTCCAGTTCAAGCCGGGCTGCACGATATGGCTAAATTTACCCAATCGGGTAACAACACCACGTTCTGTTTCTTTAATTGTATAGAAACCACTTACAACCCAAACAGCAACTGCAGCAGCAACGGCGAGACCAATAAGACGCCCACCAAATTTAAGGTTCTGTCCAGAACCATTTCCACCTTTGTTTCCACCGAGACCACCGAGTTTTTCACTCAGTTTACGGAACAGATCGTCGAGATCAGTTGCCCCACGGTTTCGACCACCTTTATTGTTGCCGCCGGAGTTGCCGCCATTATTATTGCTGCTTCCCCACGGGTCGCGGTCCTGTCCGTTATTACCGGGCTGATTCCACGCCATGTTTTAGCTCCACTTTTAGTTTTTCACTGGTTTTTCAGAGGTGACTGCTCTCCACCCAGACGGGTGAGGCTTCCCACTTCACAGGCCGTTGCCTGTCCCTGACAGGTCTGACAGCGGCCTCCATGGGCAGAAACGATAACTTTCATCGTTTCGTAAGCAACCAATATTTTTGGTGATACTTTTGACAGTGCTGATTCCGTCACTGCAATTCTGGCACAGTCATTTCATCACCACCATTCCATCACCGCTATTCCATGACTTTAAGCACCTTGAAATGGCAGACAAAATGATACCTTGTTTGTCGTCCTGCGCCAATCAATCAGACAACATAGTCTGGTAAATTTGGCTCTTGTTTGCACAGACGACGCCAATCAACCATCGGCATCCTGACTTCAAGCCCTAACTGACCATCTTCTTCCATCCACTCACGCTCAATCGCCTGAAGCTGGTAAAAACGACTACGCAAACGCCCTGCTTCTGGTGGAAGATGCAATTCATAATGTGCAATTTCCCCTGAAAGACGCTCAGTCAGTGCCTGTAATAACAGAGGGATACCTTCTCCAGTCTGAGCAGAAAGCCAGACTCTCACCGGACGATTTTCTTCATCACGGTCAATACGGGGAACAAAATCAGCCAACATATCGATTTTGTTCATCACCAATAGAGAAGGGATCTCATGCGCCTCAATCTCTTCCAGAACACTATCAACAGCAAGGATATTTTCATCCAAACGATTATCTGAAGCATCAACAACATGAAGCAGCAATCTTGCCTGCCGGGTTTCTTGCAAAGTAGCCTTAAACGCTGCAACCAAATCATGAGGCAACTGACGAATGAAACCAACTGTATCAGCCAAGACAACCGAACCAACATCATTCACATTGATCCGACGCAACGTAGGGTCGAGAGTAGCAAAAAGCTGATCAGCAGCAAATACCTCAGCCAAGGTTATTCTATTGAATAAACTTGATTTTCCTGCGTTGGTATAACCGACGAGGGAAACAGTAGGAATATCTGCTTTGTTGCGTGCCTGACGCCCCTGTTCACGTTGCTTTTCTACTTTATTAAGACGCCCCAAAATCTGCTTGATTTTGTCACGCAGCATACGGCGGTCTGATTCTAGCTGGGTTTCTCCCGGACCACGTAAACCAATCCCCCCTTTCTGGCGTTCAAGGTGAGTCCAACCCCGAACTAAACGGGTGGATAAATGACGCAATTGTGCAAGTTCTACCTGCAATTTACCTTCATGCGTTCTTGCCCGCTGAGCAAAGATATCCAGGATCACACCAGTGCGATCAACAACACGGCATTGACACAGGCGTTCAAGATTACGTTCCTGAGCAGGACTGAGTGCATGATTAAACAGCACCACATCTGCGCCGCTGTTTTTGACTGCTTCAGCAATTTCTTCTGCTTTGCCTTCCCCGACAAAATATTTCGGATGCGGAGCCTTACGGCTTCCTGTCACTATCTGCACAGGAGAAACACCTGCGGAAGTCACCAATGATTCAAATTCACTGAGATTTTCCGTATCTTTTTCCTGTGAGAAAAAAACATGCACCAGAACAGCTAGTTCTCCGCCTTCATAACGATCAAACAACGGTGCAACCCCTCAGGCTGAGTAAAATCCATAGGAAAAACATAGGTAAAGTCTCCCTACCTATGTTTTTATTTTCGCCAGGCATTATCACTGATTTATTCAGCGATATCATTTTCCTGTTGTGCCGCCGAGCTAGTATTAGCCTGATAATTTCCTACACTGGATCCCACATTTGCATTGCTACCATGGTGAGACACTGGGCGGGAAGGCACAACAGTAGAAATGGCGTGTTTATAAACCATCTGACTGACTGTGTTTTTCAGCAAAATGACAAATTGGTCAAAAGATTCAATTTGACCCTGCAATTTGATGCCGTTGACTAAATAAATAGAAACCGGGACCCTTTCACGTCGTAATGCGTTCAGGAATGGATCTTGCAAAGATTGCCCCTTAGCCATTCTATATTTTCCTTATTTTGTTGTTTTTAACTAAGAACCCGTTGGTTCGAAAAATTAACTACTCAAAAATGACACTTTGTACTGATCAATTGTACACAATCAATAAATTTATGTACTAATAACCTGCATGACTGTATTTAGTGCTTGTTCAGGTTGATCACTGTCCAACCAAGTCACATTGTCCCAACTCCTGAGCCATGTGATCTGACGCTTCGCTAACTGGCGAGTCGCACAGATACCACGATAAACCATCTCATCATGAGAGATTTCGCCCACGAGATAAGACCACATCTGACGATAACCAACACAACGAATGGAAGGTAAATCTGTATGCAAATCGTTACGAGCATAAAGCGCTTTAACTTCATCTTCAAACCCTGATTTGATCATTTGTTCAAAACGGGCAGCAATGCGCTGATGCAGAACTTCACGGCTTGCAGGCGCAATCGCAAACTGATGAACACGATAAGGCAATACTTCTCCAGACGTTTCAGTCAATGTAGTTAGAGTTTTACCCGAAATCCGAAAAACTTCCAGTGCACGAGTAAGACGTTGTGGATCATTTGGGTGAATTCTTGCAGCAGCGACCGGATCAATCTCCTGCAACTGCTGATGCAATGCGTCCCACCCCTCTTCCGCTGCCTGCTGCTCAATTTGTGCCCGGACTTCAGGACTTGCAGAAGGCAATGGCGATAATCCTTCTAGTAATGCTTTGAAATATAGCATGGTTCCGCCAACCAGGAGTGGAATTCTCCCGGCAGCCGTAATTTCCGCCATGTGTTTCAACGCATCACGACGAAAATCAGCAGCAGAATAAACTTCGGCAGGATCCAAAACATCAATCAAACGATGAGGTGCCTGTACCTGTTCTTCTGCGGAAGGTTTCGCAGTACCAACATCCATGCCACGATAAATCAATGCAGAATCAACGCTAATCAGTTCAACCGGAAGATGCTGACGTAAAGCGATTGATAATGCCGTTTTTCCTGAGGCAGTCGGCCCCATGAGAAAAATGGCTATGGGCAATTGTTGAGTTTTTGAATCACTCATGATTAAAAAGTGCCACCACTGCTTGTAAATCAATTAATTGTAATAATCCCTCAGGCGGAGATTCCACCAGCTGAGGGCAAAGGCGCTCGACATCAGCTAAAAGCTGAACAGCCTGCGCAACGTTCCACGTTTCGTGTTCGCTCCCCAAATGACGGGAGAGCCAGATCGCCACCTGTTCTACAGAGGCCGATGGCTGCTCTATCAGATAGCCCAACAATGCCGGAAACAGTTTTGGCAGGTTCTGTTGGCGCAGAGGCAACGATACCGCATGAATGGTTACTTTTCCATGTGCGACAGTAGATTCAATGCCAAAAGTCTTTAATAGCTCACTATTCTGCTCCAAAATACTAATTTCTGCCTGATCAAGAGACAGTTTCAATGGAATAAGCAGTGGTTGTGATTTTAGCCTTTGTTCTCCCGGAGTTAACTGTGCCTGCCTCAACCAACGCTCCGCAACAGGTAAAGACAGCAACCCAATGCCTGACGCCGATTCAAACAAAACATAGTGAGAGGCATAAATACTTAATACCTTGCCGAAACTATAACTACCACTTTTCCCTTGTACGACAGTTGAATGAGTTGGTGTTAATGTCGTTTTTTCCGTGTCAGGAGTTGGTCTTCCAGAATCTTGTTTCTCAGGCGTTGCCTTTTCAGGAAATAATGGTTGTTTTTCCTCTGACTCAAACTGCATCAGTTTCTGATACAACTCCCCCTGTTTTTTCTGATAATTTTCCCCATGATAAGGCTGCCGGGTAGAGCTATGATCCGAACGCTCGCCTGAAGATGGATTTTTGCGTGGTTCTTGCCTTTGCTTATCATGCTGCCCGGACGAAGATGAAGAAACAGGGCGAGAAGGTGATGATGTATTTGAAGGCTGCTCTCCCGATAACGCCTTTGTTTGTTGGAGAAAATGGTTTTCTCCCGCAGAAGGCCGATTTTCCGGTATCCAATTGGCGGTATTCTCCTGACAATCAAGTGCCAGTCCAGCGCCATTACCCCGCTGTTTCAATACTGCTGCTACGCCCTGATAAATAAAATCGTGTACCAAACGCGCCTGATGAAAACGCACTTCATGTTTAGCCGGATGCACATTGACATCAACCTGATGCGGGTCGATCTCCAGGTACAGAACATAAGCGGGTTGCTGCTCTCCTTGCAGCAGATCTTGATAGGCCTGACGAATAGCATGATTAATCAGCCGATCCCGCATCATGCGTCCATTAACATAGCAATACTGAGTATCACCTGTCACAGCGGTATTCATCGGATCAACCACCCATCCCTTGATAGATAAAGAATCGTGCTGCCATGATAGTGCAAGTACCTGCTGCACAAATGCCGCGCCACAAATCGCTGCTAATCGACGTTCATGCTGAGATTCTTCTTTGGCCGGACGATACTGACGAACCAATTTTCCATTGTGATTCAGATTGATCGCCACATCCAGTCGGGCAAGTGCGATTCTGCGCATGACTTCATCAATATGGCTGAACTCTGTTTTTTCCGTTCTTAGAAATTTTCGACGGGCAGGCGTGTTATAAAACAGGTCTAAGACCTCAACCGTTGTTCCAACAGGGTGAGCAGCAGGTTTTACCGTTACTTCCATATCACGACCTTCAGCATAAGACTGCCATGCCTCGGCCTGATTTTCAGGACGAGATGTCAGCGTCAGCCGTGAAACGGAACTGATACTGGCCAGCGCCTCCCCTCGGAATCCCATACTGACAATGGCTTCAAGATCATCTAGAGAAGCTATTTTACTGGTAGCATGCCGAGCTAATGCCAACGTGAGGTCTTGCCTGCTAATACCACAGCCATTATCACGAATACGGATCAATTTTATGCCGCCACGCTCAATATCAATGTCAATGCGGGTAGCGCCAGCATCCAGGCTATTTTCCACCAACTCCTTCACTACCGATGCAGGGCGTTCAACCACTTCACCAGCAGCAATCTGATTTGCCAATTGTGGGGGTAATATCCTGATAGCCATCATTCGACCTTATTTACTGTTTCTTACGTATTACTTCTTATCTTACGTATACGGTTTAAAATTACTTTGGTGCTGTTTGCAACGGATTAGTCTGAAAATAGTGACGTAACCCCAGATGGATAGCTTGCGCTAATTTTTCTTGATACTGATTGGAACTCAACAATCCTTCTTCTGACGAGTTACTGATAAAACCCGTTTCTACCAAGATGGAAGGAATATCCGGTGAACGCAGAACCCCCAAACTGGCATGTTCTGGTGTACGTTTATGCAAAGAACCAACCTGAGTTAACTGATGCAAAACCTGAATAGCTACGTCATAACCTACCCGTTGTGAATGCCCGAATTGCAGATCCAGCACAGCCTGACTCAAAAAAGGATCAGTGCCATTGGCAAGAGCATCTCCCGCACCACCTAGCAATTCAGACTGTTTCTCATGCTGTTCCAACCAATTCCCCAATTCACTGTTCGCACGACGATTGGACAGTACCCAAACAGAAGCCCCCCTGGCACTACGATTAGGTGCAGCATCCGCATGAATGGAAATCAATATATTGGCTTTGTGCTTACGGGCAACCTCAGATCGTCCTGCTACCGAAATAAAATAATCTCCGTTCCGTGTCAGGACAGGTTTGAACATGGGATCATTACGCAGAAGTGCTTCCAGTTTACGTGCCACACTGATGGTAACATTTTTTTCCCGCAATCCCCGCTGCCCGATTGCCCCCGGGTCCTGCCCTCCATGTCCAGCGTCAATGGCAATAACAACTGGATATTTTCCTTTAGCTGCCTTGGTTAGCTGTTTTTTCACTACTTGTTCACCATGAGCAAATTGTTCACCATGAACAGGCGTAGTTTTAGCATTCTGTTTTGTCAGCATTGTACCAGAAGTTGACTTATTTGTTAGTAATTGCTTACCTTCGTTTGATCCTAGATTTTCTCTGAATGCAGGTTTTTTTTCCAATGTCGATGAACGACTCGCAGTACCATTTACTTTCAGAGTAAAGATAATCTGGTATTGATGACCTGATTGCTTCACAACGGACGTTGCTGTTGCCTTCTGCGCTAACTCCAGCACAATTCGCTTATGAAGTAAATCAGGTGGCTGACTGGTTCGGACTACTTTTACCAAATTCTGTTTTGCCTGACCTTTACCTGACAAATGCATTGGCAGCCCTGTGAAATTAGCGGATTGACGAATATCCACCACCAGTCTTTCAGGGTCATGCAGAGGGAAAAAACGATACTCAGGATGTCCGCCGGTGAATCCCAACGTCACGGTCGCTTCAGATGGACTATTGCTCACATGCACATTTGACAGCGTAGACGCCATTACTGTTGTCATAACCAGTTGGCTTAACATCACAAACAACACACAAACCATCAGCCAATGGGTTTGCCATTTTTGTATCATCTTCACGAAGAAGGCATTCATCATGGTCAGGGATTCCTTCATAAGGATTTCAGATTATCCAGTAAATTTTCACCATATTCAGATAACGCCACAAAACGTGCTTGTCGACCTTCATTGTTATAGGTCAAATGCAACTCAATATCAGCTTTAGGCAAAAAACCTGCCCCCTGCTGCGGCCATTCCACCAAACAAATGGCATCCTGATGAAAATAATCCCGGATCCCCATAAATTCCAATTCTTCCGGATCAGCCAGACGGTACAAATCAAAATGATAAACAGAACGTGGTTGTAAGGTATAAGGTTCAACCAACGTATAAGTAGGGCTTTTTACGTGTCCCTGATGACCGAGAGCTTGCAGAAAACCACGACTGAATGTCGTTTTACCTGCGCCAAGATCACCGTATAAATAAATAACATAGCCGCGTTCGCAAGCTGCCGCCACTGCATTGCCCAGCGCAACCGTAGCATTTTCATCTGGAAGTGATAAAACGAGTTCTTTCATCGAAAATTATCTATTGTATTTATTGAATTGAAGCTTGTTGAAATATACACACCCTTTTCCAAGTCGCGACCTGAAATCCATAAGGTATATAAAAGACATATTAGTCAAATAGTTTAACCAATAACCATAACATAACTCAGCTATTATCATTTAGCATCTCCTGTGCTGACACCGAGCCAGATACCACATTTTTTGTCTTCAATCTATCCTGTGTTACTCTACGCCTCTTTTACAGCAGTAACTTATATTCAATGGTAACCCCTCTCGATCTGAATCTTCTGGCAACAAACATCAAGCAATAGGGGCTTTCCCTCGGTTTCCAGCAAGTTGGCATCTGTGATACTGATTTATCCACAGAAGAGCCGAGATTACAGGAATGGCTTGATAAGCAATACCACGGTGAAATGGACTGGATGGCACGTCACGGCATGATGCGAACGCGTCCCCGTGAATTACTGCCCGGCACGTTGCGGATTATTAGTGTTCGCATGAATTACCTGCCCACCAAAGCTGCTTTTGCCAGTACATTGAATAACCCTGAACTGGGCTATGTTAGCCGTTATTCACTGGGCAGAGATTACCATAAACTGCTACGCCAACGGCTTAAAAAGCTAGGTGAACAAATACAGGACTATTGCAGCACCCATGAATACCAAGGGACTCTGAATTTTCGTCCCTTCGTCGATTCTGCTCCCATTATGGAACGCCCATTGGCAACAAAAGCCGGACTTGGCTGGGTTGGTAAACACTCACTTATATTAAACAGGGAATCTGGCTCTTGGTTCTTTCTGGGAGAATTACTGATTAACCTTCCCTTACCTATCGATATTTCTCAAGAAGAACAATGCGGACGTTGTGTCGCTTGTATGACCACCTGCCCAACAGGAGCAATTGTAGAACCTTATACGATTGATGCCCGCCGCTGTATTTCTTACCTGACGATTGAACTCGACGGAACGATCCCAGAAGAATTTCGGTCATTGATGGGAAACCGGATTTATGGTTGTGACGATTGCCAACTTATTTGCCCCTGGAATCGTTTCTCACAATTAACAGATGAAGCTGATTTTAGCCCTCGTGCCGCACTGCATACACCTGAATTACTCGATTTGTTCAGTTGGAGCGAAGAAAAATTCCTGCGCATAACGGAAGGTTCAGCCATACGACGTATCGGTTATCTACGTTGGCTGCGCAATATTTCAGTTGCATTAGGTAACGCACCTTACCGGGATGAAATTGTACTAACTCTGAAAAAAAGAATCGGTTTGAGTGATGTATTAGATGAACATATCCACTGGGCCGTCGCTCAACAGATATCCCGTCGGAGTGCTAATGCAATTGAAGTCCAAACGTCACAACAGAAACGATTAATACGAGCAATTACCAAAGGGTTGCCCAGAGATGCTTAATATACAATCAGCTTAATTTCTTATTAAAAAGCCCCTCTGTTTCCTTGTGAATAAAATAAAAACGCTTTACTGATCAAGGCGCAAAGAAAGGATAAATATTAATTCAATAATTTTGAATAACAGACAATTATTCTAATTTATCAATTAGTTAATCAATAGATATTATTTTAAATAATGGGCTGCAAAGCTTAAATGTAATCGTATTGCCTGTGGATAACTCTGTGTAACAATCAAAGCAATACCGAGCAACTAAATACGGTAGTTACGTAAAATACTGTGGATAAAAAATAGAGATTGCATTTCGTTGGAAAAGTATTAGGTATTGGCAGTAAAAACGGAATCCACTCCTCATTCTAGACGCTACTGGAGAAATTTTCCTCTGCATATCCAAAAATGAGGCGGAATTATGGACTTGTTGAAGCAGGATGGCAAGCGCTTTATCAATAAATTATTTTTGGCAGGACTCTGACAAGTTATACTGATACGGAATAAGAAGTGCCAACACTCAATGCTGGCACTTTTTTCTTAGCGACTATTTCATTACCAACTATTGCCACTCATTATTATCCGGCAAACTTAACGTGACAACAGGATGAACATAGCAGCAGGATAAAAATTAATTTAAAGCTTTTTTATTCTTTCAACCAGTTCTCTTGATGACTCCCAGTCATATTGACCGTAAAGACGCCCCAACGTTTGATAAGGAGCTCCGGCATAAAACAGCTCATACTGATGGTGTCTTGAAGCACACTCTGAACCTACCGCATCCCACACCAACTTCATCAATCTGACCCTTTCGACAGGTGAAGCAATGGATGAATACTGTGTTTTCTCAATAACACTTAAAATTTCATCATCCTCTAAATCAGCCGCACTTGACGGCAACATCAAAACCCCCCCTCCTGCCAGTTTTCTAATTGTCTCCAATACATTCGGATACATTGACTGCGAGATCACCCGATACGTATAGAGCATGGTCTTATCAGGTAAGCAGAATCCATTATGAACTTTTGGGCAATGGAGCACACTCTTAAACAACCCTTCAATATTCATGGCGTAGCAAGCGAGCTGTGCGAGTGATTCCTTCACGGCAGGATATTCGCAGACACCATTGGTTTCGGCCATTACCTGCGCTAATCCCGCTAAAAAGTGTAATTTTACTGCATAACGGGCCAGGCTTTGGATATCCATCAAGATTTCCGTAGCCGTTGACTCCGTCTGCTTAGAGCACATCTCAATATCTTCAAAGACAAATACCCTTTCCCAAGGCACCAGAACGTCATCGAAATAGAGCATTGAATCATTTTCATCAAACCGGGATGACAATGGATAATCTGTGGGATTAGCACCAAACTCATAGGAGCGTCTGGATATAATTTTTATGCCTTTCGTATTGAGTGGCATAGCAAAAGAGAGCGCATAGCGTTCATCAAGATCTTTTTTCAGCGGCTTAGTAGTACCGACCAATACTTCATCAGCCAATACAGCGCCCGTAGCGAGCATTTTAGCACCTCGGACAATAATGCCTTCGGCATTCTTTTCCACTACACCAAGGGCATGATAAATATTCTTATCATGCCCACCGGGTGTCTTTGAACGGTCACCCTGCGGACTAATCAGGGCATAAGCCAGATAAAGATCATTCTTACTCGCATAGGCAAAATAATTTCGCAAAGCATCAGCGCGTTCTTGAGAATAAGATTCGAATAACTCAATATGTGTCAGCATTCCGGCTAGTGCTGATGACGTGTAATCAGGGCTTCTGCCAAGCCAGCCCACTGTCTGCTTTGCCCATTCATAGGCTGCATAACCTCGTGCAATTAGCTGTTCAGGGGTAGAAGGCAACTGCCAGTACAGGCTCATCTGCTCGCCAGCTTCCGTTGTGAAAGTCATTTTATCCGTATGCTGAATTTTATAATCATACAAATTCGCTACAGACCTAATCGCATTCCTGAACGCTGGGTGATCCACATGATCTGTGATCTTTTCGCCATTGATAAAAATAGTGCGTCCATCACGTAAATCCTCCATATATTGCTTTCCGGTTCTTATCATCTTTTCTATGCTCCTATCAATTACGACAATTTCTAAAGGTCAAGAAAAGAAATCTTTTTATTCAGCACTGGAAATCCAATATACAAGGATAATTGTCCCCAATTGAGAATAATATGACTACGATACATCTCATTAAAATATCGCAGAAAACAGCAGCCTATTAGCTGCACCGGCATCGGTCTTGATTACTCTTTCCAGTACAAAAAAAGAATATACTTTTCAAGGCAATGAGATATATTCATGCGGATTAACTATAAAAGCGATATCAAATTGCGATGTCATCATAATAATGAACAATAAGTTAATTAGCTTAATCAGTGGTTATTACAGTTTTATAATACCATTTCATCTATTATATTAATCTACCCTTCATTATATTTATTACTCAAGAATATAAAATGTTACTCTAACTCATCACGAATTTCTTATTTTGAGATAATTCATTAATTTTCATTTCTCTTTACTGTATATTTTTTTATATCGTTTAGCTATAAGCTAATACATAAATAACATATTGGATAATCAATTATAAATGAGGTTGTTATCTATGATTGTTAATCATAAATCAAACGTACCGCATATTGTAAACAAAAGTAATGACTTATTGTTTATATACGAATGTTATCATTGCATATTGGGAATGAAAAGGAACGAAAAACTTGCAAATATAAATTGGTTCCATTCAAGTAACATCTCTCATTCAATATTACAGATACATATGACTGACTTGCTTATTTCAATGGAAAAAAGCAAATATGAGCAAGCTAAATCACTTCTTGATACACTAATAATGATAAGTGAAAAAGAATCAGATGAACGTGTTGAACTCATCAACTCAGGAATAATTTCTTTAATTAAGAATAATTATTACCAAGCCAGAAATTATTTTTATAAATGCTTACTAAAAAATCCTAAAGATATATTCAGTTTTTACACATGTCATATGATTGAGTTCAATAATGGCATGACCGAAACCATGCTTGAAACGCTCAATCTGGTAAATAAATAGTCTGGCTACAGCTTCTTTGGATAACCCGCAATTATCACGGCTAGTTTGGGCAATTCTCGCTGTAATAAATAATTCGTGATGGTGATCATTAAAAATCCCTTGATTATTGCTTGTTTCATCGGGATATCATTCAACCTGACCAAAATTGGCTTACCTTACGGTTCAGAGCAATTTTTAAAAATTCTGGCAAGTACAAGCCTTCCATTGGGGTTGATTTGTATCGGTGCATCCTTACAACCATCAACGCTAAGATCTGAAAAAAGGCCGATTATTATCAATAGCCTATCTAGGTTATTATTAATGCCATTAATTGCCGGGATTATTGGTTTTCTACTTGAGCTCAATATGTTAGAACTCAATTTACTGATCTTATTTTTCGCAATACCTACAGCACCAACGGCTTATATCTTAACCCGCCAGCTAAATGGAGACAGCCAATTGATGTCAGCGATCATCACGCTACAAACAATTATTGCTGTTATTACTTTGCCTATTATATTAAGTTTAGGATTAAACTAAGTGAGTACTACTGAAGAAAGGATATATGATTTGGAGCGGGAAACGAGACTCGAACTCGCGACCCCAACCTTGGCAAGGTTGTGCTCTACCAACTGAGCTATTCCCGCACCCCAAGAACGGACGCCATTATGAACGCCTTCAACAAAGATGGCAAGCCATTTACTTGCACATCAAGACTGAACGCTTAAAAGACATCCAACAGAACAAATATATTACACAAATATGATGCTACAAAGCTTCATAACTGTTTATGATACAAACATTATATCCAATAGACCTCAAGATCTAGCAACAAAATTGCAACTTTATAAGTGAAGGGGCCCTTAAAATTTAACATTATATATACAACCACCCCCCTAATAAGATTTGTACTTGTCGGAATAATTTGCTGGAAATAGATTAGAACCATTTTTTAGTCGTATCTTACACGGTGATTGCCCTTCAGTAAGGCCTGAACATATGACTCAATATTATCCACCTAAATTTGTTACTGGCACCGATGCTCTTATCGAGCTTCTTCTGGCTCAGGCTGAGCTGGATAGAAGCCGTAATCTTAATACAGCAGGATTTGTTTCAGGATATCGGGGTTCACCATTAGCCCGTTTAGATCAGACATTATGGCAGAACAGTAAAAAACTGGCTCAGGCCAATATTCATTTCCAGCCCGCAGTCAATGAAGATCTGGCGGCTACTGCGATTTATGGTACCCAAAAAGTTGAATCTGACCCTGATCGCAATGTTACTGGAGTTTTTGGCATGTGGTATGGCAAAGGACCGGGCGTCGACCGTTCTGGAGATGCACTCAGGCATGGCAATGCCTATGGCTCTTCCCCTAATGGCGGTGTGCTGGTTATCCTTGGTGACGATCATGGCTGTGTGTCTTCTTCCATGTCTCACCAATCTGATCTCGCTTTGATGGCGTGGAGCATGCCAATCTTACATCCGGCCTCCGTTTCTGATTATTATGATGTGGGATTATGGGGCTGGGCTGCATCCCGGGTAAGTGGGGCTTGGATTGGCTTTAAAGCAATCAGTGAAGTTGTGGAAAGTAGTGCTATCAGAGAGAGTAAGCCTATTCCTGAATATGAAATACCTCAAGTTGATCCCGGCCCAAGTGGGCTTCATTGGCGTTGGCCTGATCTCCCCAGCCCTCAAATAGAACAGCGTTTAGCTTATAAACTTAAAGCTGTTCAGGATTTCGCCAAACTTAACCCAATTGATCAACTCATTGTTCCATGTTCACATCCACAAGCTTTATTAGTTACCGTCGGCAAAGCCCATCGGGATGTTTTAGAAGCCCTGCGTGCCGGAGGTTTACCTCCTTCTGAATTAGCAAAACACGGTATTGCTTTTGTCCATATACGTCTGGTTTATCCTTTATCCCCACTTCTCAGCGAAATCGCATCACAGGTTACTGATATTTTTGTCATTGAAGAAAAAAACTCTGTAGTCGAAATGCTACTCGCACGGCATCTCATTAATTTGCCACAACATATCAACCTGATAGGTAAACATAATCATCTCGGCCAAAAACTTGTGCCCACAGACATAGAGTTACGTCCTTCACGGCTTGCTCCTCTGCTTGCAGGGTGGCTGAAGAAATTCAATTTATTCCTCTCTGTTCCTTTGGAATGGTCAACCCAAACTGCACTGCACGATATTATGCTCCCCAAACGTACTCCCTATTTCTGTGCGGGCTGTCCTCACAGTACTTCGACCCGTCTACCAGAGGGCAGTCAGGCTCAAATCGGCATTGGGTGTCATATCATGGCCTCGTGGATGGATCGAAATACAGGATATGGACTGACAGCAATGGGGGCTGAAGGTACCGACTGGGTAGGCCATTCCCCCTTTATTAATCGTTCTCATGTCTTTCAAAATCTGGGAGATGGCACTTACTTCCATTCCGGACATTTAGCTATTCGTCAGGCAGTCGCTGCGGGAAGCCACATTACTTATAAACTGCTGTTTAATGAGGCGGTGGCAATGACAGGCGGGCAACCACTGGATGGGAACATTACCATAACGCAGATCGCGTCTTTAATGCTGGCTGAAGGTGTGAAAGATGTCGCAATTGTGACCGATGAGCCTGATAAATATAAAGGTAAAAACAGACTTCCTGCCAGAGTGAATGCTTATCAACGGGATTTTCTTGAAGATATACAGAAACGCTTTCGAGACACTGATGGCGTGACTGCCATCATTTATGATCAAGCCTGCGCAACAGAATTACGACGTAAAAGAAAAAGAGGATTAGTACCGAAAGCGACAAGACGAGCAGTGATTAACGAGTCCGTCTGTGAAGGATGTGGTGATTGCCAGATACAATCCAATTGCCTTGCAGTGATCCCAACCGAGACATCCCTAGGCACTAAACGCGCGATAGATCAGCATGCTTGCAATTCAGATCTATCCTGTCTGAAAGGTTTTTGTCCCAGCTTTATCACTATAGAAAACGCGGAACCACGCCAAGACACCGGCAAGACATTGCCACAAAAAAAGCTTGATAAACTACTGAATAAACTTCCCCAACCAGCCTTAAATTCCACAGACACCCCTTATGAAATCTTATTCGTTGGTGTAGGTGGTACTGGTATTATCACCGCTGGCCGCCTGCTTGGTATCGCTGCCAAAATAGAAAACTACGCCGTCAGCTTGCTTGATTTTACTGGTTTTGCCCAAAAAGGCGGAGAAGCAATAACCCACATTCGATTCAGCCGGGATGTCAATAAACTGCATCAGGTCAGAATTGACCGGGGACGCTCCAATCTCGTCCTTGCGGCTGATTTAGTTGCTGCAACGGGGCAAAACTCACTAGAAGTGATGTCGAAAACAGGTTCCAACTGCGTACTTAATACCCATAAGACGCAAATCGGCAATATGTTAAGAAATCCCATGCTGAAATTGGATCATACCAAGATGCTGGATACTCTTCACCAATATTGCCAGACACTGCAATCTGTTGACGCAGAGCAAATTGCCGCAGATTTGGTCGGTGACAGAAATCAAACTAATATCGTCTTAATCGGTTATGCCTGGCAACTTGGTCAGATCCCAATCAAGCTATCCTCTATAGAGAGCGCCATTCAGAACATGTCCCATCCAACAGAGAACATTGCAAATAATGCACAACGAGCCTTCCATCTCGGCCGCATTGCTGCTGAAAAGCCCGAACTTCTGGATAATTTTCTGTATGTTAAACCGAAACAGACTATCGAGACGCTGGATGATCTTATTTTGCATAGATATAGACTTCTGGTTGATTATCAGAATGAAAAATATGCACTCCGCTATTTGAGCCGTATTGCACAAGTCCAACAAACGGCTCAACAAATTGATGCAGAAGACCTGACTAAGTCTATTGCTGAGAATTTGTTCAAACTAATGGCGTATAAAGATGAATATGAAGTTGCCCGTCTCTACGTCAAAACAGGTTTTTTTGATAATCTTCGTTCACAATTTGATAATGCAGGTAAGATCCGCTTTCATCTGAGTCTTCCTTTTTTCAATCGCAAAGATCCCCGGACAGGTGAGCGAGGAAAACAGGAATATGGCACGTGGATCATTCCTGTTTTTCGCTTTCTTGCAGCATGTAAACTATTTCGTGGTACAGTTTTTGATATTTTCAGCTATCAGGAAGAGCGTAAACAGGAAAGAAGTTTACTACTCGAATATGAGCAATTGATTGATTTTCTGATAGAAAAATTGAATCGCAATAATCTGGCAATTTGTCAACAAATTGCCACTCTACCTGATCAGGTACGAGGTTTCGGGCATGTGAAACAAAAAGCGATAAAAAATATGCAGGAACGCAAGGTAGCTTTGCTAAAAGAGCTGGAAAAAACTGTATGATGAAACACATGGACATCACTAATAACGGTGATGTCCAACAGTCTTATTCTCTTCAGCAAATTTATTACTTCCAACAGTTGTAGTAAGCACGTAATCGCTCTGTTATCTGCTCTTCACGGCAAGAGAATGCAACCAATTCAGGAGGTGGCGTGAAGGTTTTATCGATCAATTCAGCCTGTGCCTGATACTTACGGAGTAAACCTTCGTTGATAACGCTTTCCCATCCTGGTTTGATATTCCACATATTTTCATAACCCATCGCTACCGTTTGTTTTGCCGCTTCCAAAACAATCATATCCCGCTCAAACCCAACTAAAGGTGGACGAATAGGGGTAAAGTCTTTTAAATCAATATCCTGATTCGGCAATCCCATTATTTCATTCGCAACATAGTCGGCTAAAAGCGGGGATTGGTGCAGACCGTCCCGGTAAGTGCCAGTCACAAGCCATACCCCATCAATGCCACACTCGCCAATCAATGGAAAACCATCTGCGGAGACAGGCCGATTGCCAACCTGGATTGCAATTATCTCTGATTCATACAAATCAACGTTTATCTGATTGTAAGCGCACTCCAGAAGGAACTGGACGGTAGCAATTGACCCATACTTATGAGGTTGGTTTTTCACAAGGTTGGTTGCACCGACGTAAAGAACACCATCCCCACGCGGCACACAATGCAGACCACAAGCAAATGCACGATTCGGAGTACGAATAACCGAGGTTGGTAGTGCATCAGCGTTTTTGAGTTTGAGTAAAACAGACACTCCATAGCCTGAAAAAAGTGGGGGAATTTTCTGCACGATAGAAGATTGGTCTGATAATACATCAAGCGACTGTACGCCTGCTGCGATAATCACTTTACCTGCGGTAAGACGCCTATCATCAACGGTTTCAACACCAGTTACAGCACCGTTTTTTGTGAGAATGCGCTTAACATTGTTATCGACGATCTCTCCCCCCTCCTTGAAAAAGGCAGAATCCAACATTTCAAGCAATATATGGGAATTAAGGGCATGTTCCTCTGAAATATAAAGCCCTTTGAGTGAACGCATTAAGTTGTTCGCTTTCATTCCCTTAATCAATTCTGGATCAACAATTTGATAAGGTTCATTGTGCTCACGAAGCGTACGCTCTATAGCATCATAGTTAACACTATCAACCTCAGCCATACCTGCGGTATTGAGAATGACATGCGTCCCTTTTGCCGTAAACAAAGGACGAGTATCCCCTGAAGAGGCAGCCAAACGCTGTGCCCATGTTGACCAGCAATCTTTCGCGACACGATCCATTTTGAGTTTCAACGTCCCATAGTCACTCGCAATAAGACCGCTTGTTACCTCACCAAAACAACCATTCATTGCTCCTGCAGCTCTTGATGCAGCATTGCTACGATCAAGACTTCCCACCCTGCATACTTTCAATCGGCGACTGATAAGTTCATAAGCAAGCGAACCTGCAATAGCACCAGATCCTACAACAATGACATCATAGTTCATTCCGTACTATCCTCTTAATTTGATGGATAAATATCCCTGAAAAAGGGCCAGGGACAGGTTGGAGAAACTGTGCAGAAAACTGGGTATGGAAAAGGAAAACGTTTCTATAAAATAATGCGCTTATTCTCGGTTTGGAGAGTTTTGGCAATATTGATTTCTATAGGTGATTATACCAAGTTAGATTTAACTTAGCAGAGGGATCGAATATCGGTCAACATCAATCCTTATGGATTGGTCAGGCTGAAATTACAAAAAAAGCGCCTTTTGGCGCTTTTTCTATGACTTGCAGACTATTATAAAATCTACTGTCCTGAATTTGGAGCGGGAAACGAGACTCGAACTCGCGACCCCAACCTTGGCAAGGTTGTGCTCTACCAACTGAGCTATTCCCGCTTAATTTTGGCGTGCTGTACTTTCGAAATTCTTCGTCGGTACGGGAGCGCATTATACGAAGAATTCTTCTTCTGGCAAGCCCCAAAACATAAAAAATTGCATTTTTCCTCTGATTGATGATTAATTCGACGAATTATCTGCTTAATCATCAAATCAATGATTGATTTATATACAAATTTTGGTAACGACGATAAACTTCGATTAAAGTGGGTTCTCAATCCCACTTTAATCAACAGATACTCAGTGAAATACCACTCCTTACTTCTGGATAAAATGCTCACGGTAATAAACCAGTTCAGCAATTGATTCCCGGATATCATCCAATGCCTGATGGGTATTCTTCTTGCTTAATCCGGCCAGCAATTCAGGTTTCCAACGACGCGCCAACTCCTTAAGCGTACTCACATCCAGATAACGATAGTGAAAATATTTTTCCAATTCAGGCATATAGCGGAATAGAAAACGGCGATCCTGACCTATGCTATTACCACAGACAGGTGATTTTCCTGCCGGCACCCACTGCTCCAGAAAAGCAATAGTTGCTTTCTCAGCCTCAGCCTCATTAAATAAACTCTGCTTTACACGTTCCGCTAACCCGCTGGCGGTGTGCGTTCGAACGTTCCAATCATCCATCAGTGCCAGTTGTTCATCTGACTGATGTACTGCGATAACTGGCCCCTCCGCGAGGATATTCAGTTCCGAATCGGTAACGATTGTCGCAATTTCAATTATGCGATCGCGCTCTGGATCCAAGCCCGTCATCTCTAAATCTATCCAGATAAGATTGTTCTCACTTTTCGACATGATATATCCTAGGTTCCTTCAAAACAGGTAGTCTGTATCAGAGGTGTATCATAACTTTTTTGATCACCCACAGCGATAATCAGCAAGATAGATGAAATATAAGTGAGGTTCGGTGGCTAAAAGTAAACTCTCCAAAGGGCAGCAACGCCGTGTGCAGGCCAATCATCAGCGCAGACTGAAACAGCCGCTCAAAAGGACTGATGCCCAAAAACCAGAACTGGATGACAGCCAGCTTGGTGAGCCACAAGAAGGGCTGGTTATCAGTCGATTCGGCCAACATACAGACATTGAAGCCGCAGACGGCTCCATACAACGCTGTAATATCCGCAGGACAATCCGTTCACTGGTAACCGGTGACCGTGTCGTATGGCGACCCGCATTACAGCTCCAGTCTGATGTGAAGATCAATGGGATTGTCGAAGCGGTACATGAACGCTCTTCCGTCCTCACCCGTCCCGATTATTACGATGGCATTAAACCCATTGCAGCCAATATCAACCAAATTGTGATTGTTTCTGCCATATTGCCTGAACTCTCACTGAATATTATCGATCGCTATCTGGTTGCGTGTGAAACACTCAATATTGAACCTTTGATTGTGCTCAATAAAATTGATCTATTGGATGACGAAAGCCGTGAATGGGTCAACAGTGTCATGGATATTTACCGTCATATCAGCTATCGGGTGCTGGAAGTTTCCAGCTATACAGGGGAAGGTATATCAGAACTGATTAACTTACTGGCTGATAAAATCAGTATTTTCGCTGGTCAGTCCGGGGTCGGGAAATCCAGCCTACTTAACACCCTGCTCCCAAACAACGAAAAAGAGATTCTGGTCAATGAAGTCTCGGACAATTCCGGCCTTGGTCAGCATACAACTACAACAGCACGCCTCTATCATTTCCCACAGGGAGGAGATGTCATCGACTCCCCCGGTGTACGGGAATTCGGGTTATGGCACCTGACACCAGAACAGGTAGTACAAGGTTTCATTGAATTCCGTGATTATCTTGGTGGATGTAAATTCCGTGATTGTAAGCATCTAGATGATCCCGGCTGTGCTTTACGGGAAGCCCTGGAACTAGGGTCTATCGCGGAAGAGCGTTTTGAAAATTACCACCGCATACTGGAAAGTATGGCTCAGGTAAAGCCACGCAAAAATTTCACTGAAGGTCAAAAATGAGACACAATAATTAGCAATACGTTGCCCTGACATTCAGCATAAGGGCAGGTACAATAGCTGACTTTTGCCCAATTTACCTATATACCCTATGGATTTCAGACTGCAACTTGAAAGACGGGTATAAAAAATCCAAGAGGTTAATGTGCTAGACAATATTAAAATCAGACTACAATATTTATTGCCAAAGCAATGTATTACTCACTTAGCAGGTTGGTTTGCTAATAAAAAGGCTGGTTGGTTAACACAACTTGCCATTCAAGCTTTTGCCAAAGTTTATAAAGTCAATATGAATGAAGCCCAAGAGCCTTCTTTTAAAGCTTATTCAACATTCAATGAATTTTTTGTCCGCCCATTAAAAGAGGGTATTCGCCCTATCGTCAATGAAGCCCACCAACTGGCTCTTCCCGCAGACGGTGCTATCAGCCAGTTAGGCGCTATCCGGGAAGAACAAATTATTCAGGCTAAAGGCCACTACTACACTGTGGAAGCATTGCTGGCTGGTCAATACCAGCTTGCCGAGCAATTCCGCAATGGTCAGTTTGTCACGATTTACTTATCACCAAAAGATTATCACCGTGTCCATATGCCATGTGATGGCGTACTGAAAGAGATGATTTATGTTCCGGGAGATCTGTTTTCCGTCAATCCATTGACTGCTGCAAATGTCCCTAATTTGTTTGCACGCAATGAGCGCGTTATCTGCCTGTTTGATACCGCCTTCGGCCCAATGGCACAAATTTTAGTCGGTGCAACTATTGTAGGTAGCATAGAAACCGTCTGGAGTGGCTGTGTGACGCCTCCACGTGAAGGCATTATCAAACGCTGGACTTATCCGGCAGAAGGTGAAGAAGGTGCCGTTTCCCTCAAGAAAGGAGAAGAAATGGGTCGTTTCAAACTTGGTTCAACCGTGATCAACCTGTTTGTTCCTAATCAGATTCAGTTTGCTAATAATTTATACAGTGGTTCACAAACCCAGATGGGTGACTTACTGGCACAAACTATCACCAAAGAGGGAGAACAAACTGAGCACGCTAATGTTTCTATGAATCAAAATAACGCTAGTTAATTTATTACCAAGGAGCCCCTTATTGTGCGCCTGATTATCAGTTTACTTCTTAGCCTGTTAATTGCGAATCTGGCTTTTGCTTCCACAATACAGCTGGATGAAAATCAACTGAAACAAAATCTCAAACAGGTTGAAGGCAGTAAAAATCCACAGGATGCAGAGGTTGCGCAAGCATTTCAAGGGGCTATCAACTGGGTTAATGATGCCAAGTCCTCTAAAGAAAGAATTGAGAAATATCAACAGGCCATTGATGATTTTCCTAAAATCATTAAAGAGTTGCGCCAGAAAATTCTGGCTGCAAGTGAGCCTCCTCCTGCTATTCCAGCTAATCAGCCAATCAGCAACTTAGAGCAGCAAATTATCCAGCTCAGCAGCCAATTGCTGGAACAAGAGCGGCAGTTACAACAAGAACAGGATAAAATCCGCGAAATCAGTGACTCAGTCAATCTCTTACCTCAACAACAAGCTGAAGCAAGACGCCTGCTAACCGAGGCAACTTCCCGGCTTCAATCATTGAGTCCTACTCCCACGCTGTTGGGAGAAGCCCAATTAACCCTTGCACAAGCAGAAGTTAATGCCCGCAAAGCGGTAACTAATGAATTGGAGATGGCACAACTTTCTGCCAATAACCGACAGGAAATTGCCCGGTTACGGGCAGAATTATTCAAAAAACGCTATCAACGGCTGGATCTCCAACTCCAGCAATTGCGGAGCCAATTAAATGCTCAGCGGCAACAAAAAGCAGAGTCGGCCCTTGAACATACTGAAATGCTGGCAGGACAGAATGGAGGGAAACTGCCGCAATTTTTATTGGATGAACTTCAGCAGAACCGCCATTTATCACAAATGCTTAACCAGCAAACCCAACGTATGGATTCCATTGGCTCACAGCAACGCAAAGCAGCCGATGATATTCTGCGGGTACGCCAGACACTCAATACCATTCGTGAACAGGCGCAATGGCTAGGTGATTCAACAGCGCTGGGCGCAGCTTTAAGGACACAGTTAACCCACATCCCGGATGTTCCGAAATCCCAACAGCTTGACCGAAGCATAGTAGAGTTACGGGTCGAAAGGCTGAAATATGAAGAAATGCTGGAAAACTCTCAACGGGAAAGCGGGCAAGTTCCCGTTGCATATAATAATCTGACCCAGGCACAAAAACAGGTTTATGATTCCCTTATCCGTACCAGAAAAGAGTTACTGAATTCTCTGCTTTCAGGCTATGACAGCGAAATATTGGAGCTGACAAAACTCAAAGTATCCACCAACCAGTTAAATGATGCTTTGAAAGAAGTTAAAGATGCAACTCACCGTTATCTGTTTTGGGTTGCGGATGTCGACCCCATTTCGCTGGATTACCCGCTGCGGGTGGTAAAGGATCTAACCCGTCTGCTCTCTCTGGACACATTCTCCCAATTGGGCATCGCCATTCACGTTATGCTGACCACGCAGGATACGCTGCTTTATTTGCTAGGGACATTATTGCTGGTGATTTTCAGCATCAGTTCACATCGCCAATATCATGCTTTCCTTGAACGTTCCAGCAACCGTATTGGCAAAGTGACACAAGATCACTTCACCCTGACTCTGCGTACAGTATTCTGGTCTGTTGTCGCGGCTCTCCCTCTGCCGATGCTTTGGTCAGCGATTGGCTACGGCCTGAAAAATGCGTGGCAGTACCCAATGGCGACAGCAATTGGCAACGGTGTCAGTGAAACAACGCCTGTCCTGTGGATTTTCATGCTCAGTGCGGCATTTGCCCATCCTAATGGCCTGTTCATTGCCCATTTCCGTTGGCCAGAAGAGCGGGTAAAACGGGCCATGCGGTTTTATCGTTTGTCGATATTCCTGATTGTGCCCCTTATGATGGCACTTATCACATTCAACAATTACAGTGAGCGTGAGTTTGCCGCGACACTCGGCAGATTATGCTTCCTGATGCTCTGTGTTTCCCTGAGCTTGGTTACCATTACGTTAAAACGCGCAGGTATTCCACTGTACATGGACAAACACGGTTCGGGTGAAAACATCATAAACTCTGTGTTGTGGTGGATATTACTCTCTGCACCAATTCTGGCTGCACTGGCATCCGTGCTCGGCTACCTGCAAACGTCACAAGCATTGCTGGCACGGCTAGAAACTTCGGTTGCCATCTGGTTCTCCCTGTTGGTCATCTACCACATTACTCGTCGATGGATGTTAATCCAACGTCGTAAACTTGCTTTCGAAAGAGCGAAGCAGCGTCGTGCCGATATTCTTGCCCAACGTGCCAAAAGTGAAGAAGACTCCACCAATATCAACAGCAGCATTGAAGGCTCCATTGAAGTAGAAGAACCGATTATCGATTTAGATGCAATCAGTGCCCAATCTCTGGGGTTGATACGTTCTATCCTGACCATGATCGCGCTGGTTTCATTGATCCTGTTATGGTCAGAATTACATTCTGCTTTCTCTTTCCTCGAAAATATCCGGCTATGGGATGTCACCACGACCATCAACGGTGTTGATACCGTCCAGCCAATAACAATGGGTTCCGTTCTGATTGCGATCCTGGTTATTGTGATCACTGCACAGCTTATCCGCAACCTCCCTGCGCTACTTGAGCTAGCACTGTTACAGCACTTGGAACTGACACCGGGCACAGGTTATGCCATCACAACATTAACCAAATACGGTATTACCTTGATCGGTGGGATTGTCGGTTTCTCATTAGTGGGCATTGAATGGTCGAAACTGCAATGGCTGATTGCAGCAATGGGGGTTGGGCTTGGTTTTGGATTACAGGAAATTTTTGGCAATATTATTTCAGGCCTGATGATCTTGTTTGAAAAGCCAATCCGCATTGGCGATACGGTGACTATTCGTGGCTTGACCGGTAGTATCACGAAAATTAACACACGGGCAACCACCCTGTCCGATTGGGACAGAAAAGAGATTATCGTTCCTAATAAAGCATTTATTACTGAGCAATTTATCAACTGGTCATTGTCAGATACAATTACCCGTATTGTCCTGACTATTCCTGTCCCCGTAGAAACAGAGTCCGCGAAAGCAACCGATATATTAATGACTGCCGCCAGACGGTGCCCGTTAATTCTCGATAACCCGATGCCCGAAGTCTATCTGGTTGACCTGCAACAAGGGATTCAGATCTATGAACTGCGTGCTTATGCCGCAGAAATGGGGCACCGTATGCCTGCCCGCCATGAAGTGCATCAGTATATTTTGCAAGAATTCCGCAAAAATGATATTACCCTGCCGTTCCCGCCATTTCAGGCACGCGTTGATATTTTTGGGCAGGAAATTCGCAGTACTACTATTCGCAGTGCTACTACCAACACATCAGGTCGTAATCCTCCCCGTAAACCAGGAGACCTGTAAAGTTAGGGCTTAATTAGGGAAGGAAATTAAGGAAAGAAGAAACTCAAAATATGGTCAAACGCATCCCTTTTCAAATAAGTGGCTTACTGGCATTAAATGGTGTTTCTATTCTGGGAAACACCATTACAGAAATTGCCATTCCGTGGTTGATTCTGGAAATATCAGGCAGCCCATTGCTGGTTGCCGCCGTCATGTCAGCCAAAATAGTGCCAATAATACTTTCTATTTTCTTTAGCGCACAGTTGGTGGATAAATATGGTGCGTTTCGCATCTCAATGCTATCTGATTTAGTTAATTTCTTGAGTGTATTATTAATCCCTGTGTTTTACACTATGGATATCTTGCACTTTTATCTATTCGCTATCCTGCTAATATTTTCAACTATTCTGGATTCTCCAGGACGTCTGGCAAAAGATGTCATACTGGCAAAAGAGATAAAACAGCATAAAAGAGAAAATGAATTAATTAACGGAATAAATAGCACCATTGAAAATATCTGTGATCTTATTGGCCCTGTTTTTGGCTCACTGATTATCGCAATGCTCGGTACAATAAATGCCTTATATTTTGATGCAATCAGTTTTTTAGTGGTTGCACTGGGGATCATCATTCTGAAAAAACATTTTGTTACCGATATAGATCAGGTGACTGAACCCCATTCTCTGCCACATCGTTATTTCCTTGAAGCATTCAACTATATTAAATCAGAAAAGGAACTGTTTTCTGTTCTAATCCTCAGCTCAATAATTAATTTTGTTATTACTCCATTCTTGATCATTTATCTGCCTTACATAAATAAAACCGAATTTAATTCCGTTGTCAGCCTTGGCATTTCGATGACATGTTTTGGTATAGGTACAACGCTTTCCTCTTTGCTTTACGGTATCTGTGGCAAACATTTTTCCAGTTACCGAATTATTTTGGCCGGTTACAGCCTGCTCGGATTAGGTTTCATATCTTTGTCTCTATTCAGTGAGCAGTATGTACTATTTATCCAACTTTTTGCCATCGGCTATGGTATTGGTTTTACAGCGCCGGTAGAAGTCACACTAATTCAGCGCCAAGTGCCAGAAAATTTATTTGGCCGGATAATGACCCTATTTACCTCCACACGTTTTCTTAGTGTTCCTCTTGGATATGTCTGTTTCGGTGCTGTACTGGAATCCAGAATCGCTCAGCAAATACCGATACTCATGGCGGTAATGGTATTTAGTGGCTTATTGATTTACTTACTTCTGCGTGGGAGAAATGAGAATTAAGGTAATAAAAAACCATTTATATTCATACTAAACTTAGCTTTTTATTTATAAAAAAACGCCGCTATAAAATAATAGACGACGTTTTTGAGATGATGGCAAACTAAAGAAATAAAACCAAAGAGATATTAAAATACTAACGCATGGCTTTCGGATCAGCACCGTAGTCATTACTGCCTTCAGTGCCTTCTAAAAGAGTGAATATAAATACTACAATGCCTCCAATTGGAACAAAAACTAGTAAGATCCACCAGCCTGAACCCAATAAAGAGGAATGTTAGTGGCAGTCACTCCAAACTGCCTACTTATTGATTTAATGTAAAAAATTGTTCTAAAAGATCAAATATAATAACAGGGTTTATTATGAAAGAGGAAAAAATCAATAATTCTGAATATAGTGGAAAATTATTGATAAGAATCGATCACTATCCACTGTCTTCAATATTGTGATAGGTTTTTTTTTCTTATTTGAGATACTTATATCCCAATACGATGATTCTGGTTCATAAATGCACGTTATTCCACGATCTTTCCCTTCTAAAACAACGTCCACATAATTTTGTGTGCTAGTAACTATTGTTCTATCAATAAGCCATGCAACTGTTAAAGCATCATGGATCCAGCAACCTGTTAATCCCCTTGTTTCTATTGAATAGTCCATCCAAGGGCGAATCGTTTCAACCAAAAATTCACAAAGAGGATTATCAAATGTGGATAAATAATCCAAATCAGAATGTAGCATCTGAGTTTGTGTCGTGACATCCATCGGTACCAGAGTAATATTTGCACCACTTGTTAATACGATATGTGCTGCTTCTGGATCAATTCCAAAATTGGTGTCCTTTTGATAACCAGAAACATCAAACACTCCCCCCATTATGACTATTTCAGCTACCGATTCCGGAAAATCAGGATATAACTGCATAGCATGGGCGATGTTAGTCAAAGGTCCAATCGCTACAACTGTCACTTCCCCAGGATTGTAACATACAAGTTCTCCTATACTGTGAGCCGCTGATGATGCCACTAAAGGAAATGATTTAGGAGGAACAACATCTTTCCATAGATGACGTAGACCGTTCAGATCAACACCATGATCAAGCTTGTCACGCCAAACATCCATAGGTTCTAATAATCCTTGGAAGGCCCCACATGTCACTGGAATATCTTTACCTAGTCTCTGCAAAAGAGATTTGGCTACAGAATAACCAACTTCACTGGGGGTATTACCTGTTACTGTAGAAATTAATTCAAGAGAAATTTGCGGTGCTGCTATGGCAAGTGCTAATGCAAGACCATCATCAACATTAGCTCCAGCTATACCATTCCCTGGATCACAATCAATAATTAAACGCATATTTATTCTTTTACGATAGATGTACAACCACAAGACTCACCGATCTGTAAATCAAACTCAAATTCACACTCACGAGCTTCTCCATTCCATGTTTTCAGCATTTCGATAGCTGTTTTTGCCATTCTATCAATCTGCTGACGTACTGCTGTCAAAGACGGTACATTAAACTGCGATTGTTGTGTAGCATTGAAACAAACTAGCGCCATATCATCTGGTACTTTTATTCCTTGTTCAGATAGTGCTCGAAGACATCCGAACGCTTGTAGTTCATTTGTTGCGAACAAAGCACGTGGCCTCTTTCCTTTCAACATTTTCAATGTCATTTCATAACCTCCCATACGAGTGTAATCCGTAGAAAATATCCACTCTTCATGCACAACCAAGTTGGCGTGTTGTAATGCATCACGCCAACCAGCAATACGATCCTGTGTATTCAACATATCACGTGGTCCACAAATAATGGCTATATCACGATAACCATGTTGAGCCAGATGTTGAGTAACTTTAAACGCGGCAAGACGCTCATTTACAATAATCGCGCTAACATTTAGACTTGCATCAACGCGATCTAACATGACATATGGTGTTCCACTTTCTTGGATAAGCTCAATACAAGGATGGCGATCAACACTGACATATATCAACCCATCAACTTGACGTTGCAACAAATTATTGATCAACTCTTTTTCACGTTTTCTATCGTCTCCTGAATCTCCCAATAGCAATACCTGACCATGCTTAAAAGCTTCTTGTTGCAAGGCATGAGCTATAGACGAAATAAAAGGATTAGATATATTTGGTACAACAAGCCCGTAAGCTTGTGTAGTTCCAGAGACAAGAGCTTTTGCAATACCGTTTGGACGATAACCTGTTTTTTTAATAGCCTCTAACACACGCTTCCGAGTTGCTTCCGCAACGGGTCTTGGACCATTGTTAACAACATAGCTAACTACAGCTACTGATGTCCCTGCTTCTTTAGCAACATCAGTACGAGTCACTCTTTTAACATGTAACTTCATGATATTTAGTTTACGTATAGGAGAAAGTAATAATTTAAATAATTTAGGAGTTAAAATACCATGATTTGAAATGTAATAAACACTTGGCACGAATCAAATAATGTTAATTCATGCCAAAGTTATTAACGATGGGATAAGTTACTAAAGCACTAAATAGCATCTTCAGGTAAATTTAAATCTCTACCACGAGTTTCTGGCGCAAAGAACGTTGTTATAAATCCAATTCCTGCCATAAATACAAAATAAATTGCGATAGACCACCAATGCCCAGTAAAAGATAACAAAGCAGATGCAACTAATGGTGCAAAGCCACCAGATAAAATGGATCCAATTTCCTTTGCAAAAGCCATCTTGGTGTAACGATTCGTCATACCAAACAGTTCAACTCCCCAAGCGGCTTGAACACTAAAAATGCCGAGGGAAGCTAACCCCATGCCCACTATAATAGTCAACATAACAACAATAGGTTCACGGCTTTCCAACAAGATAAAAGCAGGTACCGCGTACAAAATTATTAATAGGCAAAACCAACGATAAACGATTCGACGCCCAAAACGATCAGATAAATATCCCGACAATGGAATGATCAAAAAGCCTAAGATTGAAGCAATAAACACTGCAATTGTAGGTATGGATTTATCTATCATCAATACGTTAGTAACATAACCAAAGATAAAACCTTGAACTAAATAGGATGGACCATTCTCACCAATACGCAGACCAACCATGATCCAAAATGCCTTTGTCCGTCTCCAAAAATTTCGATGACTATATTCAGTTTTGTAACTAAATTCCTCTGAAAATACTTTTGACTGTACACTTCGGGTGCCGGACTCCATCTTATAACGTTGAAATACTGGAGACTCATTTAAGTACTTACGGATATACAGTGCAATCACAGCAAGTAAGAAGCTAGACAGGAATGGAATTCTCCATCCCCATTCTAAGAGGTTCTTTTGATCCATAGTTAGTATCAGCAACCAAACTAGTGATGCTAGTAACACTCCACTATTTGAACCAATAGCTATAACAGAAGACACTAAGCCACGCTTTTTCGGCGGTGCATATTCTCCTAGCATCACAGTTCCGCCAGAAAGTTCAGCTCCCGCACCCAACCCCTGGGCCAAGCGTAAAATAACTAGGCAAATTGGAGCCCAAATACCAATTTGAGCATAGCTCGGGATCACACCAATAAGTGTTGTTGAACCTCCCATAAGCGCTATTGTCGCAACCATAACGACTTTTCGCCCTTTACGATCTCCCAACCATCCAAACAATAAGGCCCCAATTGGTCGTGCAATAAACCCAACAGAATACGTTGCAAAACTAGAAAGCAATGCTACTGCTGGTGTCATATTAGGAAAAAATACATCACTAAAGATCATCCCCGCAGCTAGTCCATAAAGTGCAAAATCAGCATATTCTATTGCCGTACCTAACCAACAAGAAAAAACTGCTCGACAAAAATCTTTTCGCCCTTTTTGAGTCAACAGACACACTTCGGATGCATGTCGTTTTCCCATTAAGGGCGAAACTACATTTTCAAACTGCATAAATGTTCCCTGAATGTTGGAACAGTAATTTATCAATGCCGATGTTATAAACCGGAAAAATATTTTTTCATAGTTATATTTTTATATCGATCTTCATTTTATCTACTCGAGTAGATTTATTATGATAATTAAAAATTATGATTATTTTTATAATCCAGAATACTAAGATAAAAATTATTTTTTGCAAGATATAAAAAATAGACAACTTATATTAAAATTTATTTAATGACAATGAAAAAACATAAAAAAAAGATATTTATAAAAATATAATAACTCCCATTTACCAATAGAAAGCATTCCAAAAAAATCAGAATAAAACATTAAAACCTAACTAATCAAAAATTAGATTATTTTAATAAATTCATCCTCCAATACACTCATTTGAGCAATTTTTAACCATAAAAACATATGACATTATCTTTATGCATCTATTCATATTTTAGAATTCTCTTCTAGTAAAGACACCAAAGCCAAATTAAAGACTATATTTAGGAAAAAATATGTTTAAAAATAGGAAAATTTTCCTAAAATCAAATAAATTAACAATATTATTATTTATAGAGCATAAATAAAATATTAAAATCAGTAAGCATTCTTATATCAAAACAAAAAATTATCGTTACTAGGGCGTGTTGACGTTTGAACGAGGGGATTTGAATGGCATGATAATTTGGTATCCTTATTTTCGCCAAAAAACTCGTAACCAGAACTATCATGCCACGACCCATGTTATCAGACCCTATGTGGGATAAGCTATTTGTATTCATGCAACAAAATCGGCTTGTCTACCATAAAAAAACGCATCGCCTAATTCTGGCAGGTATCCTTTTTCGAATGAGAACCGGGAGCCCTTGGCGGGAACTGCCTGTTGAATATGGGAAATGGAATACCGTTTTTAAGCGTTTTAATGCGGGGTCAAACAAAGGTATTTTTGATTTATTATTCAAGGAATTAGCTAAAGATTCTGATACTGAATGGTTGTTCATTGATGGCAGGATTGTCCGTGCTCATCAGCACAGTTCAGGCGCGGCTTCAAAGGAGAATGAAGCGATTGGGAAAAGCCGGGGAGGACGCTCGACTAAAATCCATTTGGCCGTAGACAGTTATGGTTTGCCTGTTCATTTTGAATTATCCGAGGGGCAAACTCACGACATTGTGCATGCAAAAAGTTTGGTGGTGCAATCACCGCCCCCGGACTTTGTCATCGCTGACAAGGGGTATGATAGTCAGGCATTCAGAAATTATATCGAAGAACAAGGGACAACGGCGGTTATTCCCTACCGAAAAAATAACCGAAACTCGGATAAAAAGAAGGATAAGGGTTTATATCGTTATCGTCATCGTCATTTAGTTGAAAATGCGTTTGCCAGAATCAAACATTTTCGTGCAATCGCAACAAGATACGATAAATTGGCACGAAATTACGCCAGCACATTGGCACTGGCATTTGTCATTATCTGGCTACCCATGTGGGGCGAATAAATGATGAATACAAAACGTCAACACGCCCTAATATAAATGCAAAAAAAACAGCACCCATCAGAATGCTGTTTTCAATTGATTACTTAAATGAACATCAAACTCGATACATTTTCTGCAAATAACGCGAAACTGCATCATCGGCATTAGAGCCTATCACTTCCATGTCCGGCAAAATGTCTTTCAGGCGCTGATGGGCACCCTGCATAATGCAACCTTTACCCGCTACGCTTAGCATTTCCAGATCATTCATTCCATCACCAAAAGCAATACAGTCACTTAATTGATACCCAATGGATTGGCAGACCTGCGCCAATGCTTCCCCTTTGGATACTCCTCCTGACATGACTTCCAGACAATTTCTTAGAGAGAAACTCACGTTTACTTTATCTCCCCAACGCGCTTCAATTCTCTCTTCCAGTTGAATCAAATAATCATGATCTTCACTGGTATAATAGACCTTACACACACCATCAACAGGAAAATTCTCACGTTGGAAAAGCTGATAATGGAAATCAGACACCTTAAAAAATTCAGTCTGTTCCGAACTTTCACGATTAACCCACCACTCATCATTATTATAGTAGTTGGTCAAAACGTTCGGGTTATCAAACTCCAGCAAACATAAATCACGGGCAATTTCCGGTGCCAGACTATGGCTGAATACCAGTTCTCCCTGTGCATTATGCACTCTCGCCCCATTTGATGTGATCATGTAAGCATTAATGCCCAATCCATCGCGGATCTGCCCTACATCAATGTGATGACGCCCTGTCGCAAAAATAAAATGAATCCCTTTATCTGTCAGAAGATTCAAAATTTTCTTAGTATACGGCGTTAATACGTGATCGGGAGATAACAGTGTGCCATCTAAGTCTGAAGCAACAACATAGTACATGGTTCAAATTCCTAAGCGATACCCGCATCTTTCTTGAAATCTATTGGGTATAAATCAGTGTTGATCAAAAAAATCACAAATCGCATTAAGGGCCTGCGCCCGCAATGCATCTTTTTCGAACAGGATTTCATGGTATGCCCCTTGGATAACCAGAGGATTATGTTCTTCTTTTCCTGCTCCGGCTTTTTGACGCGCTTCGCAAAAAGCCAATAACTCCCGATTACTAACTACCTTATCTTCACTAGCTTCTAAAACAATAAGTGGTGTCTGAATTTTTCCTGCATTTTCAATTAAGTTATCTCCCGTTCGCATGTTTTCACGCATCCAACGGTAAGTCGGCCCTCCAAGGCGTAACTTAGGATAATCAACATAATAGCGTAAATATCGCTGATAACGTGCATAGCTATGGGTTAACAAGTTGATAAAATAGGGTAATGGTCGCCAATGCCCTGTTGATATCGCATATCTGTTACGTCTTTTAGGGTAAGGTTCTGCTTGGTTGACCAGAAAATTCGCCAACCAACGAGGCATTGGTAAGTTAATACCAAACATGGGAGCACACAGTGCCGCAGCACGGAATATTGATTCTTGGCGTAATAGAAGAGAACTCAGTATAGCCCCGCCCATTGAGTGAGCGAGTGCATAACAGCGATATGATTGAAGTGGAACGATTTCTAATTCGATGAATTTTGCCAAGTCATCCACATAGTGTTCAAATGCTTCAACATGTCCTTTTTGAGGATCTGTCAGCATTCTGCCTGAAAGCCCCTGACCGCGATGATCAATAATAAAGATGTTGTAACCCAGATGGTAAAAATCGTAAGCCACTTCCGGATATTTCACATAACTTTCACTACGACCAGGAGATATCACCAATGTCTTATCATGATGGGGCGAACAGAAAGAGACATAACGGATAGGAATATTATCAACGCCTATAAATTCCCGTTCGTTTCTGGTATTCCAAAAATCCAGTAATAATCCATTCGTAAACGCAGAGAACTGAGGTTCGCGGTTTAACCAGCTTGCTTTCAATATCTCAGGCGGCATTTATCATCCTCTATATCCGTCGTCTTTCCAGTTATTTGTTTGTTGACTACGGTTGACTGCGGTTATTCAAACCCTTCGAAATGCTCACGGATCAGTGTCATAAAGGCATCACCAAAACGTTCCAGTTTACGCTGCCCAACCCCGTTAATAAGCAGAAGTTCATTGGGCGTTATTGGGCACTGTTCTGCCATTTCAATCAGTGTTACGTCATTGAAAACGACAAAAGGCGGAATATTGTTCTCATCAGCAATGGATTTCCGCAATTTCCGCAACTTAGCGAACAATTTACGATCATAGTTCCCACTGTATGATTTGTTTTGTTGATTTCTGCTTTTCAAACTTAGGATTCGAGGCACAGCAAGCTGCAAAGGCACTTCGCCACGCAGAACAGGCCGCGCCGCTTCCATCAATTGTAATGCAGAATAATTGGCAATATTTTGGTTGATTAACCCCAGATGGATCAGCTGGCGCAGGATGCTCATCCAGTGTTCCTGACTATGCTCTTTGCCAAGGCCGTAAACGGGCAATTTATCATGCCCTAACTCCCTGATACGTTGATTATTAGCGCCGCGTAACACGTCTACAATATAGCCAATACCAAATCGTTGTCCAACGCGGTAGATACAGGACAAGGCTTTCTGCGCATCTACTAAACCATCATAACGTTTCGGCGGATCAAGGCAGATATCACAGTTGCCACAGGCGGTTTGCTGGCTTTCACCAAAATAGTTGAGCAATACCAATCGTCGGCAGGTTTGCGCTTCAGCAAACGCTCCCATGGCATTAAGTTTATGACGCTCAATATTTTGCTGTTCGCCTGCGGGTTTTTCTTCCAGACAACGGCGTAGCCACGCCATATCTGCCGGGTCGTAGAACAGTACCGCTTCAGCAGGCAGGCCATCCCGCCCTGCACGCCCCGTTTCCTGATAGTAAGATTCAATATTACGGGGAATATCAAAATGCACGACAAAACGTACGTTGGGTTTGTTGATCCCCATACCAAACGCCACTGTAGCAACAACTACCTGCAAATCATCCCGCTGGAAAGCATCCTGCACCCAGACACGCTGATTAGTCTCCAGCCCCGCATGGTAAGGAGCGACACTTAATCCCCGTTTTTGCAATCGCTCTGCGGTTTCTTCCACTTTGTTCCTGCTGTTGCAATAAATAATCCCGCTTTTTCCTTGCTGGCTACGAACAAATGACCAGAGTTGATCAAGAGGTTTATATTTTTCAACTAATGTATAGCGAATGTTAGGACGATCAAAACTGCTAATATGAATGATGGGATCACGCAACTCCAACAAGCGAACAATATCCTGTCGGGTGGTTTTATCTGCTGTGGCTGTTAGTGCGATAACAGGAAGATCGGGCAAGCGTCTGCGTAATTGTCCAAGCGCACGATATTCCGGCCGAAAATCATGTCCCCACTGAGAAATACAGTGCGCTTCATCAACTGCCAGCAAAGCCGGATGCCAGTCATGTAAATGATCGAGAAAGTTATCAGTTACCATCCGTTCCGGGGCAATATAAAGCAATTTGATATTTCCCTGACGGCAACGCCGGATAATATCGAATTGTTGCTCACGACTTTGAGTTGAGTTTAAGCACTCTGCTTCTATGCCATTTGTTCTCAATTGATCAACCTGATCTTTCATCAATGAGATCAATGGAGAAACGACCAGCGTTAATCCATTTTTGACCAAAGCAGGGATCTGATAACACAACGATTTACCGCCACCTGTCGGCATAATAACCAGACAATCACGGTCATCAAGAACGGCGTCTATTACCTGCTGCTGTCCGGGACGAAATTGCTGATATCCGAATGTTTTTCGTAATATTTGTTCAGCCAGCGATGCCGTGCTGATGACTTCTGCGGTAGACACGCCTTTCCTCAATTATTGAAATTATTTATTCAAAGCTATTTATTTAAACGATTTACATATAGAAGCTATACCCAATGGATTTCAAGTTGCGTCGCGGCGGCAAGGGAATGACAAATTCGTCGAGAACGAATTTGCCCAGCCAAAAGCTGGCCTCTGGTGAGTGAGCACAACCAACAAAGAGGCAACTTGAAAGACGAAGGGTATTACAGTATATCATTCAGCATGACATTGGGTCTGCTTGAAGTTGTAATCAATCATCGGTTCACCCTATCCACTGAATACTTGTGTATAAACGCGAACATGTTTCGACAGTAGGTAACTCCAATCCCGCTCTCCGCTACCATAACCATTGCTTGTTTATTACTGAGACATTCTAAACACGAAACGAGCATTTTTTATAGCAACTTTTTCTTCATAAAATTGTTTTTTCAAAGCGCTTCTCAGACTGGCAAGCTGGAAAATAAAAGCATAAACTTAACAAGTTATTAACCAAAAATAACTATCTAATATCAGTGAATTTATTTTTTTAATTTTCAGGAAATCCAATATGGAAACGATACAGCGACCAACCCAACCTTTAACACAAGAAGAGGCGCGTAAATTTATAGGTGAGGCGTTTGTTTATCATATGCCATTTAACCAACTTTTAGGGCTTGAATTGGTTCGTTTTGAAGAAGACTACGCAGAGATTCAGTTTATTAATCAAGATAAGCTAGTGGGTAATATGATCCAGAAAATCCTGCATGGCGGTGTTATAGCTTCAATACTTGATGTTGCTGGCGGTTTAGTCTGTACCGGGAGTGCACTGGCCACGATGAAAGTCATTACGATGGAAGAACTACAAAAACGCCTGCCTACGATAGGTACTATAGATCTGCGTGTTGATTACCTGCGTCCCGGACGTGGTGAAGTATTTACTGCCAGCAGTAATATCATTCGTGCCGGTAATAAAGTATCTGTCGCCAGAATAGAATTGCACAATGAAAAACAGGTACATATCGCCAGCGCAACGGGGACTTATCTGATTGGATGATATTCAATATTCTTAAATATAATGTTCTGAATTCTGCAAGAGGGGGATGTGATAAAAAACACATTCCTTTTTTGCAAGATAAACCCGCCAATTATTAAATTATGATTGAACCTGAAATATTAATTCCCGCTAATTTCTTGTCAATTTATCACTTTATTTAGAAATACTCGTGTCATTCGCTACCCGCAGACAAATATCTTGATTTCCAACCCCATATTTTGTTTTTAATTATTTGATTTATATAAATTATTGAGTGATTGCAATCACATTGCAGTGACTATTTTTCATACTAAATAAAAACCTGCTATATCTTGTCGATTATTATCTGAGCGAAAGAAATTTAAAAAATACAGTTCCTGATCGCCCTCAATATTCCCACATTAAATATTCCCGGCGAATCGTTGGTTAAAAGAGAAATTAAGGATAACAGCTACCCAAATATCGCATTAATAGCGACATTAAATAAGGACGAAAAATTATGTCACTGAAAAAGAGTATTATTTCTCAGAAGAGCCGGCAAACTGGCGGTAATTCATCCGGCGGACTTCTATTCACTCTGACAGCAGGCAGCCTGCCACCCCAAACTTTTGTTGTCACTGATTTCGCGTTGACAGAAGGTTTTTCACAACCTTTTCAGCTTAATATTGGTCTGGCAAGTGCTAATCCCTCTATCGATTTTTCTACTGTGCTCGATCACACTGCCACACTCACGATTTTGCAGGGAGAAACCGAACAACGAAGCATCAGCGGTATGGTATCCAGCTTTGAACAAGGGAATACCGGATTACATCAGACCACCTATCAGATGATTATCCGCCCTGACTTGTGGCGTACAACACTACGCCAAAATTCACGCATCTTCCAACAGCGCGATATCGTTACCATCGTCACCACCATCTTAAAAGAACACGGCATTCGTGATGTGGTATTTAGTTTGCGCCAGCCACATCCAGAGCGTGAATTTTGTGTGCAATATCAGGAAAGCGACTTCACTTTCATCCAGCGTTTGAGCGCAGAAGAAGGCATTTTCTACTTTTTTGAATGCAGCAACGGGCGTAATACGCTGGTCTTTGCCGATGATGCTGGTTCAGTACCGTTGGGCATCGAACTTCCCTACCAACCCAGTGAACAAAGTCCTACAGGTGATGTTTCTGTTAGTAGTATCACCAACCGCGCGCAGGTCAGACCGGCACAGGTACAACTTAAAGATTACACCTTTAAAAATCCGGCCTGGGCAGCAGAATTCAGCCAGCAAATGAAAGAGGACAACCTCCAGAAGCTCTATTACGAGCATTACGATTATCCCGGACGCTTCAAAGATGAACAGCATGGTGCTGCTTTTACCCGCTACCGGCTCGAAGCACTGCGTAACGATGCGCTGATAGGACATGGCAACGGTTATGCCATCGCCATCCAACCGGGGCGGCTCTTCACCCTGACCAACCATCCGCGTGGAGAATGGAATCAGCCGTGGCAGGTTATTTCCGCCAGCCATACTGGTTATCAACCACAAGCGTTAGAACAGGAAATCAGTGGCAGTGGTACAACACTAAACAGCCAATTTAGTTTTATCCGCCAAACCCAGACTTGGCGCCCTTCTCCACTGCCTAAGCCGATCGTTGATGGGCCACAAATTGCCAAAGTCGTCGGCCCTGCCGGGGAAGAAATTTTTTGTGACCAATATGGTCGTGTTCGACTCCAGTTCCCGTGGGATCGCTATGGCCGCAGTGATGATCAAAGCTCCTGCTGGATACGCGTTACTCATCCGTGGGCGGGGCAAGGCTGGGGAATGCTCGCTATTCCTCGTGTCGGCCAAGAGGTTGTGGTTGATTTCTTACATGGCGATCCAGATCAACCCATCGTTATCGGCAGAACCTATCACGCCAGCAATATCCCTCCCGGCGGCTTGCCCGGCAGCAAAACCCAAATGGCGTTTCGCTCCAAAACCCATAAGGGAGAGGGCTATAACCAAATGTTGTTTGAGGATGCGAAAGGCAGTGAACAACTCGCCCTGCATGCCCAAAAAGATATGAATACCATCGTTCTGAATGATATGAACACCACTGTCCTCAACGACCGTACCACGCAGGTGAAACACGATCACACCGAAAACATCGGCAACAATCAGGTGATATCCGTACGTAAAGATCGCATCAAGGAAGTGACTGGCGAGGAGACCAGTACTATCCACGGTAACCGGCAAGTGACAGTGGAGAAAAAAAGTAAGTTAAGCGCCAAAGAAGACATTTCTATCCAGTCTGTCAACGGTGGCATCCAAATCAGCACAGGCGGTGCCAGTATCACTCTGGACAAGAAGGGCAATATCCATATTACCGGCAAAAATATCATCATCAACGGCAAGGAACAGGTTCAACTGAACTAGCCGAGCCAATCAAAACACATGCGAACACGGTAGCTACATAGACCAAAAAAGAGTGATAAAGGAAGACACCCATGAATAAACAACCCTATCAAATGAATGAAGGAACCTTAACTATTCCATCTGACTGGCGTGATGAATCGATGCAGGTATTTGTCCTGCCAGATGACAGTGGCGTTAATTTGGTGATTAACCGCACACCCGTACCGATGGGTTCTGACCACACCGCCTACTACGCCCAAACATTGACTCAATTTGAAACCCATCTCCCCGGTTATAAAGAGCATCAAAGGCTGGAGATAGAACTAAGCGGGGCGCTGGCTTGGCGACTGGACTACCAATGGCAAAGCCCGGAAGGTGAGATGCACCAGACTGTTGTGCTGCAAATACGGGACAATTTGCTGCTGGCTTTTAACCTGACTTCTCCACAGCCGTTTGAGGAAAGGCAGCGTAACGCTCTGCTGGCAATTGTCAGTAGTTTTCAGGCGACCTGACAGGAGGTCAGTTATGGGATTGATGGATGAAATTGCTCTTCGCACTGCGCGGGTAGGTGCGACTCATGCCAGTAAGCAACTTCAACCGATAGCACGAGAGCTTGGCCCTGCGGCTGCACGTGAGGGTGATCCTATTCAGCATAAAAGTTTTTTAGGGGCACTTGCAGGCGTGGTTGTGGGCGCGTTGATCGGTGCCGCGGTTTTTGGAGCTGCTGCATTTCTGATAGGTGCAACCGGCGGGCTGGCGACTGTTGCCATTATGGCTCTCGGCACGCTGGGGACAATAGCGTTGGGTGATGTAATAGGCAAAGCCAGTTCAGCCGTTACAGACGCTATCGATAGTTGTAACCCGCCAGCCGGGATGATTACCACGGGTTCACCTAATGTCTTTATTGAAGGCAAGCCAGCGGCGCGTGTGGAAGTGGATACAGCAGACTGCAAAAACCACCCCGCGCCACGCATCGCTCAGGGCAGTGAAAGCGTCTTTATCAACGAAAAGCCCGCCGCACGAATCAAGGATAAACTGGAGTGTGGCTCAACTATCAAAGGTGGTGCAAGCAAAGTCTTTATTGGTTCTGGTCAGGGCACATACCTTGATATACAAGAAGAGTTTTCAGCCTGGCAGCGTGCATTGCTTGTTGCAGTAGAATTTCTCGTTCCGCCATCACGAGGAGCCGTAAAAGGCTTTGCAAAACTATTTACTAAAGTAGGCCGGAAAGCGGCTATCGAAGGTGCGAAAAAAGGTGCTCAAAAAGCCGCTGGAAAAATCAGAAGTGTCTCTGAACAAGCCAAAAAGATTGCCAACCGCCAAACCATCAGTTGTGCCAAACATGCTTTCAAACATAATAAAGGACTGAAGCGTTATACGGAAAGTGTCAAGAAATTCTTTACGGGCGATCCAATAGACGTTACCACCGGCGCTCTGTTTGACCAGCGTACCGATATCGAATTAGGGCAGACGATACCGCTGCAATTTATTCGCAGCTGGTCACCCGGTCATCGCGGATTGCTAGGGGAAAACTGGCTGGATAACTTCTCCGAATGTGTCCTTGTTACAGGGGATCGAATAGAAATTTTGACAACCGAAGGCTCTTCACTCTTCTTTGCCCTGCCAGCCAGTTATGACCACAGTATCAACCCTGAACACCCCAATTTCAGACTGAGCCGATATAAGCAAGGCCTTATCCTGAGTGATCGCGACAGCTTAATCAGTAAATATTTTACCTTCCCCGCGACTGTCTTTCCTACAACTGTCTTCCCTACAACCACGGAGGCTGACCCAGACAAAGAGAGCACCCAACGTTTGTGGCTGACCGAATATCGCGACAATAACGATAACACCATCCAGTTCCATTACAGTGAACAACACCAACTGGTTAAGGTTACCCATAGCGATGGCCCAGAATTAGTGTTGCTGTACCACGAAAATGGATTACTGGAAGAGATCCGTCGTACCGATAATGGCCTGAATGAAATGCTGGCGCGTTACGGTTATCACGATAACGGCTGGCTGGCCGATGCAGACAGTACACAAACCTATCACCTGTTTTATGAATACAACGAGCAAGGGTTAATCAGTCGCTGGTCTGATCATGATCAAACTGCGGTGGATTACGTCTACGATAAGCAGGGGCGCTGTATCTATAGCATCGGTTCTGGTGGTTTCTATCCGGTTCATCTCTCCTATGAACCGGGCATCACCCATTCAACCACGCCACAAGGCCATACGACGACCTGGCATTACAATGATGAGCAACAAGTAACCCAGGTGGAAACACCATGCGGTAGTGTCACGCGCTATGAATACGACGAATGGGGAAATTTGCGCCGCCAGATTTTACCGCAAGGCGAAATTATTACCCTTGATTACCTCGCAGATACCGGATTAGTGACCGCTTTTACCAATGCCATCGGTGCAATATGGCGTTATCACTATGATGATGCCGATCGCCTTATCAACATGACAGACCCACTCGGACGAGTTTGGTGGCAACAATTCGACAATAAAGGTAATCCTGAATGTTTTATCGCACCAGATGGGCATAAGACCACTCTGACCCGTAATGAGTTTGGCTTGATAACCGCCGTAGAAGACAGTGACGGCAATAAGCGCAGTTGGGAATATGACCGCCATCAACGTCTGACTAAGTTGTTTGATGAAGAAAACCGCAGCCTGCAACTGGGTTATGACAGTCAGGATCGCCTGCGCCGAATGACTACTGGCGGTGGTGCCCTTTGGCGTTGGGATTATGATCGTCATCACCGCATTTCCTTAAGTGACCGACCCAATAACAGTATTGAGCGTTTCCGCCATGACCGTCACGGCAACCTGACTGAATGGACGGACGCCCACGGCGTAAAATGGCAGATTGAATACGGACCATTTGATTTACCTCTCGCACGTGTGGATGGAGAAGGAAACCGCTGGCAGTACCGTTATGACTCTGACAGTCTGCAATTGCTGGAAGTTATCACGCCACAAGGGGAAAGCTACCGCTATACACTGGATGCAGACGGGCAGGTGATTACTGAAACCGACTATGCAGATACCCAATGGCACTACGCTTATGATCTCAACGGTAACTGCATTGAAAAGCGTGATGTGCTAGGCAATATCACTCGCTACAAATACGATGCCGCACAACGGCTGACAGCCGTACATACACCGGAAGGAACCACCAACTACAGCTATGACCTCATCGGACGTCTGCTGGAAGTACAGCACCTGATACTACTCCTTTAACATTCGAATACGATGAGCAAGGCCGTATTATTCGGGAAACCCAGCCACACGGGGAAATTCGCCATGAATATCCCAATAACGCTACAACAGAAAGGCAACTTCATACACCCGATGGCCGACTTTGGCAGGCAAAAACCACTGTTAATAAAGTTGGAGAGCTGAATTTACTGGCAATCAATGGTGACCATTCTCTGACCTTTGAGCGGGATAAGGATAGAAACGAATGGCATCGCCAGTCTGATAAGGGCTTTATCCTGCGTCAGGAGCACTCGTTAATGGGGCTGCTCACTTCCCAACGTGCCGGACGTAACACTGAGTTTTTTGCTGCTCATGAAGTGGCAGATATCCCGCAACCGACATTAGCAGGATTAGATCGCGAATATCGTTATGACGACGCACTTAACCTGGTGGCGGCGAATGATGAGCGGCAATGGTTACGTTATGTGGTTAATGGTAATGGACAAGTGACCTCAGTCAGTGATGGTGATCGGTTGCGGGAACATTATCAATATGATGCCTGCGGTTACCCATCCCGCCGTTTTGACGGCATCAATGAAATTGACGGGGAACGGCTCTACCAGAAAGGGCACCGGTTACGCCAGCTCGGCCAGCATCTGTTTGAGTATGATGATGCGGGGCGGATGACTGCCATGCAGTTGTGGCAGGAAGGCCATCGTTCTCAGTTGACCAAGTTCCGCTGGAACAGCCAGAATCAACTCATCGGCGTGCTGACACCGGGCGGCCAGCAGTGGGATTATCGCTATGATGCTTTTGGGCGGCGAACTGAGAAAATTTGCCAGCAAGCCGGAATGAGCACAACGTATTTGTGGGATGGCGATGTGCCGGCAGAAATCCGCGAGTATCGGCACAACCGATTGTACAGTATCCGTCATCTGGTGTTTGATAGCTGGCAGTTACTGGCGCAGCAGGTTCAGTTTTTCACGCCTGATCCTGAAAACCGTGATGAATTGATTGCGGGTAAAATCCAGACTCACTATGCAGTCTGTGCCCCAACGGGGGAGCCACTGGCGTTGTTTGATTCGCAAGGGCATCGGGTCTGGCGCCAACCTGTGCATTCTCTGTATGGAATACGTCTTGGAGTAGCGGGAGAAAATTCAAAATTTGATCCGGGACTAAAATTCGCAGGGCAGTGGCTGGATGAAGAAAGCGGGCTGGTCTACAATCGGTTCCGGTATTACTCGCCGGTGGCGGGGCAGTATCTGACTCCTGACCCCATCGGGCTGCTGGGCGGGGTGAATCCTTATGGGTATGTGCATAATCCATTGTCTTGGGTTGATCCATTCGGGTTAGCGAAGTGTTCTCTTCCTCCTAAAAAAATCAATTTAACCAAAGACGGTGTTCAGCATGTTAAAGATAGGCATGTTGGCAATGTTGATGGTTGGTCTCATAAGAGCAAATGGACTCTTAATAATGCTGATGTCAAATCAACGATAAGAGATGTATTCCGTAATCCAGATAGAATTACTCGTGATGGGGACCGATTTATATATGAAAAAGTTATGAAAAGAGATGTCGGTATAACTCCAGAAGGAGAAATATTAAATAAAGTAAGGGTTGTTACTGAGTCAAATGGTGATTTGGTTACTTCTTTCCCACAAAGTGTATTTAGAGATTTGAAACCAACCGATGTGATTTTATGGGACTTGATATACATATTACGGCAATTAATGGTAAAGTTACTCATATAGTTATGAGTGAAATTTTACATTCGAGCATTTTTTCTTCTTCAACGAGATGGAGTAGTTCAAAAAATCTCAGCAAGATTAAAGATTACTACAAAACAGACTGTTTGTTAAAAAGTAAGGATGCTGCTTCTTTTATTCATGAGCTAACCGAAATGAAAAATAGAGTCACAGATGGAAAAGACGAATTGAATAAAATAATCGAAAAATTAAAAAATATACAAGTCAGTTCCATTAGGGTTAGTGGTGACTGATTTACAGCTCAAAAGCCGGAAAGATCTCCATGATCTTCCGGTTTTCTTCTTTTTTAAGAGCAGCTAATTCCCTGCCCTTAGTTGCTGTTGTAGTCGCCAATCAGTTCCCGCATTCTCAGCTTAATTTCGCTGAGCTGGTCTTGCTGGCGCTGGTACTGTTGTTTAATGCTTTGGGTCTCATCGCTGTCAGGAATAAGCACCAGACAGCCGTCCATAATCTTCACGGTGAGTGTGCCGCCGATATCAAAACCGGCTGCCTTAAGCCATTGCCCTTTAAGATGTATCGCGGGCGGGGCGCTAGCCTTGTCATTTTGCGGCACATATCCCACAGTGTAATAACGTTCTGTTTTCGCGGCTTTATTTACGGCACGGTTTTGCTTAGAATGCGCCTTAGCCATCATTCAACTCCTTGTTAGTTGCTTGTGGTTAGCGTTTTGGTTGTGCTCCAACACAGCCAGAACGCGTTAAATATCAGCGTGTGATATTAATTGCCTGTTTAATCTTCTCTTGTGTGATTGCCATATCCAGAATGCGGCAAATCACATCCTGAGCTTAATCTCACTGAGCTCGTCTTGCTGGCGCTGGTATTGTTGTTTAAAGCTGCGGGTGTCATCGCTGTCAGGAATGAGCACCAGACAGCCCTCCATAATCTTAACGGTGAGTGTGCCGCCAATCTCAAAGCCCACCGCTTTAAGCCATCTTCCCGTTAAATTTATCGCGGGTCTGGGGTTCGGCCTGCCATTTTGCGGCACGTATCCCACGATGTAATAACGTTCTGTTTTGACTGTTTTATTTAAAATACTCCCCCAAATAGCCAAAATTATCTATTAACAAGCCACCACTCTGGGTATATGATAAATCATACTGCATCAGTCATTACACCGCGCTCATCTTAACAATCGCCAATTCCGGCAATACCAAAAAGTCGCAACAACTTGTCTTACAAAGTTATTTATTGAAACATCAATCAATAAACCAGCCAGAGAACAAGCTATGACCCCAAGAACCAAAGCAGAACAAAAAATCCTCGCGGGGACTCCCGTCTCTGCCGTTGTCTATATTTGGTATCCCTGCAACAAATTTGTTGCAGGGCATGCCTCTATCTATATTGGTGGAGTACCCAGATGCCCCTGGCCAATTGGGGTTACGGAACCCCCAACGCCGCCAAATTCCACACCAGCAAGCCCCATACCACCAACTGAAAGGAGACGTTCAGCTTCTTCCATTTTTTCAAGACATGAAAGAAGTCCTTCAAGGGGTTCTATCTTCTCACGGGGTGCCGGTTCTCCTGCTCCTTACAACGTTACTGAAAGAGATTGGCCTTCAACATCCATACAGCATCCACCATCTCCAACAGATAATAATTATGTCAGTTTCTATTCTGATCCCAACAGGTATCAAGGAGGCTTATCATTTGCAGGAACCTTCGGTAATATTCAGAAAGATTTTATACTACAACCCCATCTGGAATATTTGCTTATCAACTTAGATGTTGAAAAAATGCAGGCAAAAAAGAATGAAATCTATATTGGGAAAACATATGGCAACTATCATGTGAGCCATAGCTATAGTACTTTCAGTAAAAATTGCGCAACAATAGTTGCCAGAATATTAACAGCGGGTGGTGTGGAAAGTTTATTAAACCCAATTCAGAGAATAGGATATGGAAAAAATATCTATTGGACTCCGAAAGACATTGCACAACTATGTAATGAGTTGAGAAATAACGATCTTGCAGTCAAAATACGAGGACTAGATTGCCCTGATAAATCTGAAATACCAATTAGAACGATGATGGGATTCAGATAGTTTGATAGTGTAAATATGTCAACATCGCTTGCCAACGTGGTTCACTGTTAGATCCTCTCCAACATTCAGACTACTTATGTAATAAATGAGTTTTCCGCATAAATCTAGTTTATTATTTTTATAATAAACTATTATTCAGCATAATTGTCTAAAAATCCGATTGGGAAATTTTCTTTATTATTTACATCATTAATTTCTTGTAAATTACTTAACCCAGTGACACATTGTACGGCTCTATGGGCTAACATCTAACAAGCTCTTCCCACTTTTTCTGAACACTCTCTGAACATTCAAGGATATTATGAACAAACCACAGACAGCCAAAGGTATCCTGTATGCCTTAGGTGCCTACCTGATTTGGGGGTTAGCTCCCATCTACTTCAAAAGCATACAATATGTTCCCCCCGATGAAATCGTATCGCACCGTGTTATATGGTCTGTATTTTTTATGGTGCTGATGTTGACAGTAACTCGTCACTGGCGTCAGGCTTGGGTAGTTGTCCGTCAACCTAAAATCTTGCTATTGTTAGGTTTTACTGCCTTCACGATTACCAGTAACTGGCTAACTTATATCTGGGCAGTCAATAATAACCATCTTCTTGAAGCAAGTCTGGGGTATTTTATTAACCCTTTGGTGAGTGTGTTACTTGGTATGATGTTCCTCGGTGAGCGGTTCCGGCGGATACAGTGGATTGCCGTGGCTTTAGCCTTTACAGGCGTACTCATCCAAGTCGTGCAATTTGGCTCTGTACCTGTGATTGGCCTGTATTTAGCGACAACATTTGCCGTCTACGGTTTGATCCGTAAAAAGCTAGGGGTGGATGCACAAACGGGCATGTTAATTGAGACAGTCTGGGTATTCCCTGTCGCTCTGAGTTATCTGCTGTTCTTCACCGACAGCCCGACCAGCAACATGTTAGATAATACCTATTCCTTGAATCTGATGCTGATTGCAGCCGGTATTATTACGACGGTGCCACTGTTGCTTTTTACCGCAGCGGCTGCACATCTACGTTTGTCCACGCTGGGTTTCTTCCAGTATCTTGGTCCAACCATAATGTTCTTGTTAGCAACTCTGGTTTATGGTGAGAAGATTGGGCCAGATCGTTTGATCACTTTTGGCTTTATTTGGGCTGCTCTGATTCTGTTTACGCTGGATGCGCTTTATACGCAGCGCCGCTTGCGGAAGTAGGCAATCATCTTTAGTAAATTCAGAACTGATCCAATACTGTATTGAAAGTTTGGATCAGTTTCTCGATTAATTTCATTATGATTTTATTGATATATTTCAGTCCAATCTTCTAAAGGCAACCCAATTACACGCGAAAATTCACGGGTATTGTTTGTTACTAATATAGCTCCCACAGACAGGGCGTGCCCTGCAATGGCGGTATCATTATGTCCGATTGATGTGCCCGCAGAAGTCAAAGCAACTTTTACTTTTGTTGTTGCGTCCACCGCAGATTTATCCCACGATAAGATTCCATCCAAACGTTTACAAAATTCGTCCACTAATACACCATGTTTCGGAGAGGCTTTTTCCCCAATTGCCCCGAAACGCATTTCCGAATAAGTAATAGCAGATACCACAATTGGATAGTTGTTCATTACACATTTCTGTAATTGGTTTATCACCGCAATAGGCGGCTCACGCATAATGAATGAACAAATGTTAGTATCCAACATGTAAAGCTTTTTCATAACGTAAAACGTCCTTCCTCAATAATATCCGGTCGTTCAGATAGAAAATCTTCGTCCGCCTTATCCTCTGATAAAAATGAATGCCAGCTAGGTTTTACTGGGCGTAATATAATGGTCTCTCCTTCTCGGATAATTTCCAATTCATTCACTCCCTCAAAATCCAGATCTTTAGGTAAACGGATAGCACGATTATTACCATTTTTAAAAACAGCTACAGTTCTCATATGAAATCTCCTACACTGGGAAACATATGTATAGCATATGCCAACACTCAGAGCAGGTCGATATACGAACAAATGCGAGTACGAAAATATACCTTTTCAGGTTGTAGTATAACGAGAGATAGCCCCCAGAAATATAGCTGACTATGTAACTGGGGGGTCTTTAGAAATAACTAGCAAAGCGGCTATAAAGAATGGAGATCGGAATTATTACAGCCAGTTTTTCCGCTTAAAGTAGAGGTAAGGAGCCAATCCTGCTGCAATCATCAGCCCAATGGCCGCAGGATAGCCGAATGTCCAATTCAGCTCCGGCATAAATTTGAAGTTCATTCCATAACTGGAAGCCACCAGCGTTGGCGGCAGAAATACCACAGAAACAACGGAGAAAATTTTGATAATACGACTCTGTTCAATATTGATGAAGCCCATCGCTGCCTGCATCAAGAAGTTAACTTTCTGAAACAGTGATTCGTTATGCGGTAACAGGGATTCAATATCCCGCAGGATCTCACGGGCCTGTTCCAATTGGTTAGCAGGCAAACGGGCACGACGCACAAGAAAGTTCAGGGCGCGCTGGCTATCCATTAAACAGAGGCGCACTTTCCAGCCAATATCTTCCTGCTCAGCAAGATTCGATAGGGCGGAATCAAACTCATCCCCTTGTTTACCGTTCATAATCACCCGGCTCAGGGATTCCAGTACGCTGTAGATATTTTCAATCACATCTGCTAACTGTTCGATCTTGGTTTCGAACAAATCCATCAGCAGCTCATAAGCATTCCCGTCAACCATAGTCTGGTTACGGGCGCGCATTCGGTATAATCGAAATGCAGGGAGTTCACGCTCTCGCAGTGTGTAGAGACGACCGTCACGAATGGTAAATGCGACTGTCGAGTTGCCAGCATGGTCTTCAGCGTCTTCAAAATAGAAGAATGAGTGGACGTGCATACCGTCTTCATCTTCAAAAAAACGGGCCGAAGCCTCGATATCATCCAATTCAGTGCGGGTCGCCAAGGCTTGCCCTAACTCGTTCTGAACTTGGAGTCGATCATCATCTCCCAGTCCAACCAAATCTACCCACATGGAGTCGGATAACTTATCACCTTCTTCAAGTTCAAGACGGAGCAGGCGATTATTCTCTAATTTAAATGCGTTCAGCATGTACCATAAGTCTCCTTATACTCCCTACGTTTATCGTAAGGCGCGAATGTTACGCTTATACCTGTCGTATTTCAAACTGCCTCTTTGTTGACTGCGTTCGTGCCCCCCGGTCACATAATAGTTATCTATGTTCTCAGGGATTCACTCTCTTGTCGCCGCAACGCAACTTGAAATCCATAGGGTATAGAAGAAAAAAACCTGTCAACATTCGACCGGATTATTATTGGCCGGTTTCAAGCCGGGCATAAGCAGCCACCAGCCACTTGATGCCTTCACCCTGAAACGCGATTTGCAAACGGCAATGCTCCCCACTGCCTTCAATATTGATAATCGTCCCTTCACCAAATTTAGGATGGCGGACACGCTGTCCTAGGGCATATCCGCTGTCATTAGTGCTAATCGGTGTTCCCAACCGTTTATGATTCACCGGACGGGACACTGTTGCCCGCAGGCGAACTTCAGTGACACATTCTGCCGGTAGCTCCCCGATAAAACGAGACGGACGGTGATACACTTCTTTTCCGTACAGGCGACGACTTTCGGCGTAGGTCAAAGTCAGTTTTTCCATCGCCCTTGTCACACCCACGTAAGCCAGACGGCGTTCTTCTTCCAAACGCCCCCCTTCTTCAATGGACATTTGGCTTGGGAACATACCCTCTTCCATACCGACAATAAAAACTTGCTGGAATTCCAATCCCTTCGCCGAGTGCAGGGTCATCAACTGAGCAGAATCCTGATAGGCATCTGCCTGCCCTTCACCCGCTTCAAGCGCAGCATGAGACAAGAAAGCCTGCAATGGCATCAAATCTTCGTCTTCATCCTGATAGCTGTACTGGCGGGTCGCCGTGACTAATTCCTCAAGGTTTTCGATACGTGCTTGCGCTTTTTCGCCTTTTTCCTGCTGATACATCGCCCATAAGCCAGAATCACGGATAATCCGATCAGTCTGTATATGTAGTGGCATCTCTTGTGTTTCAGTTTCCAGTGCATCAATTAACTCAATAAAACGCTGTAGGGCAGATGCGGCCCGTCCTGCCAGCACTTTTTGCTGAATCAGCATCAGACTGCTTTCCCACAGCGTTTTCTGCTGATCCCGCGCCATCTGACGCACTACATCTAATGTTCTGTCTCCAATCCCCCGAGTAGGTGTATTGACCACGCGTTCAAAGGAGGAATCATCATTACGGTTTGCTACCAGACGCAGGTAAGATAAAGCGTCTTTGATTTCCTGACGTTCAAAGAAGCGTTGGCCGCCATAAATACGGTAAGGTATGGAAGCCTGCAACAAGGCTTCTTCCAATACACGGGACTGGGCATTACTGCGGTACAGGATCGCACACTCTTTCAAAGCTCCGCCGTTGTCCAACCAATGCTTGATGCGGCTAACAACATAACGCGCCTCATCCAATTCATTAAAAGCAGAATAAAGTGAGATCAGTTCTCCTTCGCTGCCTTCTGTCCATAAGTTTTTACCCAGTCGGTCATTGTTATGAGCAATCAGGGCATTAGCTGCCTTAAGTATATTGCTGGTGGAACGGTAATTCTGTTCCAGACGAATAGTCTCCGCAGCCGGGAAATCTTTGAGGAAACGCTGAATGTTTTCTACCTGTGCTCCCCGCCAACCGTAAATAGACTGATCATCGTCGCCAACAATCATCACTTTACCGGAATCACCGGCTAACAAGCGGATCCAAGCGTATTGAATGCTGTTGGTATCCTGAAATTCATCTACCAGGATATTAGTAAAACGATCACGATAATGTTGCAATATTTGCGGTTTGTTCAACCACAGCTCATGGGCACGCAACAATAACTCAGCAAAATCCACCAATCCGGCACGATCACAAGCTTCCTGATAGGCCTGATAAATTTTCAGCCATGTTGCTTCCACCGGATTGCCGTAACTTTCAATGTGCTGAGGGCGCAATCCCTCATCTTTTTTGCCGTTGATGTACCACATACCCTGACGCGCAGGCCACTGTTTGTCATCCAGATTCATCGCTTTGACGATACGTTTAATCAGACGGTGCTGATCTTCACTGTCCAGAATCTGAAAATCCTGCGGCAAGTTGGCATCCAGATGATGAGCGCGCAGTAAACGATGAGCCAGACTATGAAACGTTCCAATCCACATGCCTCCCTGACTGGTGCCAATCAGATTTTCAATGCGGTGGCGCATCTCTGCTGCTGCTTTATTGGTAAATGTTACTGCCATAACGGAGAAAGGTGAGGCATGTTCAACTGACAGTAACCAGGCGATACGGTGCACCAATACGCGAGTCTTACCACTGCCGGCACCTGCCAGTACCAGCATATTGGTACGGGGTACAGCAACGGTTTCACGTTGTTTATCATTCAGGCTTTCGAGCAGATAAGAGACGTCCATAATTACCATCAGTTGTTAACAATGACTTTTGTCGCTGTTTTTTTATACAGGATTATAGTCTGAAATTATATCAGTGAGATCAAAGAATCCAAGTCAGAAATCTCAATATGTGGAACCAGCCGCCCTTCAGGCTCTTGCATCAGATTTTTATTTTCAACATTAATCCAACAAGCCTGCATACCGCTGCAAAGCGCCCCTTCGACATCTGTCTTCAAATTATCACCAACATGCAGGATTTGATTTGTTGGCAGCTCCAATCGTTCAGCCGCCAGATGATACATGTCCGGACAAGGCTTGGAACGTCCGTCCACCCCTGCTTTAAGAACAAATTTAAAATAACGGGCAAGACCACATTCAGCAAGTTCAACATTCCCATTGGTGATCGCCACCAGCGGCATTTTTTCTGCCAGCACCGATAAGGTGTTATGGGTCGATTCTGGTATGGTGATCTGATTACGCCAATAGGTGAAACAAGACATAATCTCATCCGCACCACGTATAGCAGCCTCACGGTTAAAGCCGTGGTAGCTGAACATCAGTTCTGCGGACTGCCGCCGCCATGCTGTCAGATCATGGTAAATTTCTGGTTCCATCTCAAGAACAGCCTGACGATATACATACAGATCTTCGCTGTCAAAAAGACTGAATTTGGCATCGTATTGCCTGATAAAACACAATACTTCTTTTTCGGTTTTATCGATGACTGGATGGTTATCGTAAAGTGTGTCATCCAGATCGAATGTCATCGCAGCAAATGGTGCGAGAGGCCGATAAAAACGCATTATGGTTTCCCTCTTTTTGCTCTAGGGTGAGCCACATCATAGACTTTGGATAAGTGTTGAAAATCCAGATGGGTGTAGATCTGGGTAGACGATAAACTTGCATGGCCCAACAATTCTTGTACAGCCCGGAGATCACCACTGGATTCCAGAATATGTGTAGCAAACGAATGGCGCAGTTTATGGGGATGAATATGATTGTTTATCCCCTGACGAATACCCCACTGTTCAAATCGTTTCTGTACATTGCGGGCTGAGATCCGTTTCCCACTTTGAGTGGAAATAAAAACGGCATTATCTTCCGGTTCAAACAGCTCCCGCATTTCCAGCCAACGTTGCAACCACTCCAATGCAACCCTTCCGACCGGGACTTTACGCTCTTTACTGCCTTTACCCTGCACCCAGACCTCACCATTTTCCAAATCCAGATGCCGACAATCCAGGCCAACCAGTTCAGATAGGCGTAAACCCGCACCATACATGACTTCCATCATTGTTCTGTCACGCACAGACAGAGGATCATTCAGGTCAATATTGAGTAGTTGGTTAGCTTCGTCCACATCTATGTTTTTGGGTAAGTGGTGCTTTTTGCGTGGTGTACTGACAACTTTGGCAGGATTGGCCTCTATTTTTTCCTGTGTCACCATCCAGTCAAGAAAACTGCGCAAGGAAGAAAGACGCAGTGCAAGACTGGCAGACTGCAACCCAGCCCGACGGCCACGGGTAGCGAACATTCTGACTTTAGTCGCATCAAGAGACTGCCATTCTGTCATCCCCATTTCCAATGATATTTCTGCCAATGCTGTGAGGTGACGACGATAATTGATTATTGTCATCGGACTTAGACGACGCTCAACTCGCAGATAGTGCAAAAAGGCTTCTACTGGCTCAAGGAATAAATCGATTGGCTGACTCATACTCGTTCAATCCAACGGGATAGTAACCCCGGCAACAGTTTCACCAACTGATCCAACAGGTCAGTTCCCATCCCTTCGTGATAATACCGTTTATCATGGCTATTGAAGATCACCATGCCTAACTCTCCCTGTCCTCCTAAAAGAGATACAGCAACTGAACCAACATGACGAGCCTGAGGCATCAACAATAAAATTTCCGGGCCGTGTAACATACCGAGATAATGGTTATTGTCACCGAATCGTTGGATCCGGACTGGCTCAAAAGCATTACGGGATATCGCTAAATCCGGTGCATTCAGTGGGGCACCAAGAAACCACTTGTCAGAGAACAACCGAATATAGCAGTTGCTCAGACCCAGTGTTTTTGACCATAAGCTTAAACGGGAAAGAAAATCCTGCAAACTTTCGGCAGCAGAAAGTTCAGCAAGCAATTGCAACAGGCGATTAAACAATATTTCATTTTGTTTTGCCTGTTCCACCAGATGTATCAGATCTTCTTCCAGATAGCGGATTCGTTTTCTCTGACGGTTCATATGCCATTCCATCAGAGAAACACATTCACGTACTGGATGAGGAACCTCTATTCTATCGACCGCATTAGCATTGCGGATAAAAAAATTGGGGTTATTCAGCAGATAATCCACCACTATCTGATCATCCAATTCGTTTTCGGTATGCAATGGTTTGCTTTCTTTACCCATTTTCCAAATGCCCCATATTTCAAAAATAACTCCAGCCACACTGAATCAACTACACATGAATTGTGCCGTCATAAACGTGAGTTGCAGGCCCGGTCATATAAAGTGGCTGCCCTGACCCAGCCCAGAGAATATTCAGGGAACCGCCTGGCAAATCAACGCGAACCTGCTTATCTAACAGATTTTGCTGGATACCAACAGCAACAGCAGCACAAGCGCCACTGCCACACGCCTGCGTTTCTCCGGCACCTCGCTCAAAGACACGCAATCGGATATGGTTATGATTCATGACCTGCATAAAACCAATATTCGCTCTCTCAGGAAAACGTTCATGACGCTCTAAAACGGGGCCAAGCACTGCAACATCTGCGGTGTCCACATTCTCAACCTGAATAACACAGTGAGGGTTCCCCATTGATACAACACCACAGAGCACCGTACGATCCATGACCCGGATAATATAGGTTTTTTCTGCTTTGTTAGCGCGGAAAGGGACGGACTGCGGTTCAAAGACTGGCTCGCCCATATTGACACAGACCTGATCATCGTGCGTCACACTCAGCGTCATATGACCAGACCGCGTACTAACTTTAATGTCACGTTTATTCGTCAATCCTCTTAAACGGACAAAACGAGCAAAACAACGCGCTCCATTACCACATTGAGAAACTTCACTGCCATCCGCATTAAAAATACGATAGTGGAAGTCTAGGTCAGGATCATAGGGTGCTTCAACAACCAGCAGTTGATCAAACCCCACACCAGTATGTCTATCCGATAACCGGCAGATTAATTCCGGTGAAAAATAAACATTCTGGGTCACTGCATCAACGACCATAAAATCATTGCCAAGACCATGCATTTTGGAGAATTGCATATACTACTCCAAGTGAAATTCCATCACCTGCTTAGGCTTATTAAGCATTCGCTGAGGTATTGTTTTTAATAATATCGTTTTTAGAGATGTTATTTTGAGAAGTATTGCCCGTCGGTTGCACCTTATTCAATGAAGTTTGTGGTGCAACGGACTCTGCTGGCGGGAAATAAAGAGGGCCCTTCAAGCCACATCCCGCAATAGAGAGTAATGTTATGATAGCAAGTGACCAACGGAATTGTTTGTTCATCATAATAATTAATGCCTGTGATTCATACGCCAATACTCTCTATAATCGCAGTTAGGCCCTGAAAAGCAAATAGGAAATGAATATGAACGATAGCGAATTTCATCAATTAGCTGATCAATTGATGCTACATCTTGAAGAACAACTGGATAATTATGAGGGTGATGCAGATATTGACTGTGAAACCAATGGCGGCGTAATGACACTAAGCTTTGAGAATGGCAGCAAGATCATTATCAATCGCCAGGAACCTTTTCACCAAATCTGGCTGGCAACTAAAAATGGCGGTTATCACTTCGATTACCGGGATAACAAGTGGGTTTGCGACCGTAGCGGTAACGATTTTCTTTCCATGCTGGCACAAGCAATCACAGAACAGAGTGGCGAGCCATTTCAGTTTTAATGAAGTTTTTATCCCTTCAGTGAAACAATCGACATCTTGTGCCGTATCCCAAATACGGCACTTTTACTGACTACAACTATGACCTAACTATAACCCACTCTCAATAGTGGTACAAAGAATGAAACGGGTCATTATTTGCCCTGAATACTTCATCCAGCTCCAGATCAATAATACTTCGTGTTTCATTATCCAACGGCGACTTACCATCCATAAATGGTGCTACATGAGTACGCTCGCCTTTCTTAACGATTTGATAGAACTGTGGCAAATTAAAATTGATAAAACTGGAGCCATAGGTAAAACGATCATGCGATGAAGAATAAAAACGGCTGACATCACGCACCAATTCTTCTTTACTTCCTTCACAATGGAAATAAATTTCTACCCGGTTTGATTCATCCAGAATATAGATATTGAACTCTTGATTACCTTCAATATCTTCAAAGAAAAACTGAATTATCCCTTCACAGGCAAAACCATCAATGACAGGGGGCAGATGTTTTTCTTTAGCATCAATTTTAACTGGCAGACCATGTAGCTTGGTATTTGAAATTGCACCATAGAATTCCACCGCATTTTCCAGTTTTTGCACTGAAACGTTGAGCCGTTCAAAAAACAGCCCCCAAGTTTGACCAGAAATGCGTAGTGCCTTGAAGCGGTTAGGATCCTGCCGATTACTGGAGAGACGCAACCCGATACACTCTGAAACCAACTGCTGGATGCGGGTGCGAATTAATCCACACAAATGCTCGCTATAACAAAAAACTTCAACACTAGCTGGCGGTGCTGCATCTCTGTGCATTTTTCCCAGTATCGTTTTCAACGCTTCCAGCATGGATTGTTCACCGCTGAAATGCAGTGTTCTCACTTCATTCCATGAATTACGGTAAAGCAGGTCGATACTATCCACCAGACATTGCTGTGACTCACCAAAACTAAATACATCTAACTTTCTGAAATCAAAATGTACAATCTGATTGGAAAAATTTATGGTTGGATCGGTTTCCAGATTCACAATAATTGCCAGGTGGCGGATTTCACAAGGACTGTATAATGCCTTTGGCGTCGGTGCTGGCAATCGGATAGGGAAATGAGTAGAAATATCACTCACCAAATCGCGCAATTTCTTCTTGTCAGTCTGAAGCTCGCCATGATGAATATGAATACGGGTTTTTTCCGTCAGCAACCCGTTGAAATATGTCCATGCCACCAATTTGTTCAAATAACGATTATATTCCAGCGGTTGATGACCAATGATGGATTCTATTGCGGGCGCTCGATTATAAAGATACCAGCCACTACGATTTGCCCGCCCTGGTGGGACATAAATAAATGTCAAATCTTGTTCTGACAAATCCAGCGAAATTTGTGGGTTTACCAACGTGATTTTACCCGGCAGCGCCTCAAACGCAGCATACAATTTACGGGTCAATACGCCAATGTCTTGTGGGCTAGCACTCACACTTAAATTGTTACGCCGGGCAAAACGGATAAGATTGCGATAACTCTGCATCATGGTATCCAGCAGTTCATTGTGAGCTGCGCGTACCTGCTCGATTTTCCATGAGTTACGGTTATCCAACATTGCCAGTTTATCGTTATTCCAGCCCCATTCCTGCACTAACTGAGAGATAATCTGATGTCGCCATCCTGAGCACTCTTTACTATCGTCACCACTTTCCTGAATTTTTTCGCAAACCTTCAGGTAAAAGCAGCGACGTGCCAAATCCAAACGTGTGATGTCGTTAGTATCGGTAAGGTATCGGGTAACACGATCAAGCATCATGCTGTAAGCATCAAGGCCAAAAGAAACAATCGAGCCATCATGGAAATGCTGTTTCATCTCCATCGCCAGCAATTTGCCGTGCGGGTATTCCCACGAATAGGCTTCCAGCAACAGGCTTTTCAATACAGATTTATAAGGAGAATCTACGCTTTTATAAAGCTGCCACAGGCTGGCGCCAAAATATTCTTCTGCTGACAATTCACCTAATCCGCCCAGATCCAACCACTCATTCGGGGTTAAAACACCCTGTGCATATAAAGAAAGCACGTACTCATCGTAATTTCCTTCCTCTTCCACAGGAACCATCGTCCACAACAGGCGCTTACCCGCCATGCAGACCGCAGTGCGATAAAATTCATCCAGCAGAAGGATATGCTGAGTTGAACCACAATCTTCGCCATTCAGGCTGCCGCAGGCATGATGGCGAAAGCGATTCTCATCAATCAAAAAGAAGGTTACTTCAATACCCAGTGAAGCAGCCCACTGCTCTATTAAAATACATTTCTGTTCCAGTAGCGCTTTTTCACCACTATCCAGCCAGGATTGATGACAAACCCAAATATCTAAATCAGAAAAGCAACTCTGTCCGATAGAAGAAGTACTGCCCATTGAGTAAATACCCGTAATTGGCAGTTCACCATTAAAGGAGGGTGAGAAAACTCCAGTAAGCTGGTATTCCAGGTCATTAATCCAAAATTGCTGGGTTTCATCAGGCACAAAAAAACAGACACCATGAGGAACGTCATCTTTGATATAACCCGGCATCATTGGATGATGGTAGTGTAATAATACTGGAATTAAATTATAAACCTGCTTAAACGCGGCGCTCATTGAATTAGTCGCACGCTCTAACCTAAGCTGATTAATTGCATCCAGTCGCTGCTTCAGCGTTTCAATATAAAGATACAAGAGTTTCGCCTGTTTCAGTTCCAGTGCTTACAATCGCCAGTTTCCGCTAACGCTCAGCCACCGTTAACGTCCGATACTCGTTAACAGGTCGTATTACAAGACTATTTTTAGAATTTTTTACAAACTTATTATCGGAAACGTGATCAATTTAACACCTTGCAGTCAAGGCGTAAAGTCCGCAATATCATCTTTTCATCGTCCACACAACATCTAAAAATCAATTAACTCGTTGTAAAATATTAATTTAATCACAAATTTGATACTAAAATATGTTTTTTTGAAATAGGTATTATAACTGACTATTTTCTGTATCATTGCTGTAAGGTATTGTAAACGCCGAATTTTGCATAACTGTTTCATTAATATTACTTTTAATTAATAAATATTTTTCTCTTTTTTCGAAAAAGATAAATTTCAAATAGCAATTTGATTTTAATTCAATCTTTTTGTTTATTTTCTCCATTTAATTAAAGCATTATTTTAATGTTTAAAATTATTTTTATCTTTTCGGGCTGTATATTTATATACTATTCTGGCTTTTTCTTAACTGGAAAAAAAATTATTGAAGTGTTAAAACTGAGCCATTTTTACTGTTCTATTTTTTCACTCTTTGGAGATAAAAATCTCCAATTGCCGTTAATTAATACAATTATCCAAGATAATTACCCATGACAATGAAAACCATTCGCATTGCAACTCGCCAAAGCCCTTTAGCTATGTGGCAAGCTCGATACGTTCAAAAGCAACTAGAACATTTCCATCCTCAACTAAAAGTTGAGTTAATTCCAATGATCACTCGCGGAGATATAATCCTTGATACGCCACTCGCAAAGGTTGGCGGTAAAGGATTATTTGTGAAAGAGCTGGAATTAGCAATGCTTGAAAACCGGGCGGATATCGCTGTTCACTCCATGAAAGATGTCCCTGTCGAATTTCCTGAGGGTTTGGGATTGGTCACAATCTGTGAAAGGGATGATCCACGAGATGCTTTTGTTTCAGTAGAATACGCCTCACTTGATGAACTGCCCGCAGGCAGTATTGTTGGAACATCCAGCTTACGCCGCCAGTGCCAGCTTCGCCAGTTGCGCCCTGATCTCGTGATCCGCGACTTACGTGGTAATGTCGGCACCCGTTTGAGCAAACTCGACAATAGTGATTATGACGCCATTATCCTTGCAACTGCGGGCCTTAAGAGATTAGGGCTGGAAGAACGTATCCGAATGCCATTAGCACCGGAATTGCTGCTTCCTGCTGTCGGCCAAGGTGCTGTTGGTATTGAATGCCGCCTGGATGATACACAGACTCGTGAGCTGCTTGCTCCCTTAAATCATCAGAGAACAGAGATTTGTGTCCTCGCTGAACGTGCTATGAACACCCGCCTTGAAGGGGGATGTCAGGTTCCCATTGGTAGTTATGCTATCTGGCAGGACAGTAATATCTGGTTGCGTGCCCTTGTTGGCGCACCTGATGGCAGTGCCATTATTCGTGGCGAAAGAACTACTTACGGTGAAAGAACTATTCGCGGTGAAAGAACTCACAGTGAAAAAATGGTATCACCAGAAGAGGCCCGCCTGGCGGGTATATCATTGGCAGAAGAGTTATTAGAGAAAGGTGCACGCCAGATCCTGGCTGACGTATATCAAAGGAACCCACCTGCATGAGCATCTTAGTCACCCGTCCTGCCCCCGCAGGAGAAGCATTGACCAATCAGTTAAGAGCTATCGGTAAAACAGCATTTAGTGCGCCACTTATTGCTATTTACCCTGGTGCTGAGTTGCCCTTGCTGGCACAAAAACTGCAACAGCTATCAGCGGGTGATTTCGTTTTTCTGCTATCCCAAAATGCCGTGCATTATGCCAACGAACAGCTTGTACAAGAAGGCCTCTCATGGCCTGACAAGCTATCCTATTATGGTATCGGCAAATCGACCTCCTTGCTCTTTCATCAACAAACGGGAAAAGACATTCTCTGGTCAGAGCAAGGAGAAACAAGTGAAGATCTCCTGCAACTGCCTACCTTACAGAAAATGGAGAATAAAAAGATTTTATTACTCCGGGGCAATGGTGGCCGAGAGATGATTGCTTTAACCTTGAGGATGCGGGGAGGAGCAATCGATTACTGTGAATGTTATTCACGTCAGCCAGTCAAATATTGCACAACTGAGTTCAATCATCATTGGCAACAATGTGGTATAAAAACCATCGTTGTTACAAGTGGCGAAATGTTGCAACTGTTATATAACTTAGTTACTGAAGGTGATGGCAGTGAAGATAGTAGCACTGAGAATAGCGGTAATGGCAAAGCGTGGTTATTAGGTTGCCGACTAATTGTGGTCAGCGAACGCCTCGCCAATATTGCCCGAACGCTGGGCTGGCAAGAAATAAAAGTCGCTAAGAGTGCAGATAATGACGCCTTAATGCAGGCGCTGGAATAAACCAATATGGGATGTCCATTATGACGGAACAAAAGAAATCCACTGATGCGGTTGAGACAACACTCCCTCAGAAGCCTGAAAAGGCTTCTCGTAAATCCAGAAGTTACGGATGGGTGGGCAATACACTCTCAATTGCTATTACGCTGGCAATAGGTGCGGGTGGTATTTATCTTTTTTATCATGGTAAACAACAGAATGCAGCATTAGAAGCCGAAAACCTCACGCTGCAACAGCAAGTTGCTTCTCTCGTGCAACAACAGTCTGCGGATAAACAAGATGCAGATGACAAAATTGAAGCAATGAAAAATGCCCTGGAGCAAGCCAAGACACAAAGACAGCAATTAGACAACCGCATGGCAGAACTTCAGGATCGAATGTCCGCAATTACAAATTCTGACTTCGAAAACTGGCGGTTGGCACAGGCAAATTTTCTCATAAAAATGGCAAATCGCAAGATATGGGGTGATCAGGATATTGCCACCGCGATCGCACTGCTGAAAGATGCAGACAGCAGCCTTGCAGAAATGAATGATCCTAGTTTACTGCATGCTCGCTCAGCTATTATGCAAGATATCGACATACTATCCAAAATCAACCAGGTAGATATAGATGGCATTATTCTCACCTTGAATCAACTATCAAATCAGGTAGATAACTTGCCGCTGGTTGATAGTGTGGAACAAGGGAAGCCGATGGATGAAGATGATAAAGGGATCAGTGCTTCACTCTCTGACTGGCGCGAAAATCTGAGCAAAAGCTGGCATAGCTTTATGGATAATTTCATTACCATCAAACCTCATGATGGCTCTAAAGAACCTCTGTTGGCACCAAAACAGGAGATCTATCTACGGGAAAATATCCGCTCCAAACTGTTGATAGCAGCCCAGGCAGCTCCTCGCCGACAAGTTGATACTTACAAAGAATCATTAAAATCTGTTTCAACCTGGGTAAGAGCTTATTTTGATACATCTATGCCAGATACAGCAACTTTCCTGAATGAGGTAGATAAACTGGAAAAACGACCACTTTCCATTGACATACCAGAACAGTTAAGTAGCCAGACCGTACTGGCAGATTTAGTGCGCAAGCGTATTTATAACTTGCCACACCAGTCACTTTATCAGTCCCAAGTTCAACCAGAAATTCAGCCTCAGACGAAATCTGAAAAAGGCTCTAATCAGGCAGAAACACCCGCTAAGGAGGGCTGAACATGCTAAAAATATTATTGCTGTTCATCATCCTTATCATAGGTATTGTACTTGGCCCTTTGTTATCCGGGCATCAAGGATATGTTCTTATCCAGACAGACAATTACGATATCACTACCAGCGTTACCGGTTTGGTGATTATGTTCCTCTTGCTGCAATTCCTACTGATTTTCATCGGTTGGTGTTACCGCAGATTAAAACGCACCGGTACTTTTACCCATAGCTGGATCTTTGGTGGGTATAAACGCAACCGGGCTCGGTTACAAACCAAGCAGGCATTGCTCAAACTGGCTGAAGGGGATTTTAAACAGGTTGAACACTTAATGACCCGCAATGTTGATCATGCAGAAAACCCTGTCGTTAACTATCTGCTTGCTGCGGAAGCTGCCCAGCAGCGTGGTGATTATTTTCGTACCAATCAATATATCGAGCGTGCCGCAGAAGTGGCTGATAAAGATCAACTACCTGTCGATATTACCCGTGTGCGCATCCAATTAGCACAAGGGGAAGTTCATGCAGCCCGTAACGGTGTGGATAAGTTACTCAATCAAGCACCACGACATCCAGAAGTGTTGCGGCTGGCTGAACAGGCATATACACGTTCAGGTGCCTACCAATACCTGATTGATATTTTACCTTCAATAACAAAAATTGGTTTGCATGATGAAGAACACGTGGCTCAATTGCATCAGCAAGCTTATATCGGCCTGATGAACCAGAGCATGGCAGAGAAAGGCAGTGCTGGACTGAAAGCATGGTGGAAAGATCAAAGCCGCAAAGTTCGCAATGACACTGCGTTACAGGTTGCTATGGCCGAACATCTGATTGAATGTAACGATCATGAAACTGCACAACAAATTATTCTCAATGGGTTAAAACAGCAATACGATGAACGGCTGTTATTGTTACTCCCCCACTTAAAGGCAGATAATGCTGAAGCTGTGCAAAAATCGCTTTCACATTTGTTGAAACAACACGGTGCAACACCTTTACTTAACAGTACATTGGGGCAAGTGGCATTGCGTCATGGGGAATGGTCAAAAGCAGAAACCGCCTTCAAGGCAGCTCTTGCACAGCGTCCTGATGCTCATGATTATGCCTGGCTTGCCGATGCACTGGACAGGCTGCACAAACGCGAAGAAGCCGCTCAAATACGTACTAAAGGCTTTATGCTGACACTGAAACGTGAGAGTGATACAGAAGCATAAATATTTTCCTTTAAATTAAAATTAGCCATGGTTAACGATGATTCTTAATCCAAATTGTTAACCATGGCAAAAATTTCGATACATACAAGGAGCTTAAGGAAGTTAATGCAGGGGCTGAGTAAGAAAACGCTAAGCAAAAGATAAAAAAAACACCTATCAAATAAGACAGGTGTATAAATACAATCAGGTCTACAGACGGTATAGTGCCTCACTCAACGTTGTGTCCGGTTTCTGATGAAAAGACCATATGCTTACTCATCTATAACATGAACCATAGGCACTGACAATCAGCTCTACATCATCCAGAGGTTTATGAAGCTATGCTGTCATAAGGAGTAGGATGAGTATCTACTAATTTATTAATGCACTTTTCATGCCAATTTTCTTATACCAAGCTAATTTCCTAACCTAATATCAAGATATAGCAACGATCATAAGAGAATTTCTCCCAAACTATATGGCCGGAGTGTGGCTGATATATCACCTTTCCATAAAACACGCTAAATACCGTCTCTTATTTGAGACGCCTATTCCACATGTCAGACATAGATAAGTTTAATCAATTAGTTAAATGTCTCTAATTGGAGACACAGGATGGGATGGTTTGTCGTTGAAATACAACACTGAACATTAAATAACTTTAAAAATAAAAAGTTAATAAAATTGCAAACATATAAAACAATTAATTTCAAAGTAATTAATTACAAGAAAAGAAAGAAATAGAAAGAAAAAGAGAAAATTTTCTGTTGAATACAACGAGAAAAAGCCCTGATTTTGGCAGGGCTATTTCTTTAGAATCTGGTCGGCGAGAGAGGATTCGAACCTCCGACCCACTGGTCCCAAACCAGTTGCGCTACCAAGCTGCGCTACTCGCCGAATACATTTTTAATACATCTATCTCTTTCTTATGGTGCGAAAGGGGGGACTTGAACCCCCACGTCCGTAAGGACACTAACACCTGAAGCTAGCGCGTCTACCAATTCCGCCACCCTCGCATGTCATAAAAAAGATGGGGTGGCTAACGAGACTCGAACTCGCGACGACTGGAATCACAATCCAGGGCTCTACCAACTGAGCTATAGCCACCATAACAACTATCTTTTCTTACTACCTACAATGCTGCTGACCACGATAACTCATCGTCACTGCTCTTGCACGCTTTAAATGGCGCGCCCGACAGGATTCGAACCTGAGACCTCTGCCTCCGGAGGGCAGCGCTCTATCCAGCTGAGCTACGGGCGCTTAACGCCGTTGCGGTGGAGGATAGTACGGATTTAATCTCCAACTGTCCAGTGCTTTTTTAAGATAAATAATGCGTTTGATTATGCTTTATTCATTTAGTTGATAAAGCCAGCATTTATCCACCGCAAATTGTTCCGTTGATTGAAAATCAAACTATATTTTCTATCTGTTTTTTCCCCCGGATAAACTTTGCCCCCCAATAAATGAGTGACACGATCAGCAAAAAGACCCCACCAACGATCAATGAAAAACGGGTATCAGGATTAATCGCCATGCCAATCAATACACAGGATAAGAAAATCAATGTCAAGTAATTGACGTAAGGGAAAAGTATCGACTTAAACCGGTGCTGTTTCAACGCTTCTTGGTGGTGTTGGCGGAAACGCAGTTGGCTCACCAGAATAACAAACCACGGCACCATTCCCGGCAGTACACTGGCACTATAAACATAAACAAAAACAGCCTGTGGTTCCGGGATCAAATAATTCAAACAGGAGCCTGCAATCAGGCAACCAATGGTGATCGAGATACATCTTACAGGTACACCGTTTTTCGAAAGCTTAAGCAATGAAGCTGGCAATTGACGGTTTTCAGCCAAGGCATACAGCATTCTGCCCCCACTGTACATTCCACTGTTACATCCCGAAAGCGCCGCAGTCAATACAACAAAGTTGATTACTGCTGCCGCAGAAGTAATGCCAACTTTAGCAAAAGTCATCACGAACGGGCTGCCATGAGTCCCCACTTCTGTCCACGGGAACAAGGTAACAACAATGAAAATCGCTCCGACATAAAAGATCAAAATTCGCCACAGGATATTGTTGATCGCTTTTTTCAGCGTAATTTGTGGGTTCTTAGCTTCACCTGCGGTAATACCAACCAACTCCACCCCTTGGTACGAAGCAACCACAATACAAAGGGCAAACAGGAAACCTTGCCAGCCCCCAGAGAAGAAACCACCGTGGGCAGTCAGATTATCTAAACCGATAGCTTGCCAATCATTACCTAACCCAAAAAATATCAGCCCAATACCGACCAGGATCATCACGATAATTGTGGTGACTTTGATCATAGCAAACCAGAATTCCAACTCCCCATACAATCGCACAGCAGCCAGGTTCGCTAACGCTACCAGACCAACAGCGGCCAGTGCAGAAACCCATTGGGGCAAATCAGGAAACCAGAGTTCAGCATAAACCCCCACCGCGGTAATTTCTGAAATTCCCACTGAAACCCACATAAACCAATAGCCCCAGGCTGTCAAGCATCCCCAGTAAGGGCTAAGATATTTATGTCCAAAAGCAGCAAATGAGCCAGTGACAGGTTCAAGGAACAACATTTCCCCCATCGACCGCATAATAAAAAAGACAAAAAGACCAGCAATAATATAAGCCAGTAATACCGATGGGCCAGCCCATTTCAGAGTGCTGGCGGATCCCATGAACAGCCCAACACCGATTGTGCCGCCTAGTGCAATCAACTCAATATGGCGTGCCTCAAGTCCCCTTTGCAGACTCTGTTTTGAATCACTCATAAAACTCCCTATCCATTTTTATGATGTCTATATTTGCAAATAGAAAAAATACAGGAATTGATAATCAATGGTTGTGAAGATCAGTCGTAAAAAGGCGGGGATCAAAACACGTTTTGCCCATCAGTGAAATAGAAAATTGTAAAATAGAGTCAACGGAGACGGCCAAATTACGTAGCTAGGATAAGACAACCCACCGTATCAAGCACCAATATTAAGCCATTAAGCCGGACACTATGGGTTATAACAATCAAATCGTAACTTACAGTTTACCACTGTAATAATACCCCAAAAATTTCAATAATTTGATTTGTCTGCGGATACGACTGGGCTGTGATAGCAGACGATAGAGCCATTCCAAACCTAAATTCTGCCAGATTTTCGGCGCACGTTTAACATGTCCGGTGAACACATCATACGTTCCTCCGACTCCCATATACAGTGAACCAGGATGCCCTTTTCGACAATCACGCATGAAAATCTCCTGTTTTGGCGACCCCATTGCTACTGTGACTATCTGCGCACCACTGGCATGGATTCGTCCAAATACCGCATCACGTTCTTCAACAGTAAAATAACCATCCTGACTGCCAACAATATTGACGTTCCACTGATTGCGAAGTTTATTTACTGTCTGTGCCAGAATTTCAGGTTTTCCACCCACCAGAAATACTGGTGTACCTTCGCGCCCAGCACGTTCCATCAAAGCTTCCCATAAATCAGCTCCCGCAATGCGGGACACTTGTGCATCAGGATACTTACGCCGGATAGCACGTACAATACTGATACCATCCGCATAAAGATATTCTGCTTCATCCAGCAACATACTCAGCGCATTGTCTTTCTCCGCAGTGAGTACTTTTTCTGCGTTGATTGCCACCAATGTTCCTGTTTTTACCTGCCCATCCTGAAAAAGGTGATCAAGAAAATGGGGCATTCTACGAAATCCCCACAGGCTGAGTCCTCGGATACGATATTTAGGAATGTTATTCATCGCCATTTTTTCTCCTTACACCCACCATAACAGGTGTTTTTTGTGATGCAGACAAATTATTGATGACAAATTTTCGGACAACGCCTGCACTATCGAACAACCAATACAGCAATTTCGCGGCTATCAGGCACAGGCCAAAAACGATACCAAAGAACACAACACGGGAGACAAAAGAATCTACACCTTCACGGGCAAGGACTATCATGTTAAAAATCGCCCCAAAGCAGAATGCCTGTAAAATGGCTGCTTTATAACGGTTTGTTTCCTGTTTTCCTGCTTCATAAATCCAGTCAAACCACTTGATAATCATACCAACGGCAACTGCACCAAGCGGTATAAAGAATACCCCGCCCATGACGACCAATGAACCGATTAAGGTAGGAGAAATCGCCAGACCAGAGTGGTTATCCAGCACATCCCACGTAAAGTAATTGGCTGTGTTCCAGACCAAATTAGGTCTGTCCGGCCAAACCCAGCCTGGAATAAAGACATAGAAGTCACGGATAATCGGTGCCAATCCCTGAAAATCAATTTTATGATAGTTATCCAGCAACAGAGCCAAATTCTCCCACGGAGAAAAAGTATCCCTGGTAAGGTACAGGAAGGTATAAAAAGCTTCTGCACCACTCACATCAAGGCTATAGCGCTTCAATGCCAGCCAGAACATACCAACGATCCCCATGACTCCCGCCACAAGCAACATCCACAGCGTAATCCAGCCCCGGACAATCCCAATAAACAAGAACAACGCAAACGCAATAATAATATTGGCCCGTGTTCCTCCGACAATGATATAAGTCAGAATACCGAACCCAACCGTTCCCACTAAAAAACACAGCCAGCGAACCTTAGTCGGTTTCAGGAAAAACACCACCAGCACGGCAGGAATAAAGAAATAGAAAAAGCGCTTAAGTGCCACCCCGGAAACTTGACTGGAAAATATCTGGCTATAGGACTGTAGCTTAAACAACAGAAAACCATTTTGTAGGAAGAAAGAGCCAACAGTAACGATCGCAATACCTGCCAACAGCAGCCAGGTCAGGTTGGTTTCTACCCGATTCATGGTGAACAAAGGCTTACGAGATACAACATTATTGGATGCTGTATCATTGTCAGGAATCCGATACCTGAGCCGTATTTTATAACTGACAAAATAAATGGCATAAAAACAGCCCGACGCCAGCATCGCATGTAGCAATGAATCTACCGACACTACTTGTACATCAAACTGAAAGACCAATATGCTCGTCAGTGGAAAACCAAAATAAAATGTCAGTAAATAAAGTAATGAGAAAAAGATATTGAAGTTAAACCGAACACGTCGAAACTCCTGATACATCAATGTAAGAATGAAGATCAACGAGATGGTGTAAACAACAAATAACCCACCGAATTGCGCCAAAGTCATTGAAACTCTCCAGATGCTTCCAACAGGGCAATTTTCCACCCTTCTACAAATTTAGGATCAAAAAAGGCTATCGCCTTTTTATCAAGAGACAGCATCTGACGCTGTGCTTCCTGCACCCAGTGCTTATTCAGCTCATCACCATCAAACAGAACGGGGATTTGCTGCTCGGTTAAGTCTTGCCAGAATGGATTCTGACGACTCAAAACAAATGGAATACCTGACTGAATCAACTGGCAAAGAGTTCCTATCCCCTGCTGGCGCTTAAAAATGAAATAGCCCAAATCGCATTGACGCAGCAATGACAAATAATCGTCAAAAGCCAGTTTTGTTTTCAACATCCAGATATTCTCAGCCCGGAACAACGATAATGCAGTTCGTTCTACATGTTGGATATAGGCTTGATTATTATCAGGGTAACCCATTGGCAGAATGAGACGGGCTTCTGTGCCAAATTGACGATGAATTTTGTGCAATGCTTCAATATGACGATTGGATTTATCTCCTGAATTTCCCAACAGAATAGTGACCCCTTCAGATGAAAAGGATTTTTCCTTCACCACCAGCGAAGGTGCCATACGCGTTGGAAAATACAGCAGTGAAGCCGGTACATTAGGGTTGAACGCTGCGAAATAATTGAGATCGCCACGTGTAGCAAACACCTTTCCTATCCGTTTCTGCGCTAAACGGCGTAACAGATAGAACAGACGAAATTTAAGCTGACGGGAATCCTCATACAGATCGGCTCCCCATACATGCCACCAGAATTGATGACTTTTGATTTTTCCAATCAATAAAGCTATCCACAATCCTGTATTGAACTGTCCATGAAAAAAGAAACGTCTGGCTCTGTCTTCTTGCGCCTGTGCTATTACGGCCTTCGACAGTGCCGCTTTACTCTCATAAACAGAGATGGTTAAAGCAGGATAATTCTCTGTTATCCATGAATGCTCTTGCGCCACCACCATAAAACACGGTTTGGCTGGAGAATTTATTTCCTGTGCCAAGACGTCATTAAAAAAACGCAGTAGCGTTTGATTGTGATGTGGGATATCCGATCCCAAAACGTGGATTAAGGTTGTCATGCTCGTCCGCGATAAATAATAAATACGCTACAACAAAGAATAAAATAAACAATATAAGTAGCCATATATGACTGAGCTGCTCCCAGCGCCCCATTAACGGGGATCAGCCAATGCGAAAAACTGGTCAACAATAGAAATTGACTGATTTCAGCCAATAGATAAAAACGCAGTGCTGCTTTCGCTATCACCAGATAACCAAAAACATAAGCACCAACTTTCAGAACATCACCTACCAATTGCCATGCAAATAGTTCCCGCATTGCGGTAAATTTATCAGAAAACAGTAACCAAATAACAAAATCACGCAATAACCAGACTGAAAAGCTAGAAACTGCTACGGCCGGTAAGACAAATTTCAACGCTTTCACTATCTCACTGGCAATCTCGTTTTTATTTTCCAATCGGGAAAGGGTCGGCAGTAGATAAACCGTGAAAGAAGCCGTGATAAATTGTAAATAAGCATCTGAAATACTGCTCACTCCCTGCCAGATACCAACCTCTTCCCAGCTATAACGCTCTGCCATCAAATTTCGCATCATGATGTAGGCGACTGGCAGTGTGATGGAGGTCAATAACGCCATCAGAGTGAACTTCCCCAAATGGCTGGCAATCGCAGGATCCCAGAGAGGTTTCAATATCGAAAACGCAATAACTTTACGACGCAGAAGGATAACCACTGCCGGCAACACTACCAAAGCAGGCACTAAAGCCAACCCTATCAGAGCGCCTTCATACCCCCCTAACCAATAGCAAAGGCTATAGACAATCACACCGACTAGACTACCCAATATTATCGCCAGTGCGTTTCCCTGAGCATCGCGAAATCCCTTCAAAATAGCCAGAAAATAGTTGGCATAAGCGATTCCCATTTGAATAAATGCGAGCGCCTGCACAACCATTTTGTAATGGTTATGACCAAACAAACTGATACTGATGGTGTCGCTGAATAAGAGTAAAACTATCGCCAGCAGGGTAGAAAACCCCAAAATAATTGAGGATGATGTTCCCAATACTGCTCTGAGCTTTTCCGGTTGCTGATGGTGTTCTACAACATGCTGTTCTACAACATGGTGTTCCGCAACATATTTGGTAACACCGTTAAAGATCCCCGCACCAGACAGTACACCCAGAACAGTAATGAGTTGGCGGAAATTGCCCGCCTGCCCCACGCCTGTCGGGCCAAAGGAGACGGCCAGAAGTTTTACGACCAGCAACCCGACGCCAATCTTGATTAGTGTAGAGCCAGCCGTCCAGACTGAGGCTTTGGCAAGTGACATCAGGCAAAAAATTCCTTAATGCGGCTGATGACCATCTGCTGCTCTTCATCAGTAATATTGTAAAACATCGGCAAACGCACCAGACGTTCACTTTCGCTGGTGGTAAAGCGGTCTTCACCGTGAAAATGACCACATTTCTCACCGGCTGGGCTGGTGTGCAACGCTACATAGTGGAACACTGTCAAAATATCAGCCGCTTTCATATGGCTATTAAACTCGCTACGCTCTTCTACATCTTTCAGTTTGATATAGAACATATGTGCATTGTGCTCTACATTTTCTGGCACAATCGGCAGAGTTAAAAGCCCCTTCTCAGCCAATGGTTTCAAGGCCTGATAGTAGTTATCCCATAAGGTCAGACGGCGCTGATTGATTTCCCCAGCAACTTCCAACTGTGCCCACAGGAAAGCGGCTTGTAAATCGGACAGCAGATAACTGGAGCCAATATCACGCCATGTGTATTTATCCACTTGTCCACGGAAGAACTGCGTACGGTTAGTCCCTTTTTCACGAATAATCTCCGCGCGGGAGAACATGGATTTATCGTTGATCAGTATTGCCCCACCTTCACCTCCGGAAGAGTAATTTTTGGTCTCATGAAAGCTGAAACAGCCAATATGGCCAATGGTTCCCAACGCGCGGCCTTTGTAAGTGGACATTACACCCTGTGCAGCATCTTCCACGACATACAGATTGTATTTTTCCGCCAGTGCCAAGATAGTATCCATTTCACACGCTACCCCTGCATAATGCACTGGCACGATAGCACGGGTTTTATCTGTGATAGCAGCTTCAATCTTGGTTTCGTCAATATTCATCGTATCCGAACGGATATCCACGAAAACAATTGTCGCTCCACGCAGCACAAACGCATTGGAAGTCGAAACGAACGTGTAACTGGGCATGATAACTTCATCACCCGGCTGGATATTCAGCAGTATTGCCGCCATTTCTAATGCAGCGGTACAAGAGGGTGTCAGCAGCACTTTTGAACTATGAAGAGCGTTTGAATAATTAAAACGCTTTTCCATCCACTCTTCACAACGCTTGGTAAAACTGCCATCACCACACAATTTTCCACTGGTCATCGCCTGTTGCATATATTTCAGTTCAGTGCCGACTACCGGTGGTTTGTTAAATGGAATCATTTCGTCCTCTGTATAACCAATATGCGGTGCTTTCGATTGTCGCACCACTACGTGTATAAAGGCGCAAGGCCGTGATATTGCTGATTTGTGTTGCAATTCTCAACCGTTGTATCCTATGACCATGACACCACTGCTGCGCCGCCGACATCAACTTCTTTCCAATTCCCTGGTGATGCTTTCCTGGTAATGCTGCCAGTAAACCTATTCGTGCTTCATGGCAACCGATGTTTCTCATGGTGACAAAGCCGGCAAGCCCACCACGCTGATCATTGACGAGCAAACATTCGTGATCAAAGGTTCCCAGAACCGCGTTTTCAACCCAAGTCGCGTAAAAACGGCCACTGTCATCCGGTTGATACCAAGGAGCACGGAAGCGGCTGGTTGCGAACACACGGGTCGCTGCAGCTTTCAATACCGGAATATCCGGTGGCGTTGCGATTATCAATGCCTGGTATTTATCACATTCTTCTGAACTGGTAGGTAACGAACTGACAGATGATGAATTAACAGACAACAGTAAATCCGCTTCGCCTTCCACCAGAGAGAAGTCCAGAGCAGATAACTGATCAACCAAATAGAGTTGTTGCGCAGGAACTTTCGCCTGCACCAAAGCATATTCATCCAACTGAGTTGTTGTTATCCGTCCCTTAGTAGAAGAAAACTCCGATACAAAATTTAGACGGGCAGTAGATAAACCAAAAAACTGACTATCCCATACCAAAGGCTCAATATCAGCGTGAACAGGTTCAACGTGAATAGACATGGAGTAAATCCAGCAAATATTGACCGTAACCTGTTTTTGCCAGCTCTGTCGCAGAGGCTCTTACCTGTTCCTCATCCATCCATCCATTGCGCCATGCGATCTCTTCCAGACAAGCTATTTTGAAACCTTGCCGTTTTTCGACAGTCTGAACAAACATACTGGCCTCGATCAGACTGTCATGCGTGCCAGTATCCAACCAGGCAAACCCACGTCCCAGCAGTTCAACATTTAGCTCTCCGCACTCCAAATACATCTGATTAATGCTGGTAATTTCCAGTTCACCACGGTCGGAAGGTTTCACCTGTTTAGCAAAATCCACGACTTTGTTGTCATAAAAATAGAGTCCGGTTACTGCCCAATTTGATTTTGGCTGCGCTGGCTTTTCTTCAATGGAAAGTACACGGTACTGCTCATCAAATTCCACAACCCCAAACCGTTCAGGATCCATAACCTGATAACCGAATACTGTTGCTCCGTGCCCGCGAGCCACAACACTTTGCAATTTCGGACTGAATGCTTGACCAAAATAGATATTGTCACCAAGTACCAGACAACAGGCATCATCGCCAATAAACTCCTCGCCGATCAGAAATGCCTGTGCCAAACCATCCGGTGAAGGTTGTACTACATAACTCAGGTGAATACCAAAACGATCACCATCACCCAATAACCGTTTGAAGGCAGGCAGATCTTCCGCAGTAGAAATAATCAGGATGTCGCGTATCCCTGCCAGCATCAAGACTGACAACGGATAGTAGATCATTGGCTTATCATAAATAGGCAGTAACTGCTTTGATACACCGCGTGTTATTGGATAGAGACGAGTACCAGAGCCACCTGCCAGTATAATGCCTTTCATGCTGTCCCCCAGGCGGGTTTATTCATTCCCGCAGTGATCAACCAAACCAAGACGCTCTCCTGCATAAGAGCCGTCCTGAACGCTACGCCACCAACTCTCATTTTCCAGATACCACTGCACCGTTTTACGAATGCCGGACTCAAATGTCTCCTGTGGTGTCCACCCCAATTCACGCTCAATTTTCGCTGCATCAATGGCATAACGCATATCATGCCCCGGACGGTCAGTGACATAGGTGATAAGCTCACGATAACAGGCAACACCCATTGGCTTTTCCGGACGCAACTCTTCCAGTAATTCGCAGATAGTTTTCACTACATCAATATTCCGGCGCTCATTGTGGCCGCCAATATTATAGGTTTCACCAGGTCTTGCCTTGGTAACCACCAGATGTAGTGCCCGTGCATGATCTTCTACATACAGCCAGTCACGGATCTGCTCTCCTTTACCGTAAACGGGCAAAGGTTTACCTGCCAACGCATTCAGGATCATCAGAGGGATCAGTTTTTCCGGGAAATGGTAAGGCCCATAGTTATTCGAACAGTTAGTGATCACTGTCGGTAAACCATAGGTACGACGCCACGCTCTGACCAGATGATCACTGGATGCTTTCGATGCAGAATAAGGGCTGCTCGGTGCATAAGGTGTCGTTTCTGTGAAAAAACCCTCATCACCATGCAAATCACCATATACTTCATCGGTTGAAATATGGTGAAAACGAAATGCAGCCTGCTTATCCTGATCCAATTGTTGCCAAAACGCTCGAGCAGCTTCTAATAAGGTATAAGTTCCAATAATATTGGTTTCGATAAAAGCCGCAGGCCCATCAATGGAGCGGTCAACATGACTTTCTGCCGCCAGATGCATCACTGCATCAGGTTGGTATTGCTGAAAGATACAATCTAAAGCTTCGCGATGACGGATATCCACCCGCTCAAACACACAACGAGGATGTCCGGCAATCGGAGCCAATGACTCAAGATTGCCAGCATAAGTTAGGCTATCAACAACAACGACGCTGTCTTCAGTGTGATTAATAATATGGCGAACCACCGCTGAGCCGATAAAGCCTGCACCACCAGTAATCAGAATACGTTTCAACGCCAAACTCCTTTGGTATCAACAACCCATTTTTGTTTTATTTGATTGCCATTAATGGACTTAAATTGGCTGTGATCCACCAGCATTAACACAACGTCGGCCTCTTCCAGTGCCTGTTGCAAATCTACCAGTTCCACGACACCCTCCAGTGAATGAGGCAGTTTATGGATATTCGGCTCAACTGCGAAGGTGGTGCCGGCATGCCACTGTGCGACCATTTTGGTGATATGAACTGCCGGGCTTTCCCGTAAATCATCAATATTTGATTTAAATGCCAGACCAAAACAGGCGATTTTAATTTCACTTGCCCGTTTGCCACTTTCAACTAAACAGTCCGCCACCGCAGCTTTCACTTGATCAACGACCCAAAGTGGCTTGCCATCATTCACAAGGCGGGCAGTGTGAATCAAACGGGATTGTGCAGGATTCTGTGACACAATAAACCACGGATCTACAGCGATGCAGTGTCCACCAACCCCTGGGCCCGGTTGCAGAATATTAACGCGAGGATGCCGATTTGCCAGACTGATTAATTCCCAGACATTAATCCCCTGCTCAGCACAGATAAGCGAGAGTTCATTAGCAAATGCGATGTTGACATCCCGAAAGCTGTTCTCTGTCAGCTTACACATTTCCGCAGTTCTGGCATTGGTGACAACACATTCGCCTTCAAGGAAAATTTTATACAATTCGCTTGCTCTGGAAGACGATTTTGGTGTCATGCCGCCCACAACGCGATCATTTTTGATCAGCTCCACCATGACCTGCCCCGGCAGTACCCGCTCAGGGCAATATGCGATATCAATATCTGAATTTTCCCCTGCCTGCTGTGGAAACGAAAGATCAGGGCGAACTTCTGCCAGCCACTCTGCCATCTGCTCAGTCGCACCAACAGGCGATGTTGATTCCAGAATAATCAAATTCCCTTTTTTCAAAACCGGAGCAAGAGATTCTGCCGCCGCGCGAACATAAGCTATATCAGGCTCGTGAGCTCCCTTAAAAGGCGTGGGAACCGCAATTAAAAATGCATCGGCGGGTTGGGGGGAAGACACTGCTTTCAGATAGCCATCTTCAACAGCGGTTTTGACTACTTTATCCAAATCAGGTTCAACAATATGGATCTTTCCACGATTAATCGTCTCCACTGCATGTTGATTAACATCAACACCAATAACCGTTTTCTGACGAGACGCAAATGCTGCTGCAGTAGGTAAGCCAATATAACCAAGACCGATAACAGAAATTGTTTCAAAGCTCATAATGTCACCTGATTTTTCTTCAATACTTCCAGAATTCGCTGGCAAGCCTTACCATCACCGTAAGGGTTATGGGCTCGGCTCATCTGTTGATAGGCAGAGTCATCCGTCAACAAACGTGTGACTTCATCAACGATAGTTTGGGTTTTTGTTCCTACCAACCGCACTGTGCCAGCATCAATTGCCTCTGGTCGCTCTGTGGTATTACGCATGACCAGAACGGGTTTTCCAAGTGAAGGGGCTTCTTCCTGGATCCCGCCTGAGTCGGTGAGGATCAGGTAGGCATGATCCATCAAATAGACAAATGGCAGATAGTCTTGTGGATTGATAAGAATAACATTATCAATATCATGCAGAATGCGTTTTACCGGCTCACACACATTAGGATTCAGGTGAACAGGATAAACGACCTGTACATCAGGGTGCATTCTGGCAATTTGCGCTAACGCTTCACAAATCCGCTCAAACCCACCACCAAAATTCTCACGGCGATGGCCTGTCACCAGGATCATTTTCTTATTGGGATCAATAAAGGGGTAAAGCTCAGCAAATTGTTCACTCAACACTTCATCATTCATAATGCGGTCACGCACCCAGAGCAAAGCATCAATGACCGTATTTCCCGTGACAAAAATAGTGTTATCTGCAATTGATTCTTGCAAGAGATTGTTACGAGAGTTTTCCGTCGGCGCGAAATGGTATGTTGCCAGATGACCAGCAATCTTACGATTGGCCTCTTCCGGCCACGGAGAGTACAAATCGCCAGTTCTCAATCCGGCTTCAACATGACCTACCGGAATACGTTGGTAAAAAGCTGCCAGACTAGTTGCCATTGTCGTTGTCGTATCACCATGCACCAGCACCACATCTGGCTTGAACTCACTTAATACAGGCTTCATGGATTCAAGTATCCGGCAGGTAATATCCGTGAGATCCTGCCCTTGTTTCATAATATTGAGATCAAAATCCGGCTTAACCCCAAATAAGTGCAGTACTTGATCCAACATTTCCCTATGCTGTGCAGTGACACAAACTTTTGCCTCAAAAGCATTATCCCTGGCCAAAGCATGTACCAATGGTGCCATTTTGATGGCTTCCGGGCGAGTACCAAACACAGTCAACACTTTCACAGTGGCTCTCTTATTTTGTCAATCAATTGCTGGTAATTCCACAAAGGGATATTTGTTGCAATTACTTTCATCCCGCTTCCAATGTATGTGTATACAAAATACAGACTATCTGAAACAGTCATTCATTTGTTCTTGCGATAAATGAAATTTATATAGTTATTATTTACATAAAATTATGTACGCGAACGCCTCGCTAATGCGACTCCAGCACCAACCAACATACCGATGGCTCCCCACAGAATCATCATAAATCCACGGCGAGGACTGTCTCTGTTGACAGGTTCTTCAGGTGTTCTGAGATAACGGTAGGTCTGAAAAATATTCTGCAAAGTAGGACCAACATTTAATGTCGCCAACATTGCTATATTTTGATCATAATCAATGCTGTAATTGGGACCTGTAGCTTGCAAAGTTTCGATCTGGGCTTGCAGCAATGGTACACCTAGCATGAACATTTTGGATTCAGGCAGTTCATCAAGAGGGATGTTCGTCTGATTACGCTGAATGCCCTGTTTCTCAGCAACCTTCAATGATTGCTGCAAGACATTCAACTCACGGTTATACATTGCCTTGGCCACCATTTCTTGTCGTTTGACCAACGCCTTCATTGATTGAGTACGTGTAGCCCATGCACCTTTAATTTCACTGTTCAGGTAGGTGCTTGCGCGTTGATTAGCAAAAGCAATATATTCCCGCAGCAGCCGGTTGGCATCTATTGCTGTTTCTGCCGTTAATTTAATGTGTTCATTCTGCACATTTTTCTCATTACGGCGTGTCACCTGAATATTGTTGATCAATTCTTCCAGTAACACGGCATCCGCTTTACTATTGCCATCTCGGCGCTGTTTGTAATAATTGGAATGAAGCCAGAATTCACGACGGGTATCATATGCCTCGATTTGCGTCATGAACTCGTTATATGCACCGTCGGGAATAGTCGGTAACTGAGCTTCCGGCGAAGCATTAATGTGTGTATCTAAATTGCGCAGAAATTGCTGTTGTGAATAGTAGCTCCCCAGATTATTCGTCGTCGGTAAATCTACAATAGCGGTTGCGCTCCATTTTTGCTGCATCAGATACGATGCAGCCAGAGCGACAGCAGCGAAAATAATTGCCAGTGCGATAATCCATATCTTTCCACGCCACAGAGCATAACATAGTGCACGAATATCCAGTTCATGCTCTATAGCCGCCTGACCCTGATTAGATTTCGTTTCTGAGTTTTTCACTGCGCCAAACCTCTTTGATAAGCCGATTATTTTTTAATGATGGCTTGCAACCCGACGCATCCGACGTTTACACCGTTTGATAAAACGAGCAACTCGCCATGCTCTTTTGATGCAATAACCATACAATATAAATGTAAGCAAAAATAATACCAACATTACCCATTCAGGCACAAAACTTAACCGTTCACCCATAATGCCCACTCCGGCTAACAAAGCTGCCGCCACGGTAATTAAGACGAATGCCTGACGGGAAGTAAAACCTGCACGCATGATCAAGTGATGAATATGCTGACGATCCGGGGAAAATGGACTCATGCCCTTACGCAATCGGCGGTACATAATCGCAACCATATCCATCAATGGGATAGCAATGATCCATAATGCTGTCACAGGGTCAATAGAACGATTTTCCCCTTGAGTCACCTCAGTCAACAGCCAGATGATGGTGAAACCAATCAATGTACTTCCGGCGTCCCCCATAAAGACTTTGAAACGTTTACCAAGCAGGCCCAGATTGAGAAAAATATAAGGCAATATTCCAGCTATAAACGCAAAGCACCAAAATGCCAATGCAGTATTGCCGCTTTCATAAAGCAAAATACCTAATGCACCGAAAGAGACGCAAGACAATCCTCCCAGTAAACCATCAATGCCATCCATCATGTTAAAAGCATTAATGGCAGCCCAGACCGCAAACAGAGTAACCACATAGCTAAATGGGCCTAACACCATTTCCCATGGTCCAAACGCATCCCCCAAACTTTCTAACTTAAGCCCAGAGAAATACATCATACTAATACCTACTAAGGCTTGGATTGTTGCCCGGATTTTTACGCTAAGATCAAAGCGATCATCCAATGCACCAACAAAAACTAATGCCCCCGCACAAGATAAGTACACCCATTTATGAGGGATAAATTCTTTTGTTATAGCAAAACCAAAACAAATCCCCAAAAAGATAGATATTCCCCCTACCAGTGGTATTACTCCATGATGACATTTACGATAATTAGGCTTATCAACAAGACCAATCCGCTGTGCTAACTTACGCGCCACAAATAAAAATATAAATGAGAATATAAATACGCATAAGATTTCGGCAGCTATGCTGGGAATATTCACAATAATAACTCTCTGCAAAAATAACAGTAGATCATCTAGTATTCATTGACTCTTACTATTTCCTTTAACATCAAACTCACTCAATAAGTATCTAGTCAACAAAAAGATGCCTACAATGTAGGAAATTTACACATCGGTAAAGCCAATCATAGATCGTGATCAATCATTATTTACGGAGTATCTACGAAGCACCGTCAGGGAACACGTATCTAAAAATAGAAAAGCAAAATACATGCCATCTTTGCGATTAAATTAAACCATCAATAAAAAACGCCACTTTTTGTGGCGTTTTGAAGAAGTGATCGCTTAACTATTTTTTGTATATGGAGTGCGCGAATTTTTGTTTACAGACTACGAACGTTTCATAAAGTCGAAGAATTCTTCGTTTGTTTTTGTCATAGCCAGTTTGTTGATAAGGAATTCCATTGCATCAATTTCACCCATCGGATGAATGATTTTGCGCAATATCCACATTTTCTGTAATTCATCTTGCGCAGTGAGCAACTCTTCTTTACGTGTACCAGAGCGATTGTAGTCGATAGCAGGGAAAACACGTTTTTCCGCAATCTTACGGGACAGGTGCAACTCCATATTACCTGTGCCTTTAAATTCTTCGTAAATAACCTCATCCATCTTAGACCCGGTATCAACCAGGGCTGTCGCGATAATGGTCAAGCTACCACCTTCCTCAACATTACGTGCCGCACCGAAGAAGCGTTTGGGACGATGCAATGCGTTTGCATCCACACCACCAGTCAATACCTTACCGGAAGCAGGAACAACGGTGTTATAGGCACGAGCCAGGCGGGTTATGGAATCTAACAGGATAATAACGTCTTTTTTGTGTTCAACCAGACGTTTTGCTTTTTCGATCACCATTTCAGCCACTTGAACGTGGCGGGAAGCCGGCTCATCAAAAGTAGAAGCGATAACTTCACCTTTTACCAGACGCTGCATTTCAGTGACTTCTTCCGGACGTTCATCGATCAGCAACACCATCAACACACAATCTGGATAATTATGGGCAATATTAGCTGCGATGTTTTGCAGCAGCATAGTCTTACCCGCTTTTGGTGGAGCAACAATCAAACCACGCTGACCACGACCAATAGGCGCCGCCAGATCCAGAACTCGAGCAGTCAAATCTTCAGTAGAACCATTACCACGCTCCATACGTAAACGGCTGTTAGCATGGAGGGGAGTCAAGTTCTCAAACAGGATTTTACTACGGGCATTTTCAGGTTTATCAAAGTTAACTTCATTAACTTTCAGCAGAGCAAAATAACGTTCACCTTCTTTCGGTGGGCGGATTTTACCTGAAATGGTGTCACCGGTACGGAGATTAAAACGGCGGATTTGACTAGGAGAAACGTAGATATCATCGGGACCTGCAAGGTAGGAGCTGTCTGCTGAGCGGAGGAAACCGAATCCATCCTGCAATATCTCCAGCACACCATCTCCGAAAATATCTTCTCCACTCTTCGCATGCTGTTTGAGGATAGAGAAGATAATGTCTTGTTTGCGCATACGAGCCAGGTTTTCCAGCCCCATATTTTCGCCGAGAGAGATCAACTCTGATACCGGCGTATTCTTTAATTCGGTAAGATTCATAATGGTGGGTTCTTTAACTCGGGGTATATCTCGAACTATGAACGTGAATGGTATGGCAGCGTTATCGGTGCCTGTTTATTTGTACCCAAAACAAATACAACCTTTTAACATATTAATTTATATTACAAGGCAATAGTCTGAAGTACTCTAATTGATTTCAAAATAAGGCTAACAAACTGTTAAAACATAACTGAGATGACAATAACGAAATGTGATTAATCTCAATACAAGAGCTATCTCAGTGTAAATACTGTTTCAGCACATACTGTTTAACAAATATTGTCTTAGTAAACATTATCTCAGCAAAAGGAGGCTTCGACATAAAACGCCCAGTACGAAAACATCATCGGAATGTTTAGCATAAAAACGTCTTCAGCACCAAGCTATATACTGAATGGCTCACTATATATGCTTTCAGATACTTTACTAAATACGATATGCTATCAGATATTTCAAGGTGATCCAGAGATAACAGATTTATCAGACACTATAGATTGTTTAGTATGTAACATGCCTGCTGTCAATTCTTCATATAAGTTATGAAAATCTTTCTAACGCATGTTTCATATAAGCACGTGGCAGCTAACTTACCATGCTTCGTTGCGGACGTCTAGCTGTCAATAAGATAAATCACTCTATCTGCTAAACGCCCATAATTACTGTGAGCTAACTCTAAATTAGAGGTGTGGTTTCAAAAATTCTTTCAATTGAGTTTTTGACAAAGCTCCCACTTTCACCGCAACTTTTTCGCCATCTTTGAACAAAATCATCGTCGGAATACCACGAATGCCGAATTTCGGCGCAGTTTTGGTATGATCATCAACGTTTAATTTAGCAACGATTAGTTTACCTGTGTACTCAACAGCGATTTCATCCAGAATAGGCGCAACCATTTTACAAGGGCCACACCATTCGGCCCAAAAATCAACCAGAACGACACCTTCCAATTTTAGCTTATCTTCATTAAAGTCACTGTCAGCCAGATGAATAACCCCAGCATTCACAATCTTTTCACTCATTATTTGGACTCCAAAGTAAAATCTTTTACGTTATCAGTGTACATTAACCAATATAAGGTGTCTTTATTTCAGCGGACACACTTTCTTAAAGCAATAGTTAGCTGATATTCTACCACACTATGAGCAAAACACATTTGACAGAAAAGAAGTTTTCCGACTTCGCATTGCACCCCAAGGTCATTGAAGCCCTTAATAAAAAGGGTTTTTCCAACTGTACACCGATACAGGCGCTAACATTGCCTTTTACTGTCGAAGGCCAAGATGTTGCGGGGCAAGCACAAACCGGAACGGGCAAGACGCTCGCATTTCTGGCGTCTACTTTTCATTATTTACTGACTCATCCCGCCAAGGCGGAGCATAAAACCAATCAACCAAGAGCGTTGATTATGGCTCCGACCCGTGAGCTGGCCGTCCAGATCTACTCTGACGCAGAAGAGCTAGCTGAAGTCACAGGGTTAAAAATGGGTCTGGCCTATGGTGGAGATGGCTATGATAAACAGCTAAAGGTGCTGGAATCTGGCGTTGATATCATCATTGGCACAACGGGTCGTCTTATTGATTACGCCAAGCAGGGGTATATCAATTTCAACGCCATTCAGGTTATCGTACTGGATGAAGCCGACCGCATGTACGATCTCGGTTTTATCAAGGATATCCGTTGGTTATTCCGTCGGATGCCTGCTGCAACTGAACGCATGAATCTGCTGTTTTCCGCCACCTTGTCTTATCGGGTGCGTGAACTGGCCTTTGAACAGATGAACAATCCTAAATATGTGGAAGTGGAACCATTACAAAAAACGGGACACCGCATCCGGGAAGAACTTTTTTATCCTTCCAATGAAGAAAAAATGCGTCTGCTACAGACCTTATTGGAAGAAGAGTGGCCCGACCGCTGCATTATTTTCGCGAATACCAAACACCGCTGCGAAGATATCTGGGCTCATCTGGCTGCCGATGGACATCGTGTCGGTCTGCTGACCGGTGATGTAGCACAGAAAAAACGCCTGCGCATATTGGAAGAATTCAGTCTGGGCAATCTGGATATTTTGGTCGCCACCGATGTTGCTGCACGTGGGCTGCATATCCCTTCCGTAACACACGTGTTTAACTATGATTTGCCGGATGATTGTGAAGATTACGTTCATCGTATCGGCCGAACGGGCCGTGCCGGCGAAAGCGGCCATTCAATCAGTCTGGCCTGTGAAGAATATGCGCTGAATCTGCCAGCCATTGAAGAATATATCCGGCATCAGATCCCTGTGAGCAAATATAACAGCGATACATTACTGAAAGATTTACCAGTGCCTAAACGCCGCAACCGCGCACGTTCAGGAGGACATCCGCGCCGTACCAATATGACGCGCCGTGGTAATACTGTTCATAATCGTAAACGCAATTCGTAACCGTAATGTTCAGGCTGATTAACATAATTCTGGAATAACAAAATGCTGAGTTCTTCTTCGCTCTATGCCGCTATCGATTTAGGCTCAAACAGTTTTCATATGCTGGTTGTCCGCAGAGTGTCCGATAGTATTCAAGTGGTCGCCCGCATCAAGCGTAAAGTCAGGCTGGCCGCTGGGTTGGATAAAAATCACCATTTATCACAACAGGCAATGGAGCGGGGATGGCAATGCCTTCGCCTTTTTGCAGAATATTTGCAGGATATCCCTGCTCCACAGATCCGCGTTGTTGCTACAGCAACATTGCGACTTGCCGAAAATTCCGATGAATTTGTTGGCAAAGCCTCTGAAATATTAGGCACTCCGACCAAAGTCATCAAAGGTGAAGAAGAAGCTCGGCTGATTTATCAAGGCGTTGCCCACACTACAGGCGGGCCGGAAAAACGTCTGGTGGTGGATATTGGTGGTGGCAGTACAGAACTTGTTACAGGTACTGGTGCAAAAGCTACACAGTTATTCAGCCTTGAAATGGGCTGTGTTACCTGGCTCGAACGCTATTTTAATGATCGTAGTCTGACGGAAGAAAACTTTGCTAAAGCGGAAACGGCTGCTCACCATATTCTTGCTCCGGTTACCACAGCACTTCTGGAACAAGGTTGGCAGATTTGTGTCGGAGCATCGGGTACAGTGCAGGCTCTTCAGGAGATCATGATTGCCCAGGGTATGGATGAGCTTATCACCCTGTCCAAATTGCAACAGCTTAAATCTAAGGCGATTGAATGCAGAAAACTGGAAGAGCTGGAGATAGATGGCCTGACACTAGAGCGGGCATTGGTTTTTCCAAGCGGTTTGGCAATCCTGATTGCTATCTTTCAGGCATTGAGTATCGAAAGTATGACTCTGGCAGGAGGGGCGCTGCGTGAGGGGCTGGTTTATGGCATGCTGGAGCTATCTGTCGAACGGGACATCCGTGCCAGAACCTTGCAAGATATTCAACAACGCTTTCAGGTTGATGCTGAACAAGCACAAAGAGTCAGACAGCTGGCAGAGCATTTTTTTCAACAAGTCGCTAAAACGTGGGAATTGGATGAGCGATGTCGGGAACTGTTGGTCAGCGCTTGTTTGCTCCATGAAATCGGCTTATGTGTCGATTTTCGCCAAGGGCCAACCCATTCTGCTTATTTGATCAGCCACTTAGATCTACCCGGCTATACTCCTGCTCAAAAACGCTTACTGGCAACATTGTTGAAAAATCAAAGTGGATCAATCAATCTGACATCATTAAGTCAGCAAAATGCGTTACCAGCATTACTGGCGCTGCGGTTATGCCGTTTACTGCGCCTTGCCATTATCTTTGCCAGCCATCGGCGGAATGATTCTTTAGTAACTCTGCATTTGCGGGCAGAAAATGACGTACTTACCATTACTCTCCCTCATCAATGGCAAACACGACACCCACTCAGTGCTGAAACATTACATCAAGAAATCAAGTGGCAAAGTTACATTCAATGGCCGCTAATTATTGAAGAGCAGAATAATTCCAGTTTGGGATAATTGTGCATTCTAATAACTCTTAACTTACAAGAAAAAACGAAGGAAAGTTCCCCAGCAGCATCACTGGTGATGAAACTGGGGTAAGGACATTAACCCGCTTAGTTACCACTACTTTTCTGCCCAAGGCCAAAGCGGGATTTGATATCGGCAAGACGTGATTGCCCCCGTTCCATACGTTCTTCTGCACTGACTACCTTCCTACCTTGCGGCCAATCCAGATCATCTTGTGGCAACTCTAACAAAAATCGGCTCGGTTCAGGGCGAATCAATTCTCCATACTGACGACGCTCTTTACTAAGGGTAAAAAAGAGTTCCCGTTGTGCACGGGTAATACCGACATAAGCCAAACGCCGTTCTTCTTCGATATTATCCTCATCAATACTGCTTTGATGTGGTAATAACCCTTCTTCCATTCCCACCAGAAAAACATAAGGGAACTCCAGTCCCTTGGAAGCATGCAACGTCATGAGCTGAACCTGATCCAATTCCCCATCTTCTTCACCTCGCTCCAGCATATCCCGTAAAGTAAAGCGAGCCACAACCTGAGAAAGCGTCATAGGTTCATTCAGATCATCGCCTTCAAGCATTTCACTCATCCAGGTGAAAAGCTGATTGACATTTTTCATCCTCATTTCAGCAGCTTTAGGGCTGGGTGAGGTTTCATACAGCCAACTTTCATAATCCATACCGTGCAGTAAATCCCTTACGCCCAGCAATGGCTCACGTCCTGCCCGACGGGAAATTTCATCCATCCAGTGGGTAAAACGCTGTAGAGCAGCCAACCCGCGACCAGACAAATTCTGTTCCAGACCAAGGTCGAAGCTGGCATGATACAGGCTTTTGTTACGCTGCTTCGCCCACTCTCCCAATTTCTGAATCGTTACGGCCCCTATTTCCCGGCGTGGTGTATTGACAATCCGCAAAAATGCGCCGTCATCATCAGGATTAGTCAGTACTCGCAAATAAGAAAGCAAGTCCTTAATTTCCGGCCGGGAAAAAAACGACGTTCCGCCAGAAATGCGGTAAGGAATCCGGTTTTGTATCAACATCTTTTCAAAGATACGGGATTGATGATTACCACGGTATAAAATAGCGTAATCTTTATACTCGGTTTTATTGATAAAGTGATGGGCAATCAATTCCCCTACGACACGCTCAGCTTCATGATCTTCATTATTTGCTTCGATCACACGTAGAGGATCGCCATAACCCAATTCAGAAAAAAGTTTCTTCTCAAATACATGGGGATTATTCGCAATCAGGATATTTGCCGATTTCAGTATTCTCCCTGATGAGCGGTAATTCTGCTCCAGCTTGATCACATTGAGCTGTGGAAAATCTTCCTTTAACAGGCTCAGGTTTTGCGGGCGAGCACCACGCCATGAATAAATTGACTGGTCATCATCACCGACAACAGTAAAACGCGCCCGGCTGCCTACCAGTAACTTCACCAGTTGATACTGACTGGTATTAGTATCCTGATATTCATCCACCAGCAAATAACGAATTCTGTTTTGCCAACGCTCCCTGACCTCTTCGTCCCGTATTAACAACAAGGTTGGTTTGGTAATCAAATCATCAAAATCAAAAACATTACAACTGTTCAGATGTAAATCGTAGCGACGATAGCACTCCGCAAACTGATGTTCCTGTGCTGAACGAGCTTGTCTCATCACCTGTTCCGGTGGCATCAGGTCATTCTTCCAATTGGAGATATTTGAGATTAGCTTTTGTAGCAGATCTTTATCTTCTTCCAATAAATCCGCTGTCAGATCTTTCAACAATGCCATTTGATCCTGATCGTCAAACAGAGAGAAGTTACTCTTCATTCCAAGTGCCTTGTACTCACGCTTGACGATCTCCAACCCCAACGTATGGAATGTTGAGATCATTAATCCCTTAGTTTCCTTACGACCCAATGTTTGGGCCACACGCTCTTTCATTTCGCGTGCCGCTTTATTGGTGAAAGTCACAGCCGCAATATGACGGCCTTGATAACCACAAGTGCGGATCAGGTGGGCTATTTTATTGGTGATAACTCTGGTCTTACCGGAGCCTGCACCGGCCAGAACCAAACAAGGCCCTGTTACAAACTCAACCGCTTGTTGTTGGTTAGGGTTTAATCGCATACTGTTTTGAAGGTTATGTCAGGATGAAAGATCGAGGGATGAAATTGTAGCAGAAAGCAGCACAGGAAGGAGATTTTCTTTACCGTAGGTGTTATTACTAAATAAGATAATCAATCTGCTTCAGTTAGTTATTTTCAATCAAGATGGAAATACGCATAAAAGATATATTTAAAATAACAGAAATAAAAATATAGCAATAACCCATTTTTAATAGAAAATTTCTAAAAAAATAACAAATAGTCTTATTTTAAAATGAATTAATAATAAACCCTATCCAATTAATTATCCTAGCATTTCTCAATTGCTCATTAATCATGACATTCATCAATCAAAAATAATTATTTTAGTAACTATCAAATTCACTGTTCTACCATAGATTTATTACTTTTCTATATGTAATAGTAGCTATCAATGCATTGTAAAAATAACATCATTTTCATCTGTTTGATTGGTATAGCAATAATAAATTTTTTATTTTCATATTAGTCAGCCAAAGAGGATACAATATGTTACGCAAAACAGGTTTTTTCTTTGATGAAAGCTGTTTCTGGCACACTACCGGATTACAACATGTCGTAACGCTCCCAGTTGGCGGATGGGTACAACCGCCATCCGGAGCGGGTCATGCCGAGTCACCAGAAACTAAGCGAAGAATGAAAAATTTAATGGATGTTTCTGGTTTAAGCCGCTCATTACAACTGTTAGGGGCTGATCCTATTGATGAAACAACCTTAAGGCTTATCCATCCAGAAGCGTATTTACAGAATTTTAAGTCGCTGAGCGATGGTGGCACAGGTATGCTTGGCTTTGAAGCCTCTGTAGGACCAGGCAGTTATGAAATCGCCAAATTATCTGCCGGATTAGTCTGTGCAGCAGTGGAAACCGTCCTGCACGGCGAACTGGACAACGCTTATAGCCTGTCACGTCCTCCCGGACACCATTGTCTACCCAATAAAGCTATGGGATTTTGTTTCCTTGCTAATATCTCCCTTGCCATTGAACGGGCCAAAAGGCAGTTTGGGCTTGGCCGGGTCGCAGTCGTTGACTGGGATGTTCACCACGGTAACGGAACACAATATATCTTTTGGGAGCGCGATGATGTTTTGACGATGTCATTGCATCAGGATGGTTGTTACCCCGAAGGGTACAGTGGTGAAGATGATATCGGTGCAGGTAAAGGCGAAGGCTTTAACATCAATATTCCACTCATGGCAGGAGCCGGGCACAATAGTTACATGTATGCTATGGATCAAATCGTTCTTCCCGCATTACAGCGTTATCAACCCGAATTGATTATTGTCGCCTGTGGATATGATGCTAACTCCGTCGATCCACTTGCCAGAATGCAGCTCCATAGTGAGAGTTTCCGGGAAATGACGCGTAAAATACAGCAGGCAGCAGATGAATTATGCGATGGCAAACTGGTTGTCGTCCATGAAGGTGGTTATTCCGAACTCTATGTGCCGTTCTGTGGCTTAGCCGTGCTGGAAGAGTTGAGCGGTGTCCGCACTAAAGTTCAGGACCCTTTACTGAACATGGTTAAGGCCCAACAACCGAGAGAACGTTTTGATACGTTCCAGCGCCAGGAAATTGATGAGCTGAAGCAAAGATTTAACCTGTAACTGAGATTAAAATTATGCCCGATACACAATATCGGGCATACAATAGAGTAACATTATCAGTAGGTATTATCCGCCGACAGCAATACGTTTCATATCTGTCATATAACCACGTAAAGTCCGGCCTACAACCTCAATTGGATGGTTACGGATAGCGTCATTAACATCGCGTAATTGAGCATTATCGATACCTTTATCAACAACAACCTTGCCTAAATCTCCAGTCTGTAGGGTTGGCATGAATTTTTCTTGCAATAATGGCACCGCAACATAAGAGAACAAGTAGTTACCATATTCTGCCGTATCAGAAATCACCACGTTCATTTCATAAAGACGCTTACGAGTAATGGTATTCGCAATTAATGGCAGTTCATGTAGTGATTCATAATAAGCGGACTCTTCAATAATGCCTGAATCTACCATTGTATCAAATGCCAGCTCTACTCCGGCTTTAACCATAGCAACCATCAGTACACCATGATCAAAGTATTCTTGCTCACTGATATGACCGTTGTAATCAGGGTAGTTTTCGAATGGCGTTTGACCTGTTTCTGCACGCCAGGTCAGCAGATCTTTGTCATCATTCGCCCAGTCGGCCATCATAGTGGAAGAGAATTTACCAGAAATAATGTCATCCATATGTTTTTGGAACAGTGGAGTTAAAATGGTTTTCAACTGTTCAGAAAGGGCATAAGCACGTAGTTTTGCTGGATTAGAAAGCCTGTCCATCATCAAGGTAATGCCACCCTGTTTCAGGGCTTCTGTGATGGTTTCCCAACCAAACTGGATCAATTTACCCGCATAACCCGGCTCTGAGCCATCAGCCACCAGCTTGTCATAACACAACAGAGACCCCGCCTGTAACATCCCACACAGAATCGTTTGCTCACCCATCAAGTCAGATTTCACTTCTGCCACAAAAGAGGACTCCAGAACTCCTGCACGATGACCTCCGGTTGCGGCTGCCCATGCTTTTGCAATTGCCATGCCCTCGCCTTTTGCATCGTTTTCCGGATGGACGGCAATCAAAGTCGGAACACCAAATCCACGCTTATATTCTTCACGCACTTCCGTTCCCGGGCACTTCGGAGCAACCATCACAACCGTGATGTCTTTACGGATCTGCTCACCCACTTCAACAATATTAAAGCCGTGGGAATACCCTAAAGCCGCCCCTTCTTTCATTAACGGCTGAACAGCCTGTACAACCGCAGAGTGCTGTTTGTCCGGTGTCAGGTTAATAACTAAATCAGCTTGTGGGATCAATTCCTCATATGTGCCGACGTTGAAACCATTTTCAGTTGCCTTACGCCATGATGCACGTTTCTCTGCAATGGCTTCTTTACGCAGAGCATAGGCAATATCCAAGCCAGAATCACGCATATTCAGCCCCTGATTCAATCCTTGCGCACCACAGCCGATAATCACCACTTTCTGGCCTTTTAAATACCCTGCTTCGTCAGCAAATTCTTCCCGCGTCATAAAACGACATTTGCCTAACTGCGCCAATTTCTGGCGTAAGTTCAATGTATCAAAATAATTAGCCATGGTGACTCCGATATAATTAGGTGTGATGTTGTTTGCATAAAGCCAATATATGACATGAAATCCATTGCTTAAATTGATATATTGACAAGACTATATTGCAATTTATGCAACATATCTTTATTTGTGACAATCTCCCATCGTACGACGGATATATAGCAAAAAAACCTAGTAAAAGGCATAAGAACGATGGACTTACGTGATCTAAAACTGTTTTTACATCTTACAGAAAGTTGTCATTTTGGTCATACAGCCAAAGCTATGCATGTTAGTCCATCCACGCTTTCACGCCAAATTCAACGTATTGAAGAACAATTGGGGCACTCACTATTTCTGCGAGATAATCGGACAGTAAAACTAACCTTCGCAGGGGAGCAATTAAAGCAATTTGCCCAACAAACTCTGCTGCAATATCAGCAATTGCTCCATTCACTGAATCACCAAAGCCCATCTTTAACGGGAGAATTACGCCTTTTTTGTTCGGTCACTGCCGCTTATAGCCATCTTCCGCAGGTTCTGGATAAATTTCGAGCTGAACATCCTTTGGTGGAAATTAAACTGACAACGGGGGATGCTGCTGATGCCGTGGATAGAGTCCAATTTGATGCTGCTGATTTGGGGATTGCAGGCAAGCCTGAAAAACTACCTGATAATGTTAGTTTTGCTAAAATAGGTGAAATACCGTTGGTACTGATTGCGCCTTCCCTACCTTGTGCCGTGAGAACTCTATCGACACAGGAACACCCCAATTGGAACAACATTCCTTTTATCCTGCCTGAGCATGGCCCTTCCCGTAAGCGTATTGAACTTTGGTTTCGTCGGCACAAAATCAATCATCCACAAATTTATGCTACAGTTTCTGGTCATGAAGCGATTGTTTCCATGGTCGCTTTAGGTTGTGGTATTGCGTTAATCCCTGCGGTTGTCGTCGAAAATAGCCCAGAACCAGTACGCAACCGTATATTACTGTTGGAAAATATTTCGTTGGTTGAGCCATTCGAATTAGGGGTTTGTGCTCTTGGCAAGCGGCTGCATGAACCACTGATAAAGGCATTTTGGGGATTGTTACCCCATGAAATAACGTGATCCCATGAAAAAATAGCACTCTAAAAGGTGCTATTTCTCATAATATTAACTGTTTCTATTTCAACAACAAATTAAATGAGGGATTATCAGTCTCATCATGGTATTCGTAACCTAGCTCATCTAAATGGCGGTCAAAACAGACTTCCGACCCTGACAATTCAAAAGCGGCCAGTACTCGTCCATAATCTGTGCCATGACTACGGTAATGAAACAGTGTGATATTCCAGTATGTTCCTAATGTTTGCAAAAATTTCAGCAATGCTCCCGGTGATTCGGGAAAAGCAAAGCTAAATAACCGCTCCTGCAATAGTCTGGGTGGTCTTCCACCGATCATATAACGAACATGCAGTTTCGCCATTTCATCATCAGTAAAATCAGATACCTGATATCCCGCAGATTTTAGTTCTTCAATAATTTCAATGCGTTCAGCATTTCCACGCCCCAATCGTATTCCGACAAAAATACAGGCTTTATCTGGAGCGGCAGCATCTGAATAACGGTAGCTGAATTCTGTCACAAAGCGGACACCCAGTATCTGGCAGAAATTCAGGAAACTGCCTTTTTGTTCAGGAATAGTTACCGCCAACAAAGCCTCACGTTGCTCCCCCAACTCACAACGTTCGGAGACATAACGTAAACCATGAAAATTCACATTCGCGCCAGAAAGAATATGGGCTAGTCTCTCCCCCTTAATCTGGTGCTGCTGGACATATTTCTTCAACCCCGCCAGCGCCAAAGCTCCGGAAGGTTCCGCGATCGCTCTGACATCTTCGAAAATATCTTTCATGGCTGCACAAATAGCATCGCTATCTACCGTAATCACATCATCAACATATTGCTGACATAAACGGAATGTTTCATTACCAATACGTTTAACAGCAACACCTTCCGCAAATAATCCGACTCTGGGTAAATCAACGGGATGCCCGGCTTCCAACGCGGCTTTCAAACAGGCAGAATCCTCAGCCTCCACACCAATGATTTTCATTTCTGGTACGAGTTGTTTGATGAGCACTGCAATACCAGCAATCAATCCACCACCACCAACAGGAACAAAAATGCGATCAAGATGAACATCTTGCTGTAAAAGCTCCATCGCCAAAGTTGCCTGACCGGCAATCACAGCAGGGTGATCAAATGGTGGTACGAAGGTGTAACTATGTTCTTTTGACATTTCAATCGCTTTTGCTTTCGCTTCATCAAAATTTGCGCCATGTAACAATACTTCACCACCAAAACTGCGTACTGCATCAACTTTAATATCTGTTGTAGCTATCGGCATCACTATAGTGGCTTTAACACCAACCTTACTGGCCGATAATGCGACACCTTGTGCATGATTGCCCGCAGACGCGGTGATCACACCTTTAGCTCTTTGCTCTTCCGTTAAGCTGGCGATCATCGCGTAAGCACCACGCAATTTGAAGCTGTGTACCAACTGACGATCTTCTCGTTTAACCAAGATAGTGTTATCTAAACGAGCAGAGATTTTTTTCATTTCCTGTAATGGAGTGACCTGTGCAACATCATAAACTGGTGCACTTAGTGCGGCTTTGAGATATTCCGCTCCCTTGGGTTCAGTATTAAGAGGATAAACCGCCACAATCAACTCCCCAGCTTAGTCTTATCACGTACAGCACCTTTGTCGGCGCTGGTCGCTAATGAAGCATAAGCCCGCAATGCAAAAGAAACCTGACGCTTTCGGGATTTAGGTGTCCACATATTATCGCCACGAGATAATTCAGCCTGTTTCCGTTCAGTCAGATCTTTTTCGCTGACATTCAACTGGATTTTACGGTTTGGAATATCAATATTGATGATATCGCCGTCATGAACCAATCCAATCAAGCCACCATTAGCTGCTTCAGGAGAAACATGGCCAATCGACAACCCAGATGTACCTCCTGAAAAACGCCCATCAGTGATCAAAGCACAGCTTTTTCCCAACCCCATTGATTTTAGGTAAGTAGTTGGATAGAGCATTTCCTGCATACCAGGGCCGCCTTTCGGGCCTTCATAACGAATAACCACAACATCCCCCGCAACAACTTTTCCGCCCAGAATCGCGTCTACTGCATCTTCCTGACTTTCATAAACTTTGGCAGTGCCACGGAAAGTGAGAATACTTTCATCCACTCCTGCGGTTTTCACGATACAACCATCCGCGGCAACGTTACCATACAGAACAGCCAGTCCCCCATCTTGGCTGTAAGCATGAGTACGTTCACGAATACACCCTTCTTTCCGGTCTGTGTCCAAAGACGGCCAACGACAATCCTGCGAAAAAGCTTGGGTAGTACGAATTCCTGCTGGTCCCGCAGTATACATGCTCTTAACATCGTCATCCCCTGTCAGCATAATGTCGTACTGAGCCAACGTTTGTGGCAAGTCCAAGCCCAGGATGTTTTTCACATTTCGATGCAACAATCCAGCACGATCCAGCTCACCAAGAATACCAATCACTCCACCAGCACGATGTACATCTTCCATATGGTATTTCTGGGTACTTGGAGCAACTTTACATAAATGGGGCACTTGACGAGACAAACGATCAATATCTGCCATAGTGAAATCAACTTCACCTTCCTGCGCTGCTGCCAATAAGTGCAGAACAGTGTTTGTCGAACCGCCCATCGCAATATCCAGTGTCATGGCATTCTCAAACGCAGCTTTGGTCGCAATATTACGTGGCAAAGCGCTGCCATCATTTTGTTCATAGTAACGTTTGGTTAATTCAACAATGCGCTTACCCGCGTTGATAAATAGGGTCTTACGATCTGCATGTGTAGCAAGGAGCGATCCATTACCCGGTTGCGAAAGCCCCAGTGCTTCTGTCAAACAATTCATTGAATTTGCAGTAAACATGCCGGAACAAGAACCACAAGTCGGGCAAGCAGAACGTTCGATTTGCTCACTCTGTTCATCACTGACATGCGGATTCGCTCCCTGGATCATCGCATCAACCAGATCTAACTTGATGAGCTGATCGGATAAACGCGTTTTACCCGCTTCCATCGGGCCTCCGGAGACAAAAATAACTGGAATATTTAAACGCAGTGATGCCATCAACATGCCCGGTGTGATCTTGTCACAGTTGGAAATACATACCATTGCATCCGCACAGTGTGCATTCACCATATATTCGACCGAATCGGCAATCAGTTCACGGGAAGGCAGAGAGTAAAGCATTCCTCCATGCCCCATTGCGATACCATCATCAACTGCGATGGTGTTAAATTCTTTTGCGACTCCCCCGGACGCCTCAATCTGTTCTGCCACCAGCTTGCCCAAATCTCGCAAATGAACATGCCCGGGCACGAATTGAGTAAATGAGTTCACAACGGCGATGATGGGCTTACCAAAATCCGCATCAGTCATCCCCGTGGCACGCCATAAAGCACGTGCCCCTGCCATATTGCGGCCATGAGTTGTCGTAGCAGAACGGTATTTAGGCATTATTTTTCACTCCCATGTCTATCTAATCAGCATCAGAAAACGGGCGGGGAACGAACCGCCTGTTAAATTTTATCTTAGTTATAAAGGAATCAGGTTATTAAGGATTCACTGGATCTAACCAGCCCCATTTATCTTCTGTCGAACCATCAAATAGGCCGAAGAATGCACTCTGAATTTTTTTGGTGATAGGCCCACATTTACCAATTCCAACCTGAATACCATCTACACTACGGACTGGAGTAATTTCTGCTGCTGTTCCTGTCATAAAGACTTCATCAGCCAGATAGAGTGATTCGCGGGAAAGGGTCTGCTCACGAACTTCCAGACCGAGATCCTGTGCCAGTTTGATGATGGCATCTCGTGTGATCCCCGGTAACGCAGCGGAAGTGAATGGCGGGGTAAACAAAACACCATTTTTGACTTCAAATAGGTTTTCACCCGCACCTTCTGAAATATAGCCATGAACATCCAACGCGATCCCTTCCTGATAACCATGGCGCCGAGCTTCACTACCCACCAGCAAAGAAGATAAGTAATTACCACCCGCTTTTGCCGCTGTTGGAATTGTGTTTGCCGCAGCACGGTTCCATGAAGAAACCATCGCATCAATGCCTTGTTCCAGTGCTTCCTCTCCGAGATACGCTCCCCACGGAAAAGCCGCAATAATGACATCGGTTTTATAACCCGCGGGAGGATTCACCCCCATACCCACATCACCAATAAAAACCAGTGGACGAATGTAAGCGCTGACTAATTTGTTTTTGCGAAGTGTTTCACGACATGCTTCCATCAGTTCATCAACACTCTGGCTCACGGGCATACGGTAAATCTTGGCTGAATCATGTAAACGCTGCATGTGTTCATGATGACGAAAAACAACTGCTCCTTTGTGCGAGTTGTAACAACGGACACCTTCAAATACTGAGGTTCCGTAATGCAGGGCGTGGGACATAACATGTATTTTTGCATCAGCCCAGGGAACCATTCCCCCATTGAACCAAATATAATCAGCTTGCTTTGTCATTCTTCTGTTTCCTTCAAATGCGCACTATGCGCTTATCAATTGTGATTTTTTGTGTTGTATCTCAACATCAGCAACATCAACCAGCTTCATCAACTGGGAAAAAAGCAAATTCACAGGACGCTGACTGGCGACAGTGAGTTCAATACTTACACTATCACTATCTATTGTATGATCCATATTCAATGCGCATATCTGAAAACCACGATGGCGGGTAACTCTCAGAATTCTTTCAAGAATTTCAGGACAAAATCGTGCCTGAATAGCCAGTTGATGCTGCATCATAATGATCTCTCCAACATATTTGCGTTACTGGCACCAGGCGGAACCAATGGCCAAACATTTTCTAATTCATTAATGGATACATGTAGCAAATAAGGACCTTCACTGTTGAAAAGGGCATCTAACGCTGTATTGATTTGCGACTTGTCTGTGATGTGTTGGCCTGGAATATCAAAGGATTTTGCTAAGGTAATAAAATCAGGGTTATCGGTTAGGATCGTTTCGCTATAGCGTTTATCAAAAAATAATTCCTGCCATTGCTTAACCATCCCCAGACGCTGGTTATCCAGCAAAACCATCTTGATAGGTAATTTTTTGCGTCTGATAGTGCCTAATTCCTGAACATTCATCATGAAAGAGCCATCACCGGATATACAAATGACCATATCCTCCGGGCGAACCATCTGTGCACCAATCGCCGCCGGGATGCCAAATCCCATCGTGCCCAACCCACTGGAAGTAATGAAATTCTCAGGCCCATCAAATGTCATATGTTGGGCAGTCCACATCTGATGCTGTCCCACATCAGTGGTAACAACAGTATTTGATGTCTTGCGCTCAGATATCTGTTTTAACAATGCGGGAGCATAAATACTGTCCCCCTGATGGTTATAGCACCATGCATGTTCGTTTTTTAACTGTTTAACTTCTTGTTGCCATGCCTTGATTGACAAAGGCTGCTGTAAATGAGGCAACAACGTTTTTAAATTCCCCAATAATGAAATATGTGCCTGACGTAACTTATTTAATTCAACAGGGTCGATATCTAAATGGATGACTTTGGCGTGCGGAGCAAAGGTATTCAGTTTCCCGGTTACCCGATCATCAAAGCGAGCTCCGGCAGCAATAAGCAAATCACAAGATTGAACCGCGAAATTGGCAGCTTTTGTGCCATGCATTCCCAGCATCCCCAAATAATATTCATGCTCAGCATCCGCAGCTCCCAATCCTTTGAGTGTAGAGACAACAGGTAGCCCCGTCTCTGCCACTAAACGGCGTAATTCAGGCACCGCATCTGACATTCCAACGCCTCCCCCGATATACAAAATAGGTTTTTTAGAACAAGCCATCATATGACGGGCTTGTTCCAGTTCACGCTCAGGCAGAGAAGATGAGGCAACGACAGGCATTAAGTAAGGTGCGAAATCACCTTGTTTTAACTGAATATCTTTCGGTAAATCCACCAGAACGGGGCCAGGGCGGCCTTCCATGGCAATGGCAAAAGCCTCAGCCATAACTTGAGGCAATTTTTCCAGCGATTCCACCAGAAAACTGTGTTTGGTACAGGCAAGAGAAAGTCCCAACATATCGATTTCTTGAAAAGCATCTGTACCGATAACTTCAGAACTTACTTGACCAGTAATAGCAACGACGGGAACAGAATCCAACAAAGCATCAGCCAACCCGGTAATCAAATTTGTTGCTCCAGGCCCTGATGTCGCGATACAAACTCCGGGCTTACCACTTGCCCTCGCATAGCCAATGGCAGCCATAACCGCTCCTTGTTCATGACGGCACAACAAATGTTCAATACCGCCATCATACAAAGCATCATACACAGGCATGATAGCTCCGCCTGGATAACCGAAAACTTTTTCAACGCCCTGCTTTCGTAATGCTTGTACAACCCATTGAGCCCCATTCATACCATCCTCCTATTGCGTTTACTCTGTCAGTGGCCTGTTGTGATGTTGTTTTATGTTCGTTTTTTGGCATGTGTAAAAAAAAGCCCCCGCTCCTTTTCGGTGCGGGGGCTTTGTGAAATCCGGCTATCTGTTTGTCTACGCCTTCCTTCGTTCAAGTGCAGCCCCGCACGGTAGAATAATCACCACCACGCTAATAATTAGGCTAATCACTAGAACAAATTTACTCATAATTCTTTTCGTTCTCATTCATATGTTCGACGTATATTTTACAAGTATCACTTTCTATAATTGTTGACAACGATTATTTTAAATTTTTATTTGAAAAATAATTTTATTTATATTTTTCAGTTAGATAAATCAAAAACCAGCAAAGTTAGCAGTATTCATTCCTTAAATGAGGATAAAAAATAACTATCTATATGTTTTATAAAATAATTAATAACATAAGTTATATAAATATAATTTAATTGCCTAATAACAAGACATAAATGTTAAAAGAGACATTTTTATGCGCAGTATCATTATAAACAAAAAATAAAAACAGCTAATTAATTCATCTAAATAATAAAATAATTAACTCAGTGGTAATACATTATGAATTTATCTCATGTACTCCAAAAAAACATTAAATAACAATTTATTAAAAATAAACGGGTTTTAGGCCCCAATAAAAAATCAATATATTTTCGAGTGTCTTCGCAAAATAACAAAAGGAGACTTTTTATTATTTTTTATCAATTCATGATAATGCTTTCTTGCTAAGGAGAGCACATGACACTCGCTATCATCTATACACGGGCAACAATAGGTATTGATTCCCCTATCGTCACAATAGAAGCACACATCAGTAATGGTTTACCTGGTTTAACACTAGTTGGTTTGCCGGAAACGACAGTTAAAGAAGCCAGAGATCGTGTCAGAAGTGCTTTGATCAATAGCGGTTTTACCTATCCACCAAAAAGAATCACAGTCAACCTGGCTCCGGCTGATCTTCCCAAAGAAGGAGGAAGATATGATTTACCTATCGCTATTGCAATTTTGGCCGCTTCAGAGCAAATTCCACCAAATGAATTGCATAATTATGAGTTTTTGGGAGAGTTAGCGCTTTCAGGTGAGATACGAAAAGTCATGGGAGCCATTCCCGCAGCACTCAGCGCCAAAAATGCAGGAAGGCAATTGATTTTATCCACAGAAAATCAAACGGAATTAGCTATCTTATCCCAAAGTGAAACGTTATTAGCCAATCATTTACTACAAGTTTGCCATTTTTTGCATGGCGAAAAAGCAATATTATCTTCTCCTTCCCCCATTACCCCACAAAATGAACCACCACTGTTAGATCTACGAGACATTATTGGACAAGAGCAAGCCAAGCGCGCTCTGGAGATCACTGCCGCAGGTGGTCACAATCTTCTGCTACTTGGGCCCCCCGGTACAGGTAAAACAATGCTAGCCAGTCGGTTATGCGATCTATTACCGCCTCTAACGCATCAGGAAGCACTAGATGTCGCTGCAATCAATAGCTTGGCTGGTCAGTCAATTAATCCCAAAAAATGGCATATACGACCGTTTAGAGCGCCTCATCACAGTTCATCAATGGCAGCTCTCGTTGGTGGAGGTTCAATCCCTAAACCTGGGGAAATTTCACTTGCACACAATGGCATTTTATTCTTGGATGAATTGCCCGAGTTTAACCGAAGTGTCCTTGATGCATTACGTGAGCCACTAGAATCCGGCGAAATTATCATATCTCGTGCAAGGGCAAAAGTTTGTTTTCCTGCTCAAGTCCAATTGATTGCAGCCATGAATCCAAGCCCGACAGGATATCATCAGGGGTTACACAATCGCAGTAGTCCGCAACAAATATTGCGCTATCTTTCCAAACTTTCAGGTCCTTTTTTAGATCGTTTTGACCTCTCCATTGAAGTTCCTCTACTCCCTCCGGGTATCTTGAGTCAATCATCAACAAAACATGGTGAAAGTAGCCATGAAGTCAAAAAGAGAGTACAAAATGCCAGAAACATACAAATAGAGCGGTATGGGCATGTAAATGCACATCTTAATCGTCAACAAACTGAATGTGTTTGTAAACTAAAAATGGAAGATGCCGTTTTTCTGGAAAACACTTTACTAAAATTAGGGCTGTCTGTACGTGCCTGGCACCGGATATTAAAGGTTTCACGTACGATTGCAGATTTGAAAGAGCAAAAGAGAATAGAAAAGCCGGATATTATGGAAGCTCTCAGTTACCGGAGCATGGATAGGTTGCTTATTCAGCTACAAAAACAGGTTGGATGACGTAGAAAAGGGGCTAATTTGCCCCTCTTGATGGATCCGTCATCCCAATGATGATATTAATCATCAGAATCAGTATAGTCCTCAGCAGGATCTAACTGTGGTTTTCCGCCGGAAAGAGTATGGAAACGTTTTGGACGGCTAATTTTCGCCAAATACTTAGCCCATACTTTTTCCTCTGTCGTTACAGGGGCACGCTCACCACGGCAAACAGAGACAAACAATTTTTCTTCGTCTGTTTGTGGTTCACGTTTGCCAAGATCCAATTCATTGAACGCATAACCATGACGTTCTAACAATTGGGCCTCTTTGATGGTGAAATCCCCGTGACGAGAAAACCCTCGTGGATAATTTTTATTATCAAAAAAACGATTAGTCGTGATGAAGCTTTCAGCCATCTGACACACTCCTAACTCTACAGTCATACTAATTATGGCGCGGAGTATTAGGGAGGCTTGACATTCTGTAAAACAAAATATTTAAATCTTAACGACAAAAACTATTGGAGATGCATGTGGACACCGAATTACTGAAAACCTTTTTGGAAGTCAGTAAGACTCGTCACTTTGGTCGGGCAGCTGAATCACTCTATCTAACACAATCCGCAGTTAGCTTCCGGATCCGGCAACTAGAAAATCAGTTAGGTGCTAATTTATTCACACGACATCGCAATAATATTCGCTTAACTGCGGCTGGTGAGCGTCTTGTCCCTTATGCAGAATCGTTAATGAATACTTGGCAGTTAGCGAAGAAAGAGATCAACTACGTCTCACAACATACAGAACTCTCTATCGGTGCTACAGCATCCCTATGGGAAGCCTACCTGACTCCTTGGTTAAATATGTTTTATCGGGATAATCAAGGGATGAGAATCGAATCAAGAGTCTCTACACGTCAGTCTCTGGTCAAACAACTGCACTCGCGTGAATTAGATCTTTTAATCACAACAGAGCCCCAAAAATGGATGAATTCCAAAGTCAAGTGATCGGTAGTATCCAACTTGTTTTATTAACAACCCAACATAATCTCGAACAAGGTATAGAAAATTACATCAAACTCGAGTGGGGAGCTGATTTTCACCACCAAAAACAACAGATTTTGAAAAATGATCACCCACCGATCATTACAACCACTTCAGCCCATATCGCCAGAGAATTATTAGATAGCGTAAATGCTGCGACATTCCTGCCTAAGCACTGGCTTGATGATTATCCTAACCTCGTCACTGCACCCAATCATGAGCCAATCAAACGGCCTCTATATGCCGTCTGGCTACAAAATAGTGATCAGCATACATTCATCCAACAGTTGTTAAAAATACCTGTTGAAAAAGCACCTGCAACAAGCTGATAGCGCTCTATAAAGAGTCTTAAAGGGGATGCACACTGGAGATCTAAGTGGAAGAGTATAGCGATTTGATAATGCCACGAATAAAAAAGAAAAACCCAGCTAAAATTAGCTGGGCTATTAATCTAAAAACTATTCAATTATTACTTAGTTATTAACTGGCAGGGGCGGAGAGGCTCGAACTCCCAACACCCGGTTTTGGAGACCGGTGCTCTACCAATTGAACTACGCCCCTAAATACGGTGGCGGTGCGGACGGGACTCGAACCCGCGACCCCCGGCGTGACAGGCCGGTATTCTAACCAACTGAACTACCGCACCACCGAATTTCTTTCTTATGCTGCTTTTGCTGTACCAGCAACATTTATAAATGAATGTCTGGCAGTGCCCTACTCTCACATGGGGAGACCCCACACTACCATCGGCGCTACGGCGTTTCACTGCTGAGTTCGGCATGGGGTCAGGTGGGACCACCGCGCTGTTGCCGCCAGACAAATCCTGTATTCAATCCCGAACAAGCTGCTTGTTATTTTCGTCCGTCACCGCTTCCGCGCCTATCGAAAATATACCTGAAACCCTGTCTTTCTCTCGTCTCTCAAACCCACAAAACCCCTTCGGTGTTGTCAGGTTAAGCCGCACGGGGCATTAGTACTGGTCAGCTCAACGTCTCGCAACGCTTACACACCCAGCCTATCCACGTCCTCGTCTCGGACGGCCCTTCAGGACTCTCCAGGAGTCAGGGAAGACTCATCTCAAGGCAAGTTTCCCGCTTAGATGCTTTCAGCGGTTATCTCTGCCGCACTTAGCTACCGGGCAGTGCCATTGGCATGACAACCCGTACACCAGTGGTGCGTCCACTCCGGTCCTCTCGTACTAGGAGCAGCCCCTTTCAATCTTCCAGCGCCCACGGCAGATAGGGACCGAACTGTCTCACGACGTTCTAAACCCAGCTCGCGTACCACTTTAAATGGCGAACAGCCATACCCTTGGGACCTACTTCAGCCCCAGGATGTGATGAGCCGACATCGAGGTGCCAAACACCGCCGTCGATATGAACTCTTGGGCGGTATCAGCCTGTTATCCCCGGAGTACCTTTTATCCGTTGAGCGATGGCCCTTCCATGCAGAACCACCGGATCACTAAGACCTACTTTCGTACCTGCTCGCGCCGTCACGCTCGCAGTCAAGCCAGCTTATGCCTTTGCACTAACCTCACGATGTCCGACCGTGATTAGCTGACCTTCGTGCTCCTCCGTTACGCTTTGGGAGGAGACCGCCCCAGTCAAACTACCCGCCAGACACTGTCCGCAACCCGGATAACGGGCCTACGTTAGAACATCAAACATTCAAGGGTGGTATTTCAAGGATGGCTCCGTGCAGACTGGCGTCCGCACTTCACAGCCTCCCACCTATCCTACACATCAAGGCTCAAGGTTCAGTGTCAAGCTATAGTAAAGGTTCACGGGGTCTTTCCGTCTTGCCGCGGGTACACTGCATCTTCACAGCGAGTTCAATTTCACTGAGTCTCGGGTGGAGACAGCCTGGCCATCATTACGCCATTCGTGCAGGTCGGAACTTACCCGACAAGGAATTTCGCTACCTTAGGACCGTTATAGTTACGGCCGCCGTTTACTGGGGCTTCGATC
>NZ_CP072455.1:4170000-4205000 GCF_017743015.1 Xenorhabdus budapestensis
GTTTTCCTGCTCATTCCATTCTTCACGGTCAGGAAATTGAATAGCCTGATTCATGTTGTAATTCTTTCCTTAAAATAGTTAAAACAGATTCTACTTCTGGTAGAACTCCATACCACAGTGCAAAAGCATGTGCAGCCTGTCCCACCAGCATCCCTAATCCATCAGCCAGACGTGAGACATTATTTCTCTGAGCAAAATCAAGAAAAGAAGTTAATCCCTGTTGGTAATACATATCGTAGCAAGCACTATCATCATGGAAAATCAGGGGTGATATTTCAGGAATACTCCCACTAAGACCAGAAGCTGTTGCATTGATGATAAGATCAAAATCCGGAGACAGGAGAGACTTTATATCAACGGCCTGGATATGACCTAATACAAAAAATTTATCCGCTATTGCTTGTGCACGTGCGAACGTACGATTAGTGATAGTAATCTTACAACCTGACTCTAATAAAGGAGAAATTACCCCTTTTGCTGCACCACCAGCCCCTATAATCAGTATATGCTGCCCTTGGCTAATAAAATTGAGTCGTTGCAAGTCTGCCAATAATCCAACACCATCAGTGTTATCACCAAAAACCTGATTATCTTCAATCATTTTTAAGGTATTAACTGCACCACTGAGTTTTGCGCGTTTAGTCAATTTATGTGCATACTCATAAGCTCGTTCTTTAAAAGGAACGGTAATGTTCGCCCCTAAACCGCCCCGCACAAAAAATTGCTCCAACGATTGTTCAAAATGTTCTATTGGAGCAAGTACCCGCCCATATTGATGCTCAATACCCGTTTGCTCAGCAAATAATCGATGAATATCAGGGGATTTACTGTGCGCAATCGGATTACCAAAAACCGCAAATTTATCCATTATTCCCTACCCTTGTCGATATAGTTTACCTGTCAAAGCATCCCTGATTTCTGATGGATTCTTACGCCCACCAATTTCCCCTTCTAATACCGGAAAATCGTTTCCAAATTGTCGACGAACCTCTTCTGCACTCCGACACGGCTCCAACCCACTCAAATTTGCACTAGTCGATACAAGAGGTTTCTCATAAAGGGAACATAATTGTTTAACTAAAGGATGATCTGTAACTCGAACGGCTAATTTTGAAAATTTCCCCGTCAACCATTTTGGTGTTGTCACTTTGGCTGGAATAACCCATGTCACTGGCCCCGGCCAAAAAGAAAAAACTGTCTTTTTTTGTTCATCATCTAACTGTTCATCATTAACATAGGAGTATAGCCGCTCATAGCTATCAGAAATAAGGATCAGCCCTTTTTCCCATGGCCTATTTTTCAGCAATAATAGTCTGTTAACCGCTGTTTCACTGTCAGGATCACAACCCAACCCAAACACAGCCTCTGTCGGATAAGCAATCACTTTTTCTTCTTTTAAGGCAGTAATAATTACATCAAATTCAGGTGAAACTTTATTACTCATTTTATTTCTCGGTTCTAATGAATTGCTGCTTGCTACACAATTTACTAGCGCAAAACAATTTAATGCCTTGAGCAGTTTTCTTCTCTATTAACAAGGGATAATGACAAAACTCACACTCCCCAGATATCGGTTTATTGTTCAGTGTAAACTGACATTCGGGATATCGATTACAGGCATGAAATGTTTTACCAAATCGTGACTTTCGTTGAAGTAATTTGCCTTGCTTACATTGAGGGCAATTAATTGAAGTATCATCAGGTTTATCGATGATTTCCGTATGATCACATTCAGGATAATTACTACAGCCAATAAACATGCCATACCGCCCTTGCCGTAAGACCAAGGTAGAGCCACATTTCGAACAAGTTTGTCCTTTTAATTCCTTGACAATATGTCCATCTGAAGATGCTTTTAACGGCCGAACATAACAGCATGACGGATAATTAGAACAGGCATAAAATGGGCCATGAGCTCCGTTGCGGATTACTAATTCAGCACCACAATCAGAGCAATGTTCTGTTTCTTTTATCGCAAAAGGCATCTTTTTAGGCATATCCTACTCGCTGAATATTAGCTACCATATTGAAAAACCATAACTTTTAGTAAAAGGGAAAACTCAATTCACTCGAACATAGCCACCAGCAACGACAGCGACTTTTCCCATCAGCTCAAGCTCCAATAGCTGGGTCATAACTTCTGTAATAGGAAGAGAAGAACGTTGGGCAATTATATCAACTGGTGTGACCTCATCACTTACGTTAACCAGCACATCAGCAAATGGCAACTCAGTTTGTTCAAATTGTTTATTATCTTCTTTCTCCAAATTAACCCATTGAAAGTTCGTCTGGATATGTTCCATAACATCCATCACATTGGTTGCTAAATAAGCTCCCTGTTTGATCAACCAGTGATTACCCTCATTTGAATTCACTCCCAGTGGACCTGGTAATGCAAAAATATCTCTTCCTTGTTCAAGTGCACAGCGGGCCGTAATCAGTGAACCACTATTCTGGTGAGCTTCAACAATAATAAGCGCTAAACTCAATCCGCTAATAATCCGGTTTCGTCTTGGAAAATTTTTGGCCTTAGGTGGTATATCGGGGAAAAATTCAGAAACCAGAACGCCATTTTCTTTTATACGGTGAGCTAATTTTTGATGACGGCTAGGGTAAATATTTTTAAGTCCACTTCCCAATACAGCTACAGTTTTTCCAGCCGCATCCACAGCCGCCTGATGGCAGATACCATCAATCCCAATCGCCAATCCACTGGTTACTACTACTCCATTTTCAGCTAATCCACCAGCAAATATCTTTCCCCATTTTTCACCATAAAAACTTGCTGATCTACTACCTACCATTGCAACTTGTTTCTCAGATAAAACGGTCATATCACCTGATACAAAAAGCACAAGTGGAGGAGAATAGATCTGTTTCAATAAAAGGGGATATGCCGGATGAGAGAAAGTCAATAAGTGATTCCCTTGTTGCTCCAACCAATTGAGACTCGAAACCAACACAGAAGGGTTGGCCTTTAGAAACTGTGTGCACTGCGAAGATGATAAACCACAATCTCTTATTACAGCATGATTGACATTTTTTGTTTGCAAAAGTCGCTCAATAATAGGCACTGCTTTTACGGCTGACAGATGAGAAACCATTCTCATTCGCAACCATATTTCCATCACTTCCATATTGTCATCCTGACTCAATAAGCTGTCACACTTACATGACTAATTTGTAGGCAATACTGTCAATCTAATCAGGAAATGTCTAGAATAGATTCCAATTATCACTCACTTTTTGGATGCAGTTCTAAACTTATATGTCAGTTTTACAAGTATTACATTACCCAGACGAGCGGCTTCGCACAGTTGCAAAACCAGTTGAAAAAGTTGATGCAAGAATCCAACGTATCATTGATGATATGTTTGAAACGATGTATGAAGAGGAAGGCATCGGTTTGGCAGCAACCCAAGTTAATATTCATCAGCGAATTGTTGTCATTGATGTTTCAGAAAACCGTGACCAGAGACTTGTATTTATCAACCCAGAACTAGTTAATGAATCTGGAGAAGCAGGAATTGAAGAAGGCTGTTTATCTGTTCCTGAACAACGTGCGTTTGTACCGCGTTTCGCGCAAGTCAAAATTAAAGCCCTGGATTATCATGGTCAACCATTTGAATTAGAAGCTGATGGTCTGTTAGCCATCTGTATTCAACACGAAATGGATCACTTGATCGGTAAACTGTTCGTTGATTATCTGTCACCGCTGAAACGTCAACGTATTCGTCAGAAAGTCGAAAAAATTGACCGACTGAGAGTCAAAGCCAAGTAAACTCATCATTACAGGAAATAACAGTGTCTGATTCTTTACATATTATTTTTGCCGGAACACCTGATTTCTCGGCTAGCCATTTGGCTGCTTTATTAAAATCGCAGCACCAAGTTGTTGGAGTACTCACTCAACCTGATAAACCGGCAGGAAGAGGTAATAAATTGACACCAAGTCCTGTAAAAGTATTGGCAGAAGAACACGGCATACCGGTTTTCCAGCCCAAAACATTACGTACAGAAGAAAGTCAACAGTGGGTCATAGATCAACAAGCTGATATTATGATCGTTGTTGCATACGGTTTGATCCTGCCTCAAGCAGTATTAGATATACCACGCCTGGGATGCCTCAATGTTCACGGCTCTTTGTTACCTCATTGGCGCGGTGCAGCACCTATCCAGCGCGCCATTTGGGCTGGTGATAAAGAAACTGGTGTAACGATCATGCAAATGGATGCAGGCCTTGATACTGGTGATATGCTGTTAAAAGCAACCTGCCCAATTACAAATGAAGATACTAGCGCAAGCCTGTATGACAAGCTTGCTAATATTGGCTCTGATGCATTACTCAATACATTGAACCTAATCACATCGGGAAAGAGCCAGCCAGAAATTCAGGATAATATTCTTGCAACGTATGCTGAAAAGCTCAGCAAAAATGAAGCAAAAATAGATTGGAGTTTGTCGGCAACCCAACTTGAACGCTGTATTCGTGCATTCAACCCTTGGCCAGTAAGTTACTTTTTTATTGATGAACAGCCTATCAAGGTTTGGCAGGCCAATGTCATTGAAGAAGGAACTAACCAAGCTCCAGGAACAATTGTTCATGCGGATAAGAAAGGCATTCAAGTTGCCACTACTGATGGGATATTGAATATTACTCAGCTGCAACCTTCTGGTAAGAAAGCAATGTCAGCCGCCGATTTATTAAACTCTAAAAGCGAGTGGTTCACTCCGGGTAACAAAATCAACTAAATATTCATTTGCCTGTATGCTGGCACCATACAGGTATCTTCCTTCTTTACTATTATGCTGATGATATTCAGCTTCTTAATCATACTTTTGACCATACTCATATCATGAAAAATATATATAACCTACGAAGCATCGCTGCAACAGCGATTAGCCAAGTGCTGGAACAAGGGCAGTCTCTCAGCTCTGTTATACCTGAACTCCAACAAAAAGTGTCTGACAAAGATAAAGCTCTTCTCCAAGAACTCTGTTTTGGCGTAATGAGGGTATTACCTCAACTGGAGTGGTTTATCTCCCAATTGATGGCAAAACCATTGAAAGGTAAGCAACGCGTTTTTCACTACTTGATCATGATTGGAATGTATCAACTTACGTATACACGCATACCTGCACATGCTGCACTTGCTGAAACTGTTAATGGTGCAATCAGCTTAAAACGCCCACAATTAAAAGGATTGATTAATGGTGTTCTCCGGCAATTTCAGCGCCAACAACAAGAGTTAGTCGAACAAGCCAATAATAATGTCAGTCACCATTTACATCCCAAATGGCTGTTGGCCCGCATCCAAAAAGCTTATCCACAAGATTGGAAAAATATTGTAGATGCAAATAATCAAAAACCACCTATGTGGCTACGTGTTAATCAGCTCCATTACTCTGCGAATCAATACATTGCCTTATTACAAGAAGCCAATATAGCAGCAGAGCTGGATAAAAATTATCCCAATGCAATTCGCCTGCTAACCCCTTGCTCTGTGAATATCCTGCCCGGATTTGATAAAGGTTGGGTCACCATTCAAGATCGTTCTGCTCAAGGGTGTGCTGAATTATTAATGCCACGTGATGAAGAAAAGATCCTCGATCTTTGCGCTGCTCCAGGCGGAAAAACAACCCATGTACTTGAGATAGCGCCAAACTCCAAAGTACTTGCTATCGATATTGATGAGCAAAGAATTAAGCGTGTGAAAGAAAATTTACAACGTCTTAGTTTACATGCTGTCGTCAAAACAGGCGATGGACGTCTTCCACATGAATGGGCTGCCGGAGAGCAATTCGATCGTATTCTGCTTGATGCACCATGTTCGGCAACAGGTGTGATCCGCCGTCATCCTGATATAAAGTGGCTAAGGAGAAATGAAGATATTGATCAATTAGTCACACTACAATCTGAAATTCTTGATGCTATTTGGCCATATTTAAAAAAGAATGGCACGCTGGTCTATGCAACATGTTCCATTTTACCAAATGAAAATAGTGAGCAAATCAAAGCATTCTTAGAACGACATGCAGACGCTGAACTCTCTGGAACAGGCACATTGGAAACACCCGGAATACAAATTACTCCAGAAACAATTGGTGGTGACGGTTTCTTTTATGCCCGATTGACTAAGCAATAATAATTTTCTCTCGCCCCTATCGGACGAGAGAGAATATAATGGCTTTGCTAAAATAACAAAAATAAAATGTAGCTTCTAACACACAAAGAGAATAGCTATGAAAATAATTATCCTGGGTGCTGGTCAAGTTGGTGGAACATTAGCTGAAAACTTAGTTGATGAGAACAATGACATTACTGTCGTTGATACCGATACAGATCGTTTACGCCAGTTACAGGACAAATTCGATCTACGAGTTGTGAATGGTCACGGATCTCACCCCAGAGTTTTGAGGGAAGCTGGAGCAGAAGATGCTGATATGTTGGTTGCTGTCACCAACTCAGATGAAACCAACATGATTGCCTGCCAAATTGCCTATTCTCTATTTAACACACCTAATAAAGTCGCCCGTATCCGTTCATCTGAATATATCCGCGAATCAGAAAAATTATTTCAACCTGATGATATCCCAATCGATTATCTGATATCCCCGGAACAATTAGTCATTGATTATATCTATAAATTGATTCAATATCCTGGAGCCTTGCAAGTTGTTAATTTTTCAGAAGGACGGATCAGCATTGTAGCAGTAAAAGCTTATTATGGTGGCTCATTGGTAGGTAACGCCTTATCCTCCCTCCGCGAGCATATGCCACATATCGATAGTAAAGTTGCTGCGATATTTCGACAAGATCGCCCAATCAGACCACAAGGTTCTACAATTATAGAGGCTGGAGACGAAGTATTTTTTGTTGCTGCATCACAGCATATCAGAGCTGTAATGAGCGAATTGCAACGCCTTGAAAAACCTTATAAGCGAATCATGATTGTCGGAGGCGGCAACGTTGGAGCAGGTTTAGCGTTACGTCTTGAAAAAGATTATAGCGTCAAACTTATCGAACATAATCAAGAAAGAGCAACTGAGCTTGCAGAACTACTGCACAATACTATCGTGTTCTATGGTGATGCTTCAGATCAAGAGTTACTGGCAGAAGAACATATTGAACAAGTTGATGTTTTCATAGCATTAACTAATGATGATGAAGCCAATATCATGTCAGCTATGCTCGCAAAACGAATGGGAGCCAAAAAAGCCATGGTACTTATTCAACGCAGTGCATATGTTGATTTGGTACAAGGTGGAGTCATTGATATTGCTATATCTCCACAACAAGCCACTGTATCTGCTCTACTTGGCCATGTCCGCAAAGCAGATATTGTCAGTGTATTCTCATTAAGGAGAGGCGTTGCCGAAGCTATTGAAGCCATTGCTCATGGTGACGAACACACTTCCAAAGTAGTTGGGCGTAAAATAGGAGACATAAAACTGCCTTCAGGAACAACAATTGGCGCTATTGTCCGTGGAGAAGAAGTCATCATTGCCAATGATTACAGCCTCATTCAGCAAGGCGACCATGTGATCATGTTTATTACGGATAAGAAATTCGTTCCCGAAGTAGAAAAGTTATTCCAGCCAAGCCCGTTCTTCCTATAAACGGTTTTCATTTCTACAGGTTCAAAAAATATATATGAGCACCTCCCGTTTGCCAAACATTGTACTTGATGACGACAGGACGATTGCAGCTATATATCCGGCTTTTCACAACAGATGCAGTTGCTAGCCCTAATGAAATTCGCCGACTCACACCTCATTACCTTTACGAACCCGGAGTTCAATATTTTTTCAGGCTTGGTGAGTCCCGGTCTGACCTGTTCTGTCATTACATACACTGCCTGGGCAATCTATTGAATATCGATATTTATTCCCTCAACGCACTATGTTGATGTCAAAGATGGATTATCCGGAAATATAGTCTTTTTGATAAGATCTTCCATGAGCAAGAACCGCCCATATCGTCCGCGCCATTTTGTTGGCCAAGGCAACTGACACCACATTGATTGGTCGACGCTTGAGCAGATCAGTGACCCACGGCCCGGGATCTCGTGCGTTCTGTATGACGCAGTGAGCTCCGTTGATGAGCAGTTTTCTCAGGTATTTGTCACCCCGCTTACTGATCCCCTGTAGCACTATTTTGCCACCTGTCCCGATCTGCCTCGGAACCAGCCCTATCCAGGCAGCGAATTCTCGGCCTGAACGGAAGGTCTTTGCATCCCCATTGACGCCACTGCCGTTGTTGCTGTCAGTAAACCAACACCGGGGATTTCACTGATGGCCTGCACGGCAGGATCATCTTTACTCAGCTCTCGTATCCGATATTCAATATCAGTGATACGTTTGTCTATCCGGTTTATTTCGCTCAGTTGTTCGTGCAGGCTGTTGATCAGGACAGCGGGCAATCATTCTGATAAACGGGAAAGAATGTCAGGTACTGACTTGACAAGACTGGCATACCCTTTTCCCATGACTTCACCATATTCAGCCAGTAATCCGTGGAGTTCATTCGTTTGCATCAAGCGGAACTTCATCAGTTGCGAACGTATCCTGTGTAGAGACAGCATCGCCTGTTGTGCCTCGGTCTTCACGGCAACGGCTTTACCCGGTTGCTGGACTGCACGCCAGATGGCTTGCGCATCGGCGATATCATTTTTGTTCCGGATATTAAAGGCCTTAACGTACTCACCTGGCATTAATTTAACCTGATGCCCCTGACTAATGAGTTGTCTGGCCCAATGATGTGCTCCGCCGCACGCTTCCATACCAATAAGGCAGGTATCACGGTTTGAAAAAAACGCGAGAAATTTGTTACGCTTGATGGCTTTGCTAAAGATTTCACCTGTTTGCTCATCAAGGTAATGAACCTGGATAATGTTCTTGGCAATGTCGACACCGACTGGCACAGGTTTCATTTTTGCTTCCTCCGGTTTGATCGGAAAAACGAGGTCGGATTATCACCGTGATAGTACTCCTCTCTTTCCCATTTTTGTCATCCCACATCCACGCTACCGCCAACATTTTGCGTAGAGGGGGAGGGCGGTGCTCATTTCATTATTTTTGCTCAAAACATTAGAAGACCAATGATAACAACTTGAAAAAATTATTATCATTGGCCTCCCAACCCACTATTTTTACCATGTTTTTCTTTACGACGATAACTTCCTTTACCCTTTTTATTTTTTTCTACCCTTTGCCTAAACAGAGGATCATGGAGAAGAGCTTCTATAGCATTATCTTTTATAACGCCTTTTTTATGGCGATATGTCGTCATAGTGACCTCAAGATGTAGTTGTTTAATTAAATTTAACCTGAATTCTGGATAAGAAATTGACGAAGTGCCTGTTCCAAGAGCAAAATTTTGGTGCACACCAAAAACCGCTCTGAGGAGGAACAGGCAATGAACAAATTAGTTGAAATTTTCTGCGATGTCGATGACTTTTGTCGTTTTTTCATGCCTCAATGGGAGCAGTTTTGTCTCAATAAGGGGTATCGTCTGTGCCGCAGACAAGGTCACATGTATCCCAGTGAAATTATGACCATCTTGATCCTCTTTCATATGTCGCATTACCGTGATTTTAAACATTTTTATCTGGAACATATTTGGAAATATCATCATACCGATTTTCCCACCTTGCTCAGTTATACCCGTTTTGTCAGTGTCGCCCCTGCCGTTTTGGTGCCACTATGCCGTTATTTGACGCAATTAAAAGGAAAAACCACCGGGATTGCTTTTATTGATTCCACGAGTTTGCGTGTGTGCCATAACGTCCGTATTCCCCGCCATAAGGTATTTGAGGGGGTAGCAAAACGAGGAAAAACCTCCATGGGAGGGTTTTACGGTTTCAAATTACATTTGATTGTTAACCATCGAGGCGAAATTCTGGCACTTAAAGTTACAGCGGGTAATGTGGATGATCGGGAACCTGTTCAAGAATTAGCAAAAGAATTAACGGGTTTTCTGTATGGTGACAAAGGTTATCTTAGCCAGGAACTGGCAGACGATTTAACTCAAACCGGTGTCACTTTCATCACGACAAAGCGCCGTAACATGAAAGCCCGTGTGCTGGCTGAGTGGGATAAGATAATGTTATCAAAGCGTTTTATCATCGAGACAATTAATGGGCAATTAAAAACAATTTCTCAAATAGAGCATTCTCGTCACCGAAGTATAACAGGATTTCTGTTGACCGTTTTAGGGGGTGTGATTGCTTACTGCCTTAAATGGAAGAAACCATCACTGAAAGTTTTCTACTCAGCAGAAGATTTCCCCGTGACGGCTTAAACGGATATATGGACACCGACTCGAATCAAGTGGGTGAGTAAATTTTTCTGACAACGTAGTCGCAAGCATCTATTCGGCTTCAATGAGCCCTGATGAAAATCCGCACTCTCTGCCCTTGTATCTTGAAACCCGTATAGAATAAATAATGACAGGGTTTAGCAAGGTTCATGTAGTCCGATGGATCCCTGGGCTTTGAAGCCCGCACTGGAGCAAATGACGCATGAACTAAGCTGCTCATCTGAAACCCGAACAGTTGCCTGATAACATTTCGTATATGCAAGGGTAGGTAAATATGAGTTTGCTGGATCCGCTGTGTGTTGGTATTGATGTATCCAAATCTTCTCTGGATGTTTCTGTTGGAGCAGTAGTATCGTTTACGGTCAGTAATGATACTGACGGTTTTGATATCATTCTGGCAAAACTCAGAGAAAAAAACATCTCTCTGATCCTTATGGAGGCCACCGGAGGACTGGAGAATGCTGTAGCGTGCTTTCTTCAGTCTGAAGGTTTTGACATCGCTGTCATTAATCCCAGGCAGGCTCGTGATTTTGCCCGGTCTATGGGGTATCTGGCTAAGACAGACAGCATTGATGCCAGAATGCTGGCCCAGATGGGAGAAGTGATTAATCGCCACCCAGACAGAGAACGATTTATTCGTTCCCTGCCTGACATTAAACGGCAAGCTCTCGCGGCAATGGTCGTGCGCAGACGACAGTTGATTTCTATGCTGGTTGCAGAACGTAACCGATTGTATCCTTCTCATCCACAGAGTCATAAGAGCATTAAGGCGATCATTGATGCGCTGGAAAAAGAACTGGCTCATATTGACCGGAATATGGATAAAACACGTCAGAGAACATTTCAAGGTATTGTCTGAGTTGTTCAGCAGTGTAAAAGGTATTGGCGCGGCTACCATTGCGACTTTGCTGGCTGAGGTTCCTGAACTGGGTAAACTTTCGCGTCGCGAAATCAGCGCGCTTATTGGCGTCGCCCCGATTAATCGCGACTCGGGAAAAATGCGCGGACGACGAACAACCTTTGGTGGAAGAGCCAGCGTTCGTGCAACGCTGTATATGGCCACACTTGTGGCAACTCGGTTTAACGCGGTTATCAGGCATTTTTACACCCGTCTGGTAGCAGCAGGTAAACCCAAAAAAGTGGCTCTGGTTGCCTGTATGCGTAAGCTTCTGACCATCATTAACGCAATGGTTAGAAATAGCCAGATATGGGATGAGTCTTACCATCAGTTGACTTCTTAAAAAATACGGTTGAAGACAGTTGCTCATTAATTCGACAGTCTCGATAGACTGATCCGTTTACCAGGTTCACAGAGAGTCGGTACTACCTGTCAGTACATCTGCTTAAGGATTTCTACTACATCAATGACATTGACATCATGAGTCACTCACCGTGCTTTATAACTTGATTGTGGGTTGACCCGTGCCCACGCGATTCGGGCATTTTTATTCGCCAGTGCAACAGACGCTTTATTGAGTCCGCTGCGGGATATCAAATCTTTTAACCAACGTTGCAATCCATTACATCGTTCGTCGGGGAGTTTTTGCACCCAATAAACCACTGAGCGGGCACCGTGGATCAGTATTCCACGCAAATAGCTATCCCCGCGTTTCGTGATCCCCAATAACCTAACGTTGCCTCCGCTGCTATGTTCTCTTGGTACCCGCCCCAGATAGCTGGCAAAATGGCGGCCATTTTTGAAGTCTTTGCTATCGCCCAAGGCTACCATCAGAGCCGATGCTCCCAGCGGACCGATACCCGGCAGTGTCAGTAGCCGCCCGATATCTTCCTGTTGCGCATTCAAGTGGTCGAGACGCTTATTCCGTTCCTTCAGACGCTGCTGCTGTTCTTTGAGTTCAAACAGCAGTTCCTGAAATAGTTCGCGGCTCATTGGGGTCAGGTCATTTTCCGCGTTTTCCAGATGTTCAGGCAAACATTGCTCCTCCTTATGAGCGCTTTCCGGGATGGCAATGCCATATTCCAAGCCCAATCCCCGGATCTGATTAATCCGCGCCGTTCTGTTTTTCATTAACCGCTGGCGAACCCGATGCAAACACTGAATATCCTGTTGTGCCTGTGTTTTTTCCGGGACATAACGCATCCCCGGACGACTGTCTGTTTCCACAATAGCCATAGCATCATTTTTATCATTTTTGCTGCCCATTCTGAATGGGCCGACATATTGGGGACTGATTTGCTTCACTTCGTGACCAAAGCGTTTAAATTGGCGACTCCAGTAGTTTGCACTGCCACACGCTTCCATCACAATTTTTGAAGGAGGCTGTTGCGCAATGAAAGTGATCAGTTTATTGCGTGAAACCACCGTATTTTTAATCACTTTGCCAAGCGGGGACGCAATATGTACTTGAAACACTCGCTTTGCCAGATCAATTCCGATAACTTGTTCCATTGGACACCTCTTCATATTTTTGCTGATGTATTCAGCATGGCTCACTGAAGCCGTTTTAGGGAGGGTGTCCATTTCATTAATTCGGGTTAAATTTAAGAACACAAATTGTACTCTTAGTTACTCAGAATAATAAAGAAAAATTATCTGTTTGTTGCTCCCTCTTCTAAGATTTCCAATATAGAACAATATGTACTAGTGTGTGCACTACCACAACAAGCATCACTCAACATTTTTAAAGAATCGCGCATTTTCTGCATTTCCAATATTTTTTCTTCTATTTCTTGTAATCTGGAATCAACAAGTTGCTTAGACTCTTGACAAGTATGATGCTCAGGATCAACACGAATAGATAATAATTCTACAATCGCGTCTAATGTAAAACCCAACTGTTTTGCATAACGAATAAATCGTAACCGCTGTAAATCTTGCTTTGTATAAAGCCGATATCCTCCTTCTGTTCTTTCCTCATGTTCCATCAATCCCTGTTTCTCATAAAAACGAACAGTATCAGGTGTAACATTCGCTAATTTAGCCAATTGCCCAATACGATACATAGCAACCTCTAATCAAACAGGAAATAAAATCAATACTACCAGAATAGATCAATAAATCACCACACCAGACGATGCTCACTATTAACTAAAGGATAACTAAAAGAAATCGGAAGGAAAAACATTAGACTGGATAGAAAAATAAAGAGCGATAAAAAACCGGGATAATACCCGGTTTTTTACGCTTCTACAGATTACTCTGCAGATGCTGCTTCTGTCTTAGACTCAGCGGCACGGTCAACAAGCTCGATATATGCCATCGGTGCATTGTCACCAGCACGGAAGCCACACTTCAGAATACGAGTGTAACCACCTGCGCGGCTCGCAAAACGCGGGCCCAGTTCATTAAACAGTTTTGCCACGATCTCGTTATCACGAGTACGGGCGAATGCCAGACGACGATTAGCTACGCTGTCGGTCTTGGCAAGAGTAATCAGCGGCTCAACGACGCGACGCAGTTCTTTCGCTTTAGGCAGAGTCGTCTTGATGATTTCATGACGAACCAAAGAACCTGCCATGTTGCGGAACATAGCTTGGCGATGGCTGCTGTTGCGGTTCAATTGACGACCACTCTTACGATGGCGCATGACCTTATCCTTCTCAGTAAAACCTTAACCTGTGATCTAGTTATTCATCAGCAATACTTGCTGGTGGCCAGTTTTCCAGACGCATGCCCAGAGAAAGTCCACGCGAAGCCAGTACGTCTTTAATCTCAGTAAGAGATTTTTTACCCAGATTAGGTGTTTTAAGTAACTCAACCTCAGTACGCTGTACCAAATCACCGATGTAGTGGATAGCTTCTGCCTTAAGGCAGTTAGCAGAGCGGACAGTCAATTCCAGATCGTCAACAGGGCGCAGCAGTATCGGATCAAACTCTGGCTTCTCTTCTTTAACTTCTGGTTGACGTACATCACGTAAATCAACGAAAGCTTCCAGTTGTTCAGCCAGAATAGTAGCTGCACGGCGAATCGCCTCTTCAGGGTCGATTGTGCCGTTAGTCTCCATCTCGATAACCAGCTTATCCAAGTCAGTACGCTGTTCTACACGAGCTGCTTCAACATTGTAGGCGATACGCTCTACTGGGCTATAGCAAGCATCTACTAACAAACGACCGATAGGGCGCTCATCTTCTTCCGAATGAATTCGGGCAGAAGCCGGCACATAACCACGACCGCGCTGAACTTTAATACGCATGCTAATGGAAGCGCTTTCGTCAGTCAGATGGCAGATTACGTGCTGCGGCTTGACGATTTCAACATCACCGTCATGGATGATGTCGGCTGCAGTCACAGGGCCAATGCCAGATTTATTCAAGGTAAGGATGACTTCATCTTTGCCCTGAACTTTCACCGCCAGCCCTTTCAGATTGAGGAGAATCTCCAGGATATCTTCCTGTACACCTTCTTTGGTGCTGTACTCATGCAGTACACCATCAATCTCAACCTCAGTCACCGCACAACCCGGCATAGACGAAAGCAGAATACGGCGCAGTGCGTTGCCAAGAGTATGGCCAAAACCACGCTCTAATGGCTCAAGGGTCACCTTGGCGTGCGTCGAACTGACTTGCTCGATATCTACCAGGCGCGGTTTTAGAAACTCTGTCACAGAACCCTGCATTGTGTCCTCTCTTTGGTGCTAAGCTTTACTTAGAGTAAAGCTCGACGATCAGGTGTTCGTTGATGTCAGCGGATAGATCAGTACGTTCAGGAATACGTTTGAACACACCTTCCATCTTCGCAGCATCAACTTCCAACCAAGTTGGTTTCTCACGCTGCTCAGCCAGCTCTAAAGCTGCCTTAATACGAGCCTGCTTTCTCGCTTTTTCACGAACGCTGACTACGTCATTCGGGGATACCTGATAAGAAGCGATGTTAACAACGCGACCATTTACCATGATAGCCTTATGGCTCACCATCTGACGTGATTCAGCGCGAGTCGCACCAAACCCCATACGATAAACGACGTTATCCAAGCGACTTTCCAGCAAAGTAAGTAGGTTTTCACCTGTGTTGCCTTTCAGACGAGTCGCTTCTTTGTAATAGTTACGGAATTGACGCTCCAGAACACCGTAAATACGACGAACTTTTTGTTTTTCACGTAACTGAACACCATAGTCAGACAGACGCGGTTTACGAGCGCCGTGCTGGCCTGGTGCTTGTTCTAATTTACACTTGGTGTCAATCGCGCGAACGCCAGACTTTAGGAAAAGGTCTGTACCCTCGCGACGGCTCAGCTTGAGCTTAGGACCCAAATATCTTGCCATTTTCTTTCTCCAACAATCCTAAAAACGAAACGTATTAAACGCGACGTTTTTTCGGTGGACGACAACCGTTATGAGGGATCGGAGTCACATCAGTAATGTTAGTGATGCGGAAACCAGCCGCGTTCAGTGCGCGGATAGTTGACTCACGGCCAGGACCAGGTCCTTTAACCATAACTTCCAGGTTCTTAATTCCGTATTCTTTTACAGCTTCAGCACAGCGCTCTGCTGCAACCTGAGCTGCGAACGGAGTAGATTTACGAGAACCACGGAAACCGGAACCACCGGCAGTTGCCCAACCCAAAGCGTTACCCTGACGATCAGTAATAGTAACAATGGTGTTGTTGAAAGAAGCATGGATATGAGCCACACCGTCAGAGACTTGTTTTCTTACACGCTTACGTGCACGAATAGGTGCTTTTGCCATTATTCAATACCCCGATTATTTCTTGATCGGTTTACGCGGACCCTTACGGGTACGTGCATTGGTCTTAGTACGCTGACCGCGAACAGGCAGACCACGACGATGACGCAAACCACGATAGCAACCAAGATCCATCAGACGTTTGATACTCAGGGTCACTTCACGACGCAAATCACCTTCTACAACGTATTTAGCAACTTCGTCACGCAGCTTGTCAATTTGCTCTTCAGACAGCTCACTGATCTTAACATGTTCAGCAATACCCACTGCTGCACAGATAGCCTGTGAGCGGGTTTTACCGATACCGTAAATCGAAGTTAATGCGATCACAGTATGTTTCTGATCAGGAATGTTAATGCCTGCTATACGGGCCACTATGCACTCCTACAATATTTATTCACCGCAACATCATTCTGAAAAGCCCGTTTTCAGGATACTCAAATAATGTTGCTGTCAGATAAAAAGATTGGCTGGCTAATTTAGCCAGCTCAACCCAACTTTGCAAGAAAAATATGCGATTAATTAGCCTTGGCGTTGTTTATGCTTAGGCTCTGCACTACAAATCACACGAACGATACCGTTACGTTTAACGATTTTGCAGTTGCGGCATAATTTCTTGACGGAAGCACGAACTTTCATTTTTACTCTCCGTAACTTCTCAAGCAAACCAATTAGCGATTATATCCTTTCAGGTTTGCTTTCTTCAATGCAGACTCATATTGACTCGACATCATCAGAGTTTGCACTTGAGCCATAAAGTCCATGATGACGACGACTACAATCAGTAGGGAAGTACCACCAAAATAGAATGGGACTTTCATTGCATCACGCATGAACTCCGGGATTAAGCAGATAAAAGTAATATATAACGCACCAACTAAGGTTAGACGAGTCATTACTTTATCAATGTACTTAGCCGTTTGCTCTCCCGGACGAATTCCTGGTACAAATGCACCGGACTTCTTCAGGTTATCTGCCGTTTCTCTTGGATTGAACACCAACGCCGTGTAAAAGAAACAGAAGAAGATGATTGCAGATGCGTATAATAACACATAAAGTGGTTGACCTGGCTGCAAATACATAGAAATAGTTGTCAACCAGCTCCAATTTGCTCCACTACCAAACCAAGAGGCTATAGTACCAGGGAACAAAATAATACTGGAAGCAAAAATTGCAGGGATAACCCCAGCCATATTCACTTTCAACGGTAAATGTGTACTTTGCGCTGCATAAACTCTACGACCTTGTTGACGTTTGGCATAGTTAACAACGATACGACGTTGACCACGCTCCATGAAAACAACGAAGAAAGTTACCGCAAACACTAAAACTGCAACCAACAGCAACAGGAGGAAGTGCAGATCGCCTTGCCGAGCTTGCTCGATGGTGTGACCAATTGCAGGCGGAAGGCCCGCAACAATACCAGCAAAGATTATGATTGAAATACCGTTACCAATACCTCGTTCAGTAATCTGTTCACCTAGCCACATCAAGAACATGGTTCCCGTGACCAGACTTACAACAGCCGTGAAATAAAATGCAAAACCTGGATTAATAACTAACCCTTGCATCCCAGGCATATTCGGCAACCCAGTAGCAATACCGATTGACTGGAATATTGCCAGCACTAATGTGCCATAACGGGTGTATTGACTGATCTTACGACGACCAGCTTCCCCTTCCTTCTTAATCTCTGCTAAACGGGGGTTAACCACTGTCAGCAACTGGATAATAATAGATGCAGAAATATACGGCATTATACCCAGTGCAAAGATGGAAGCACGGCTTAAAGCACCACCAGAGAACATATTAAACATTTCAATGATGGTGCCTCTTTGCTGTTCGAGCAATTTGGCAAGCACAGTGGCATCAATACCAGGGATTGGAATAAAAGAACCAATACGGAAAACAATCAGAGCTCCAATAACAAACAAAAGTCTGCGTTTTAACTCACCTAATCCGCCTTTAGCACTTTGAAAATCTAATCCCGGTTGTTTAGCCATCTGTTACTTATTCCTCAATTTTACCGCCAGCAGCTTCAATTGCAGCACGGGCGCCTTTGGTAACACGCAAGCCACGCACAATTACTGCACGATTAACTTCGCCAGAAAGTATAACTTTCGCGAACTCAATTTGAGGGCCAACAATATTAGCAGCTTTCAGTGCATTCAGATCGATAACATCGCCTTCTACGCGAGCAAAGTCAGACAAACGGATTTCCGCTGTGACCATTGCCTTACGTGAAGTAAAGCCAAATTTTGGCAAACGACGGTACAAAGGCATCTGGCCGCCTTCGAAACCACGACGTACGCCACCGCCAGAACGAGACTTCTGACCTTTGTGACCACGGCCGCCAGTTTTACCCAGACCAGAACCGATACCACGACCTACACGTTTAGGTGCGTGCTTGGCACCTTCAGCCGGAGACAGAGTATTTAAGCGCATCTGTTACTCCTCAACTTTAACCATATAGGAAACCAAGTTGACCATACCGCGAACCGCTGGTGTATCTTCACGCTCAACAGTATGACCAATGCGACGCAGACCTAAGCCAGTCAGAGTTGCCTTGTGTTTAGGCAAACGACCAATTGAGCTGCGAACCTGAGTAATTTTAATAGTCTTAGCCATAGTCATTACCCCAGAATTTCTTCGATGGATTTGCCACGCTTAGCTGCGACCATTTCTGGAGACTTCATACTGTCTAAAGCGTCCAGAGTTGCACGAACCACGTTGATTGGGTTAGTGGAACCATAGGTTTTAGCCAGTACGTTACGAACCCCAGCAACTTCCAGAACAGCACGCATTGCACCACCTGCGATGATACCTGTCCCTTCGTGAGCAGGCTGCATGAATACTCGGGAACCGGTATGTGTGCCTTTCACTGGGTGGTACAGAGTGCCGCTGTTAAGTGCGACGGTTTTCATATTGCGACGTGCTTTTTCCATCGCTTTCTGGATCGCTGCCGGAACTTCGCGTGCTTTGCCGTAACCAAAACCAACGCGACCGTTACCATCACCAACTACAGTCAGTGCTGTAAAGCTGAAAATACGACCACCTTTAACGGTCTTAGATACGCGGTTTACCGCGATCAGCTTTTCCTGCAGTTCGCCAGCTTGTTTTTCGATGTGAGCCATCTTACACCTCTACCTTAGAACTGAAGGCCAGCTTCACGGGCAGCTTCTGCCAGTGCCTGGACTCTACCATGATATTGGAAACCAGAACGGTCAAAGGATACGTTTTTGATACCTTTTTCCAGAGCACGTTCAGCAATAATTTTACCAACAACTGCTGCGGCTTCTTTGTTTCCAGTGAATTTCAATTGTTCACTGATAGCTTTTTCTGTTGTAGAAGCTGCCACCAGAGTTTCAGAACCATTTGGTGCGATAACCTGCGCGTAAATATGGCGAGGGGTACGATGTACCACCAGGCGAGTTGCACCCAGTTCCTGGAGCTTGCGGCGTGCGCGGGTCGCACGACGGATACGAGCTGCTTTCTTATCCATAGTGTTACCTTACTTCTTCTTAGCCTCTTTGGTACGCACGACTTCATCGGCGTAACGAACACCCTTGCCTTTGTATGGCTCAGGACGACGATAGGCACGCAGATCTGCCGCAACCTGACCAATCACCTGCTTATCAGCACCTTTCAGTACGATTTCAGTTTGTGATGGGCATTCCGCAGTAATGCCTGCTGGCAGTTGATGCTCAACCGGATGCGAGAAGCCTAAAGACAAACTAACAGTGTCGCCTTTAACTGCTGCACGGTAACCAACACCCACCAGTTGAAGCTTCTTAGTGAAGCCTTCGTTAACACCGATAACCATTGCATTCAGCAGAGAACGAGTTGTACCTGCCTGTGCCCAAGCATCTACAAAACCTTCGCGTGGAGCGAAAGTCAGTTGGTTATCTGCATGTATAACTTCAACTGCTCTGTGGATTTCACGACTCAATTCGCCGTTTTTACCCTTAATCGAAATAACCTGACCGCTGAGTTTAACCTCTACGCCGGCAGGAATGACGACGGGTGCTTTTGCAACACGAGACATTCTTTCCTCCCGAATTAAGCTACGTAACAGAGAATCTCGCCACCCAGACCAGCCTGGCGAGCTGCACGATCAGTCATTACACCTTTAGAGGTAGAAACAACAGCGATACCCAAGCCAGCCATAACTTGTGGCAGCTCATCTTTTTTCTTATAGATGCGCAGACTTGGACGGCTTACACGCTGGATGCTTTCTACAACAGCCTTACCTTGGAAGTATTTCAGAGTAACTTCCAGTTCTGGCTTGGTGTCGCCTTCGATTTTAAAATCTTCAATATAACCTTCTTCCTTCAGCACTTTGGCAATTGCCACTTTCAGCTTGGAGGAAGGCATGGTGACCGCAACTTTATTCGCGGCCTGACCGTTGCGGATACGGGTCAGCATATCCGCGATCGGATCTTGCATGCTCATCTGTCTTTACTCCCGTGATTCAATTGGTGACAATTACCAGCTAGCCTTTTTAAGGCCCGGGATTTCACCGCGCATAGCGGCTTCACGGACTTTAATACGGCTCAACCCAAACTTCCGCAAAAATGCATGCGGACGCCCAGTTTGACGGCAGCGGTTACGCTGACGGCAAGGGCTGGAATCACGTGGCAGTGTTTGCAGCTTGAGAATAGCATTCCAACGTTCTTCATCAGATGCTTTTACATCAGAGATGATCGTTTTCAGTTCAACGCGTTTTGCGAAGAATTTCTCAGCTAACTTCGCACGTTTTACATCACGTGCTTTCATTGATTGCTTAGCCATGAATACCCTGCCTTACTTGCGGAACGGGAAGTTAAACGCAGCCAACAGTGCGTGGCCTTCATCATCAGATTTCGCAGTAGTGGTGATGGTAATATCCAAACCACGTACACGATCCACTTTATCGTAGTCGATTTCAGGGAAGATGATTTGCTCACGAACACCCATACTGTAGTTACCACGTCCATCAAATGATTTAGCGGACAAACCACGAAAGTCACGGATACGTGGTACAGCAATAGAAATCAGGCGCTCAAAGAACTCCCACATGCGTTCGCCACGCAGGGTTACTTTACAGCCGATTGGATAGCCCTGACGGATTTTGAAGCCTGCAACTGATTTGCGTGCTTTGGTGATCAGTGGTTTTTGACCAGAAATTGCCGCCAAATCAGCCGCTGCGTTATCCAGCAGTTTTTTGTCAGCAATCGCTTCACCAACACCCATGTTCAGGGTGATCTTCTCGACCCGAGGGACTTGCATGACAGAATGGTAACCAAACTGAGTCATCAGTTTTTTGACTACCTCGTCTTTGTAGTAATCATGCAGTTTCGCCATCGTATACTCCAAATTACTTGATAGTTTCGTTGTTAGATTTGAAGAAACGTACTTTTTTGCCGTCTTCGAATCTAAAACCTACACGGTCAGCCTTGCCGGTTGCTACATTAAAGATTGCAACGTTAGAAGCCTGGATAGCTGCTTCTTTTTCAACGATACCACCTGGTTGGTTCAGAGCCGGAACTGGCTTCTGATGTTTTTTAACCAAGTTGATACCTTCAACAACAATCTTACCAGAAGAAAGAACCTGTTTTACTTTACCGCGCTTACCTTTGTCTTTACCAGTCAGCACGATGATTTCGTCATCACGACGGATTTTCGCTGCCATTGCCTGCTCCTTAGAGTACTTCAGGTGCCAGAGAGATAATTTTCATGAACTTTTCATTACGAAGTTCACGAGTCACCGGCCCAAAAATACGCGTACCGATAACTTGCTCACTATTGTTATTCAACAATACGCAAGCATTGCTATCGAAGCGAATGACAGAACCGTCCGGGCGACGAACACCCTTCTTGGTGCGCACCACTACCGCTTTCAGGACATCACCTTTTTTCACTTTACCGCGAGGAATTGCTTCCTTGATAGTGATCTTAATGATATCACCGACGTCTGCGTAGCGACGGTGCGAGCCACCTAGAACCTTGATACACATTACGCGACGTGCACCGGAGTTGTCGGCCACGTTCAGCATAGTCTGTTCTTGGATCATTTTAGTGCTCCGCTAAATGTCAACTACTACTGAGCCACTTTATTTTTAAAGAGGCCGTTTCAATATCCCATACTACGAGGGCGCGGCATTATAACACCACATCTTCGTGATGGACAGAAAAATAAACGGCCCCGTTATTTTTTGAGCCGTTTACTTCTTACGAGATAACGTTCTACTATAGAACCGCTTTCTCTACAACGCGAACTAAGGTCCAAGATTTAGTCTTAGACAGTGGACGGGTTTCGCGGATTTCCACTACATCACCAATTCCACATTCATTGTTCTCGTCATGTACATGCAACTTAGTCGTACGCTTGATGAACTTACCATACAGAGGGTGTTTCACCTTACGCTCAATAGCAACAACGATGGATTTTTCCATTTTGTCGCTAACAACACGACCTTGCAGAGTACGGATTTTATCGGTCATTACGCACCCGCCTTCTCAGTCAGTAAAGTCTTAACGCGTGCAATATTACGACGCACTTGTTTCAACAGGTGAGACTGTTGCAGCTGGCCACTTGCTGCCTGCATACGCAGATTAAATTGTTCACGTAACAGATTCAGCAGCTCAGTGTTCAGCTCTTCAACGCTTTTTTCGCGCAGCTCTTGTGCTTTCATTACATCACCGTCTTAGTTACAAAGGTGGTTTTGATAGGCAGTTTCGCTGCCGCCAGCTTGAATGCTTCACGAGCCAGCTCTTCAGGCACACCGTCCATTTCATACAGGACTTTACCAGGCTGGATCAAGGCAACCCAATACTCTACGTTACCTTTACCTTTACCCATACGCACTTCGAGTGGCTTCTCGGTGATTGGTTTGTCTGGGAACACACGGATCCAGATTTTACCTTGACGCTTAATTGCACGGGTCATAGCACGACGTGCCGCTTCGATCTGACGAGCTGTCAGACGACCACGGCCCACAGCTTTCAGACCGAAAGTGCCGAAGCTGACATCCGCACCTGCAGCCAGACCGCGGTTACGGCCCTTGTGCACTTTACGGAATTTCGTACGCTTTGGTTGTAACATCAGCGACTCTCCTTACTTGCGGCCTTTACGCTGCTGCTTTCTAGGTTGTACAGTCGGTTTTTCCGCCTGTTCAACTGCAGCCATACCACCCAGGATCTCACCTTTGAAGATCCATACCTTAACGCCGATTACACCATAAGTGGTGTGCGCTTCTGAAGTGTTGTAGTCGATGTCTGCACGCAGAGTGTGCAGAGGTACACGACCTTCACGATACCATTCAGTACGTGCGATTTCAGCACCACCCAGACGGCCGCTTACTTCCACTTTGATGCCTTTAGCACCCAGACGCATTGCGTTCTGTACAGCACGTTTCATAGCACGACGGAACATAACACGACGTTCCAGCTGCGCACTGATGCTGTCAGCAACCAATTTTGCGTCCAGTTCAGGTTTACGCACTTCGACAATATTAATCTGCGCAGGAACACCAGCGATGTCCGCTACAGCTTTGCGCAGCTTTTCGACGTCTTCACCTTTTTTACCGATTACGATGCCTGGACGAGCAGTGTGGATAGTCACACGGATGCTTTTCGCAGGACGTTCAATAACGATACGTGAAATAGATGCTTTAGCCAGTTCTTTATTCAAGTACTGGCGAACTTTAAAGTCACTGTCCAGGTTGTCAGCGAATTCTTTGGTATTCGCATACCAGGTAGAGTTCCAAGGTTTGACAATCCCCAGACGAATACCATTAGGATGTACTTTCTGACCCATTGCTAGTCTCCAGAGTCTCAGCGATCGGACACAACCACAGTAATGTGGCTGGTGCGCTTCAGGATACGATCTGCACGGCCTTTGGCACGAGGCATAATACGCTTCATGGTTGGACCTTCATCTACGAAAATTTTCGCAACTTTCAGATCATCGATGTCAGCGCCATCGTTGTGTTCTGCGTTAGCAATAGCAGACTCAAGTACTTTCTTCACTAAACCAGCAGCTTTTTTGTTGGTAAAGGTCAGAATTTCCAGAGCTTGCGACACTTTCTTACCGCGGATCAGGTCAGCCACAAGACGAACCTTCTGAGCAGAAGAACGAGCGTGGCGATGTTTAGCGATAGTTTCCATCTCTTCCTCCTACCTTAGCGCTTTTTAGCCTTTTTATCGGCCGCATGGCCGCGATAAGTACGGGTCGGCGCGAATTCACCCAGCTTGTGACCAACCATTTCGTCGGAAACAAAAACTGGAACATGCTGACGACCATTATGGACAGCGATGGTCAAACCGATCATGTTAGGAAAGATCGTTGAACGACGGGACCAAGTCTTAATAGGCTTTTTGTCTCCGCTTTCCACCGCTTTCTCTACCTTCTTCAGCAAGTGCAGGTCAATAAATGGACCTTTCTTGAGAGAACGTGGCATGGTTTATCCTCTAATTATTTTTTAGAACGGCGACGTACGATATATTGATCAGTACGTTTGTTACTACGGGTCTTCTTACCTTTGGTCTGAATGCCCCATGGAGTTACAGGATGTTTACCAAAGTTACGACCTTCACCACCACCGTGTGGATGGTCTACTGGGTTCATCGCCGTACCACGAACGGTAGGACGGATACCACGCCAGCGACTTGCACCAGCTTTACCCAGAACTCGTAGCATGTGTTCTGAGTTACCAACTTCACCTAAAGTAGCACGGCAATCAGACAGTACCTTACGCATTTCACCAGAACGCAGACGCAGGGTTACATAAGAACCATCACGTGCAACCATCTGAGCATAAGCACCTGCTGAACGAGCCAGCTGGCCACCTTTACCTGGTTTCATTTCTATGTTGTGAACAGTAGAACCAACTGGGATATTACGCATTGGCAGAGCGTTACCGGTCTTGATTGCTGAATCAACACCAGACTGGATTTGATCACCAGCTTTCAGACCTTTAGGCGCAAGGATGTAACGACGCTCACCGTCTTTATACAGAACCAGCGCGATGTTTGCTGAGCGGTTTGGATCATATTCCAGACGCTCAACAACAGCAGGAATACCGTCTTTGTTGCGTTTGAAGTCAATCAGACGATAATGCTGTTTATGGCCACCACCGATATGACGAGTGGTAATACGACCATTGTTGTTACGACCACCAGTTTTGCTGTTTTTTTCCAACAGCGGAGCATAAGGCTTACCCTTATGCAGCTCAGGGTTAACCACTTTAACAACGTGGCGACGGCCCGGAGACGTAGGTTTACATTTAACAATTGCCATTGTTCTTTACTCCTCCGAATTACTCAGCGCCGCCAACGAAGTCCAAGTTCTGGCCTTCTTTCAGGGTGACGTAAGCTTTTTTCCAGTCGCTACGACGACCAATACGCTGACCGTGACGTTTTACTTTACCTTTAACCAGCAAAGTGTTTACGCCTTCAACTTCGACTTCAAACAGTTTCTGTACAGCAGCTTTGATTTCTGCTTTAGTCGCGTCTTTCGCAACTTTGAGAACGATGGTGTTGCTCTTTTCCATCGCTGTAGAAGCTTTTTCAGATACGTGCGGCGCGCGCAGTACTTTTAGCAGACGTTCTTCACGGATCATGCCAGCATCTCCTCAACTTGCTTCACAGCTTCAGCAGTCATAACCACTTTGTCGAAGGCAATCAGGCTTACTGGGTCGATACCTGCAGCATCACGAATGTCAACTTTATACAAGTTACGAGCTGCTAAGAACAGGTTCTCATCAACTTCGCTAGTGACGATCAGCACGTCTTCCAGAGCCATTTCTTTCAGTTTCTGTACCAGCAGCTTAGTTTTAGGTGCTTCAACAGAGAACTTTTCGACAACGATCAGACGATCTTGACGTACCAGTTCAGACAGGATGCTTTTCAGAGCACCGCGGTACATCTTTTTATTAACTTTTTGACTGTGGTCCTGTGGTTTCGCTGCAAAAGTTACACCACCAGAGCGCCAAATTGGGCTCTTAATAGAACCAGAACGCGCACGACCAGTGCCTTTCTGACGCCATGGTTTTTTACCTGAACCAGAAACTTCAGCACGAGTTTTCTGAGCACGAGTACCTTGACGAGCACCAGCTGCATACGCAACAACTACTTGATGCACAAGTGCTTCATTGAAATCACGCCCGAAGGTAGTTTCGGAAACAGTCAGCGCGCTTTGCGCGTCTTTCATTACCAATTCCATTCCTATCTCCTCGACGTTACGCCTTGACAGCCGGTTTTACGATCAGGTTACTGTTCGTTGCACCTGGAACAGCACCTTTGACCAGCAGCAGGTTGCGCTCAGCGTCAACTCGTACTACATCCAGACTCTGAACGGTTACACGCTCATTACCCAGTTGGCCTGCCATTTTCTTGCCTTTAAACACTTTGCCCGGAGTCTGGTTTTGACCGATAGAACCCGGAACACGGTGAGACAAGGAGTTACCATGGGTAGCATCCTGAGTACGGAAGTTCCAGCGTTTAACAGTACCCGCGAAACCTTTACCTTTAGATGTACCAGTAACGTCGACTTTTTTAACGTCAGCGAAAATTGCAACGCTAATGCTTTGACCTACAGTGTATTCTGCATCGCCTTCAGACAGACGGAATTCACGCAGAATGCGGCCAGCTTCAACGCCAGCTTTAGCGAAATGACCTGCTTCAGGCTTATTTACGCGGTTTGCTTTTTTGCTACCAGTCGTTACCTGTATTGCACGATAACCGTCAGTCTCGTTGTTTTTAACTTGAGTCACACGGTTATCTTCGATTTCGATAACAGTTACAGGGATTGAAACACCATCTTCAGTGAAGATGCGAGTCATACCCACTTTTTTACCGACTAAACCAATCATTGTTTCAACCTCTCAATCGTTCAATGACCTGATTAACCCAGGCTGATCTGCACGTCTACACCGGCAGCCAGATCCAGACGCATCAGAGCATCAACGGTTTTCTCGGTTGGCTCAACGATGTCAACCAGACGTTTGTGAGTGCGAATTTCGTACTGATCACGCGCATCTTTGTTAACGTGCGGAGAAATCAGAACAGTAAAACGCTCTTTACGAGTCGGCAGCGGGATCGGACCACGAACCTGCGCACCAGTGCGCTTAGCGGTCTCTACGATTTCCGCAGTTGATTGATCGATCAAACGATGATCAAATGCTTTCAGGCGGATACGGATTCTTTGGTTCTGCATGAGACCAGAGCTCCAACTATTTTTATAAACGTAAGAAATTACTCCTCACACCCATTTCGATTGATGGGGGAGTGTAATCGTTCTGTGTATAACTCCCATATCGGGAGTATTTTAATATGGCGGTAATTGATCGCTCATACTGATAAAAATCAGCCTACTAATGTAGGTAGGCTCGCGCATTATACGTGAATCTATTGACAATGCAAGATGAGGATGAAATTTATTCAGAGAAATAGTAAAAGTGGGTAAAAGAGGAGAATAAACGCCCCATAATAAATTTACAAGGCGTTAGTATGACTCTACTCTTCTACTACCTGAGCTTGAATGTAGTTTTGTATTCCCATCCGTTTAATTAGATCGAGTTGTGTCTCCAGCCAGTCTATGTGATTTTCTTCATCTGCAAGAACCTCAATCATCAGATCCCTGCTCACATAGTCATGAATTGAATCGGCATATGCTATTGCTTCTCTGATATCCTGCGCTCCACGTAACTCCAGTGCCAAATCGGATTGCAACATTTCTTCAACATCCTCACCGATATTGAGTTTACCTAGATCCTGTAAATTGGGTATGCCTTCCAGAAATAAAATACGCTCAATATATTTATCAGCGTGTTTCATTTCCTCAATGGATTCACGATATTCAACGTCATTCAAACGCATTAATCCCCAGTTTTTAAACATTCGGGCATGTAAAAAATACTGGTTGATAGCAACAAGCTCATTACCAAGAAGTCTATTAAAATGGGCAATGATTTTTTTATCACCTTTCATAACTAATTCCTCCGCTTCCAGTACCTACATTGTAGTACTAATTAAGCAGAGTAATTGCAAGAAAATTGTGCTTATTTTAGGCAACATTAATCATAGGGGGTAGTAAAGAAATCTCCTCGTTAATTATCTCACGGGCTTGGCGTACGCATTTTCCACAATCACTCCCTACAGGCACAAAGCTTTTCAGCTCTCTGATAGAACGGACATGCTGCTGCCGAACGACGTTACGTATGGTTTTATCATTTATCGCGTTGCAGAGACAGATATACATGGAGCACTCTTTTAACTATTTATGTAGCGATGATTAAAAGAACAGTTATAGCTATAAAATAAAGGATACTGACAAATAGTAAATAGAAATAACTCTCATTTCAATTATTGTTTCTATTTTGTTTATAAGCAAAATAAAGCCACCATTTTCGGTGGCACAAAAAAGAGGAGCCTTGCTTGGCTCCTCTTTTTTCATAATCTTTTTCTTATCAAAGATTAAGCAATAACTTTAGCAACAACACCAGCACCTACCGTACGGCCACCTTCACGAATTGCGAAACGCAGACCTTCGTCCATTGCGATTGGCGCAATCAGGGTTACTTTCATGTTGATGTTGTCACCTGGCATTACCATCTCTACGCCTTCTGGCAGTTCGATAGTACCAGTTACGTCAGTTGTACGGAAGTAGAACTGTGGGCGGTAACCTTTGAAGAATGGAGTATGGCGGCCACCTTCATCTTTGCTCAGGATGTACACTTCAGATTCGAACTGAGTGTGTGGGTGGATAGAAGCTGGCTTCGCCAGAACCTGACCACGCTCAACGTCATCACGCTTAGTACCACGCAGCAGAACACCTACGTTCTCACCTGCGCGGCCTTCGTCCAGCAGTTTGCGGAACATTTCAACGCCAGTACAAGTTGTTTTGGTGGTTTCTTTGATACCCACGATTTCAACTTCGTCACCCACTTTAACGATACCACGCTCTACACGACCAGTAACTACAGTACCACGGCCGGAGATAGAGAATACGTCTTCGATTGGCAGCAGGAATGGCTTATCAATATCACGCTCTGGTTCTGGGATGTAAGAATCCAGCGCTTCAGCCAGTTCGATGATTTTCGCTTCCCACTCTGCGTCGCCTTCCAGCGCTTTCAGAGCAGAACCACGGATGATTGGAGTGTCATCGCCTGGGAAATCGTACTGAGACAGCAGCTCACGTACTTCCATTTCTACCAGTTCCAGCAGCTCTTCATCATCAACCATGTCACATTTGTTCAGGAACACGATGATGTATGGTACACCTACCTGACGGCCCAGCAGGATGTGCTCACGAGTCTGTGGCATTGGGCCATCAGTTGCCGCAACAACCAGGATCGCACCGTCCATCTGGGCAGCACCGGTGATCATGTTTTTCACGTAATCGGCGTGGCCTGGGCAGTCAACGTGTGCGTAGTGACGGGATGGAGTATCGTATTCTACGTGAGAAGTAGAGATGGTGATACCACGTGCTTTTTCTTCTGGTGCGTTATCGATCTGGTCGAATGCACGAGCATTACCGCCGTAAGTTTTCGCCAGAACGGTGGTGATTGCAGCAGTCAGGGTAGTTTTACCATGGTCAACGTGGCCGATAGTACCAACGTTAACGTGCGGTTTTGAACGTTCAAACTTTTCTTTAGACATTAGGTTATCCCTCTAAGACACGGAATCGGTGGTTTCACCACATCAACCAAGCAATTGTGCTCGTTTAGATATCAACAGGAAGAAAACCAGGAGGCAAGAACTAAGGAAGTGGTGCTGATAGGCAGATTCGAACTGCCGACCTCACCCTTACCAAGGGTGTGCTCTACCAACTGAGCTATATCAGCACATCTTGGAGCGGGCAGCGGGAATCGAACCCGCATCATCAGCTTGGAAGGCTGAGGTAATAGCCATTATACGATGCCCGCGTGAACTCGGCTACCTGACTTTAATCAGCTGTATTATATCTTAAATATTCTGTCTGTAATAATTACCTGAGCAGAACACTCAAGATGAAAACTGGTTTATGGTGGTGGGGGAAGGATTCGAACCTTCGAAGTCTGTGACGGCAGATTTACAGTCTGCTCCCTTTGGCCGCTCGGGAACCCCACCTTTCCAAATTTTTAATGGTGCCGGCACCAAGAATCGAACTCGGGACCTACTGATTACAAGTCAGTTGCTCTACCATCTGAGCTATGCCGGCATCAAGTGCTGCGCATTCTAGGTAGTATTCGCCTGTGATGCAACAAAAAAATTATCTTTTTTGTTTTTTCGCTCACATTACGTTCAATCAAGGTTGTTTTGGTGATTTTTTCAATAGATAAAGTACAAATGACAAACAAAAATTCGCAAGATGAAAACTTCAATAACAAACTGATAGATTATTTTGAAATATTACTTATCACATCAAAGCCACTTTCCTTAAAAAGGCCTTAAATACTTATTAAAAGGCAAACAAAAAAACTACACATTTTTTCGCAATTTTGTATTTTCCATCAAAAAAATTACTAAAATAATAAAAATTTCTACGCCTAAGATAGTTCAGCCGATATGATGAGATTTATTTTTTGTCGGATACGGGTCTGCACAACAACCCGTCCAACCTGCATAGATAGGCAGATGTTGGCTTATGAATAAGAAAGAATCTTTTTTAACAACCCCTTATTTACAATTTGATCGTGAACATTGGGCAACTTTACGTGACTCAGTACCTTTAACATTAACAGCAGAAGAGGTTGCTGCTTTAAAAGGAATTAATGAAGAAATTTCAATAGATGAAGTAATTGAGATCTATTTGCCATTATCACGCCTACTTAATTTTTATATTAGTTCCAATCTACGGCGCCAGGCTGTTCTCGAACAATTTTTAGGAACTGGTGGGCAAAAAATACCTTACATCATTGGTATTGCAGGTAGCGTTGCTGTTGGGAAGAGTACAACGGCACGTTTATTACAAGCATTATTGAGCCGCTGGCCTGAACATCGTCGCGTGAAACTGGTGACAACAGACGGCTTTTTACACTCTAACAATGTGCTAAATGAGCGCGGTTTAATGAAGAAAAAAGGATTTCCCGAATCCTATGATATGCGCGGTTTAGTCAAATTTGTCTCTGATATAAAATCAGGTGTTGAAAAGGTCACAGCGCCAGTATATTCTCACCTTAGCTATGATATTGTACCTGACGAACAGCTTGTCATAGAACGACCAGATATTCTGATACTAGAGGGTCTAAATGTGCTACAAAGTGGCATGGATTATCCCCATGAGCCGCACCATGTTTTTGTTTCTGATTTTGTTGACTTTTCTATTTATGTTGACGCATCAGAACAATTACTCGAACAATGGTATGTCAGCCGTTTTCTTAAATTCCGCCAAGGCGCTTTTGCTGACCCAGACTCTTATTTCCACGGTTATTCTAAATTAACGACAGAAGAAGCAATAAAAGTCGCATCAGGCATTTGGCAAGAAATTAACGGATTAAATTTACAGCAAAACATCTTACCAACTAGAGAACGCGCCAGCTTAATTATGACTAAAGGTGCTAACCACGCTATTGAAAGCGTCAGATTAAGAAAATAATGTATAAAGCCGGAAATCTTCCGGCTTTATACTCAGCAACCTCTCAGAGAAATTTCACCGCCAATATAAGGCGTAATGACACCATTGATATCAAGCAATAGAGCACCTTGCTGGTCAATTCCACGGGAGATCCCATAAATTTCTTGATCACCAATAATCAATCTCACCGGACGATTCATAAAATTATCTAATTTAAACCATCTGGAAATAAATGGTAATAATCCTTCGTTTTCAAACCGGACCAACGCCTTCTTGAGTTCAACAACGATTTCAGCAACTAACTTATTCCGTTCAATAGTTACTCCTGCCTGCTGTAGATTAGTCGACCTTTGGTTTATTAATTTATGCTGCTCACTGCTCATTGAAATATTCATACCAATTCCGATGACAATCTGAGCTGCATCTCCTGTTTTCCCCATTAATTCAACTAATATACCGGCCAGTTTCTTATCATCCAGATACAAATCATTAGGCCACTTTACTTTTACTCTTTCTGCTCCCTGACGATTCAAAACTTCCGCAATTACAATGCCGACTACCAAGCTTAATCCTATTGTAGCAGCAGGCCCTTGTTCTAAACGCCAGAACATAGATAAATATAAATTCCGTCCGAAAGCAGACACCCATTGTCTTCCACGACGGCCTCTCCCTGCATATTGGTATTCTGCGACGCAGGAATCCCCCGAAGTAAGTTCAGCAAATTTATCTAACAAATACTGATTTGTGGAATCAATAACAGGAATAACCTCAATGCGATTGTTTGGCAGGTAGCTTTCAATCATTTCTTTACTGAGAAGATTCATTGGGGCAGGAAAGCGGTAACCTTTACCGGAGATCGTCAAAATCTCCACTCCCCACTTACGAATAGTCTGGATATGTTTATTTATTCCTGCCCGGCTCATTCCTAATTCCTGACCTAACTGCTGCCCTGAATGAATTTCACCATCTGATAACACGTTAATTAATTTTAATGGAATACTAATATCTTTCATGAAATACATTCCACTCCGTCTATTTCACCTTCACTACCAATGAAACGGACTTCAGGCTCTAAAGAAATATTGAATTTATTGGCTACTTGCTTGCGTACATAAGCAGCCAAGGAAATAATATCCTGCCCTGTGGCACTACCTAGATTGATTAATACCAATGCTTGTTTCATGTGAACAGCAGCATCACCAACACGATACCCTTTTAAATGACATTGATCTATCAACCAGCCCGCAGCTATTTTTACACTATGTTCATTATGATGATATTGAGGGCATTCAGGGTATTCCGATTTAATTTTTTGCGCCAACTCAATCGATACAACCGGGTTCTTAAAGAAACTTCCTACATTTCCTATAACAACAGGATCTGGCAACTTACTCTGGCGCATTTCACAGACTGCATGGAATATTTGCTCTGGTGTAACATCGTCACCCAAGAACTGCGTTAAACCACTATAGGTTAATATAGGCTGCCACGTTTTATTTAGCCTCAAACCAACAGAAATAATTGCATATCCTTCTCTATATTGATGTTTGAAGATACTATCCCTATAAGCAAATTGACACTCGTTTTCCATCAAACGAATTTGTTTACCAGTTTTCAGCTCAACTAAGTCGACATATTCACAGACTTGTTTAAACTCAATTCCATAGGCTCCAATATTTTGAATAGGAGCAGAGCCAACATTCCCAGGAATCAATGCCAAATTCTCCAGACCAAAAATTTGCCGATTTAGTAAATATTTAATTAATTCATGCCAATTTTCACCTGCACCGACATGAATATACCATGCAATATCAGATCCTTGTATCTCGATACCAAGAATGCGATTTAAGATTACTGTTCCCTTAAAGTTTTCAGTAAATAGAACATTGCTACCTCCTCCCAGTATAAGGATAGGATGACCACTCTTCTCAGCTTCTTGCCATAAAGATAAAAGTGATTCAGTTGAGGTTGCCGTACAAATACGTTCAGCATTGACTGAAATACCAAACGTGTTGAACTCTTTTAGTTGAGTTGGTTGACAGACAGACATTCATTTCGAACTCGATAAATAATTTGCCTGTAGTCTAGCAGACTCTATCTTTGAAAGATAAACCAGTAGTAACTGACTTACTATAGAAGACATAGAAAAGAGAAAAAACAAAATAACCAGAAATGCAAAAGGCCACTCAGATGAGTGGCCTTTTGACTGGATATTAAAGCTTGGCAGTTCCCTACTCTCACATGGGGAGACCCCACACTACCATCGGCGCTACGGCGTTTCACTGCTGAGTTCGGCATGGGGTCAGGTGGGACCGCCGCGCTATTGCTGCCAAGCAAATTCTGTTTTATTTGCCGAACATATTATTCATGGTGCTGATACCCAGATTCGAACTGGGGACCTCACCCTTACCAAGGGTGTGCTCTACCAACTGAGCCATATCAGCAAATGCTAAAATAAAAAGTGCTGCCATTTTAGCAAAACTTATAAATGAATGTCTGGCAGTGCCCTACTCTCACATGGGGAGACCCCACACTACCATCGGCGCTACGGCGTTTCACTGCTGAGTTCGGCATGGGGTCAGGTGGGACCACCGCGCTGTTGCCGCCAGACAAATCCTGTATTCAATCCCGAACAAGCTGCTTGTTATTTTCGTCCGTCACCGCTTCCGCGTCTATCGAAAATATACCTGAAACCCTGTCTTTCTCTCGTCTCTCAAACCCACAAAACCCCTTCGGTGTTGTCAGGTTAAGCCGCACGGGGCATTAGTACTGGTCAGCTCAACGTCTCGCAACGCTTACACACCCAGCCTATCCACGTCCTCGTCTCGGACGGCCCTTCAGGACTCTCCAGGAGTCAGGGAAGACTCATCTCAAGGCAAGTTTCCCGCTTAGATGCTTTCAGCGGTTATCTCTGCCGCACTTAGCTACCGGGCAGTGCCATTGGCATGACAACCCGTACACCAGTGGTGCGTCCACTCCGGTCCTCTCGTACTAGGAGCAGCCCCTTTCAATCTTCCAGCGCCCACGGCAGATAGGGACCGAACTGTCTCACGACGTTCTAAACCCAGCTCGCGTACCACTTTAAATGGCGAACAGCCATACCCTTGGGACCTACTTCAGCCCCAGGATGTGATGAGCCGACATCGAGGTGCCAAACACCGCCGTCGATATGAACTCTTGGGCGGTATCAGCCTGTTATCCCCGGAGTACCTTTTATCCGTTGAGCGATGGCCCTTCCATGCAGAACCACCGGATCACTAAGACCTACTTTCGTACCTGCTCGCGCCGTCACGCTCGCAGTCAAGCCAGCTTATGCCTTTGCACTAACCTCACGATGTCCGACCGTGATTAGCTGACCTTCGTGCTCCTCCGTTACGCTTTGGGAGGAGACCGCCCCAGTCAAACTACCCGCCAGACACTGTCCGCAACCCGGATAACGGGCCTACGTTAGAACATCAAACATTCAAGGGTGGTATTTCAAGGATGGCTCCGTGCA
>NZ_CP072455.1:4210000-4366413 GCF_017743015.1 Xenorhabdus budapestensis
TCACTACAACTGCTAAAGGATGCCTTTTCTGGATTTCATCGACAACTTTGACAATTCGCTCAATGATCTCTTCCGCAGTTTTCTCTCCATAAGGAAAGGCTTCATTATCGAAAGCATATATATAGTGGAGATCCGGCAGTAATTGTCGAATCTCTTGATATACAGATAACCCACCCACACCGGAATCAAAAATCAGAATGGTTGGGCGGTCAGTTGTATTCAAATCAGAAGTTGTAACTGCCTGTGAGGGAGTATTCTCGTCCTGGAGTGCGATAGCCATAAGCTGTCTCATAATTTTTATCAAACAGATTAGCTATTCTAGCACGTATTGTTAGGCGGCTAGTGATTGGATAAGACATGTTGATGTCCCATAAACTAACACCTCCTAATTTCAATCTCTTCGGAGGAAACATATTAAAGTCTTGATCATAACGCGGCCCAATATATTGATACGTGACTCCCCAATCGACATCAAAGGCTTCCCAATCTAATTGATATTTTACTTGCTGTTTAGCTCTACGGGTTAATTGCTGATTATTACCATCACGTGGATCAACATACTGCAATGTCAGTTGATGCTGGAAAATGCCGATATCCATAGTTCCTGTCCATTCGATACCTTTGATTTTTGCTTGTCCTATATTCAAGTAACGGTTATTAGAGAAATCTATCAATTGTTCAATGTTATTTTTATAAATAGATAAACGCCAATTAAACGCTCCCGTTACTCCCTCAACACCCACTTCCCACTGTTTACTTTTCTCTGGATTTAAATTTGGGTTTGCTCCCCAACCATATAATTGCCCAAGCGTCGGCGCCTTAAACGCAGTTCCATAGGAAGCGATAAAACGATAACCATCAATGAACTCCCAACCCGCTCCGGTTTGCCAAGTTGTGTTCCAATCATATTCAGAATGGCGATCTGAGCGTACAGCGCCTTCCAAAATGAAGTCATGAATTTTTTGCTGAACAGTTAAATATGCTCCGGTATTATCAACGTCTTTTTGTACTGGGATATTGTTAGAGCCTGCCGCGACAGATTCTCTTTTCCAGTCCACACCTCCACTAATTGCGCCATGACCAATCTGCCATACATTTCCCCATTGGACATTGTATTGTTCAGAATTACTTAAAGTTGTGTTTCCTTGATAAATCTTATGTTTAAAATTGTAATCTTTAACGTGACTATAACTGGCTATGAATTGAGACGAGTAATTGCCTTGATTGAACTGAATTCCGGTTTCGTAACTTCGGCTGAATAATTTTCGGGTATCAGTAAAGGCTCCATCATAATTTGTTCTATTATTGTAGCCATATGTACGTATAAACCCGTTGAATTGGTCATTGAACTTATGATCAAGTTCCAGCCACAACATTTTGCTCATGAACCCATCGCGATCCGGTTCATTAGTTCCATTACCCGCCACAACATCAAATCCTCTGGTATAGGTATATCCTGCTGCGGCATTCAATAAAGTATTTTCGCCAAGTTTTTGTTGTGTTGAGCCGTTGTAATTTTGGTATCCATATGAGCCGATCCCAACATTCAATGTCGTCCCCTGCTGCTCCCGTCTGGTGATAATATTGATAACGCCACCGATAGCATCAGAGCCATATACCGCAGAACGCGCACCACGGATATATTCGATTCTTTGCACCATTGAAATTGGGATCTGACTAAAATCCGCAGCTCCCGTGATGCCTGCCTGATTTAATCGGATCCCATCCACCAGCACTAAAATATGGCGAGATTCTGTACCACGAACAAACAAAGAAGCATTCTGTCCGAGCCCACCATTTTGTGCAATATCAATGCTCGGCAAACGGCGTAGTACATCAACCAAGCTATTAGATTGCCATTGTTCAATTTCTTCACGTGTAACTACGGTCATCGGTGCTAAAACAGAAGAAATAGGTTGTTTAAAACGATTTGCTGTTACCACCAACGGATCTTGATTATTAGCAACGGATAAATTACTCCAACAAGAAAGCACCATGACCGAAGCAGTTGGTAAAAAAGTACGTTTTTTATTTGTCATGAGAGAATGGAATCTCGTCGTGAGTCTAACTATGAAGAGTCATGCTACGATGAAGACAATAGCGTGTCCAGAATGCTTCTCCATCAAAAAAAGAGAGTTGATGAACCAGAAAACTGGACATCCTTTGTACTTTCCCTACAATGCCGCTCGGAAATTTTTCTTAACGTGATCATACGAGAACCAGATAATGCAGAATGTCTTGCCAACGGAAGATTATGAAAATCAATTGATGGAGAAGGCCCATCGCCTGAAAGGAATGATGGCCCCCTTTAGCGCACCTGAGCCTGAAGTTTTCCGTTCCCCCGCATCTCACTACAGGATGCGAGCAGAATTCCGTATCTGGCATGAGGAAGACGACCTCTATCACATTATGTTTGATCAACAGACAAAACAGCGTATCCGTGTTGATCAATTTCCAGTTGCCAACCAACTGATTAATAGCATGATGCAGGCAATTATTGCTGGCGTAAAAAACAACTTGATATTGCGTCATAAACTGTTTCAAGTGGACTATCTTTCTACCCGCAGCAACAAAATCATTGTTTCCCTGCTTTACCACAAAAAACTGGGGAATGAATGGCGCGAACATGCAATCACTTTGCGCAATCAGTTAAAAGCAGAAGGCTTTGATGTTCAACTTATTGGTCGTGCCTCAAAAACTAAAATTATGCTCGATCATGACTATATAGATGAAGAGTTACCCGTTGCGGGTAGGACAATGATTTATCGTCAGGTCGAAAATAGTTTTACCCAGCCAAATGTCAGTATCAGTATTCATATGCTGGAGTGGGCGTTAGATATTACCAAAGATGCCAAAGGCGATCTGCTTGAACTATATTGCGGTAATGGCAACTTTTCCCTGGCATTAGCTCAAAATTTTGATCGCGTTCTGGCAACAGAAATTGCCAAACCTTCCGTTGCTGCTGCGCAATTTAATATCGAAGCAAATCAGATTGATAATGTACAAATTATCCGTATGTCAGCGGAAGAATTTACTCAGGCAATGAATGGAGAACGGGAGTTCAACCGTCTTCAAGGAATTGATCTGAAGAGTTATCAATGTGAAACTATTTTTGTCGATCCGCCTCGTAGCGGCTTGGATGAAGAAACTGTCAAAATGGTACAGGGATATCCACGTATTCTATATATTTCCTGTAATCCAGAAACTCTCTGCCAGAATTTAGAAACGTTGACGCAAACTCATAAAGTTAGCAAGCTGGCGCTTTTTGATCAGTTCCCATATACCCACCATATGGAATGTGGTGTATTACTAGAAAGACGCGATTAATCAACTCGTTTATAACACGCCTTTCACGTTACTGAATCTTTCCATATCAGAAAGTTCAGACCAAAAAGCAGAAAACGCCATAATCAATCCTAATGGCGTTTTCATGAAATTATTATCAAAAAGTCATTAGTTTTGCTTTTCTGAAAGCATGGCCTGCTGCCTGCGCCCTTTCACTTTTCTGTAAATCCAAAATACCAGTGCAGTTCCAATCACGACAGACAAGAAATTAGAACCAATCTCCGGGTGTTTAACCCGAATAATTGCGTTATAAGCAAGAATCCCCAGAAAGAAACAGCCGATAGCTATTTTTGGTAATCCTTCTGCCATTGGGTAGTTCAAATAACGTTGATGGAGGCAATACAGAGATAAGGCCAGTGAGATAATCGGGAAGATTGAAAAAGGCACCAGTGAATTAAAAAATGCTGAAAAAGTTCCGTGTGTTGCCAGTCCAACGATAAGAGCCAGCAACATTGTGCTTTTATCTTGGCGGTATTGTTCCATCGTATTTTTCTCCTTTCAGATTATTTAAGAGGTTTTAGGGGCTGTTATTATTTTAGAGACAGTTGGTTTAGAGACAGCGGTTTTTAGGGCAGTACTTTTTGAATTAGCCGTTTTTTCTTGTTCTCGCCGATACCAATAAAAAGCGCCTTTGGAAATCATGCGGAGTTGTAATACCAAACGTTCTTCGAGACGACGTCTTTTCTTTTCATCAATATCCAGCGCTTCTGCACCAGCACTAAACACAATTGTTACCATCGCCTCTGCTTCTATTTCGGTAAAATGACGCGGCATATGACTGGCCTGTTCAAGATAGTCTGCCAGTTCTGCAATAAAATGTTGGATTTCCCGTGCGACAGCAGCACGAAACTCAGCTGATGTTCCGGAACGTTCACGCAGTAATAACCGGAATGCGTTAGGATTATTACCAATGAATTCCATAAAGGTTGAAACAGAGGTGCGGATGACACTCCCCCCCTTTTCGATGCGCTGACGTGCCTGACGCATTAACTGGCGCAGCATTAATCCGCTTTCATCCACCATAGTCAGCCCTAATTCATCTACGTCACGGAAATGACGGTAAAATGAAGTTGGTGCAATCCCCGCTTCTCGAGCCACTTCCCGCAAACTCAGGCTGGTGAAACTACGCTCAGCACTCAGTTGACTAAATGCTGCTTCAATCAAGGAGCGACGGGTTTTCTCTTTCTGTTTCGCTCTGACTCCAGTTACATTATTCACAACAATCCTGATATATCTACTCGACTATATTATGGAGCAAATATATCAGATTCTGCTGTATTTGCTGTGATTGTTCTCTTAAAGATATTAACCCATATTTCCCTGTTGTATTCCTTATTCAGAAAACAAAGGCCATATGCTCATTAGGTTATTATGCCAACCAATGTTAATATAGAGTTGTTATTTTGTGTAAAAACAGGTCTTTCCTCTATGCAATATACTCATTTTGATGCCATCGTAATTGGCTCCGGACCCGGTGGAGAAGGGGCAGCAATGGGATTGGCAAAACTAAGAAAAAACGTTGCAGTTATAGAACGTTACAATAATATCGGCGGTGGCTGTACCCATTGGGGCACTATCCCATCAAAAGCCTTACGTCATGCTGTCAGTCGTATTATCGAATTTAATCAAAACCCCCTCTATAGTGATAGTTCCCGCATTCTCCGCTCCTCATTTTCAGAAATTTTACGTCATGCAGAAGTTGTCATTAATCAGCAGACTAAAATGCGGCAGGGGTTTTATGAACGCAATCGGTGCCAGATGTTTGCAGGTGAAGCAACTTTCATCGATGAACACCACGTCAGTGTACGTTATACCGATGATAGTGTTGACATATTAAGCGCAGACAAAATAATTATTGCCACAGGCTCCCGTCCTTACTGCCCACCCGATGTCGATTTTACTCACTCTCGTATTTATAACAGCGATACTATTCTGCAACTGGAGCATGAACCACGCCACGTTATTATTTATGGTGCAGGAGTGATTGGCTGTGAATATGCTTCTATCTTCCGTGGATTAGGCGTTAAGGTAGATTTGATCAACACCCGTGATCATCTGCTGTCATTTCTCGATCAAGAGATGTCTGACGCCTTGTCTTACCATTTCTGGAATAGCGGTATTGTCATCCGTCATAATGAAGAATATGAAAAGATCGAAGGTCTTGATGATGGTGTGATTATCCATCTGAAATCAGGCAAAAAAGTTAAAGCAGATTGTTTACTGTACGCCAATGGCCGAACAGGTAATACAGACAAACTCGGATTGGAGAATGTCGGGCTGGAAACAGATAACCGTGGTTTATTGAAAGTGAACCGAGTCTACCAAACCAGCAATGAGAATATTTATGCGGTTGGTGATGTGATTGGTTATCCAAGTCTCGCTTCCGCTGCCTACGATCAAGGGCGCATTGCAGCAAAAGCCATCATGGCCGGAGATGCTGAAATGCATCTGGTGGAAGATATCCCAACAGGCATCTACACCATACCAGAAATTAGTTCGGTAGGTAAAACTGAGCAGCAATTGACGGCGATGAAAATCCCGTATGAAGTCGGACGAGCCCAATTCAAACATCTGGCCAGAGCGCAGATTGCAGGAATGAATGTAGGTAGTATCAAGATACTATTCCACCGCGAGACAAAACAGATACTGGGTATTCACTGTTTTGGCGAACGAGCCGCAGAGATTATCCATATCGGTCAAGCGATTATGGAGCAAAAAGGTGAAGGCAATAATATCGAATATTTCGTTAATACTACCTTCAACTACCCAACTATGGCTGAAGCATACCGTGTTGCAGCTCTCAATGGGCTAAATCGATTATTTTGATGCTGTTCCGTTGACTTCAAAATAATTTCCCATTTTGGCCTGAATCGCCTCTGCCAATTGCTCATAGCGACCACGCAGAGGTGAACCGGGACGATAAACCAAAATGATAGAACGCTCAGGCACAGGTTCATGGCATTCTAGATAACAGACACCATCCCGTTTTCTCTCTTTAGGAACAGACAGAGCGGGTAATAAAGTGATGCCACTCCCCGCCGCAACCATATTACGCAAAGTTTCCAAACTGGTTGCCCTGAAATGGGTATCTTCTTTGGCTCCAGCCTGAAAACAAAACCCCATTGCTTGATCACGCAGGCAGTGACCATCTTCCAGCATCAATAATTTTTCCCCTGCAAGATCTCCCATTTTGACCCTAGTTCGGTTCGCCCATTTGTGCTCTTCATAGACCGCAAGTTTCATTGATTCCTCAAAGAGGGGCAATTCAATGAATGCTTCTGTTTCTTTCAACGAAGCCAAAATAGCGCAGTCAAGTTTTCCACTATCAAGTTGAGCCAACAAATTCTGAGTTTGAGCTTCATGCAGATACATTTCCAGTTTGGGAAACAATTTATGCAATTCAGGAATAATCAATGGCAGGAGATAAGGGCCGACTGTAGGAATAAGACCGATATGCAGTGGCCCGGACATACTTTCACCTTGCAGAGCAGCCATTTCCTGTAAGACCTTTACTTCCCGTAATACCGTCTTGGCTTGCTCCACTAACAACATACCTTGTTGTGTAAACAAGACTTTACGGCTTGTGCGTTCGAGCAGCATCACACCCAATTCATCTTCAAGTTTACGTATCTGCCCACTGAGTGTTGGTTGACTAACATGGCAAGAATCAGCGGCTCGCCGGAAATGCCGACACTCAGCAAGAGCCACAAGATATTCCAGATCTCGGATATTCATTCCCAACCTCATTGTTTTATATCAATGATAGAATTGTTTAGTGTAAGCCATTATATGCACGAGGGAATAGAACTATCAAATGCTTGTGATCTCTGGCGTTTTTATAAAACATTTTATGAAAAATCACTTTATGAAAAATCAAAAAAACAGAAATTATTACGACAGCATGGCAAACCAGCCTGTCATAATAAACAGGCTGTCCAGTCAGAGAAAATTAATTGATATGTAACCTCTGCTTCGCCTCAGCAATGGCCAGTTTCACCTGTTTCTGTGCTACACCACCTTTTGCCAAACGTTTATCCAGACAAGACTGTAACGATAAAATGTCATATACATCTATCGAAATAGTTTCACTAAATTGTTGCAGTTCAGATAATGACAATTCTTCCAACGCATTACCTTTCTTTATCGCAGCAATCACTGCCTCACCAACAATGTGATGTGCTTCACGAAACGGAATACCTTTTGCCACCAGATAATCTGCCAATTCAGTAGCATTGGCATAACCCTGTTGTGCAGCCTCCTTGCAATGATCACGTTTTATCTGAATATCATCCAATACCAACACTGCCATGTGCAGGCAATCCCGCCATGTATCCAATGCATCAAACAAGCCCTCTTTGTCTTCCTGCATGTCTTTGTTATAAGCAAGGGGAAGACCTTTCAGCATCATCATCATACTTGTTAATGCACCTTGTACCCGGCCACATTTACCACGGATCAATTCCAGTGCATCAGGATTTTTCTTTTGGGGCATCAGGGATGAGCCGGAAGTTACCCGATCCGACAGTTCTATAAAACCAGCTTCTCCACTGTTGAAGAAAATCAGGTCTTCAGCAAAACGTGAAAGATGGATCATGCTGATACTGGCGTCGGATAGCAGTTCCAGAACATGGTCACGATCTGAAACACTATCTAAACTATTACGGGTTGCTGAAGCAAAACCAAGCCATGACGCCAATTGTTCCCGGTCAATATCGTACGCCGTTCCCGCCAGCGCACCGCATCCCAATGGGCTGACATCCAACCGTTTCAGAGTATCTTGCAAGCGAGTCTCATCACGACTAAGCATTTCTGCATAAGCAAGACACCAATGTGCGAAAGTAACGGGTTGTGCCCGTTGCAAATGGGTATAACCCGGCATTACTGCATCCTGGTTATTTTCAGCAGTAATCACCAGCGCTTGTTGTAACGCTATAAGCGCTTGCTGAATATCCGCTATCTGCCCCTTGCACCATAATTTCAGATCTGTCGCAACCTGATCGTTACGGCTGCGCCCTGTATGCAATTTTTTGCCAAGATCCCCTACTGTTGCAATTAGTTGCCCTTCCACCCAGCTATGAATATCTTCCGCATCACTTTGCAAAATAGCCTTGGGGTTGGCTCGTACCTCATCCAATAACTCATTCAGCGCCAAATCCAGCTTTTGTTGTTCTTCTGGTGTCAAAACACCGACTGTAACCAACGCCTTTGACCATGCAACAGAGCCGATAATATCCTGCTCCGCCAAGCGATAGTCAAAACGCAGAGAATCATTAAATTGCTTGAACCGCTGATCGGCTTCCTGACTGAAACGTCCACCCCAAAGTGCCATAATTGCGTACCTCTTTTCTCTGATTGCCCGGAAATTATTTTTTACTGTTCAACGCACGGATACGGGAAGAAAGCGAATGGAGGCGGATAAACCCTTCCGCATGCCTATGATCATAAACGTCATCTTCTCCGAAGGTGGCGAACTCTTCAGAATAGAGGCTATGAGGCGATTGTTTCTGTATTGCTGTTACCTGCCCTTTATACAGCGTCAAGATCACTTCACCACTGACATTCTCAGCAAGTGTTTCCGCCGCAGCCTGAATAGACTGGCGCAATGGTACAAACCAACGACCATCATAGACAACATAGGACATCTCAAGCCCCAATTGCTGACGCCATTTGAAACTATCGCGATCCAGCACTAGCTGTTCAATACCACGTAGTGCAGCCATCATGATGGTTCCTCCCGGAGTTTCGTAGCAACCACGGGATTTCATTCCCACCAAACGGTTTTCCACAATATCGATCCGGCCGATACCGTGTTTAGCTCCCAATGTATTCAACTCATCAAGGCATTGATATGGGGACAATACCTTGCCATTTACTCCAACCACTTCCCCTTTTTCAACAGTGACAGAGACATATTCCGGTTCATCAGGTGCATCTTCTGGCTCCACAGTCCACACCCAACAATCTTTATTGGCTGCATTCCACGTGTTTTCCAATACTCCGCCTTCGGTCGAGATGTGCCATGCGTTTTCATCACGACTGTAGATTTTTTCCAACGTTGCGGTTGTGGGAATATCACGAACTTTCAGATAATCCAGTAAGGCTTCACGGGAACGCAAATCCCATTCCCGCCATGGGGCAACTACTTTCAGGTGTGGAGCCAACGCGGTATAAGTACTCTCAAAACGCACCTGATCATTACCTTTGCCTGTTGCACCATGAGCAAGAGCATCAGCTCCCACTTTCAGTGCTAATTCAACCTGTGCTTTGGCAATAATAGGACGCGCCATTGAAGTGCCGAGCAAATAACTGCCTTCATACAATGCCCCCGTTTTCAGTACCGGATAAACATACTCTTTGATGAATTCTTCACGTAGATCGGCGATATGACATTCTGAAGCGCCAGAAAGTAACGCTTTTTGTTCTATACCATCTAAGTCTTCTCGACTCTGGCCAACATCCGCAACAAATGCGATAACTTCACAATTGCCATAGTTTTCTTTTAACCACGGAATGATGGCAGAAGTATCCAAACCGCCAGAATATGCCAGAACAATTTTCTTAATACTGCTTTTCGTTGAGGTAGTAGTTGTTGAAGTAATAGTTGTTGAGGTAATAGTCATAGAGATAGCCTTTTACTTTTATTCATCTCAGTTGAACGCCAAACCAAATTTGTTCTATCTTGTTATGCCAGAATGCGAGTGCCAACGGGTATACCATTAAATAGCGCAATCAGTTGGTCAGCATAACGCCAGCTTGCAATATCTACCGGATGCCCTAATGTTTTTGCGGCTTCCAATGCTGCATGAACTTTCACAATCATGCCGTCGGTAATGACTCCTTGCTCAATAAGCCGCTTTATTTTTTCTTCCGTAACTTCAGCAATTCGTTGTCCCTTTCCATCCAGAATGCCACTGACATCCGACAACAAAACCAAATCCGCATGCAACACCTGCGCAATAGCTGTAGCAGCCTGATCTGCATTGACATTCATTAACTCGCCATTTTCAGTAATACCAATAGAGCTGATAATGGGGATGTAGCCGAGATCCAATAAAAGTTTCAGTAAATCCGGATTACCGGGATGAGCTCTGCCAGTGTGACCAAGTTCCTCATCAAGCTGAGAAACTTTCACAATACCGCCATCCCCCAGACACAAGCCAACGGCAGGTAAACGGTACTTTGTCGCCCAGGCGAGCAAAGTTTTATTGGCTGTACCTGCCAGTGTTCCGGTAATAATGTCGAGCTGATCTGCTGGCGTTACACGCAGACCTTGCTTCTTCGTAATCGGTAACTGTAATTTCTGCATCAGGCCATCAACCAAACAACCCCCTCCGTGTACAATTACCAGTGGGCGCTTATGCGTTTTTCGATATGACTGTAATGTAGAAAATAACCGCACCAGCGCTTCGTGACTATCTAATAACACACCACCCAACTTGATAACTAACGGCTCCATCGGATTTATCCTCTGTCGGTATTAAATGATTGTTGAATTAAAGCAATGCCTGAGTTTCTTCGAGTCCGAACCGGATATTCATACACTGAACAGCCTGTGCTGCTGCACCTTTCAGCAAATTATCCTCAGCCCCGACAATAATCAGGTGCTGCCCTTGTACAGCAAAACCAATATCACAAAATGGCAATCCCACAACTGCCTTCAACGCAGGGACGCCTTTTTCATACAACCGGATCAGTGGCTTATTGTGATAAGCCTGCTGATATGCCTGCCTAATTTGTTCCTCTGTCACGCCTGATTTCAGCTTACAGGTAATTGTGGCAAGGATCCCCCGCGCAAAATTGCCTAAATGAGGTGTGAAGATTACCTCTGTACCTAAATGTGTCGTGATTTCAGGTTGATGACGGTGATTAAAAATCCCATAAGGCTGCAAACTGACTTCACAGAAACTGTTATTCAGTGAAGCTTTACGCCCAGCACCACTTACACCGCTGACAGCATTAATCACAGGCCACTGTTCTGTATCCAGCAAACCTTCTTCCAACAAAGGTTTCAGCGAAAGCTGTGAAACCGTGGGATAACAGCCCGGAACCGCAACAAGCCGGGCAGTTTTGATTTCTTCTGCCTGCCATTCCACCAATCCATATACTGCCTGCTCAAGCCAGTTTGTATTTTTATGCTCAAATCCATAGTATTCTGAATAAAACTGTGTATTTCGTACGCGATAGGCACCAGATAAATCAAAGACGATACAACCCGCTTGCAAAAATATCGGTGCAATGTCATGGCTGACTTCATGAGCCGTAGCAAGAAAAACGACATCAATACCATTCGCAGCTTCAGCAACATCTATCAACGGCTGTAAGGGTAAATCCAGGATCCCTTTATATTGTGGATAAAGCTCTGAAAAACATTTCCCTGCATCAGTACTTTGAGAAGAAACCATCAGACCGGAAAGATGGACATAAGGATGACGTTGCAGATATGCTGCTAACTCTGCTCCGGTATAACCACTGGCACCAACTATCAGCGTATTAAGCATGGGATTTATTCACCTTGTATTAACCCGATGTATGTATTAACCCAATGTAGTAACCCAAAAATACAATTGAATTTATATTCAATAATATTGCATTAATATTGATACTATCTTGAATAAGGGCTGTCAACAGTGAATATTAAATTACCAACATTTATTGAGTTATATCACCAGCTTATTGCTGCGCCTTCTATCAGTGCAGTGGATGAAGAATTGGATCAAAGCAATGAAGTGGTTATCAATCTACTGGCTGATTGGCTGAAAGAGATTGGTTTTGAAATTGAGATCCAGCCTGTTCCGGAAACCCGCTGTAAATTCAATATGCTAGCAACATTGGGAAGCGGTTCTGGAGGTTTACTATTATGTGGTCACACAGATACCGTACCATTTGACGACGGACGCTGGACTCAAGATCCATTCACACTGATCGAACGCAACGGCAAATTATATGGACTGGGCACTGCTGATATGAAAGGCTTCTTTGCCTTTATTATTGATGCATTGCGGAATATCGACACCAGCAAACTATCTCATCCTCTTTATATTCTGGCTACCGCAGATGAAGAAACATCAATGGCGGGAGCACGCTATTTCGCAGCCAATTCTACTATCCGGCCTGATTTTGCCATCATTGGCGAACCTACGTCATTACAACCTATCCGCGCCCACAAAGGGCATGTTGCCCACGCTATCCGCATTGAAGGTAAATCCGGACACTCCAGCGATCCTGCCCGAGGCGTCAATGCCATTGACTTGATGCACGAATCCATCACTCAGTTGATGAAACTACGCAATACTTTGCAAGAGCGTTACCACAATCCGGCTTTCTCTATTCCCTATCCTACGATGAATTTTGGTCATATCCACGGTGGAGATGCGGCAAACCGTATCTGTGCCTGTTGCGAACTGCATATGGATATCCGCCCGCTGCCTGGACTCACTTTGCAGGATTTGAACGAAGCACTGAATGAGGTACTAGAGCCTGTCAAACAGCGCTGGCCGGGACGCCTGAATGTTACAGCGCTTCATCCTCCCATTCCGGGTTATGAGTGTCCGACTAATCACAAGCTAGTAGGTGTCATCGAAAAACTGCTGCGAACAAAAGCAGAGACAGTCAATTACTGTACCGAAGCCCCTTTTATTCAGGGGTTATGCCCAACATTGGTTTTGGGACCGGGCTCAATTGAACAGGCTCATCAGCCTGATGAGTATTTAGAAGTGTCGATGATTGAACCGACGAAAAAATTGATTTCTCAGATTGTGGAACATTTTTGTTTGAATGTGGATTAAAGGTGGTAAATCAATAACCTTTTCTATCAAGCAGCTTACTTGACTTTACATCAAAAAGTGGCAACAATTGTTACCATAAATGGATTGGGAGTACCCGGTCGGCGTTATAACCTCGGTGAGTACATCGGGGTTTTTCGCTATTTGAAACTAAGGAAAAACTTTTAATCCCCACTGCTTATAACCTATTCCTACGTTATTTCTTCCTCCTTCACAAAAGAATTTCTTCTTCAAGATAGCAAATGCTTGATTAGCTTGTTCTGGTTTCAAGATATGCCTGCCAATAGGTCTAGCAACCAGATCAGCAAGTTGTAAACCAGAGGAATTGCTTGTTTTTGCTGCCATTCTAATCTTAAAAGGCAAATTCCTATGATACTTATTTTCTCCATTACAAATTTGAAGAAATTCTAGTTCAAGTTCTTTATCTTCTTTGGAACCTCGCTGTTCCACAATAACGTGAGTTTCTCGTTCCTGCTGGCCTTTTTCTGCTACAAAATCATATAACGTCTCTAAACAATAACGCAATGCGATATGATATGGGTTCTGAACCTCATCTTTGCTAATATTCATTTTATGCTTTTCAATTACACATGCCGACAATATAAAATTACTTTCATTGATTATTTTATTGAGCCGTTCTAAAAATTGATTCTTTGCTTCACGTGTCCTAAAAATAGTAAAATCTCTTTTTTCTTTGCGGATTTCATGTTCATGGAGGATTACAAGATCATGACCAAAATAGTCAAATTTAAGTCGTTGTAACTCTGGCACTACTTTTGAAAGATAATGTTCTTTGTAAAAAATACAAAAAGCTAAAACGAAGACAGGATACTCTTTATCGAGCTGTATGAGACCGTGATCACCACTTTCATCAACGTATACGACAAAATCGCTAAAGCTTTTTTGCTCATCTATAGTTAATTCTTTTTTAACAACTAATTGATTCTCAGTACTATCCATACCTTCTCTTTCCTTGCTTTAACTTTCTTTTAACACCCAATACACCGGTGGTTATTTTTCATTCAATCCCCAACATGAATTTCTTTCCTGATCACTTTGAATATTCCTCATCGGAAATAAGCCATTTCCTAATTGACTAAAAATCCTGCTTCGCTCATTCTATTTGGACATCTAAATGGATAGACATATAAACATTTAAACATTTAAACATCTAAACGTAGACGGATATAAGTTCCGTTTGTTCAGGAGGGCGCAGGATATGAGTTTTTTTCATGCAAATCATCAAGAGGCACTAAATCAGAATCTGGCTGAACTTGAAGGCCAGATCCGTGTTTCCTTTGAATTCTTTCCTCCCAGAACCATTGAAATGGAACAAACTCTGTGGAAATCCATTGACCGACTGAGCAAACTGAAACCTAATTTTGTTTCCGTGACTTATGGCGCTAATTCCGGCGAACGTAACCGCACCCATAGCATTATCAAAGGAATCAAGGACAAAACTGGTCTTGATGCAGCTCCGCATTTAACTTGCATTGATGCCAGCCGTGAAGAATTACGTGATATCGCTCGCGATTACTGGAAAAACGGTATTCGACATATTGTGGCCTTGCGTGGTGATTTACCCGATGGTAGCTGCAAACCAGAAATGTATGGTACTGATTTAGTAGATCTTTTAAAGAAAGAGGCGGATTTTGATATTTCCGTCGCGGCTTATCCGGAAGTGCATCCAGAGGCAAAAAGCGCACAGTCTGACCTCATTAACCTGAAAAGAAAAATTGATGCGGGAGCAAATCGCGCCATTACCCAGTTCTTTTTTGATGTGGAAAGTTATCTGCGTTTTCGTGATCGCTGTGTATCAACAGGAATTGATGTGGAAATTGTGCCGGGGATTTTGCCTGTCTCAAATTTCCGTCAGTTACAGCGATTTGCCGCTATCACTAATGTTCGCATCCCAAGCTGGATGACCAGAATGTTTGAGGGATTGGATGATGACCCTGAAAGCCGCAATTTAGTTGGCGCGTCTATTGCGATGGATATGGTGAAAATTCTGAGTCGTGAAGGAGTGAAGGATTTTCATTTTTATACCCTGAACCGTGCGGAATTGAGTTACGCTATTTGCCACACGTTAGGTGTTCGTCCTTGTTGATTTTTATCCTTAAAAAAAGCCGGACTAGATGGTAGTTCGGCGTGGTTATATTCTGGCTTTAATGTAATTCACCCTACGGGTTACAAAATTTCCTGACTGATCACAATCAAACGATGGCGATGTAAATCTGCATCTGTTCCCCAACAAAAGCTATCCCACTTCTCAATGAGTTCATCCATACTGGATACAACTGTTAACGGACGATCGATTTCACCACCATCAGAAACATAAACGTGATAACCAACGGACATAGACCAGGCGATCATAATCTGCCAAAAACGTTTACCATCACCAGTTTGCTCTTCATCTGTCACAATAATGCTGTAATTCTCAAGCAAAAATCTGAAAAAACGCCGGGGAAAACCACTAACAGCCTCTTGATGTTCTGGACTAAAAGTGCGCCAGACCATAATTTGGGTACAAGTTTCTTTATCAACAACAATATCTCTGCGGAAAATCAGTTTAACGGCATAGACTGTTTCCGGTTTATCGCTGATGGTGATCATTCGGTATTGATCTTGCTTTAATGACTTAACAAAACGATATCCGTACGGGACAACAAAATCAGGCAAGATAAAATCTTTTGCACCATTCTCAAGAAAAGAAATAGTCTGTTCTATGTTCTTGTCTGAAAGACGCAATTTAAGGTTAAAGTCTACATCTTCTATCAAATATGGCATCGAACTATTCCGATCTTTATTGTTGTTATTCATATTTTGTCCTCCATATGTTGGACAAGAAAATTATACATATACATGCACAATTTCTCATCAATACACGCTGTTATATTTGACAAAAAACAAAACATAAACCCAGAAATAATAACCATACTAACGATATTCAGGATATGCCATCCAGCTTGATAACTCATTACCATACCCACCGATGATAAAAGCCGAATGGGAAACTGTTCGGCTTTTATCATCAAGTAAACGAAAAGCTAACCTGTATTGCGCATTCCTGCCGCAACCCCTGCTATTGTTACCATCAGCGCCTGTTCCACACGAGGGTCGGGTTGTTCCTGCTGACGGGAGCGTTGTAATAATTCTGCCTGTAGGACGTTCAATGGATCGGTATATACATTACGCAATGCGATAGATTCGGCTATCCACGGTAAATCTGCCATCAACTGCTCATCCTGTGAGATCATCAGAACCGTTTCGATATCCGCTACAAGTTGATTACGAAGTTTAATCCCCAGTGACCACAGTTTTTTATCAACTAAACGTTGGTCATAATATTCCGCCAGCCATAAGTCCGCTTTGGCAAACACCATTTCCAACATGGCAATACGAGTAGTGAAGAAAGGCCAATCACGGGACATTTCTGACAAGATATCCTGTTTTCCCACATCTATTACGTGTTGCAGTGCTGCTCCCGCCCCCAACCATGCCGGAAGCATCAGACGGTTTTGTGTCCACGCGAAGATCCACGGGATTGCCCGCAGGCTTTCAACACCACCTGTAGGACGACGTTTAGCGGGGCGCGAGCCTAACGGTAATTTCGCCAGCTCCGGTTCAGGTGTCGCTGAACGGAAATAAGGCACAAACTCCGGCTGCTCACGAACGTAATCACGATACATGTCGCAGGAAACATCGGAGAGTGTGTCCATGACTTGTTTCCATTCCGCTTTTGGTTCCGGTGGCGGCAGTAAGTTAGCTTCCAGAATAGCACTGGCGTACATCGCCAGACTGCTGATCGTCACCTGTGGTAAGCCAAACTTAAAGCGGATCATTTCGCCCTGCTCTGTTACACGCAATCCCCCTTTCAGGCTTCCCGGTGGTTGAGAAAGTAAAGCCGAATGCGCCGGAGCTCCACCACGACCAATTGTGCCTCCCCGTCCGTGAAACAGTGTCAGCTTCACACTCTCTTTTTCACACAATCTGATCAGCGCATCCTGAGCACGGTATTGAGCCCAGGATGCAGCCATTACTCCCGCATCTTTTGCTGAATCAGAATAGCCAATCATGACCATTTGCTTATCCTGAATCAGTTCACGATACCATTCGATACGGAGCAATTGCTGGATAACACGTTCTGCATTATTCAGGTCATCAAGGGTTTCGAACAATGGTGCAACAGGCAATGATAACGGGCAGCCCGCTGCTTTCAGCAATAGCTTCACCGCCAGTACATCTGAAGGCATTTTTGCCATGGAAATGACATATGCCGCAATCGCATCTTGTGGTGTTTCTGCAATCACTTTGCAGGTTTCTAAAACTTCTTGCGTCTCGGCACTTGGTTGCCAATCACGGGGGATCAACGGACGTTTAGAATTCAGTTCGCGCAGTAAAAATGCCTGTTTTTCGGTTTCTGACCAGCTCGCATAATCACCCATTTCCAGATATTGGGTCAGTTCTGCAATGGCATCAGTATGGCGGGTACTTTCCTGCCGGATATCAATACGCACCAATGACAGGCCGAAACAACGAACACGACGCAAGGTATCCAGTAATTGGCCGTTAGCGATAATTTCCATACCGCAGGCTTTCAACGATTGATAACAAGCATAGAGTGGCTGCCACAATTGTTCGTTATACAGCAATAAATCCGTAGGGGGGATAACTTGCTCGCCTTTCAGGCGTTTTTCCAGATATGTCAGTGTACTATTTAATTGTGCCCGCAACTGCTTAGCAATTTCACGGTAAGGCTCTATAACCTCATCACCTCCTGCCATCTGACGCAGTTCTGGCGTACATTCCGACATGGAAAGCTCTGATACCAAAATCTGAATATCTTTCAGGAACAGATCCGCCGCTTTCCAGCGACTGAGCAACAACACATGGCGGGTAATTTCTGCGGTAACATTAGGATTTCCATCCCGATCTCCCCCCATCCAGGAAGTAAAACAGATAGGAACAGCTTCTGCTGGCAGACTGTAACCAATAGATTCTTCTAATTGCTCATTAAATTCACGCAAAAATGCAGGAACGCCTTCCCATAAGCTATTTTCCACCACCGCAAAACCCCATTTAGCTTCATCAATCGGTGTGGGCCGAATTTTGCGGATTTCATCGGTATGCCATGACTGAGCAATAAGCTGACGTAAACGACGCGTAATATTATTACGCTCATAATCGGCTAAATCATCATGATCAAGCTGCGCCAAACACGCATTCACTTCAACCAATTTATGGATCAGGGTACGACGGGCAATTTCTGTTGGATGTGCTGTCAGCACCAGCTCAATGGAAAGCTCATTAACTGCCTTAACCAGATCGTCATTATTAAAATTTTTACTTTTCAGTCGATCAAATAGTGCAGCCAATGCCACAGGATTGCTGGCAGCTTCACCATGCCGGGAAATATTGTGATATTGTTCAGCAACGTTGGTCAGATTAAGAAACTGGTTAAACGCTCTGGCAACTGGCAGCAATTCATCATTAGATAAATTCTGTAGTGTTGATAAAAGTTGCTGGCGATTAGCTTCGTTTCCGGCACGAGAAGATTTAGATAACTTCCTTATTGTTTCAACTTTATCAAGAATATCTTTTCCCTGAGCCTCTTTGATCGTGTCTCCCAGTATCTTACCAAGCATACTGACATTACTGCGCATTGCGGAATATTGCTGATTCATGTGATTCCTGACCTTGTGTTGCTGTATGCGTGTTTTATTTGTTTCTAACACATTATTTCTAAACACACTATTCATACCAGAAAACAAACAAATTGGGAGGATTAGTCGGGATAGAAAGCGAAATATCCCGACCGAAAGCGTCATGTTTTATAAAAGTTGTGATAAACGGTTCAAATCCGATTGGATTGCCCCGGCAGTCACATCTCGCCCGGCTCCCGGACCACGGATAATCAATGGATTGTCACGATACCAACGGCTTTCTATGGCAAAAATATTATCCCCCGGCAATAACGAAGCTAAAGGATGTTCTAAGCACACAGCTTCCACCCCGACTTTCGCCTTACCTTTAGTATCAAAACGCGCAACATAACGCAGTACCATTCCCATTTCACGCGCAGCTTCTAACCGTTTCAGCATCTGCTCATTAATAGCAGAACTGTTTTCGAAGAACTCTTCAATAGAACCAACACTGGCTTCTGTCGGCACAAGTGATTCTACCCGTACCTGATCCGACTCTATCTCATAACCTGCCTCACGAGCCAAGATAACCAGTTTTCGCATCACATCCTGACCGGAAAGATCAATACGAGGATCAGGCTCCGTCAACCCTTGTTGCCATGCTTGTTCTACCAGATCACTGAAAGGAATTGAGCCATCAAACTGTAAGAATAACCACGATAAAGTACCGGAGAAAATGCCACTGATAGACAGGATAGTATCCCCGCTTTCCCGCAAGTCCCTGACAGAATAGTTAATTGGCAACCCGGCACCGACGGTCGCATTGTATAACCAATGACGACCTGTTTTTACAAAAGCATCCCGGATCATACGGTAAATATTACTGTCAGATGAACCAGCGGCTTTATTGGCACTAATCACATGAAAACCATAGCTGGCAAAATCTATGTAGTTACTCGCCAATTCTTCACTTGCCGTTATATCCAACACCACTAAATCATCATAAGGATGTGCCCGCATCCATAAAAACAGTTCGTCACCTTCATGTATGGTGGCTTCATCATTAAAGAATGCCAGTGCCCGACTTGCGTCAATACCCTGATAGTTCAGCAGGCTCCGGCGGCTATCGACAATTCCCGCTAAAATGAATTCAAAATCACTGCGTGCAGAGATATTTTTCTGTTCACGTGCAAACAATTCCAGCCAACGTGACCCGATATTTCCTTTACCAAACAGAACCAACCCAATACGTTTTTCTGCCCGGAACAGGCTCTGGTGCAATCCCTGAATCAAGTGCGATGTCTGGCTCAGACGCAATACAGCAACCAGACTGATGTCATCTTCTGCATGCCAGATAAATTCAACTGGTTGATCTTTCAATTGCTGATAAAAACGGTGGCTATGTAGCGGATTTTTGCATACGCCTGCTCCCACCAAAGCCACCAATGATAATCCTTCACGCAAGGAAAGTTTTCCTGGCAAAGATGCATCCTGCAAAACATCAAGGGCACTATTAACAACTTCAGAGGTATAACAAAGCTGGATCAGATTGCAGTCAGCATGCAGCCCCGTCGCCAAAGGACGGATTTGAGCACGCTTTAACAACGAGTCGATATCTTTATAAATTTGTTTAAAGTTATGGGCAGAAGAAAAGTGCAACTCAATCAGGCAAACATCATCGTGGCTAGTAACGATTTTAACTCCTGTTCCTGTCGCCAAAACTCGTTCAATGCGAGTAGAGCCTTGCTCAGGCTGATAACTACAACGTAGTTGCAAATCGATATCGCTGACGGAAACTGGCTGTAATGTACGGGTGTGAAGTACAGGAGCCGCCAGACGAGCCAGTTCGCTGGCCTCATCCAGACGCAATAATGGCAGGAGACACGCATCCTTAACTTTGCGCGGATCTGCACTGTAAACCCCAGCCACATCACTCCAGATTGTCACTTTTTTAGCACCAGCTAATGCACCAACTTGTGTTGCAGAATAATCACTACCATTGCGCCCCAATAGTACGGTTTCACCCTTCTGATTACTGGAAATAAAACCTGTCACCACTAAGCGCTTATTGGAATTCTGGACTAATAACTGACTCAGCAAAGGCTGGGAAAGATTGACATCAACTTGTGGCTGAGCTGCCCGTTCTGCGCGCAGAAATTGGCGCGCATCCAGCCAGGTGCTGGGAATACCTTGTGATTCAAGCACTGCGGCCATCAGGCGAGCGGACCATATTTCGCCATGACCAACAACTTCAGAATAGGTAATGTCACTAATTGGTTTATCCAACAGCGCACTCAACCTTTCCAAATCTGCAACAAAATGTGCGATCAGAGTTTCAGCAACAGTTTCTGGCAATAATCCGCGGATCAACTCTTGCTGGTAGCGCCGTAAGGATTGCTGAACTTGATGAGCTGAAATACGGTCACTCTGACTCAATTTTAGCCAATCAATCAGTTGATTAGTCGTACTGCCTGCTGCGGATACCACCATCAAGTCACCCGGCTGGCTATAATTCGCCATAATATCCGCAACCCGCTTATAACATTTCACATCTGCAAGGCTGCTGCCGCCAAATTTATGTAACTGGCGGCCAGATTCCGCCCCTGCTGTTGCCAGTTCAATCATGATTACCTCGTTGCCGCTGCCTGAAATGCATTATCCAAATCAGCAATTAAATCCTGACTATCTTCTATTCCAACAGAGACACGAAGAAGTGAGTCCGTAATCCCTGCCTGTTTCCTTGCTTCTGCCGACATACCAGCATGCGTCATCGTAGCTGTATGAGAAATCAATGACTCCACACCACCCAACGATTCCGCCAGAGTAAATAATTTTAACGCAGATAAAAAGCGACGCATTGTTTGTTCATCACCATCAAGTTCAAAACTCAGCATCGCGCCAAAACCTGTTTGCTGCTGAAGAGCTATTTCATGCCCTGGATGATCTTTCAGCGCTGGATAGTAGAGTTTTTTCACTTGTGGCTGTTGCTGTAAATATTCCACAATGGCAGCCGTGTTGCTTTGCTGTAGAAGTACCCGCGCAGACAAAGTACGAATGCCTCGCAACAACAAGTAACTGTCGAAGGCTCCCCCGGTCACACCGATATTGTTTGCCCACCATGCCAAATCCCCAGCCAGAGCGGGATCTTTGGCAATAATTGCACCGGCAATCAAATCAGAATGTCCATTCAGGTATTTTGTGCAGGAATGGACAACTAAATCTGCTCCCAAATCCAATGGTTTTTGCAGCACAGGGCTTAAAAACGTGTTATCAACTACCGTCAATGCACCTGCTTCACGAGCCAGACCACAGATGTACCGAATATCCACAATACGCAGCAATGGATTACTTGGCGTTTCAATCAAGACCAATTTAGGCTTTTGAGCAATTGCCTGTTTCAGTGCCGAATCATCCGCCTGATCAACGAAAATAACATTATAAGCGCCACGGCGGCTTAAGCTATCAAACAGGCGGTAACTCCCACCATAACAATCATGGGGTGCTACCAATAAATCTCCCGGTTGCAAGAAAACGGTGCACAACAGGTGAATGGCTGACATACCACTGCTGGTCATTACAGCACCTGTTCCGCCCTCCAGTTCAGCCAAAACCTGCTGGACAACATCACGACCGGGATTACCACGCCGCGAGTAATCATGCGCTCTCGGTTCATTAAACCCAGTGAAATTGTACGTGCTAGAAAGATAGATAGGCGGGACAACACAACCATATTGTTCATCAATATTTGTACCGCTTTGTACCGCGACCGTAGCTTGTTTACACCCCATAATCTTTACCCGTTATCTTATTTTTCGGAGTCACAAAAGAATAACCTCCGGAAAGATAGACGTCAATACATCTAGACATCCAAAATAATTTACGGTTTAATAACACAATCCAATCATTACCCCCACTTTTTATGCCAAATTAGGGCATATTTTGTGAATTCATTAACCATAGCGATATAGTCGATAGGGGAAATATGCTAAAATGCCGAATTATCGACATGAACATAGTTCAGAAATAATTCCTTTTATTTCTGATTTCAGTTGTTTGATTTAAAACTATTTAAGGTATCTCATGGCTGAGTGGAACGGTGAGTATGTCAGCCCTTATGCTGAACATGGCAAAAAAAGTGAACAGGTCAAAAAAATTACGGTTTCAATTCCATTAAAGGTATTGAAAATACTGACAGATGAGCGTACTCGTCGTCAGGTAAACAATCTGCGTCATGCAACAAATAGCGAATTGCTGTGTGAAGCATTTCTCCATGCGTTCACTGGACAGCCCTTGCCTAACGATGATGATTTACGTAAAGAACGTCATGATGAAATCCCTGAAGCTGCAAAAGCCATAATGCGTGAGCATGGGATCGATCCCGAAACTTGGGAATATTGATATCTCCTTTATCTCAAGTCGTTGTTTGTATGCTGTACTGCGACTTGAAATCAATTAGATATAACAAAAATGCCCGATGAAAAACATCGGGCATTTTTGTTGGAAGCAAGAATTACTTCTTGAAACCTGGAACGCTGAAACGTTTGTTAAAGCGATCAACACGACCACCAGTCGCAACGTCACGCTGCTTACCGGTGTAGAACGGGTGGCATGCACCACAAACGTCCAGGTTCAAGTCGTGACCTACGGTAGATTTGATTTTAATAACATTACCACAAGAGCAAGATGCAGTAATTTCTTCGTATTTAGGATGAATACCTTGTTTCATGGGGAAAACCTCTGTTAAGGCCGCGTCGCTATCCAGCCCTATCGCCGCCAGACACCACACGTCGTGTTGATTAAAATAAGTTCGGTAATTTTCATACCAAAGGCGGCGGATCATACAGAATATCGTTTTATTGCGCAATGAAATCCGCTGATTTGCTATGATACTCTTAGTCACTATATGTTGCTTTAGTCTTGCCATTAATAATCATTCGGAAATCGCCTTATGACAGTTGTTCAGGTTGCTTTACCTGTCCCTTTAGCTCGCTCTTTTGATTATCTGTTACCTGAAAGATTGCCGATCCCCACCCTTGGGGTCCGGGTACGTGTGCCATTTGGCAAACGCAATGCAATAGGTGTAGTTACCGGGATTACAGACAACAGTGACTTCCCCCTTGAACAACTCAAACCAATTACTGAACTACTTGATGAATCTTCACTTTTTCCCGACGATCTTTGGCAGTTACTCCAGTGGTCTGCCTGCTATTATCACTATCCACTTGGCGAAGTCCTTTTTCATGCCATGCCTGTTTTGCTGCGACAAGGCAAACCCGCAGAATTCTCACCTCTCTGGCAATGGCAAGTGACAGAAACAGGCCGTGAATTGCCTCTTGAACAACTTAAACGCTCTACCAAACAGCAACAAGCTTTAGCTAAACTGCGCCAAACATCCATTTACCGTCACCAAGTCTCTAAATTAGAACTGAGTGAAAGCGTACTACAGTCACTGAAAAAAAAGGGATTAATTGATTTACATCCGGTACAACCGGAAACTGAAAATTGGCATAAACATTTTCGGATCATCGGTGAACGGCTAAAACTCAATACAGAGCAAGCCGCCGCAGTTGGAGCCGTTCGCGCAGAAGATCAGACTTTTTCTCCCTGGTTACTTGCCGGCATCACTGGCTCAGGCAAAACCGAAGTGTACCTGAGTGTCCTAGAAAACATTTTGACACAGGGAAAACAAGCGCTGATCTTAGTCCCCGAGATTGGTCTTACTCCCCAAACTATCCGCAGGTTCAGAGAGCGTTTCAACGCACCTGTTGATGTTCTGCATTCAGCCTTAAATGACAGTGAACGGTTATCGGTATGGTTAAGGGCAAAACAAAGGGAAAACGCCATTGTCATCGGTACACGTTCGGCGCTGTTCACTCCTTTCGCTCACTTAGGTGTCATCATCATTGATGAAGAACATGATAATTCTTATAAGCAACAAGATGGCTGGCGCTATCACGCTCGTGATCTGGCAGTCTTCCGCGCCAAAAAAGAGGGAATTCCTATCATTCTGGGAACAGCAACACCGGCACTGGAAACACTATTCAATGTAAGACATGGAAAATACAGACAACTTACTTTGACGAAACGGGCCGGTCATGCCCTGCCAGCAATCCAACACCTGTTGGATATGAAAGGATTACCGCTGACCGTCGGTTTATCTCAGCCTCTCATTAACCGCATTGGCGAACATTTGAAAGCAGATAATCAGGTCATCCTATTTCTGAACCGCCGTGGTTATTCTCCTGCCCTGCTTTGCCATGAATGTGGCTGGATAGCAGAATGCCAGCGTTGTGATCACTACTATACCCTGCATCAGAATCATCGCTATCTGCGCTGCCATCACTGTGATAGCCAGCGACCCATTCCTCGTCAATGCCCCCAATGCGGAACGACACATCTGATCCCTGTGGGGCTGGGTACTGAGCAACTTGAAGATGGTATCACTCAACTGTTTCCCAACATTCCGGTTACCCGTATCGACAGAGACACCACCAGCCGCAAAGGAGCAATGGAACAGCAACTCGCCGATATTCATCAGGGTGGTGCCCGTATTTTGATCGGCACTCAAATGTTGGCAAAAGGCCACCATTTTCCTGATGTCACACTAGTCGCTTTATTGGATGTTGATGGTGCCCTGTTTTCTGCCGATTTCCGTGCGGCTGAACGGTTCGCGCAATTGTATACTCAAGTCTCCGGTCGGGCAGGACGGGCCGGCAAACGTGGAGAGGTTGTACTTCAGACCCACCATCCAGAACATCCACTTTTACAGGTGTTGCTGGAGAAAGGCTATGACGCATTTGCTCAGCAGGCAATGGAAGAGCGCCAGCAAGTACTTCTACCCCCTTTTGTCAGCCATATCATGCTACGGTCGGAAGATCACGATAATCAGCAGGCTCCTGCTTTTTTACAACAAATGCGCCAACTGTTTGAACATCATCCACGACATGATGAACACGTATGGATTATGGGTCCGGTTCCTGCATTACAGGCCAAACGGGGTGGCCGATATCGCTGGCAACTACTGGTGCAACACCCTTCGCGCATTTTTCTACAGAAAATGATGACAGAGCTCTATCCACACATCACCGCATTGCCACAAGCACGTAAAGTAAAATGGAATATTGATGTTGACCCCACAGAAGGTTGATAAAAAAACAGACAATTGTTTATTGCAGTAAAAACTCCAAATTGAGCAGAAGTCTATGAAAAAACAGTGACAATTATTTCCTTAATTTGCGAAGTAGCTCTAATAAATGATGCATGTCACATTTTTTATGTAAACAAAGTAACGGGTTGAACTATTAATCGGTTTAAAATGGATTTATTAATATGACTGTAGAAAACGAGCCGCCAGTGTATCCCCACAGGAATGACTGGCGTTTTTTTACTTTCGTTTTTTTTACTTTCATTTCGGATAGCAATCGTTTCGCTACCTGTAGAACATGAGGAGTGAACTATGGAAAAAAAGAATTGCGCATTAGCGACAATGAAAGATGTCGCCAAAGTAGCGGGTGTTTCTACCGCAACTGTATCAAGAACACTTATGAATCCTGATAAAGTTTCTTCGCACACCCGTCAGAAAGTCGAAAATGCCGTACTGGAAGTGGGTTACTATCCGCATAATCTCGCCAAAAATTTGAGGCGAAATGAGTCCAGAGCCATCCTGGTTATCGTTCCCAATATCAGCGATCCTTTCTTCAATGAAAGTATCCGCGGCATTGAAGAAACTGCGGCAAAACATGGTTATCTGGTTCTGATTGGTGACTGTAAACATCAACAACAGCAAGAACATGCTTTTATCAATCTGCTGATTACCAAACGTATTGACGGCATGATATTACTTGGCTCAAATGTTCCTTTCGATGTCTCTAAAGAAGAGCAGAAAAATATGCCTCCCATGGTGATGGCTAATGAATTTGCACCTGAACTAGGGCTTCCTACTGTCCATATCGATAATCTGACCTCCGCTTTCAATGCCACCCATCACCTGCAAAAAATCGGGCACAAACGCATTGCCTGTATTACTGGGCCAGACACAATGCCACTGTGCCAATATCGGCTTCAGGGTTATATTCAGGCATTACGTCGTACCAGCATCCCTATCCGTGATGAATATATAGTTAAAGGTGACTTCACCCATGAAAGTGGCGCTGAATCAGCAGAAATCCTGCTTACCCTGCCGGAACCTCCCAGCGCTATTTTCTGCCATAGTGATGTCATAGCAATTGGTGCAATGTGGCAAGCTAAAAAAATGGGATTAAAATTACCAGAAGACCTGTCCATTGTTGGTTTTGATAATATCAACATGGCTCAATACAGCGCACCACCTCTGACAACTGTGGCACAGCCATGTTATGAAATTGGGCATAACTCAATGCTTTTGTTGCTGGAACAGCTACAGGGCCGTATGGTTTCGAAAGGTTCACGATTATTAGATGCAGAATTGCTTATTCGTGAGAGTACTTGTTCGCCTAAAAGCTAGGCAAATAACCACATGTTCAGTAACATTAGGTATCTACTCCTTAATTTTTTTAAATAACTCAGCGAATTAAACACAGTGGCACAACGAGATTATGTGAGTCGCGGGCATTCCAATCCCCGTCGGAAAGGTACTGGTAAGAAAAAAAATCAGGCTCAAGGGCTACCTAAAACGACATTAGCTATTGCCGTCGCTTTGGTGGTCACATTCATTGGTGGACTTTATTTCATCGTACATACTAAAAACGAAAGTGTACAAAGTACACCACCAATCACTCACCAGCCTAAAGGCCATGGTCTGCCGCCAAAACCAGAAGAACGCTGGAGTTATATCAAGGAGCTGGAAAACCGACCTGTTGGACTGCCATCAATGCAGGAACCCTCTTCAACACCCAACCAACAGAACAACAGGCAAACGGAATTGACGCCAGAACAGCGCCAGTTACTTGAGCAAATGCAAGCAGATATGCGCCAGCCTCCAACACAATTGGCTGAAGTACCATATAACAGTGAGCCAGTTCCTCGCTCACGTGTCCTTGTGAGTCCACCGGCACAAAAACCATCGTCAGAATATACACCACAGCAAAATTCTGTGCTTCAACAGGAAAATAAGCCATCGGTGCAATTTCAATCACCTCAGGCTCAAACACCTCAATCTCAAACATCCAATGAGACTAGTAAACCAAAGACAAAGCTAAATGAACCCAGATTAATGTTACAATGTGGCTCATTCCGCACTATAGAGCAGGCAGAGTCCATCCGTGCCAGCCTCGCGTTGGTCGGTATTGAGAGTAAGATTACAACAAAAGACAATTGGAATCGGGTTGTACTGGGGCCGTATAAGAGCAAAGATAGTGCGGAAAAAATGCGCAATCGCGTTGCCAATACAGGGATCTCCAACTGTATTCTCCGGCCTGCTGGGGGTTGAAAAATCAAAAAATTCCCCCCATCTTGATCTCTAATAACGAACATACGGTGCTTTTGATAAATAATCGTGGCCTTGTCAGCCAAAGTACCGTGTGTGCCATCTTCTATTTTGTAACCAGGGGCTAACTCGTGACTACAATCGTAAGTGTTCGCCGTAATGGCCAAGTCATCATCGGTGGTGATGGACAAGCAACAATGGGTCATACCGTTATGAAAGGCAATGTCCGTAAGGTACGCCGCCTTTACAATGACAAAGTCATCGCGGGTTTTGCTGGCGGTACTGCAGATGCCTTCACCCTGTTTGAGCTGTTTGAACGTAAGCTCGAAATGCATCAAGGGCATTTGACTAAAGCAGCAGTTGAACTAGCCAAAGATTGGCGGACAGATAGAATGCTCCGCAAGCTGGAAGCCCTGCTTGCCGTTGCAGATGAAAATACATCTCTGATTATTACAGGTAACGGTGATGTGATTCAGCCGGAAAATGATCTTATCGCTATTGGCTCCGGTGGCTCATATGCACAAGCAGCAGCCCGCGCAATGCTAGAAACCACCAAACTCAGTGCCCGGGAAATCGCAGAACGCGCCCTGACTATCGCTGGCGATATCTGTATCTACACCAATCAAAATCATAACTTCGAAGAATTGCCCTCAAAAGCGTAAGGATAGATAGTATGTCTGAAATGACTCCTCGCGAAATTGTCAGCGAACTTGACAATCATATCATCGGTCAGGATAAAGCAAAGCGTGCTGTTGCCATTGCGCTGCGTAACCGCTGGCGTCGTATGCAGTTGGATGAATCACTGCGTTATGAAGTAACTCCAAAAAACATTCTGATGATTGGCCCAACTGGTGTTGGTAAAACCGAAATCGCCCGTCGTCTGGCAAAGCTGGCCAATGCACCTTTTATCAAAGTTGAAGCAACAAAATTCACTGAAGTCGGTTATGTCGGTAAAGAAGTCGATTCCATTATTCGTGATCTGACTGATGCTGCCGTGAAAATGGTTCGCCTGCAATCCATTGAGAAAAACCTCTACCGCGCCGAAGAACTCGCTGAAGAGCGTATTCTGGACGTTTTGTTGCCACCAGCAAAAAACAACTGGGGACAAGCTGAGGCTCAACCAGAGCAGTCCTCAACCCGCCAGACATTCCGCAAGAAACTGCGTGAAGGCCAGCTGGATGACAAAGAAATCGAGATCGAAGTTGCGGCAGCTCCTGTTGGTGTTGAAATCATGGCACCTCCGGGTATGGAAGAGATGACTAATCAATTACAGTCCATGTTCCAGAACCTGGCTGGTCAACGTCAAAAAAGTCGTAAGCTGAAGATCAAAGATGCGTTCAAACTGCTGGTGGAAGAAGAAGCTGCAAAACTGGTTAACCCTGAAGAGTTGAAACAGCAAGCAATTGATTCAGTTGAACAGCACGGTATCGTTTTTATTGATGAAATCGATAAAATTTGTAAACGCGGTCAAAGCTCCGGCCCGGATGTTTCCCGCGAAGGCGTCCAGCGTGACCTGCTACCATTGGTTGAAGGCTGTACTGTCTCCACCAAACACGGTATGGTAAAAACCGACCACATTCTGTTCATCGCTTCAGGCGCATTCCAGGTTGCCAGCCCTTCCGATTTGATCCCAGAGCTGCAAGGACGTCTGCCTATCCGTGTTGAATTGCAGGCACTGACAACTGAAGACTTTGAGCGCATCTTGACTGAGCCGAATGCTTCACTGACAGAACAGTACAAAGCATTGATGGCCACTGAAGGCATGAATATTGAATTCACCGCTGACGGTATTCGCAGAATCGCAGAAGCTGCATGGCAGGTTAATGAGACAACCGAAAATATTGGTGCCCGTCGTTTGCACACTGTGCTTGAACGCATGATGGAAGACATCTCTTTCGAAGCCAGCGAATGTCAGGGGCAGTCTGTTGAAATCAATGCTGACTATGTCAAAACACACTTAGATGAGTTGGTAGCTGATGAAGATCTGAGCCGTTTTATCTTATAATCGGTTTAGAGCCTGACTCAACAGCAGTGAAAAATGGAATGGGAGGCAAGCCTCTCATTCAGTCCGCTGACAAACCTTATTATAGTTCATTTAACGCGACACAGAATCCTGAACACCCTCCCAACAGACACTGATTTATACTTTCAGTAACCCTCGAAAATGCGCATGCCGAACTGTCTGAATTAACGGCTCCAGTAATTTGTACTGACACAGATTTCCATCACATCCTTGTGGTGTTTCAGGTTCAGACGTAAGTACAGATTCCCCCCAAAATGTTCATATATTAAATAGTTAGATTACCCATTAAATATAGTTTTCACGTTTAATGGAAATTCCTATTACTTTGTCGTGCATCACTTCCGATTTGGAATAGCCTATCGTTTTTCGATTCAGCCTTTTTACCTCGGGGCGGTGGGTGAGGAGGGTTCTCTCTATACGTTGGATAAATGTCTTGCCAACAAGGTACTCTTCTTCAGGAAGGCAATCATAAACGGCATAATCATCTGTGCAATAAAATCGGATGTACGAAAGATGTTTGGTTTCATCTGCCTTTTAATTTTGCTGGCGTGTGTGCCGTACTGGATTTATTCTGGTGGGCCGCGATATTTGCACTCGCTCCTGAACAAATTTGCTGAGGTGAGGTTATTTTATCTAGAGTTATAAGCACCATTATCATCGGGGGGATTATATGTTTCTCCTGCAAGGCGAGGACAACCCGCCAGAAACCCGGAATAGGAGACTGACTTGCCTCCCATTTCTCTTTTTCTTAAACCAAAATCTATTACACTGAAATGTTTGATATCAATATGAGTTCAATAACAACGGGCAATCAGATACAGGCATGGCTGGAAAGCTTACGCCTCAAAACTCTTCCACTTGCCGTAGCAGCCATTATGACCGGATCTGCCCTTGCATCATGGGCGGGTCATTTCAAATGGTCGGTGGCGTTGCTGGCCTTATTAACCGCCTCTCTGCTACAAATTCTGTCCAATCTTGCCAATGATTATGGTGATGTCACCAAAGGTAGTGATACCGAAAAACGCATCGGCCCAATGCGCGGTATGCAAAAAGGCTTGATCACAGCACAACAAATGAAAGCCGCATTGAAAATTACCGTGTTGCTCTCTTGTTTGTCAGGCATTTCTCTCATCATCGTTGCCTGTCATAGCCCAAGCGATATTATCGGTTTTCTGGGTCTGGGCTTACTGGCGATCATCGCTGCGATTACTTATACAGTAGGCGCTAAACCGTATGGTTATATGGGGTTGGGTGACCTTTCCGTCCTTATTTTCTTTGGTTGGCTCAGTGTCCTTGGTACTTACTATCTGCAAGCCAATACTTTTTCTCTGGATACCGTTCTGCCCGCAACGGCCTGTGGTTTACTCTCCGTGGCAGTGTTGAATATTAATAATTTACGTGATATCGAAACAGATCACCAAAACGGTAAAAATACACTAGCGGTCAGGCTAGGTGGAAAAAAAGCCCGCTACTATCATGCAGCACTGCTTACAAGTGCCATGCTCTGCTTTGTCATCTTTACTCTCTTGTATCTAAACAACTGGTATAACTGGTTATTTTTGCTTGCTTTCCCCTTGTTATTGCAGCATATGTTACAGGTACTGCGCGATCCAACTGCCGAAGGTATGCGCCCCAAGCTGGTACAAATGGTCAAGGCTACGTTATTGACTAACATCCTGTTTTCCATTGGGTTGATACTTAATTAGGCGAGTACGTATCAATTTTATACACACGTTTTAAGATTGATGATTTTGCCAACACTGGCCTTAAAAGGATATACTGTCCGTTCCTTGCATAAACCAGACGTAAATCCCATGAAATATGATACTTCCGAACTTTGTGAGATCTATCAAGAAGATGTAAACGTGGTAGAGCCATTATTTTCCAACTTTGGTGGGCGTACTTCATTTGGTGGTCAAATCATCACGGTGAAATGCTTTGAAGACAATGGATTGCTTTATGATTTACTGGAAGAGCACGGACGTGGACGCATTTTGCTCGTCGATGGTGGTGGATCGGTACGCAAGGCTCTTGTCGATGCCGAGCTGGCTCAACTTGCTGTCAATAACGAATGGGAAGGTATCGTCGTCTACGGCGCCGTGCGTCAGGTAGATCACCTTGCTGAACTCGATATTGGCGTTCAGGCAATGGCTGCTATTCCTGCTGGCTCCAACAGCGAAGGCATCGGAGAAAGTGATATCAGGGTGAATTTTGGTGGAGTCACTTTCTTTTCCGGCGATTATCTTTATGCAGATAATACAGGGATGATCCTATCAGAAGTTCCGCTGGAGATGGATGACGATAGCGACGATGATGAAATGTAATATCCGGATAAACCATAGCTCTACCATCAATCTCCACGATACATAAAAAAGGGCGCAGTTATCGCCCTTTTTCCGCAAAACTATCGGATACCTTACTGCACATCTTCCATCTTACCCAACAAGGTACGTAAGCGATCTTGCCATGCTGATTGTTCTTGTTTGAGCTGTTCATTTTCATGTACCAGCGAATCACGGCTATCTGTCACATTTTGGACATTCTGAGATAACGCTGCGTTCTTTTCTTTTAATTCTTCAATTTCCATTTGCAGCAAAGTGATGGTATCAATTGCCTGCTGAACTTTAGATTCTAGCTTTTCAAAAACTTCAAATGACATTCTCGAGCCCCTCTTATAAGCAATGCCTTGATTGTATTTAGCCTGTTAACGACTGTCTAGTTTCATACTTCCAATATGTGGTATAGCGAGAAATATAGTGACTAATCCTAAATGGAGATAAGATCACATTTCAACGATCAATAAAACCACAATTAAATGCGAATTCGCTCATTTTGTTGACGCAACACGCAGATTTTAATTTCGCTATTTCTCGTTTCCGCTCATTAACGATAAATTCACATCACCTTTCTCTGCGTAGCCAGAACGCAGCAAGAAAGGACTAATAATTAATCTCCTCTCTGTACTTTTTATAGGATATAGAAATGAGTCAGACCACCACTCCAACATTATCAGGTCAATGTATTTCAGAATTTCTGGGTACTGCATTGCTTGTTTTCTTCGGCTTAGGCTGTGTTGCTGCTGCCCGTCTTGCAGGAGCGCAACTGGGTCTATGGGAAATCAGCATCATCTGGGGCTTTGGTGTTGCCTTGGCTGTTTACCTTACTGCCGGAATTTCTGGTGCACACCTGAATCCAGCAGTAACCATTGCTCTATGCCTATTTGCCAGTTTTGACAGAAAAAAAGTACTTCCTTACATCATTGCCCAAATGTTAGGCGGTTTTGTCGCCGCAGCTATCGTCTATATGATGTATTACAACCTTTTCCTTGATTATGAGCAAGTTCACAACATTATTCGTGGATCACAAGAAAGTCTTTTCACGGCTGGAGTATTTTCCACTTACCCTGCATCACAAATTTCCGTATTCCATGCATTTATTGTTGAAGTTATCATCGCGGCTGTTTTGCTTTGCCTGATTCTGGCACTAACAGACGATGGCAATGGCATTCCACGTGGCCCTTTGGCACCACTGATTATCGGTATTTTGATTGCTGTTATCGGTGGCTCTTTTGGTCCCTTGACCGGATTTGCCCTAAATCCCGCTCGTGATTTCGGCCCTAAATTAATTGCTTATTTAGCCGGATGGGGAAATATTGCTCTGACTGGTGGACGGGACATCCCTTATTTCCTTGTTCCGCTGGTAGCCCCCATTGTTGGTGCAATTCTGGGTGCATTTGGTTACCGCAAACTGATTACCCGCCATTTACCCCGTGGAGCCTAGTTTTGCTATCCTTGACAGATGATAACAGATAAAAAATTATTGAATAAGACCAGGTTATAGTTATGACAACAGAAAATATGACGGATAAAAAATATATCGTTGCTTTGGATCAGGGGACAACCAGTTCACGGGCAGTAGTGCTTGATCACGACGCTAATATTGTCTGTATTTCACAACGTGAATTTCCACAAATATACCCTAAGCCAGGTTGGGTAGAGCACGATCCAATGGAGATCTGGGCCAGCCAAAGCTCAACATTGGTCGAAGTGCTGGCAAAAGCAGATATCCGCACAGATCAAATTGCCAGTATTGGTATCACTAATCAACGAGAAACAACTATCGTCTGGGAAAAAGAGACGGGTAAACCTGTTTACAATGCCATTGTATGGCAATGTCGCCGGACAGCAGATATTTGTACCAAACTGAAGAAAAAAGAGGGTCTGGAAGAATATATCCGTCATAACACTGGTCTGGTGATCGATCCCTATTTTTCCAGCACAAAAATAAAATGGATCCTGGACAATATTGAAGGTGTCCGCCTGCGTGCTGAAAATGGCGAACTGTTATTCGGCACAGTTGATACTTGGTTGGTTTGGAAAATGACGCAAGGTCGCGTGCATGTCACTGATTACACCAACGCTTCCCGTACCATGCTGTTCAACATTCATAATCTAGACTGGGATCAGAAAATCCTTGATGAGCTAGGTATTCCTCGCGTTATGTTGCCAAAAGTTGCAACGTCTTCGGAAATTTATGGTCAGACCAACATCGGTGGTAAAGGCGGTACGCGTATTCCTATCGCCGGAATCGCAGGAGATCAACAAGCTGCGCTCTATGGCCAGTTATGCGTCCATCCTGGCATGGCAAAAAACACTTATGGCACAGGCTGCTTCCTGCTGATGAACACGGGAACCGATGCCGTCCGCTCCAATCATGGTCTACTGACTACCATCGCCTGTGGGCCACGAGGTGAAGTCAACTATGCGCTGGAAGGAGCCGTATTCGTAGGCGGTGCGTCTATTCAGTGGCTGCGTGATGAACTGAAACTTATTGCAGATGCAGCAGATTCCGAATACTTCGCCAAAAAAGTAAAAGACAGTAATGGCGTTTATGTTGTTCCGGCTTTTACCGGTCTTGCAGCACCTTATTGGGATCCTTACGCCCGTGGTGCCATTTTCGGCCTGACTCGTGGAGTAAACAGCAACCATATTATTCGTGCCACACTCGAATCCATTGCTTACCAAACCCGTGATGTATTGGATGCAATGCAGGCCGATTCTGGTACACGCCTGCAAGCACTGCGCGTAGACGGTGGTGCGGTTGCCAATAACTTCTTGATGCAATTCCAATCTGACATCCTCGGCACACGTGTCGAGCGCCCTGAAATACGCGAAAGCACAGCTCTAGGTGCCGCTTTCCTTGCTGGTTTAGCCGTCGGTTTCTGGAGAGATCTTGACGAAGTCAAGAGTAAGGCAACCATTGAAAAAGAATTCCGTCCAAGTATTGAAACTACAGAACGTAATCACAAATACAACGGTTGGAAAAAAGCAGTTGCCCGCGCTCAAGAATGGGAAGATCGCGCTTAAAAAAACAAACCTTCAAGGTGAAATAAATCCCGCACTGAAACATGAAGCTCTGACATTGCCGTACTTCTGACATGACAGTACGGCTCTGTCAGAGCTTTTTAACCTTGATATTTGTTGCCTGCCGATGCTACCCGGCTTTATCCGACTGTATGTTCCAACCCCCGTACCCAAGCCTTGAAATACACTGGCTATTACCAGTACCAATAAACTGGCGGAAAACAGTGCACAAGTTGTGGCAACCAGAAAAATTGACATTCCTGTCAAAATAACCGGACGACGGCCAATTTTATCCGATAATGGTCCATAAATGAGCTGTGAGAGCCCATAAGAGAATAAGTACGCCGCCATGACACGCTGTACTTCACCCGCAGGTTTCCCGAAGTGATTCGCCATATCTGCAATAACTGGAACATAAATTGTCTGGGTCATCTGCCCGACAGCGGCCAACGCAATTAACATCAGCAATAAATTAAAATGTACTATTTTTCTCATCGCATTCACATACAATGTTATTTAAACAAAATACACGTGTACCCGGTTTCATTTAAGGAATAACAGCAATAACAAAGCCTCCAGGTTGTTAATAAACAAACTTGACGTACTGACTTCATTAGATTGAATTTTCCCGGTCAATTTATATTTTTTCTTAGTAGTATACAATTTTATAAGATGAAAAAATGACAGTCATATTCTCCATAAATATCAATAAAAGTGTACATATAACCTCGATAATATAGCAAAAACATAGTCAATTAGACTGTAACACGTAATCGATAAGGCTATTTCTCTCAATCACGTAAAATCTCGCCAAAGGAGCGCCAGTTCACTCCATCTATTCACTCCGTATTGTTTTTCACTCAGTATCGTGTAGAGAGGCTAAATGCAATGGCAAACTGGGTTACAGGAAAAGTCACCGACATAATCAATTGGACAGACTCACTATTCAGTATCAAGCTATGTGCACCAATAGAAAAATTCACTGCGGGCCAATTTGCAAAACTTGCTCTCGAAGTTGAAGGGGAGCGCATTCAACGGGCTTATTCTTACGTCAATTCTCCCAATAACGATAATCTTGAGTTTTATTTAGTCACCGTGCCGGAAGGAAAGCTCAGTCCGCGACTTGCTGCCTTGCAGAAAGGTGATGAATTACTGGTCACAGAACAAGCGGCAGGTTTTTTTATCCTTGATGAAATTCCTGACTGCCAAAACCTATGGATGCTCTCGACCGGGACAGCCATCGGGCCTTACCTTTCTATTCTTCAACAAGGGAATGATTTGGGGCGATTTGAAAATATCGTTCTGGTGCATGCCGTCAGGCTGGGGCAGGACTTAAGTTATTTACCACTCATGCAGCAATTAGAGAAATCTTTTCAGGGAAAACTGCGGATCCAAACTATCGTCAGTCGGGAAAAATGCCAGAATTCATTGACGGGGCGGATCCCGGCACTCATTGAAAATGGTGAAATGGAAACAGCGGTCGGTTTATCAATGCAGGCAGAAAATAGCCACGTGATGCTGTGCGGAAACCCTCAAATGGTCAGAGATACCCGGCAACTACTGAAAGAACAACGCGGCATGGAAAAACACCTGCGCCGTAAACCGGGCCATGTTACCAGCGAACAATACTGGTAACAAACAACCATGACCTTTACTTCTTATAACCTTTACTTCAATGAACTTCATCTTTCAAGACACCGCTTTATTGGCGGTATCTTGAAATTTGTTAGGTATATAAATTTATTAGATATATACAGTTAATCAACGTTTTTATACCGGATTGTCAGCAGAAATGTGATCAACTCTTTCTGCCGATTCGCCAAAACGGTTTGGCCCTTTTGTTCCACGAAATACACCGCAATCCAGTATAATCATGACAAAAATCAGTGTCGGAATAAAACGGCCAATCCCCCATTGCCAGATCGGTGCCATTGCGCTCCAATCAAGGGAAAGCAACACCCAGGCCAATGCTGGCAGTAACGTCCATCCACCACGTTTATTGCGGTCATGCAGACGTTTCGAAAAAATTGCTGCTGTCGGATACAATATCAAGGCCGTGCCTACCGCTGCATAATTCATGGGGAGAACATTCATTCCATGCAGAGTCAGGAGTATAAAAATCAGAGCGAAGCAGATACCGATTCCGACCCAAAATTCCCGTCGCCCAATGCGACCTTTGAATGAGAATCCCCATTGTTGTAATGTCATGTACTCTTTTCCAATTGTGGATGCTGTTTTTCTGCTATTTACACTTTATTTCCGCGCTTGACACTCGGCGAGTAACAACATGAAAACAGGCATAAATAAACTTCTGGTGACAATATTAATCGCTTTTGGCATCGGTTTACCATTCTCAACCGCTGCGGGTGAGCCTTCTGTCACATCAGATATACGCCCGCAACTAATGTATCTCTTGCCAGATTCCCCGGCTTTTGAAGATACCATCCCGACATTCCGGGAAAAATACAATAAAAAACACCCTGAAACTCTTCTGCATGAATATAAGGTCATTGCGAGCAAAGATATATCACTGCCTTTTATCCGCGCCGCCAGTAAAATCAATGAAAAAATCTACTCCTCAGCCGTGCTGGAGAGAGGTAATGAGAAAATCAAAAGCCTGCAAATTACATTACTGCCATCCCAAAATGAGCAGGAAAAAGAACAGAACCTTTTGCTGACCAAACAGTATATCGTTGCCCTGATCGGCCAATTTGAACCAACACTTTCTCCAGAACAAATTAAAGAGCAAATGGAGAAATTTCTTAAGATGGCAGAAAAGCAGTCATTTTACAGTCGGAAAATGGGAGCAATACGCTATATTATCGTAAACAGCAGCGAAAATATAATGACCTTCGCTATTGAACCGATTAAGCTATCGCTATCTGACGTGCCAGTAAATGAAAATTAGTGACATAGCGCAGAGCTATTCTGGCCGATGATCTTTATACTGTCGGCCTTCCACTTAAATGGTATGAAACCATTCATTGAAGAATATTAATTCAGTTCGCAATTTAATTATTTTCTGGTTGGAGGGAAAAAATATGCGACATCCATTAGTTATGGGTAACTGGAAGCTCAATGGCAGTACCCACATGGTTAACGACCTGATTGCAGGCCTGCGTAAAGAATTGAGCAACGTTGACGGCTGTGACGTCGCTATCGCACCACCAACTGTGTATGTTTCTCTGGCAAAAAATGCACTGGCCGGCAGCCGTATCGCTCTGGGTGCACAAGATGTTGGCGTTAATCTTTCTGGTGCATTCACAGGCGAAACATCCGCAGAAATGCTGAAAGATGTGGGCGCAAAATATATTATCATCGGCCACTCTGAACGCCGCACTTACCACAAAGAAAGCGATGAGTTCATTGCAAAAAAATTTGCTGTCCTGAAAGAACAAGGTCTTATCCCGGTTCTGTGCATTGGTGAAACCGAACAAGAAAACGAGGCTGGCCAGACTGAAGCAGTATGTGCACGCCAAATTGATGCTGTTCTTAACACATTGGGAGCAGAAGCTTTCGAAGGTACAGTTATTGCTTACGAGCCAGTTTGGGCAATCGGAACCGGCAAATCAGCAACACCTGCGCAAGCCCAAGCTGTCCATAAATTCATTCGTGACCACATCGCTAAACAAGATGCAGCCATTGCTGAGCAAGTTATCATCCAATACGGCGGCTCTGTTAATGCTGGCAACGCGGCTGAATTGTTTACCCAACCAGATATCGACGGTGCTCTGGTTGGTGGTGCATCACTGAAAGCTGATGCTTTTGCTATTATCGTGAAAGCAGCTGCGGAAGCGAAAAAGGCATAATACGCCTCAAACAGTTACAAAATAACCGCCACCAAGTTATCTGGTAGCGGTTATTCTTCCAATTTTACTTCTTCTAACCATTATTAGCGCCGGATAATCTCATCAAATATGCCACCAGTAACAAAATGCTCCTTCTGTGCTTTTTTCCAGCCACCAAATACCTCATCAATTGTGAATAATTTCAACTCAGGGAAAACAGTACGGTACTTTTCTGCAATGGCTTTATCGCGGGGACGATAATAATTTTTTGCGGCAATTTCCTGTCCAATCGGTGAATAAAGGTATTTCAGATATTCAGTTGCCAATTCGCGTGTACCCCGTTTATCAACGACTTTATCGACAACAGCCACCGTTGGCTCTGCCAGAATAGAAATGCCTGGAGTGATAATTTCGAATTTTCCTTTACCTTCCTTATCTAAAGCATTAATCGCCAGCAATGCTTCATTTTCCCATGCAATCAGTACATCGCCGATCCCGCGTTCAACAAAAGTATTGGTTGCTCCACGAGCACCAGAATCCAATACTTCAACATTTTTATACAACGCTTTCACAAACGCCTTTGCCTTAGCTTGATCCTGATTGTTGTGCACCAAGCTATATCCCCAGGCAGCCAGATAGTTCCAACGTGCACCACCGGATGTTTTGGGATTCGGCGTTACAACAGAAACATCAGGACGGATCAAGTCTGACCAATCTTTAATCTGTTTGGGATTCCCCTTTCTCACCAGAAAAACAATCGTTGATGTGTAAGGCGCGGAATTATCCGGTAAACGCTGGAGCCAGTTTTTGGCAATGCTGCCGCGCTCTGCGATCGCATCCACATCATATGCTAACGCCAATGTCACGACATCTGCCTGAAGTCCATTAATCACTGAAGTTGCCTGCTTGCCTGAACCGCCATGCGATTGTCGGATCGTCACCTGTTTCCCGGTTTTCTGCTGCCAATATTGACTGAATGCCTGATTATATTGCTGATACAACTCACGCGTCGGATCATAAGAAACATTCAAGAGTTGCACATCTTTCGCCCACGACTCTCCTCCTGTCAGCATGATCAGCAATAACATTATCAGGGCAGAATACCTTTTCGTACTCCAGTTCATTATCTTCCATTTCATAACCTCCCATTGCGTAATCATCGTAAAATGCTCTCCTAAATTATTTATGATCTTCTCCATAAAAACTGACAGAAAGCGTTCTGACGCAGAAATAATTTAAAATTTCCACTTATTCACAACAGGAATATGACGAACTAACAAAAAGAACAGCCATATAGACATCATATGGCTGTATCTGAAAAATGAACTTATTAGTAAGGAAGAAGAACAGCCGGAGTCAGTAGAGTTTTTTCGCTGTTTCCAGCCAATCTTTCTTGAAGATACGCTGCATATTTTGCACCGCATCAATAATATCATGATGGACAAGTTTCTCATTCTGGATACCAACACAGCGGCCTCCATAACCCTCCAATAACAACTGGACAGAATAAGCACCCATACGTGATGCCAGAATGCGGTCATAAGCCACTGGCGCACCGCCACGCTGAATATGCCCTAATACCGTTGCCCGAGTTTCATGGCGTGTTTCTGTTTCTATATATTTTGCCAGCTCATCTACATCACAAACATATTCAGTAATAGCGACAATGGCATGACGCTTGCCTTTCTGGATGCCGACTTTAATTTCTGCTAACAATTCTTCACGATCAAAAGGAACCTCACGTTCAGGCAGGACAATAAACTCACATCCACCAGCAATCGCTGCGGATAGTGTCAGATCACCACAATAGCGCCCCATTACCTCAACAATAGAGATACGTTTGTGGGAAGTTGAGGTATCGCGCAGACGATCAATAGCTTCAACAATCGTCTCCAGTGCCGTAAAATAACCGATAGTATAATCTGTTCCCGCCACATCATTGTCGATCGTACCGGGCAGACCGATACATGGGAAACCTGCCTCAGTCAGCTTTTTCGCTCCCAGATAAGAACCATCACCACCAATCACCACCAGCGCATCAATTTCACTTTTGCGCATGTTTTCTATAGCAATTTCCCGCACCTTATCATCTCTGAACTCAGGAAAACGCGCTGATCCTAAAAACGTTCCACCACGATTAATCATATCGGAAACGCTAAAACGATCGAGCTTCTTCATCCTGTTTTCATACAACCCCAGATAGCCATCATAAATACCATAAACTTCTAACCCATCGGTTAAAGCGGCCCGAACAACTCCACGAATAGCGGCGTTCATACCCGGAGCATCTCCGCCACTCGTTAAGACTCCGATTCTTTTAATCTTGTTGATCATGATGACCTCTGATTTTATAGGTGTAATATTTGCCAATCTGCTAACTGCCTTCCCTGACGGGAAGATTTATGGTGGTTTTACCAAACCTGATTGTCACTTCAATAGCTGAATTGATTCAACAGCGCCCATGATACGGAAAAACACTCAGTCTGCATTAATATTTTGTCTACTTTTTGACGATTTTTTGATTATGAATAAATTCTCCCATCAATCCCAACAATTTTTACGTGCCACTGGCACAATAGGCAAGGATCCTGGTGAATAATAATATCGGCACTGAAACACTTATCACGCAAAAATTTTTTCAATCAACAATACACAGTCCAGTACTGTCGCAGCCAATGCAGCAATACTGAACAATAAATCATAATTTATGTTTATCGGCGACAGCCCTTAGGATGATTCAGGATGGTCTATTTCAGGTATAAAAATAGCGCGTTAGATGGAAAAAGATAGGAGCAGAGAAACAAAGAGAATCGATTCTATCCAGCATACCTCCGTGACCTTCAATAATTTCACCGAAGTCTTTCACTCCGCTGTCACGCTTAATTGCAGACATACATAACCCACCAATAAATCCCATCAGTGTAATAGCCAATGACATCAGTCCGGCTTCCCACGGAGAAAATGGCGTCACCCAATACAGTGACATCCCCAGCAATACCGAAGCCAAAATGCCGCCAATAAACCCTTCAACCGTTTTTTTGGGGCTTAATTTCGGCACAATTGGCCGCTTACCAAATAATTTCCCGAACACGTACTGCCAAACATCGGACATCTGCACCACGATCATCAGGAACAACAACAACTCAATATTTTGACCTTGATACTCAGGAATATCCAACATCAACAAAGCGGGCGCATGACTAATGGCAAATACAGTGACCAACATACCCCACTGAATTTTTGCGGTGCGTTCCAGAAAACGAGTGGTATCACCGACCACAGCAATGCGGGCAGGTAAAAACAGAAATACGTAAACAGGGATAAATACTGAAAACAGCTCATACCATTCCATGCCCACCAAAACATACTGCACAGGTATAAAGCAGAAGAAGCACCAGAATAAAGCCTCATGGTCACTACGGCGAGTCGGAGTTAAAGTGATAAATTCGCGCAGGGCAAAAAAAGACATAACAGCAAATAATATAACTGACCCGACAGGCCCAACAACCACAGCCAGTACACAGACGATACACATCATCCACCAGCCACGAATACGGGCATTCAGGTTATCGATAGTCGCATTATGCTTTTCCCCCGCATAATGGAATGACAAAACCCCACCAATTACGCTGGCAATAATTAATGCACCAAATATACCGCCAAACAACAGCATCAAATTATAGCCTAACCCCGTCATAACACTAACTCCTCCAATGCAGCCTGGGCACGTTGCAAGAATGCGGCTTTACTTTCATTCTCAACCAATTTATCTAATGGCTGACCGAATCTGGCCGAACAAATAATTGGCACCAGCAATATCTTTCCCTTTGGTAAAACGCGATTTAAATTTTCCAGATAAACCGGAACGAGTTCAGCATCAGGATACTTACGGGCCAAATAATACAAGCCACTCTTGAATGGATTGATTTGTTCACCATCTCCGCGAGTCCCTTCTGGAAAGAAAATCAAAGATTCTCTTCGCGCCAGAATTCCCTCCAACGGCGCAAGAACTTCTTCTTTGTGAGTATTCTCACCTTGGCGCTCGATTAAAACTGCACAAAATATCTTATACATCAGATAGCGACGTAGACGGGTTTTATCCCAATAATCACGGGCCGCAACTGGATGAACCAGATGACGCAACGCCGAAGGAAGCCCGGACCAAATTACTAATCCGTCAAGGTGGCTGGTGTGATTAGCATAATAAATACGACTTTTGGTCGAAGGTTGGCAACCTATCCATCGCACCCGCACACCAGTCAAGATACGACATAGGCCCGACAACATCGCCCCCATGCATTTTGACAGGAAGCTAATTTTATGAGTTTTTTTCATACAGGGTATCCCTATCCCTATTTATTTTTATGTAGAGTAACAGTGATAAGATTTTTTTAATTAATGGCTTGCAAGAAGGTAAGATAATCAAGATTGTTTGAGATAACAACAGGCCTATAGCTTATTCAGGTATAACAGCGCTTTAGATAGCCTATACATGATGCGTAAACAGCTAATAAATTCAAATAAATCCAGTAAATCCGCAAACAATTTCTCATAAGTTGTCAGTAGGAAAACAACTTATGATATACCCTATGTAAAGACAAAAAAAAGCCCCGAAACGGGGCTGAAAGACAGGGATGGTGTCTATGGCAAGGAAAATCGTTATTGATGTTACTTCACGTCACATAGATATAACAGAATCAATTTAACTCCCGGATAATTCGCGCTTTATAACACTTTTGGAGCTGTTCTTCTTGCTCCGATGTCAGCAATTGATACATTTGATGACGAATACGCGCAATTTCTACACTGAGATCAATATTCTGCTTTGCTACTTTTTCAAGCTGCGTTCTTACCGCAGCTTCATCAAAATTCTTTGCAGTCAGAAGATCATACATCTTCCAACGCTCTGCCTGTATGTCTGCCCTTACTTGATCATGCAGATGCCGTTTTTTGACTAAATCCCACATCTGCTGTCGTTGCTGTTCAGTTAATGTAATTCCCCCAAAGACACAACTATAGTTATAGTTACGTTGGTAATAACCAGAATCACCCTTGTCGTATGGCAGGCAAAACAGCGAGGAATCAGCCTCGGAGGCATTATACGCATCAGCAATTTCAGCTAAGGCCATTGCCGTTCCAAACACAGACATTGACGCTAAAGCTAATGTTGCTATTTTACGCATTTAATAATTCCTCGCTTTATCGAATAGCACTATTCGATTCAGTGCAGGTAATATAGCCTTATGGCTGCAAACTAGCGTCAGAGCATGTAAAAGTACGTAAAGTCATGGAATAGCAAAATTTGTTATCGTATTTTGCTCTTGGAGGAATAATGAATGCATAAGATATTATTAGTTGATGATGACCGCGAACTAACATCTTTGTTAAAAGAACTACTAGAAATGGAAGGATTCAGTGTAGTGATCGCCCATGATGGTGAACAGGCATTACAATTTATCGATTCTTCAATTGACCTATTACTACTGGATATCATGATGCCACGCAAAAACGGCATCGAGACATTGAAGGAGCTACGTCAATACCACCAAACTCCCGTTATTATGTTAACGGCTCGAGGAAGCGATTTAGACCGCGTTCTGGGGCTAGAATTGGGAGCAGATGATTACTTACCTAAGCCTTTTAACGATCGTGAACTGGTAGCCCGTATACGTGCGATTTTGCGTCGTTCCAACTGGAACGAACAACAAGCTGACAACGGTACACCTGTGCTCGAAGTCGATAAACTGCAACTCAATCCAGGGCGCCAGGAAGCCAGCTTCGATGGCAATATTCTGGATTTAACCGGAACAGAATTCACACTTCTCTACTTACTGGCTCAACATTTGGGGCAAGTTGTTTCCCGTGAACATTTAAGTCAAGAAGTATTAGGAAAACGACTAACACCTTTTGATAGAGCCATAGACATGCATATTTCTAACCTTCGTCGTAAATTACCCAACCGGACTGATGAGTTACCTTGGTTTAAAACGTTACGTGGACGCGGATATTTAATGGTTTCAGCGAAATGATCAATAGCCTAACAGCCCGCATATTTGCCATTTTCTGGCTAACGCTGGCGCTCGTTTTGATGGTCGCGCTAATGGTGCCTAAACTGGATTCAAGGCAATTAACCCCACTATTAGACAGTGAATATCAACAAGGCAACCAGATAGCCAGACATATTGGAGAAGAATTAACTCGCTATCCACCCAATGATCTATTCTGGTGGCTAAGGCTAGATCGTGCCATTGCACAATGGGCACCACCAGAGCAATTCTTATATCTCGCTACTGCTGAAGGGCGTGTCGTTGGTCATGAGAAAAATTTTATGCAGGTTGTTCGCAATTTCCTCGGCCAATCTGACAATACAGACCATCCTAAAAAGAAAAAATATGGTCGTATAGAAATACTTGGGCCATTTTCAATACGTGATGGCGGAGATTATTATCACCTCTACCAGCTTCGGCCAGCAGGCAGCCCACAATCAGATTTTATTAATTTGATGTTTGATCGCCCTTTCCTGCTACCTGCGGCGACCATGTTAATAAGTGCACCTCTACTCCTATGGCTGGCATGGAGTTTAGCAAAACCTGCCCGTAAGTTAAAAAACGCGGCAGATGAAGTGGCAAAAGGTAACTTAAGACAGCATCCTGAGCTGGAGTCAGGCCCACAAGAATTTCTGGCTGCTGGCAGCAGCTTCAACCAGATGATTAGTGCATTAGAAAGAATGGTAACCGCCCAACAACGGCTAATATCCGATATTTCGCACGAATTACGCACCCCCCTTACCCGTTTACAACTTGCGACAGCATTACTACGCCGCCGCCATGGAGAAAGCAAAGAACTGGAGCGCATTGAAACAGAAACCCAGCGCCTGGATGGCATGATTAATGACCTTTTAATACTTTCCCGCAACCAGCATAAAAATGAACTACTGCGTGAAAACATCAAAGCCAGCGAGATATGGAATGACATATTGGAGAATGCCAAATTTGAAGTCGAGCAGATGAACAAAACGCTGGATATCGTTTCTCCCCCTGGTTCCTGGACTATTTACTGCAACCCGGCAGTACTTGGTAGTGCACTGGAAAACATTGTCCGCAACGCCCTTCGCTATTCCAGCAACCATATCGCCGTTACATTTAAAGCTGATAATCATGGCGTGACGATTACAGTTGATGATGATGGCCCTGGAGTCAACCCTGAAGACCGTGAACATATCTTCCGCCCATTTTATCGGACAGACGAAGCGAGGGATAGAGAATCAGGCGGAACTGGGTTGGGGTTAGCGATAGTTGAAACCGCAGTGGAACAACATCGAGGCTGGGTGAAAGCAGAAGATAGTCCTTTAGGGGGGCTACGGTTGGTGATTTGGTTACCGTTGCACGGGAGGTAGATAGATGGCGTCTTGACCGAAATTTAGTTAATAACAGTATGTAATAATTTAAAAAAAAAGACTATTATGCTTGACCTTGAGGCATTGAGAATCTACTCTCGTCGCGGGTTAATGAAAATTACTCATATAGTTATTTACATTTAGAGAAAAATACCTATATATCAAATAGATAAAAAACACGATTAATAATAGGCATTCTGGGAGCCGTAACCTAGTGCGGTAGCTTTAATCAAACATAAGAAATATATCTTTTAAACGCTCCTTTCCAAATTCTGCATCAATCCTAAAATCAGCTGAAAAACTTAAAAATGAAAATTCTGGTTACTGGTGGAGCTGGTTTCATAGGCTCTGTATTCTCTGCATTGATTCCATCAAAATCATTTGAACTTATACTATCTTCTTGAAGTTTCATTCCTAAACACCATGCCAATTCTTATTCATTTACAAGAAAATATAAAATTCAATAAGTTAAAGTCTGGCAATATGAAATAATGAAAAGCTTGTAATTGACTGGTTTTAGAAATAACTCTTCAACTTTCAGCTAAAGACCAAACTGTCTCTGCATTAAAAAATACAATATATTGAGTAAATATGACCACAATAGTTAAATTATCTCCCTCTCAAATTACATTCAGAGCAATAAAAAGTAAAACAATTCTGGAGTCGGCTCTTGAGTCTGATGTAGTACTAGAGTATAGCTGCAAGAGTGGTTCGTGCGGTATGTGTGAATCAGTTTTGATTACAGGGGAAGTATCCGATAAACAAGAGAATATCTATAAAGCTGGTCAGCGTTTTCTAGCTTGCCAATGTAAGCCTACCTCTGATGAACTTACTATAGAAGCTGAGTATTACCCAGAACTTGCTGAGATAATGCAAAAGATTGTTCCCTGCAAAGTTAGCTCAACCGATATAACAGCAGATGAATATATAATCATCAAATTTAGGCTTCCACCCTCCGCATCTTTTGCATTCTTACCTGGTCAATACATCAATTTGCATTATCAGGGGATAGTACGTAGTTATTCCATCGCAAACTCTAATGCTCAAGATGGGATTGAATTACACATTCGCCGTGTAAACCGTGGGGCTATGAGTGGACTCCTGTTTAATAATTTGTCTACAAACACTTTAATGAGACTAGAAGGGCCGCTAGGGACTTTTTTTGTCAGAGAAGATATACGCCCCATTATTTTTCTTGCTGGCGGTACTGGGTTTGCTCCTGTTAAATCTATGGTTGAAAAACTTATTCAACAAGATTCCAAACGCGATATTCACATCTATTGGGGAATGCACAATGGCTCAGGTTTTTACTCAGACCTCCCGATGGAATGGGCAAATAAATACGAAAATATACACTATGTGCCCGTTGTATCTGGTGAAGATTCACTATGGTCAGGTAGAAAGGGATTCGTACATAATGCAGTAGTAGAGGACTATCATAATCTCTCAACATTTGCTGTATACGCTTGTGGTTCCCCTACAATGATTGCAGCAGCAAAAGCTGATTTTATAAAAAAAGGATTATCTGGGAAGCACTTCTTCTCCGATGCATTTACCGAGTCTAAATAAATGAGGAAATAATGAAGGCTGTAATTCTTGCCGGGGGGCTAGGTACTCGTCTAAGCGAAGAAACTATCGTAAAACCAAAACCAATGGTAGAAATTGGTGGAAAACCTATTTTGTGGCATATCATGAAAATGTATTCTGCTCATGGTATCAACGATTTTATTATCTGCTGTGGTTACAAGGGATATGTTATTAAAGAGTATTTTGCTAACTATTTCCTACATATGTCTGACGTGACTTTCCATATGGCAGAAAATAGAATGGAAGTACATGAGAAACGGGCAGAGCCTTGGAATGTAACTCTGGTTGACACTGGAGATTCTTCTATGACTGGTGGCCGCCTAAAACGAGTAGCTGAGTATGTAAAAAACGATGATGCTTTTCTGTTTACCTATGGCGATGGTGTTGCCGATGTGGATATCCGAGGTACTATAGATTTTCATCATAGTCATGGGAAATTAGCTACCCTTACTGCAACTTTCCCTCCAGGACGATTTGGAGCACTTGATATCCAAAATAGACAAATCCGTTCTTTCAAAGAAAAACCTAAAGGAGACGGAGCCATGATCAATGGTGGTTTCTTTGTACTCAATCCTAAGGTAATTGATCTTATCGATAACGATGCCTCTACTTGGGAACAGGAACCTTTGGTGACTTTGGCAGAACAAGGGGAGTTAATGGCATATGAACATACGGGATTTTGGCAACCGATGGATACTCTGCGTGATAAGCATCATCTCGAAGAATTATGGGAAAAAGAGCAAGCTCCTTGGAAAATTTGGGAGTAAACATTGTGATTGATGTGAACTTCTGGAGTGGAAAGCGTGTCTTCCTTACTGGTCATACCGGCTTTAAAGGCGGTTGGCTTTCCTTGTGGCTTGAAGAGATGGGGGCGGTTGTCCGTGGTTATTCACTTCCAGCACCAACTGAACCAAACTTATTTGAAGCAGCAAGCGTTTATAAAGGATTACTTTCTGAAGAGGGGGATATCCGCGATTTCTTCCATCTCCGTCAAGCCATAGATGATTTTAAGCCTGAAATAGTATTCCATATGGCTGCCCAACCCTTAGTAAGACTTTCTTACGATAATCCGGTTGAAACTTATTCCACCAATGTAATGGGTACTGTCTATCTACTGGAAGCCATCAAACAGGTTGAAGGAATTAAAGCTGTTGTAAATATTACCAGTGATAAATGCTACGAAAATAAAGAATGGGTTTGGGGATATCGTGAAAATGAAGCAATGGGTGGCTACGATCCTTACTCCAATAGTAAAGGATGTGCAGAGTTAGTAGCTTCAGCCTATCGTAGCTCTTTCTTTAATCCCAAAGATTATGCACATCATGGAGTTGCTTTGGCCTCAGCTCGTGCTGGTAATGTTATTGGTGGTGGCGATTGGGCCAAAGATCGACTGATCCCAGATATCTTACGTTCTTTTCAGAATAACGAACCAGTAGTCATCCGTAATCCGTACTCTATTCGCCCGTGGCAACACGTATTAGAACCACTTTCAGGTTATCTGCTGCTGGCTCAGCATCTTTATAAAGATGGTAGTATCTTTGCCGAGGGATGGAACTTTGGCCCCAATGATAATGACGCCAAACCAGTTCAGTTTATTGTTGAAACCATGACCCAATTATGGGGAGAAAGTGCAACCTGGCAACTTGATGGTACAGAGCACCCACATGAGGCTCATTATCTCAAACTAGATTGCTCAAAAGCTAAAACGAGGATTAATTGGTATCCACGTTGGAATTTAGTCAATACACTAGAACGTATCGTCAACTGGCATAAGGCATGGTTATCAGGTGAAGATATGCGTGAAGTTTCACTTCGCGAAATTCGTGATTATATGGCAGCACAATAAGATAACTTTGTTACGGTTATGTCCATAGATCCAATACATAAAATGTATGACTTTTAAATAAATCACTTCTAGTCGTCACATACTTCCTTTTTATATTGCCGACTAAAACAAGTAATACATTAGATTGACAGGAAATGAATGAATGAGTGCTCAAGCATTACGTGAACAAATCGCCTCACTGGTTGCCCAGTATGCAGAAGAGGCAATGGCGCCTAAGCCTTTTGTAGCAGGTACTAGTGTAGTACCACCTTCTGGTAAAGTAATCGGCTCCCGAGAACTGCAACTAATGGTTGAAGCATCATTAGATGGTTGGCTGACTACTGGACGCTTCAATAATGCCTTTGAGAAGAAGTTGGGGGAGTATATTGGTGTACCTCATGTACTGACAACAACCTCAGGTTCATCTGCTAACCTGTTAGCGTTAACTGCCCTGACATCTCATAAACTGGGAGAACGAGCACTGAGACCAGGGGATGAAGTCATCACTGTAGCCGCAGGTTTTCCAACAACTGTCAATCCATCTATTCAGAACGGTCTTATTCCTGTCTTTGTCGATGTGGATATCCCAACCTACAATATTGATCCAACACTAATTGAAGCAGCTGTAACTGACAAAACTAAAGCGATCATGGTTGCTCATACTTTGGGTAATCCATTTAATTTGGCTGAAGTACGCCGCATCGCTGATAAGTATAACTTATGGCTAATTGAAGACTGCTGCGATGCACTGGGCACCCGCTATGATGGCAAAATGGTTGGAACATTCGGTGATATTGGTACCGTAAGCTTCTACCCTGCACACCATATTACTATGGGTGAAGGTGGAGCGGTGTTTACTAAGTCAGCTAAATTAAAAACGATCATTGAATCTTTCCGCGACTGGGGCCGTGACTGCTACTGTGCGCCAGGTTGTGATAACACCTGTGGTAAACGTTTTGGTCAGCAACTGGGGTCATTGCCTCATGGTTATGATCACAAGTACACTTATTCTCATCTCGGTTACAACTTGAAGATCACCGATATGCAGGCTGCCTGTGGTCTGGCTCAATTGGAGCGCGTTGAAGAGTTTGTTGAGCAACGCAAAGCTAATTTCACTTATTTGAAAACAGGTTTGGAAAACTGCACCGAGTTCCTTGAATTACCTGAAGCAACCGAAAATTCAGAACCTTCTTGGTTTGGTTTCCCTATCACATTAAAAGAAACCAGTGGAATTAACCGTGTTGAACTTCTCAAGTTCTTGGACGAAGCCAAAATCGGTACACGTTTGTTGTTTGCCGGAAATCTGACTCGCCAACCTTATTTTGCTAACCGCGAGTATCGTGTGGTTGGTGAGTTGACTAATACCGACCGTATCATGCATCAAACTTTCTGGATTGGTATTTATCCTGGCTTGACTAAAGACCACTTGGATCATGTCATTGCTAAGTTTGAAGAGTTCTTTGGTGTCAGCTTTTAAGTTAGGATAGGGGGAGCTTCCCCCATTTACTCATGCGTATATTAATCACTGGAATTAGTGGCTACTTAGGTAGTCAATTAGCTAATACTTTTATCTCAGAACACAAAGTAGCTGGCACTATTCGAACAAACTCCTCTCTGGCTCGGCTCCCCTATGTTGATAAAGTTCAATTAATCAATCTTGATGACGAGCAATGGTATGATTCCATCCAAGGTTTTAATCCTGATGTTGTCATTAATACAGCGGCACTTTATGGTCGTAAAAATGAGTCGTTCCAAGATATTGTTAATGCAAATATCACATTTCCGATAATGTTGCTCGAATGCCTAGGAAAGGAAAGAGCATATACCTTTATTAATTGTGGTACATCTCTTCCTCCAGAGGTAAGTACATACGCATTGACAAAAAATCAATTTGTTGATTTAGCAAAAAACTTAACCTCAGCAAGTTTGTGTAAATTTATTAATGTCCGACTAGAGCACTTCTTTGGTCCATCTGATGATATTACTAAGTTTACGACTTATGTTTTTTACCAATGTATATATAATCTTCCTCTCAAATTGACAGAAGGGACTCAATTAAGAGATTTTATTTATATCAAAGACTTGATAGGCGCTTTTCAAATTTTGATATCTAATATGGATAAAATTGAAAAGAGTCAAAATTTAGATATAGGTTCTGGTTTAGCAATTCCAATAAGAACATTCGTAGAAACCATTGCAAAAAAAACAGGCAGCAAATCTAAGATTGAATTTGGTACTCTTCCTATGCGGGATAATGAGTTGATGCATAGTTGTGCAAATATAGAAATCTTATCTTCGCTAGGATGGAATCCTCTATTTTCACTAGAAGAAGCTGTTAACGATATGCTTAAAAAGGAAATAATATGAAATTATTAATCACAGGTGGCTGTGGTTTCTTGGGTAGTAATCTAGCTTCCCATGCACTTAAATTAGGCATGGACGTAATAGTTTTTGATAATTTATCACGCCATGGCTCAATCGATAACCTTAACTGGTTGCTGTCTCAAGGTAATTTAACATTTGTACACGGTGATATACGCAATAAAAATGATGTTTCTCATGTTATCAAAAATTATTTACCCGACAGCATCTTTCACCTAGCTGGTCAGGTTGCTATGACGACTTCAATCAATAATCCACAAATGGATTTTGATGTTAATGTTGGTGGAACATTTAATTTATTAGAAGCTATTCGGCTGTATAACTCTAATTGTAGTATTGTCTATTCCTCTACAAATAAAGTTTATGGTGATTTGGAACAATACACATATCGTGAAACCAAGACCCGCTATGAATGTGTAGAAAAACCAGATGGATTTGATGAATCAATTCAATTAAACTTTCATTCTCCTTATGGCTGCTCTAAAGGAGCTGCTGACCAATACATGCTAGATTATGCACGAATTTTTGGATTGAAAACAGCAGTATTTCGTCACTCATCCATGTATGGTGGTCGCCAATTTGCAACTTATGATCAAGGATGGATAGGCTGGTTTTGCCAAAAAGCTCTGGAAACTAAGAGAGGAACTAAAAAACCATTTACTATTTCTGGAAATGGAAAGCAAGTTCGCGATGTTCTGCATGCAGCGGATATGATTGACTTGTATTTTTCAGCACTTTACAAAATAGATTATATTGCAGGGCAGTGCTTTAACATTGGAGGAGGTATAAATAATTCTCTATCACTTTTAGAATTATTTATTCTATTAGAGAAGTATACAGGGGTAGAATTACAATATACTAATCTTCCTGTAAGAGAGAGTGATCAAAAAATCTTTGTCTCTGATATAACAAAAATAAAAAAAATCATTCAATGGCAACCTTCTGTTTCAAAAGTAGAGGGAATTAAAAATATGGTTGAATGGTGTGAAACGATATAATTGTTTATCATTAATAATTAAATAATCACACTACAACCAAAGAAAAATGGGTCATGTTACCAATAGTTAGATTCCTGTACTAAACACTAATATTTTAGTGAGTGAAATAAGGCTAAGTTACTGTCATAAACCTGATGAGGTAAAAGGCTCTGGTAAAGGAAATGGCGGTCATCCCTATATCCATTGTTATTCTTGTCGGAAGACATTTCAGTTGGAATACACTTGTCGCGCATGTCTTGAAATTTGGCATTAATATAGTCATCCGAACATTAAAATCTATAGTCTCCCGTCAGAAACGTGACTTATCTTCCTCTAAAGGGAAACGATATCCCACTGATTTGCGAAATAGACGAACAGGGGTCATTTGTAAGTCATAAGAAGAATCAACGCTGACTTTGGTATGTATAGGAACCGTGTCTCAAACATGTTGTTGCCCGTGTATTTGGTAACCATAACCATAGCCGAGAAACTTTAAACAAACTCCTTGAGTTATTATCGCCATTTGAAATCAGGTTTTATTGTACAGGGAATTATCCTGCCTATGAACGTCTCCCTGAGGAGAAACATCTGAGTGGAAAGTCATTGACTCAACAAATAGGAAGAACCAATCTCACTCACCGTATACGCATCAAGCGGCTGAATAGAAAAACACTCAGTTATTCCAAATCAGGAGAGAGGCATAACAAAGTTATAGAGACTATCATTGAACGTGAGTATGGTGTTTTATAGAGATCTAACTATTGGAAGCGCAATCGGTTTTTAGGTCGTGATATCAATTTATTGAATCATGTAGAATATGCCTATTTGGAGAACATTCAGATAGCAAAATTGATGTGGCCTGCCCATCTTGTTGTGCAATTAGAGGATTCATTGCAATGGGCGTTCCCTTTCTGGTCATCAACGTTATCTTTGCCAGTCCTGCCGCCATTCTTGGCAACTGGAATTCACTTATGCCTCCTGTCGCCCCAGTACATATGTCGATATGGCTATGAATGGAATGGGATGTCGGGCGACAGCACGTATCATGGGCATTGGCCTTAATACCGTTCTTCGCCATTTAAAAAACTGAAACCCAAATTGGTCACGGAAGCCATTGTTCCTTGTACCGAGGTGATTGTCTGCTATGAAATGGATGAGCAGTGGCCATACGTAAAATCAAAGAATCAACCTCGTTGGCTCTTTTATGCCTACGATAGGATAAGACGAAAAGTGATCGTCCATGTTTTTGGAACAAAAACAAAGAAGACACTGATGCGTCTGATGGCGTTATTTGCCCCTTTCAAGGTTGTGATTTATATGACTGATAGTTGGAAAAGTTATGAGGCAGCGCTGGCAGGGAAGTTACACGTGGTTAACAAGCGCTATACTCAACGTATGGAGATAAATAACCTAAATCTACGCCAACATTTAGCAAAGTTGACTCGCAAAACCTTGTCTTTTTCAAGATCTATTGAAATGCATAACTGAGTCATAGGGTATCATCTGAATATTCATCATTATCAATAAATTGAGAACATAACCGGATTAAGTATTCTGTTTTTATGAAAGATCTCATAGAATATATGAAAGAATGTTTTCCTTATACTAATACTCAAATAAAATTTGGTATATTGCCTCATCGTAATAATGAAATAATGGATTCATTTTCAGATACTTCTTCATTATCTGCGTTGGGCTGGCATCCGAAATTTGATTATAAAAAAGGTATAAAACTATGGTTGGCATAGTATGACTAATAAAAATCCAAAATTCTATTTAAGAAGGCTCTAATATTGCTAAAAATACCAAATCACCTTATTGTAGCGAGCTCGTCTTGGCTTTCAAAAATAATTATCGCAGGTGTTCAAATTCTTAGCATTTCTTATTTGATGCCATTATTAGGTGAAGATGAATATGCTGTATTTAGTCTGCTTACAGGGCTTTTAGTATGGTGTAGCATTGTTGATTTAGGAGTTGGAAATAGCTTACAAAACTATATTTCAGAATCTAGAGCTAAGAATGAAAACTATGATAGTTATATAAAATCATCATTACACATTATAGCTGTATCTTTCATATTATTTTTCTTTTTTTTCTATTTATTTTCTAACATACTAGCCTCATTTTATCTATCCTCCTTCGATCATTTAATAAATGGCGAAAGTGGGAATCTATTTTTCACTGCAAGTATAATATTTAGCACAATTAGTATAGGAACTGTTGCCTATAAAATATTATTTGCTGAATTAATTGGATGGAAAGCTAATTTATACAATGCAATGTCTTATTTAATCGGCTTTCTTGGTATTACAGTTGTTCATAAATATAATATAAATACTGATATAAATAATTCGTTGATAATTCTCTATGCGCCTGTTGGATTAATCTCCTTATCATATATTTCATATAGATACCTTAAATTAATTAATGTAAGAACAACCTGGCAAAGCCATTTACTAATACTAAAACGTTCAATTGGATTTCTCATATTCTCGTTTTTGTCTATTTTAGTTTTACAAGCTGATTATATTGTAATCTCTCAAAAGCTTTCAGCTTCTGATATTGTAATATATACAGTTACAATGAAAATTTTTGGTTTAGTGTTTTTCATTTATAGTGCTGTATTACAAGCGTTATGGCCCATTTGTGCTGAACTTAGAATCAAGCATCAGTGGGCTAAATTAAACAAAATGATTTTCGTTAATATAATTTTTGGTATGACATTTATATGTATCAGTACATTATTCATTTATTTCTTCAAAGAAAAAATAATAAGTATAATATCTAAAGAAATAAATTATAATCTTGATGCAAGTGTATATGCCATTATAGCTCTATATTTTTGTATTAGAGTTTGGTGTGATACTTATGCAATGCTACTTCAAAGTATGAACTCACTAAAAATTTTATGGTTTTTTGTTCCATGTCAAGCTGTAATAAGTGGAACTGCACAATGGTACTTATCTGAGTACCTAGGAGTCAGTGGTATTCTGTTAGGACTAACTCTATCATTTATCTTGACAGTATGTTGGGGACTCCCTATAGCCTATATCAATAAAGTTAAAAAGGTAGTTTTGATATGAAAATTTCGTTTTGCATACCTACTTATAACAGAGCACGATTTTTAGAAGAATTACTCGAAAGTATTGCAAATCAATCCAATCATTCATTAGATATTGAAGTCTGCATATCAGACAATGCCTCCACTGATGGGACGAGTGATATGATCGCTATCTGGGGAAAAAAATTTAATTTCCCAATAAAATATCACTGCCACGATAATAATATTGGCCCAGATAGAAATTATCTTTCTGCTATAAATATGGGAACTGGAGATTACTGTTGGATATTTGGTAGTGATGATATGTTAGAAATTGGAGCACTTGCACAAATACAAGATTTACTTTTCGAAGAACATGATATTTATTTGTGCGACAGAAAAGAAATGGATATTACGATGAGTATTGTCAGAAACTCTCATCGTAAGTGGTTATCATGTGGAAGTTCTACATTTTTAATTAATGATAATAAAGATTTAATAAATTATCTCAACAAGTGTCAATCTATTGGTGGAGTTTTTAGCTATTTGAGCTCTATTATAGTAAAAAAAGAAAAATGGAATACAATTGAATTTGACGAAAGCTATGTAGGTACAGCATATTCACATGTTTATATTCTTCTTAGAATTCTTAATCATAAAGGAACTATATTAAAATATATATCTTCTCCCCTGGTTTTGTGCAGAGGTGATAATGATTTTTTTGTAAGTTCAGGTATGGCAAAAAGAATTAAAATAGATTTTATAGGTTATTTGAAATTATCTAATGATCTTTATACAGAATCCTGCTCGATAACTCAAGCGTTGCATGGTGTATTACTAAGAGAAAGACCTTGGTTATATACATCATTAGCAATGGCTTGTTATGGTAATCAAGAAGATAAACGACATTTATTATATTATTATGAAGAAATGGGATATAGTAAATTTTTGACAGAATTTATATTTCTTTGGGGAGGGCTTGCTAGATATTTAAAAAATTCTGGCAAACTCAAGTCCTTTATACGAAAGATTAAATTATAAATATTATAGTGATTCCCGTTTATTAAAATAATTTAGCTAATAGACAAAATAATTTTTTATTAGTATTGACATAGCGGTGGGAATAATAACGTAAAATATTATTAGGCTATTTTTTCTCTTATTTTATTATTCTATCATTTGAAAACACTGCCTTTCTCTTTAGAAAAGAAAATATACTTCAGACAATGGAGCCTTATAGATATTAATATGGTGTCTTTATACATGTATTTAAATTACACACAGAAAAATAAAATGCATTTAATATCAATACAATAATATAACCCTCATTCCGCACCCAATTTCTAATTTAAAAAGAGTGTGATCTTCATCTTTTTTTAACACTTGTTCTATTGATGAGATTGACGGTGATCTCAAGTTTTGATCTATTATTTTTATTTACCGGAAAATAAACATGTCTATGCCTGAGCCCGTCATCAAACGCCTTGATCACCTTAGTCTTATTGCGGCTTTTTGCCATGAAATCGGTTTACCCCGTATGATTGATGCCATGATGCCCAAATATTCTGGCCATGCCGTCTCCCATGGTGATGTTTTTCTGGCAAGGCTCCTCAACGGGTTAGGTTTTCACAGCCGAACGCTCCACATGTTTTCCGGCTTTTTCAAGCATAAACCACTTGGCCGTTTAATTGGTCCAGGCATAGTATTTTTGAATTTCAATAACATAGGATGGTCACAGGGATGCAATCGTACCACCATGAACTTCTGGACATATTGGGGAAATTATTATGCGAATCTAAGAAAGCAAGAAAAATAAATTTCCTAATGAGGATTATACAACGACTGCTTGGTCCTAATAAATATGTTTCTTTGTGTAAATATTTTGCTTTTTTAAGCTCAATACACCAACAAAGATTCATGCTAAATGAATATAAGCAATCAGATGTAATTTCAGATAATCGTGCTCATTTAAAAAGATAATCCTCAATTGAATACCAGAACTGAGATGTAAAAGGAATGATACGCAGAAGCTCAGCAATGCTGAATATAAAAAAATGAAAAAACGGATACGTTCTTGTATGTGAAAGTTACAACACCGACCAGAACGAGTCATCAGTTATTTCAACTCGAGGCTTATCAAATATGCAGCTTAGTCGATATATTTCCCTACTTGGTTAATAGTAAAAATATAGTTTATCAAAAGGGTGCTAGTGAACAGTTACCTAATAAATTTACAGGATTATCTGAAATGAGTGTACTCTCTATTAAATACTCATCATTTGTAATTTTTATTTATGCAATTGGAAGTCAATTTACAGATGTTACTATTGGGGTTTTGAAATTATGGGAGTTACTCATTTTATTTATTTTTCCATTGATAATACGTAAATCCCATAAGGAGTTCATTCCACTGATAGTATTTTTTACTTTCCTATTATCCCTTTCTTTTATTGCTGCATTTTATCCAACATCTGCATATTCAAATTATAGCGGATTAAAATCAAAGTATATTATATCATTAGCTAGATTTATAGAAATAATGCTTTGCATTTCAAGTGCAATAGTAATAATGAATTTAGTTACGAATAAAAAGGAAAGTGGACGCTCACTTATATCAAAATTCATTAGTTATAACTTTTACTTATCATTATTAATACTTATTATCTTTTGTGTTGACATAGCCATAGGTACTGACTTTGTTAGTTATGGGACAATGCATAGACTGAAGGGCTTTTATGTAGAAGGTGGTCCTTATGGTCTTTTCATAAGTACATTGCTTTTTTTAGAGCTGATTGGAAACAGGAGGATTATATATATACTAACATTCTCATTAATTATGGGATTATCACAATCAAAATCTGGAATAGTATCTCTTTCAGTTTTCTTAACTGTTTATTTCATGATGAAAAACAAAATTCTTAGAAGCTTTTTAATACCAAGAAACTTTATAAAATTTTCTTTTTTTATAGTATTTAGCTTGTTAGTATCATCATATACAATTTATAAAGTAGCTTACAATTATATAGCAGACATAAATAATTATAGAGAAATATTAAAAGAAAGACATGATGACAATAGTTTTGTCATGGGAAGAATAGCTGCATCATATATAGGACCTAAGATTTTTGCGGATAATCCAATAATAGGAGTTGGCTTAGGAGCTTATTCGTTAGTAAGAAATGACGCAAAATATCGCAGTGAATTTCCAGAAGTTGAAGGATGGGATTTGACAGGTTTGGGAGGGATGTTAACTCTTCTGATAGAAAATGGAATTTTTGGTTTTTTAGGATTTATCTTCATAATAGCTAGGCTGTTTAGATTTGATATTATTGGTGTTATATTTATTGCTTTATTTTTTATTCCATTCATTTTAGGTGCTCAATTATATATGTTTTATCCTTGGGTTTATCTCGGGTTTTACATGACAATAAAATATAAAGATAATGTAAATAAAAATCCATCACTGATAACTACTCCCGCGAGTGAGTGTATTTAAACACAAATTATTTTCCCACTATAAATTATTTAACTGATGACAATTGTTTATTTAGTTGTTCTCTTAAGACTCACAATACTAAAACTATATATTTGTTACTTGCAATAATTTTCATACTGAATTTTGAATAATGTATCACGAAGCCATATTTTTGGATTGTATACCCGCCGTCATTGAAGATACGGTCATGACTCCAAAGCGTTGTAATGATGTTTTTCAATATATGCACCAATCAGCTTTTCGTGGACTTCTATCGAACGTGAATAACAAATTGTTTTTCTTGCCAATCGTTTGATATGAATACGCAGATTGAGATTATGCCGCTCAATGCGTTGAGTAAAAATTTTTCCCACTAAATGCTTTTCAGACTCAATTTCTCGGGTGTAACTCCCCCAGTCATCCGTCGTGATGAAACGAATGCTAAAAGGGGTCAGTAAGTCGAGCAATTTGCGGCAGGTTGCATCGGTTCGCGGACCGAATACATGGGCTATGACCTGTTTTCTTTTTGTATCAAACGCATACCAAAGCCAGTGGCGTTGTTTTTTGTTGCCCACAAAAGACCATTGTTCATCTAATTCACAGATGAGAGTCACATCTTCGTAAACGGCCTGTCTCGTTGTTACTTGTTTTGGCGAGAGTTTTTTAAAGTGCGTATTACCGTATTGATACCGACACCTAAAACGCGGCCAGTGTCTCTCACACCAGAGCCATTCATTGCCATATCAACAATTTTCTCTTTCATGTCAGGTTTATGGCCATTGTAACGATAGTTAAGTTGAAAGGTTTTCCGGCAATCCTTGCAATAATAGCGCGGGAAGCCTGCTTTACCTGTCCCGTGTTTACGTACAGGTTCGGTTTGACCGCAATATCGGCAAACAACTTCTATCTTGACAGTCACATGTGGGTTCCACTAAAAAAACACAAGAATATCAAATTAACGCTTTAGAGTCACGACCGAAGATACTTGATTTTTCATTCATATCAGAGCAGGATCGCGCCCATGAAAATTAATCTGACAGATGCCCAAAAAGAAGCCCTCGAATTGATGCATGATACGACTCGCGATGGACGAGTACGTGACCGCATCAAGGCCGTGCTTTTGGCCTCAGAAGGCTGGACGGCCCAGCTGATTGCTCAGGCTTTGCGGATCCATGAAAGTACGGTGAGTCGCCATCTGAAAGATTACTTCTCTGAGGAAAAACTCGCCCCTGAAAATGGGGGCTCTGAAAGCCGTTTGTCTGCCGAACAAACGACAGAATTAGTTGCGTATCTGATGGCAAATTTGATGCACACTACCGCACAAATTGTGGCCTATATTCGGGTACGATGGCAGGTGACTTTCACTGTCGCAGGAATGACGAAATGGCTTCACCGTCAGGGTTTCAGCGACAAAAAGCCAATGGGTGCTCCGCACAAATTTGAGGCGGATAAACAGCAACAGTTTATTGAGACCTACAACGCGCTGAAAGAAGAATGTGGCCAGAATGCGCCTATTTTGTTTATTGATGCGGTTCACCCGACCCAGTCCACAAAATTAAGTGATGGCTGGATGAAGAGCGGGCGGAAGCACGTCAAAGTGGTTAAAACCACGGGCAGTCGTATTCGACTCAACATCATGGGTGCCCTTAATTTACAACGGATTGAAGAGACTATTGTTCGTGAATATCCGACGATTAACGCGAAAAATGTCGTCCTTTTTTTCGGCTCAATCCGGGAAACCTACCCACTTTCGCAAAAAATCCACATTATTCTGGCTGGTGCGGGTTATCACCGTTCCGAAGTCGTTCAATTTTTTGCTGAGGTTTTGAATATTGAGTTGCACTACTTGCCGCCTTACAGCCCTAACCTCAACCCGATTGAGCGATTATGGAAGTATGTGAATGAGCAGGTACGAAACAATGTCTATTTCCCGGATACCAAAACATTCCGTGAAACGCTGCGTCACTTTTTTCATGTCACATTGCCAGAAAAAGCGAAAGAACTCACCACTCGGTTGACTGATAACTTCCAGATTTTAAAACCCGCATCTTCAAGTTAATTGCGTATAGTAGCTCTTTCCCTATCAGATTCCTCATTAAAAATGAAGAATAAATATTCACATGTGATGGTAACACCTAATGCATAAAAAAATATTTTTCGACCAATCATGGCTCACAATGGGGGGAATAGGTCGATTTTCAGAAGAAATATATAAAATAAAAAAATGGGATGGAATTTATAGTATCAAATGTAAACCTTCAAGCCCTCTCTCATCTTTGCTACTATCTATTAAGTTTATGGGATTTTCTAAAAATGATATCGCCTTTTGCCCAGGATATATTCCCCCGTTATTCTCAAAATGTAATTTTGTTTTTACTATCCATGATCTGAATCATTTGGATCGTGAAGAAAATAGCAGTTTTTTAAAAAAGGCATTTTATAATCTAATAATTAAAAGAGGATGTTTTAATAGCAATAAGGTACTAACAGTATCAGAGTATTCTAAAAAGAGAATCATAGAATGGAGCGGTGTACCAGAAAATAAAGTTATTAACGTCGGAAATGGTGTTGATAAATCTTTTAATATAGAAGTAGAACCATTTAACCTAGGGGGTCCCTACCTGCTATGTGTCAGCAACAGAAAACTTCATAAAAACGAATCAGCACTTATTAAGTCCTTCGCCAAAAGTAATATTAATCCAGAAATCAAATTACTATTTACAGGTAATCCCACTAACGAATTAATAAGTTTGATTTATGAATTCAATCTATCAGAAAGAATCGTTTTCCACGGTTTTGTCGATGATAAAGATCTACCTTCCTTTTATCGAGGGGCATTAGGACTCTTATTTCCTTCCCTTTATGAAGGATTTGGCCTTCCAATCCTAGAAGCAATGGCATGTGGAACACCAGTATTAACCTCAAATGTTACCTCTTTACCTGAAGTTGCTGGTGATGCTGCATTGTTGGTTGATCCCTACTCACTTGATGATATGGCTGATGGAATTAATCAGTTAGTCACAGATAAGGATTTAAGAAGTATATTGATTGAACGAGGTCTATCTAGGGCAAAGATGTTTACATGGGATAAAGTTGCGGAACGGGTTCAACAAGTTTTGGAGCAAGTAGCTAATGAACAAGTTAAATGAAAAAAAATAGCCTTGGTTCATGAATGGCTACAAAGTTATGCAGGCTCTGAGCAGGTATCTTCAGCCATATTAAACTTATATCCTACTGCTAATATGTATTCTGTTGTTGACTTTTTAACTGATTCTCAACGTGGTCATTTTAATAATATTCACCCAACAACTACTTTTATTCAAAAACTCCCAGGCGCAAAGAAGCATTATCAGAAATATTTACCACTAATGCCCTTGGCAATCGAACAACTTGATGTTTCTCATGACGATATAGTGATTTCAAGCTCCCATGCAGTTGCTAAAGGAGTATTAACAGGCCCTGATCAACTACATATTAGCTATGTCCACTCCCCAATGCGTTATGCTTGGGATCTACAACACCAATATTTAAGAGAGTCAGGTCTCAATAAAGGACTCAAGGGATGGATGACTAAATGGCTGTTACATAAATTACGGCTGTGGGATTATCGTACAGCCAATGGTGTTGACCATTTTGTTGCGAATTCTCATTTTATCGCTAGAAGAATCAAAAAAGTTTATGGTCGTGATGCAACTGTTATCTATCCACCTGTTGCTGTAGAAAATTTCCCCTGTGTTGAACAAAAAGAAGATTTCTATTTCACGGCTTCACGCATGGTGCCTTATAAGAAGATGGATCTGATCGTTGAAGCCTTCGCCAAGATGCCGGATAAAAAGCTTATTGTGATAGGTGATGGCAGTGAATATAAACGGATTGCTACATTAGCTGATGGACACTCCAATATTACTTTACTAGGTTATCAGCCGTTTGAAAAACTTAAATCTCATATGCAACGAGCCAAGGCATTTGTCTTCGCTGCGGAAGAAGACTTTGGGATCACACCTGTTGAAGCACAAGCTTGTGGAACCCCTATCATCGCTTTTGGTAAAGGGGGCGCTCTCGAAACAGTTCGCCCATTAGGGAGTCGAGAACCAACGGGGTTATTTTTTGAAAAACAGGACGTGGAATCACTTTGCTCAACAATAGAACACTTTGAAAGTAATATTAAGCAGTTCCACCCCCAATTCTGCCGTAAAAATGCTGAACGTTTTTCAGAAGCAAGGTTTGCTCAGGAATTTGCTTCCTTTGTCGAAGATAAGTGGCAAGAATTTCAAACCAAAAAGCAAATTCATTATTAATTAATTGAGATATTTTATGAATTCAGTTGTTCCCGTCATCATGGCTGGTGGTTCCGGCAGTCGGTTATGGCCACTTTCTCGTGAGTTATATCCAAAACAATTTCTTAAACTTGATGGTGAGCTCACCATGCTGCAAACAACTGTGCAGCGCTTAAGGTGTCTATCGACAGAATCCCCTTTAGTCATTTGTAACGAAGATCATCGTTTTCTGGTCGCCGAACAATTGAGACATTTAGATAAACTAGCCCACAATATCATCCTTGAACCAACAGGACGTAATACAGCTCCAGCAATTGCTTTGGCAGCACTCACAGCGCTTCAAACCGTGAACAATGATGAAGATCCTCTGTTATTAGTTCTGGCAGCAGATCATATAATTCGGGATGAAGAAGCTTTTACAAAGGTAGTACAGCAAGCAATTCCCTATGCAACCGCAGGTAAATTGGTCACTTTCGGCATAGTACCTACCCATGCAGAAACTGGATATGGATATATTCAGCGTGGAGTTAAGCAAGAAGACGCTTTTACCGTAGCTCAATTTGTTGAAAAACCAGATGCTATTACCGCAGAACAGTATTTACAAAGTGGTGAATATTACTGGAACAGTGGCATGTTTCTGTTTCGCGCCAGTCGCTTTCTTCAAGAACTTAAAACGTTCCGCCCTGATATTTATTCAGCCTGTGTAACCGCAGTAGGAACCATCAATCCCGATCTCGACTTTGTCCGGGTAGACAAATCAGCATTTCTTGTCTGTCCGAGCGAATCAGTTGACTATGCCGTGATGGAAAAAACTGATGACGCAATAGTTATTCCACTTTCTGCTGGCTGGTCTGATGTCGGTTCATGGTCGTCTTTGTGGGATATCTCGGAAAAAGACGACGATGGCAATGTATTTAAAGGTGATGTTCTACAACACAATAGCAACGATAATTACGTTTATTCTGAAAACAGCCTTGTCAGTCTTGTTGGTGTAAAAAATCTGGTCGTGGTTCAGACCAAAGATGCCATTCTGGTTGTAGATAAAACTCAGGTTCAACATGTTAAAAAGATTGTTGAGAGTCTGAAAAAAGCTGATCGTTCCGAACATCGTTTGCATCGGGAGGTTTATCGCCCTTGGGGTAAATACGACTCCATAGATAAAGGGAAACGTTATCAAGTTAAACGAATTACTGTTAGGCCAGGTGAAAGCTTATCTACCCAAATGCATCACCACCGTGCTGAACATTGGATTGTTGTAGCAGGAACAGCACGAGTAACTCAAGGAGGTAACTCCTATTTAGTTACTGAGAATGAATCTACTTATATACCGGTAGGAATTATCCATGCACTGGAAAATCCAGGTAAAGTTCCTCTGGAGGTAATAGAAATTCAATCAGGCAGTTACCTTGGCGATGATGATATTGTTCGCCTCAGTGATCGTTATGGCAGAGTGGAACTAGAAGAAAATGAATAATAAGAAACTAAATAGCCAAGAAGTTATTGCTGATAGTGGTATCATGTTTGGTACTAGTGGAGCCCGTGGCTTGGTTATTGACTTCACTCCTGATGTATGTGCAGCTTTTACTCACGCTTTTGTTTCCGTAATGCAAAAGCGATACGAAACTTCCAAAATTGCACTAGCTATCGATAATCGTCCGAGTAGCCCTAATATAGCCCTATTTTGTGCAACGGCTCTCCGACAGGCAGGCATTGAACCTGTTTATTATGGTGTAGTACCTACACCAGCGCTTGCCTATAAAGCCATGCAAGATGGAATTCCATGTATTATGGTTACAGGAAGCCATATTCCTTTTGACCGTAATGGACTTAAATTCTATCGGCCTGATGGAGAAATATCCAAGGATGACGAGGAAGTAATACTATCGGCTAATGCTATCTTTGAACCTCTAACCAAAATAACATCGCTGACTGTTTCACCTGATGCAGCAGAAAACTATATAAATCGTTACCGCTCTTTATTTTCCTCAAATTTCCTGACAGGAAAACGTATTGGTATTTATGAACATTCCAGTGCAGGACGTGATCTTTACGCATCTCTCTTCAAATCACTGGGAGCAGAAGTTATTTCCCTTGAACGCACTGATGAGTTTGTTCCTATTGATACGGAAGCTGTAACAGAGGAAGATAAACTCAAGGCCAGAAATTGGTCAGATAAATTTAGTTTGGATGCCATTTTCTCTACCGATGGTGATGGGGATCGCCCACTATTGGCCGATGAACGTGGAGAATGGCTGAGGGGTGATATATTGGGACTACTATGTGCCGATGCATTAGACATTGAAGCCTTGGCCGTTCCTGTGAGCTGCAATAGTGTTATACATAGTTGTGGTCGTTTCGCTAATATTATCTCGACCAAAATCGGCTCCCCCTATGTTATTGCAGAATTTGCCTCCCTTTCACATCAGTTTAAACGTATTGCTGGTTTTGAGGCCAATGGTGGTTTCTTACTCGGTAGTGATATTGATGTAGGAGGCATTAAATTGAGTGCTCTGCCTACTCGTGATGCGCTTTTACCTGCTCTTATTGTATTGAATGCAGGAAAAGATAAATGTATTTCCTCATTAGTAAGTGCTCTACCTTCGCGTTATACCCACTCTGATAGGCTTAAGGAATTTCCAACGTCATTAAGTAACACACTTTTAAATAAGGGGATTAAAGATCCGAAATACCTATTAAGTTTATTGGGATTAGGTAATCACCAAATTCATCACATTGACCTTACTGATGGCTTAAGAATGACCCTTAGTAACAATACTATTGTTCATCTACGACCATCTGGTAATGCACCTGAACTACGTTGTTATGCTGAAGCAGATGATATAAATAAAGCACAAGAAATTGTCAGAACTTGCTTAGATGCACTTGTAACTCAAAGATAATTACAATCTCGGTAAGGGAAAACGATTAATACTCTACCGAATATCATTTAAATTTAGGTAAATATTATGACATTAACGGAAATGTTCCAGCATTCAAAAGAAGAACATCTTAAATATAAAAACTATTCTGCATCTATTAATCGCTTCTCTTTAATGGCAAGCGATTTATTGGCAATGACAGGTGCTTTTATTTTTTCGTGGTGGATTGAAAGTATTCGCACAGATGTTCCATTCTCCCTCGTTTTCAAAAGCGGATCAGATACTGCCAGAGCCTGGAGTTTTCTAGTTATTGTTTTGGTCACTTGCCTCTGGTCTTGGGGACATTTGCGGCACTACACTTACCGCAAGCCATTTTGGAATGAACTAAAAGAAACACTTTTGATGCTAATTGGGTTAGCCATAGCTGATTTAGCGATAGTAGCTATCTCTAAATGGAGTTTTTCTCGTCATCAGTGGGCAATATTTTGGCTGGTTACCATATTTGCTTTGCCATTGTGTCGATGGCTAACCAAACTCTTACTAATCAAGCTCAAAACTTGGAGTATGCCGACAATAATCATCGGCAGCGAAGATAATGCTCGTGACGCTTATTTAGCGGTATGCAGCGAAAAATTTCTTGGATTTGGTGTCATCGGCTTTGTAGCACCAAACGATAATTGTTCTACCAGTCCAGTCAGTACACTTCCTCTATTCCATATCACTCCAGAGCAGTTACTGGAAAAATATCATCAGTATAAAATCTTTATCGCTCTTGAATATGAACAACACGAATTGCAAGGTGAATGGTTACGCTATCTCTCCGCTCATGGAGTTCGCAATATATCGATCGTCCCAACATTACGTGGTGTTCCTCTCTATAGCACAAATATGTCCCACTTCTTTAGTCATGAACTTTTAATGCTTAGAGTTAAAAATAATCTAGCTAAGCGTTCATCCATAATTCTTAAGCGTACATTTGATATTGTCGTTTCTTCTCTCCTACTGATACTTCTTTCCCCTCTGTTTCTTTTCATCGGTTGGAAAGTTTCCCGTGATGGAACATCTCCTTTTTATGGGCATGAACGCATAGGGCAAGGAGGACGTCGATTCAAGTGTCTGAAATTTCGCTCCATGATTAGCAATTCAGCGGAAGTTTTGGAAAACTTACTCAAAACAGATCAAAATGCTTTAGCTGAATGGCAGAAAGATTTCAAACTCAAAAATGATCCAAGAATCACTTCCATAGGCCATTTTTTACGTAAAACCAGCCTTGACGAACTTCCACAGTTGGTGAATGTGCTCAAAGGAGAGATGAGCCTTGTTGGTCCAAGACCCATAGTTCAAGAAGAACTTGAACGTTACGGAGATGACAAATCGTATTACCTCATGGCAAAACCTGGAATGACAGGTCTCTGGCAAGTAAGTGGACGTAATGATGTAGATTATGCAACACGAGTATATCTTGATAGCTGGTATGTGAAGAACTGGGCTCTTTGGAATGATATTGCGATTTTATTTAAAACTGTGAATGTGGTACTTAAGCGAGATGGTGCTTATTAAACACAACACCACTTGAGCAAAAAACTTTGTTACTTAAAAAGCCCATAACAATATTTTTTTAATTCAATTTTTATGAGTTCTCTTCATTAGGTAAATAATATCGTAATGAAGACATTAATATATGCTAAACATCGTCCTATTCGAACCAGAAATCCCGCCTAACACGGGCAACATCATCCGTCTGTGTGCCAATACAGGTTGTCAACTTCATCTAATCCAACCATTGGGTTTCACATGGGATGACAAACGCCTGCGTCGTGCAGGGTTGGATTATCATGAGTTTGCTAATATCAAGCAACATCGCGACTACAATACATTTTTGGAAAGTGAAGGACTTAGTCCAACTAATTCACAATCCCCTTCAGGAGCACGCCTATTTGCACTAACAACAAAAGGCACCCCGGCGCACAGTAATGTAAGTTATCGCGATGGTGACTATCTGATGTTTGGCCCGGAAACTCGAGGCTTACCATCTTATGTGCTGGATAACATGCCGCCTGAACAGAAAATAAGAATTCCCATGCTACCGGATAGTCGTAGCATGAATCTTTCTAATTCTGTATCAGTGGTCGTGTTTGAAGCGTGGCGGCAACTCGGTTATCCCGGTGCGCTATTACGAGACTAATCTATTGCAGCCGTCATTCCGCACCGCGTTCCTGATTTTAAAATAGTATGATATTTATCATGTTCTTCACACTCCCTATGCTGATGTGATTGACGGCGTTTTTCGGTTTTGATCTATTAGACTTATGTAGTGGTATCTGAATACCAGCCTTCAGTTCTTCAACTTGGTATTCTTAGCCCTACTTTTGCATAGAAAAGATACTGAATAGTCTCTGAGTCAACAAAGAAAGCATTAGAAATGGATTTTGAATCAAGAGAGAAGCCACAAGGTGTGATGTTTCACAGTGATCAAGGTAGAGTCACTATACTAGTAAATTATTGTGGCATTATGGCATCAAACAAAGTCTGAGCCGCTGGGAAAATTTCTGGAGTAACCTTTTGATTAAAAATAAATTATTTCCGTAGTATTAGGGCGTGTTGACGTTTGAACGAGGGGATTTGAATGGCATGATAATTTGGTATCCTTATTTTCGCCAAAAAACTCGTAACCAGAACTATCATGCCAAGACCCATGTTATCAGACCCTGTGTGAGATAAGCTATTTGTATTCATGCAACAAAACCGGCTTGTCTACCATAAAAAAACGCATCGCCTAATTCTGGCAGGTATCCTTTTTCGAATGAGAACCGGGAGCCCTTGGCGGGAACTGCCTGTTGAATATGGGAAATGGAATACCGTTTTTAAACGTTTTAATGCGCGGTCAAACAAAGGTGTTTTTGATTCATTATTCAAGGAATTAGCTAAAGATTCTGATACTGAATGGTTGTTCATTGATGACAGGATTGTCCGTGCTCATCAGCACAGTTCAGGCGCGGCTTCAAAGGAGAATGAAGCGATTGGGAAAAGCCGGGGAGGACTCGACTAAAATCCATTTGGCCGTAGACAGTTATGGTTTGCCTGTTCATTTTGAATTATCCGAGGGGCAAACTCACGACATTGTGCATGCAAAAAGTTTGGTGGCGCAATCACCGCCCTCGGACTTTGTCATCGCTGACAAGGGGTATGATAGTCAGGCATTCAGAAATGATATCGAAGAACAAGGGGCAACGTCGGTTATTCCCTACCGAAAAAATAACCGAAACTCGGATAAAAAGAGGGATAAGGGTTTATATCGTTATCGTCATTTAGTCGAAAATGCGTTATCTGGCTACCCATGTGGGTCGAATAAATGATGAATACAAAACGTCAACACGCCCTAGAAAGAAAGTCATGTTGATCATATCTAATGAATGACCAATGGTTACTTGGGTGATATTATTCGTCACTATTATTTTTATATAGTTTTATTAATATGTTAGCTTTGTTTACAAAATATCTCTCAATAGGGGTTATTAATACCGCTATCCATTGGGTATTGTTTACAGCAGTGCTGCACTTTTTTGGCGCGAGTCAAGCAATTAGTAATTTGGTTGGTTTTCTTGCTGCTGTGACATTCTCTTTTTATGCAAACGCTAAAATCACTTTCCAGAAAAAAGCTACTGGATGGAGATATTCTGCATTTATTTCGTTTATGGGGTTAATGAGCTATATGACAGGAAGCCTAGCTGATGCAATGGATATGCAACCTATCGTAACATTGGTTTCGTTCTCTGCAACCAGTTTGATATTAGGTTTTATGTACTCAAAATTTTTAATATTCAGAGGAAAGGAATGATGAAAATATCATTGGTTGTTCCGGTCTTTAACGAAGAGGATGCGATACCGATTTTTTATAAAACGGTACGGGAATTTGGGGAATTAAAGCAGTACGAGGTTGAAATTGTCTTCATCAATGACGGCAGTAAAGATGCTACAGAATCTATTATCAATGCACTGGCAGTTTCTGACTCTCTTGTCATCCCATTATCGTTTACCCGAAACTTTGGCAAAGAGCCAGCTCTATTCGCTGGCCTTGACCATGCAACTGGTGATGCTGTAATCCCAATTGACGTTGATTTGCAGGATCCAATCGAAGTGATTCCACTCCTGATTGAGAAATGGCAGGCTGGTACGGATATGGTTCTGGCTAAACGCTCTGACCGTTCCACCGATAGCCGCATGAAGCGAAAGACCGCAGAATGGTTTTACAAACTGCATAATAAAATCAGTACGCCAAAGATTGAAGATAATGTTGGAGATTTCCGCCTGATGTCTCGCAATGTTGTAGATAACATAAAACTCATGCCAGAAAAAAACCTGTTTATGAAAGGAGTATTGAATTGGGTTGGCGGACTTACCGATATTGTTGAATACACCAGAGCCGAGCGTGTGGCTGGAGATTCTAAATTCAATGGATGGAAGTTATGGAATCTAGCACTTGAGGGGATAACAAGCTTCTCGACATTCCCTTTGCGGATTTGGACATATCTTGGATTTTCGGTAGCTGCTCTTTCATTTTTCTACGGAGCATGGATGATTATAGATAAGTTGGTATGGGGTAACGCTGTTCGTGGATACCCATCTTTACTTGTTTCAATTCTGTTTTTGGGTGGAATTCAGTTGATTGGGATTGGCGCGCTTGGAGAATATATAGGAAGGATATATATAGAAACCAAAAATCGTCCTAGATATATTTTAAAGCATAAATAAAATTAATACTATTGAATATGGGGAGTAGTTTAATGAATTTCCATAAAAAAGAAAAAATTACAATTTATTTGTTTTTTGCATTATTGTTTATTGCAACGGTTATGTTCTTCATGACAATTCATCCAGTCACAATAATATCTGGAGATGACTGGGGCAATTTATCGCTAAACAGAGAGGCATATCCGCAATGGGGAGCTGCTAATCCAATAAAGGTAACTCCAGAGCTATCGTTTCCATGGATTGGTATGATATCCACTTACCTCATAATGCCATTTGGATTTGGATTTCTTGAGGCCATATCACATACAACTGCGATTTTCATATCATTTCTTGTATCTCTGTTTCTTTTGCAGTTATTTCTTTTAATGAGAGATAAACTAAAAGTTGGATTGTATAATAGTTTATTAATGGTTTCAGTATATTACCTTTGTATATTTGGTGCATTAAGAACATCAAGCGACAATCAAAGTTTATACCTGCTATGGGAGGTAAATATAACATGCTTTTATCACTATATAACTCCAGCCCTTATAAATTCCTCACTTGTTTTATATTTTATGAGGAATGAGGGATCTTTATCATATGATGATTTAAAAAAGAGAGGATCCATATATGTTGGCTGGTTGATTCTTGCTTCATATATTTGTATATTTTCCAGTCTGTTCGCAAATGTTTTTTTTGCAGTATATTGCGGAGTATCGATACTGACTAGTTTTATTAAAAATTCGTATTCTCTAATTAAAACATTAAAAGAAAAACCATTTCATACATTTATTTTACTGCTCTGGCTTGTTTCTGTTGTCTATGAAATAAATGGCGGTAGAGCGCAATCTATAGGTAGCTCTGATCTTGATGTAAATGGAGCTGTCAATTTTTTTATCTCTCTAATTGAAAAAAGTCAACCTTTATTTATTGTTTTTATTTTAACTTTCCTTTTGCTTGGTGCTTTCTTTTTTTACAAAGAAAAAGAAAGAAAAGAAAATAATGATTTTAAGTATGCATTTCTGGTTTGTACAGTTTCTTGCGCTATAACTTTTGTTGCTTTGATTTTGATATGTGCAAGAGCTGGTGGTTATTATACATCTAGACCTGTGGTAATGTGGGGGGTATTTATGTACATCATTATATCTGCGCTCATCTCTATGGGATATCTGATAACAAATTATAAAATAATAAATTATGTCATGCCCATAATTATTATCTCGCTGATTAATAAAACAATATCACAAGATACATCACTGAAAGAATCAAATAACCTTGACTTAAAATACAATATAGCCCTAGCCATAAGTCAAAACATTATAGACCAGGTTGTATATGCAGATAAAAATAACATAAGGAAAATAAACCTAATTGTACCAAAGGGTGATAATAATGATAACTGGCCATTCCCTATATATGAAGGCCCTTCTATTAATCGAGTTCTAAAGATTTATGGAATAATTAGGAATGATATTGATATAACAGTTATTCCAGATGAATCATTGAATCATAAATTAGGAATACCATTTAGTTAAAAATACGGGTGAATAATATGTGCTCCTTTGTTTTATCCCCATAGTCATTGAAGATTCAGGATGGGATTCCACTTTGTATTTAATTGATACGCAATTGCAGGATTGATACGTAGACATTCAGCACCTAACCGTGCTGAATGTCTTTTTAAATTCTATATTTCAAAAAGAGAGGAATCTTAAATCCCATCCCCATTTTCAAATCCATTATTCATGCCATTAAAATGTTGATTCATATCCAGAGATGGTTTATCGCTTTCCGGTTTACCAACAATCCGTGCTGGTACTCCGGCAACAGTGGTATGTGGTGGAACAGGTCTTAACACTACTGAGCCCGCACCAATTTTCGCACCCCGACCAATTTCAATATTGCCGAGGATCTTGGAACCAGCGCCAATCATTACTCCTTCACGCACTTTAGGGTGTCGATCGCCACATGCCTTCCCAGTTCCTCCAAGCGTCACCGATTGCAGGATAGAAACATCATTCTCAACAATCGCTGTTTCGCCAATAACAATACCTGTTGCATGGTCAAGCATTATGCCACAGCCAATTTTCGCCGCAGGGTGAATATCCACGCCAAAAGAAACGGAAATCTGGTTTTGCATGTAAATCGCCAACGCCTTACGATCTTGCTTCCACAGCCAATGTGCGATGCGATACGCTTGTAGCGCATGAAAACCTTTCAGATAAAGCAGAGGAGTGGAGTATTTGTCTACAGCAGGGTCCCGCAACCGGACAGCTTTAATATCACGAGCGGCCGATTCGATCATCTTTGGCTCACTGCTGTAAGCGTCTTCAACAACTTCCCTGACCGCAATCGCCGGCATAATCGGTGTCGCCAGTTTGTTTGCTAACATGTAGCTCAAGGCACTACCAAGGTTTTCATGTTTAAGTAATGTCGCGTGAAAAAAACTGGCTAACATAGGCTCACAATCTGCCAGCGCTCTCGCCTCATTTTTTATATTTTTCCAAACTTCATTCAGTTCTTCTTGAGACATATCAATCATTCTCATGTGATTGTTTTTCACCATCGCGAATGAATTCGCACCTGATTTATCCCAGAACTATGCCTTTCATCTTGGAATCTATTGGACATATGCCGGAAAAAATATTTATGGCGATTTTAATCTAATTAAGCGCGGGAACTTTCTCCTTCATCCCTTGTAGCTCTTCCCAATAATGCCTGAGCTGCTTCGATTACATTTTTGTTGCGATACAATATCTGGTAGATTTGTTCTGTGATAGGCATTTCAACCCCAACCCGCTTGGCTAATGCCCGGACTTCTTTTGTATTACGATACCCTTCAACGACTTGCCCAATCTCACGCTGTGCAGCGTCAACATTGACTCCTTGCCCTAACATCATGCCAAAACGACGGTTACGGGATTGATTATCAGTACATGTCAGCACTAAATCACCCAATCCAGCCATTCCCATAAATGTGGATGGGTCAGCCCCCAAAGCAGCACCAAGGCGACTCATTTCCGCTAATCCACGGGTAATTAATGCAGTGCGAGCATTGGCACCGAACCCCATGCCATCTGAGATCCCTGCACCAATGGCAATAACGTTCTTGATTGCTCCACCAAGTTGCACGCCAACAAAATCAGGGTTCTTATACACCCGGAAGCTTTTGCCACAATGGAAAAGCTGCTGGAGTTCTTCACCAAATTCAGGTGTTGTCGCTGATACCGCAATCGCTGTCGGTAAACCCGCCGCCAGTTCTTTCGCAAATGTCGGGCCAGATACTACCGCCAATGGGATTTCATTACCTAATATCTCACGCGCTACATCCTGCAATAAACGACCCGTTTCCGCTTCAAGGCCTTTAGTGGCCCAAACAATACGAGAGTCTGGCTGTAAATGTGGTTTTATCTGTTGTAATACATCGCCAAAAACATGGCTGGGAACCACAATCAGAATATTACGGCTGGCTGAAACCGCACTTTTTAGATCGGCTTCAAGCTGTAAGCTATCAGGAAAAGAAACATCCGGTAAAAATGCCTGATTACAACGGGCTTGTTGCAAGGCATGGACATGTGCGGGGTTATGGCCCCAAAGTACAACATCATGTCCATTACGGGCCAGTGTAATGGCTAAAGCGGTGCCGTATGAGCCGGCACCGATAACTGTCATAGAAGCAGTATTCATTAGGCTTCCTGTGTTGCCTCATCAGACTGAGGATCAGCCTGCTGTTGCAAGTAATTCATGAACAAAGCATCAAAGTTAACTGGTGCCAGGTTCAATTGTGGGAAAGTACCACGACCCACTAAGCTAGTGATGCACTCACGGGCATATGGGAACAAAATATTCGGGCAATATGCACCTAAGCAGTGCGCCAGTTGAGTTCCTTCAATACCATCAATAGAGAAAATACCAGCCTGCTGAACTTCGCATAAGAACGCGGTTTCTTCTCCTAGTGTCGCCGTGACAGTGACACGCAGAACAACTTCGTAGACTCCCTGAACTAATTCACTGGAAGCGGTATCCAGATCTAATTTAACCTCTGGCTGCCATTCCTGTTGGAAAATTTGAGGTGCCTTAGGTGATTCGAAAGAAATGTCTTTCGTATATACACGTTGGATCTGGAAAGCCATTTCTGTGTTGTTTTGTTCTGACATAATAATTTTTACCTTTCAATACGTCCTTATTAAACCTTAATAATGTAAGTATACTACTTACATCTACATTCGTTATTTCTTGCCTCGGGATAATGGTAGGTTTTCACCGGTCCACCCGGCAATTCCCTCTTTCAGGGTATAAACTTGTTCAAAGCCTGCTTTCACCAGATTCTCTGCCGGTGTTTTAGATTCCAGTCCATTCGCTGAAACAATGATCACAGGCTGCTTTTTATGTTTTTCCAATTCACCCAGATTATGCTCTTTAATCTCGGATGGTGTCAGATTAACAGAACCAATAATATGCCCTCTGCGGAAATCGTCACGAGAACGTAAATCAACGACGATAGCATCTTCCTTATTGATTAAATGGATGACCTGTGCGCGAGTGATATCTGTACTCTTGGAGAACACACTTTTTACTGTCAGGACAATGACAGCCACCAACAGGGCAATCCAAACAAGACTCAGGATCGTGTTCCGGCTAATAAATTGCATGATTTCTTGCAGCATGGAGGGCAACAACTCCCATTAGTTAATAACAAAAATCTAAGGTAACAGAGTATACCTGTGTGTTGTGTCAATTACAGCCAATTAGCATCAACCTAATGCAGATTTTGCGGAGAGTTTCGAGAAAAAATAAAAAATCCGCACTAATCACTTGATTGTCATACATCATTAAAATATTTCATGCCAAACTAGACATATACGGGATCTTCGATAATAAATGAGCTAAGTTAACTAAAATTTATATTATGGTTCGGAAAGATAAAAAATAGGCCGTTCTCTGGTCAGAGGCAATTCCACATGAAATAATCGGGCGCGACAAACATATTGTAAGCAAGCACTATAAATATAGTAGAGCGTGGGCAAGGTATTGAATCAAATGGCTGATAATAAGGATTTCAAAAGCTGTAATCACCGGCAGAAGCGGAAACAGTGGCAACCAAGAAACAGTGCATTACTGTTGTGTGCCTTATTGTTTGCTTTTCTCTGCACGGGAGCCTTTGCCAATCAAATCTCAGAAAATAAAAACCAACTTAAAGATATTCAACAGAATATTGCTGAGAAAGAGAAAAGCGTCAAACAACAACAAAAACAACGTACAGAGCTCCTCAATCAGCTCAAGGAACAAGAGGGGACGATTTCAGAAGTCGGGCGTTCCCTCCATAGTACACAAGCCCACCTGAATAAGCTGGGGAATGAAATTTCGTCATTGACGAAAGGTATTAACCATCTGCAAATGCAGCAAAAAGAGCAGCGTAAGCTACTTGCCAGCCAATTAGATGCCGCATTCCGGCAAGGGAGTCATCAGGGTTTAGAATTATTGTTTAATGGCTCGGAAACGCAGCGCAAAGAACGCATACTCGCTTATTATAGTTATCTGAATCAGGCTCGTCAGGAAACTATCACTAAACTACAAAAAACAACCGACAAGCTTAACCGACAAAAAAAGCTGCAACAAGAAAAACTAAATGAGCAACAAGCGTTACTCAGCAACCAAAAGCAACAAAAGCAAAAAATGGAAGTTGTCCGTTCTGCCCGGCAAAAAACGCTGACTGTACTTGAATCTTCATTGAAGAAAGATCAACAAAGCCTGGCTGAGCTTCGGCAAAACGAAACTCATCTGCGTAACAAAATTGCTAAAGCAGAACGGGAAGCCAAAGCCCGCGCTGAGCGTGAAGCGCGTGAAGCTGCACGTGTCCGTGCGCAAATAGCAGCCAAGCAGAAACAGGCTCAACAAAAAGGTTCCAGCTATAAACCTACGGAAGATGAACGCGCACTTATGGCTCGAACAGGTGGGCTTGGTCGCCCTGCCGGGCAAGCAATCTGGCCTGTACGTGGCCGGGTTATTCACAGCTTCGGAGAAACAATACAAGGTGAGTTACGCTGGAAAGGCATGGTTATCTCTTCAGCCGAAAGCACGGAAGTTAAAGCAATTTCAGATGGACGGGTATTACTGGCAGACTGGTTACAGGGCTATGGTCTGGTTGTCGTGCTTGAACACGGTAAAGGAGATATGAGTATTTATGGTTATAACCAAAGCCTGTTGGTTAGTGTTGGTCAGCAAGTCCGGGCAGGTCAGCCGATAGCTCTGGTTGGTAGCAGCGGCGGGCAACAGCAACCTTCATTATACTTTGAGATCCGCCGTCAGGGGCGTACCGTCAATCCATTACCGTGGTTAGGAAAATAAGAGAAGGAAATAATTGTGCAATATCTATTAATAAAGTGCGTTCACTCATTCACTCTATTATTTGGGATATTGCGCTTTCAGATACCAAAGTGTTGGGTTCTGTCGTTTATCACTATCTTGTTATTTACTCTGAATGCCCATGCCGCACGCTTAGCCATTGTCATTGATGACTTTGGCTACCGTGTTCACAATGAAAATAAGATATTGCAGATGCCTGCTGCAATTTCCATTGCCGTACTCCCTGACTCTCCATATGGCCGAGAAATGGCGCAAAAAGCCCATAAGCAAGGTAGAGAGGTCTTGATCCATCTGCCAATGGCGCCAATTAGTAAACAATCATTAGAAAAAAATACCCTGCACCCTTCCATGAGCAATGAGGAAGTTGAAGATATTATTCACGATGCCATAAAAAAAGTTCCTCATGCAATTGGTATAAACAACCATATGGGCAGCGCGATGACCTCCAATCTCGCTGGCATGAAAAAAGTGATGAATGCATTATCTCAATATCGTCTCTATTTTCTGGACAGCGTAACTATCGGTAATACTCAGGTCGCTAAAGCCTCAATGGGAACACCTGTACAAGTGCTCCGCCGGAATATCTTCTTGGACGATGTACAAACAGAAGCAGAAGCGCTGCGCCAACTCAATCGGGCTATTACTCTGGCTCGCAAACAAGGCTCTGCCATCGCCATTGGGCATCCTTACCCAACTACTATTCGGGCATTACAGCGAGGGTTAGCAACGTTGCCAGATGATATTGAACTGGTAACACCCAGTATGCTACTCAATCATTCTCTAACCAGTAAACAAAGCAACTCACAAATCAGCCCACTAACCAAACAAAAATGCATTAAATCTCCTGAAACCAAACCTGTAACGGGATTAGAATCCAAATTGGATTATTTCAGGATGGTTGGGGAAACATTGGTTCCCCGTCTAATTGTTGATGGTCTTGAAAAATTGCAGGACCCCACATTAAAACAAGAAAAGTTGCATAGCGCAGGTCATTTGAGACCACAAAAAGATAAAACAATGGAAAATAAAACAGACGCCCATAAAGAGATAAGCGTCTGCCCTGATTTTTAGTAATTTGTTTTTAACGGCTTGCTTAAAATTTTGTCAGAGATTCAATTAATCCCAATGCAGGATAACTTTACCAGATTGCCCTGAACGCATGATATCAAAGCCTTTCTGGTAATCATCTATCGGGAATTGGTGAGTAATAATTGGAGTTAAATCCAAACCGGACTGAATAAGTGTCGCCATTTTGTACCATGTTTCGAACATTTCACGTCCATAAATGCCTTTGATAAACAGTCCTTTAAAAATGACCTGACTCCAATCGATCGCCATATCTGAAGGAGGTATCCCCAACAAAGCGATACGCCCGCCATGATTCATAGTGCTTAATAAGGTACGGAATGCAGGAGGAGCACCAGACATCTCCAAACCAATATCAAAGCCTTCAGTCATACCCAGTTCTGACATAACATTCGTCAGGTTCTCCTGACTGACATTCACAGCACGAGTAACGCCTATTTTACGTGCTAAATCAAGGCGGTATTCATTCACATCGGTGATCACAACATGACGTGCACCGACATGCTTACACACAGCCGCAGCCATGATACCGATAGGGCCGGCTCCCGATACCAGTACATCTTCTCCTACTAAATCAAAGGAGAGTGCAGTATGAACAGCGTTGCCAAATGGGTCAAAAATCGCAGCCAGTTCGTCCGAAATATTGTCTGGAATTTTAAAAGCATTGAATGCCGGAATAACCAGATACTCGGCAAATGAGCCAGCCCGGTTTACCCCAATTCCTGTTGTGTTACGGCACAAATGTGTGCGTCCACCACGACAGTTGCGGCAATAACCACAGGTAATATGACCTTCACCAGATACACGGTCGCCAATTTTGAATCCTTTGACTTCCTGACCAATTGCGACCACTTCTCCCACGTATTCATGCCCTATCACCATCGGCACAGGAATGGTTTTCTGAGACCAATCATCCCAGTTGTAGATGTGCACATCCGTTCCACAAATTGCGGTCTTACGGATTTTAATCATCACATCGTTATGCCCCAATTCCGGTGTAGGCACATCCGTCATCCAAATACCTTCTTCTGGCTTTAATTTTGACAACGCTTTCATAGTGATACCTTATGCAATGATATTCAACTGCTTACCTATACGTGTAAATGTAGCCACAACACGTTCAATTTGTTCTTCGGTATGAGCAGCAGAGATCTGGGTACGGATACGTGCTTGACCCTTAGGAACCACAGGGTAGAAAAAGCCAATCACATAAATGCCTTCTTTCAGCAGCTCAGAGGCGAATTCCTGCGCCAGCTTCGCATCCCCTAACATAACCGGAATAATGGCATGATCTGCACCCGCCAGTGTAAAACCAGCAGCCGTCATTTTTTCACGGAATAAGTTAGCATTTCTCCAGAGACGTTCACGCAATTCGTCTCCATCTTTCAACATCTCCAACACCTTGATGGATGCCGCAACAATAGCCGGAGCCAGGGAATTGGAGAACAAGTAAGGGCGTGAACGCTGACGCAGCCATTCCACAACTTCTTTACGTGCGGCGGTATAACCACCAGACGCCCCACCTAATGCTTTACCGAGTGTACCAGTGATGATGTCAACACGCCCCATGACATCACAATATTCATGAGTACCACGCCCGTGCTTGCCAACAAACCCTACCGCATGAGAATCATCAACCATGACCAGCGCACCAAATTCATCCGCCAGATCACAGATGGATTTCAGATCCGCAATGACACCATCCATTGAGAACACACCATCAGTTGCGATCAGGATATTCTGAGCACCTTCTGCTTTTGCCTTCTCCAACTGTGCTCTTAATTCCTGCATATCATTGTTGGCATAGCGATAACGTTTCGCTTTACACAGGCGAATACCATCAATGATAGAAGCGTGGTTTAGTGCATCCGAAATAATGGCGTCTTCTGGGCCGAATAATGTTTCAAACAGACCACCATTAGCATCAAAACATGAGGAGTACAGAATAGCATCTTCCAAGCCTAAAAATTCAGCTATTTTATTTTCTAATTCTTTATGGGAGTCTTGCGTACCACAAATAAAACGCACAGATGCCATACCAAAGCCATGGCTATCCATTCCTGCTTTTGCAGCAGCGATCAGGTCAGGGTGATTAGCCAACCCTAAGTAGTTATTGGCACAGAAATTAATGACGTTGCTACCATCAGCAACAGAAATATCGGCATTTTGCGCAGAGGTAATAATACGTTCACTTTTGAATAGCCCTTCCGCACGAGCTTGTTCCAACTGCTCATTAATTTTCTGATAAAACGACGCTGACATTTTTCTCTCCTGAATACCTGAATAAGTGAAAGGTATGGTGTATTTTACTTATAGATCCTGCCAGTGACGACACAGTCAGAAAGATAATATCAACTTTGTAAAGCTGATCACGGCTTTGAAACTGCGATACAGCAGGATTTCAGGATATTCCCCTATTTCAGCTGCTGTCGTCAGTAGGGTTAAATGATATGATACGCATTAAAATAAAGTGAACTGACTATTTAGAGGTGGGCCAAATGATTATTGTCACTGGCGGCGCAGGGTTTATTGGCAGCAATATTGTCAAAGCACTGAATGACGAAGGTTATAAGGATATTCTGGTTGTTGATAATCTGAAAGACGGTACAAAGTTCGTAAATCTGGTTGATTTAGATATCAGCGATTATATGGATAAGGAAGATTTCATTGCCAGTATCGTTGCTAGTGATGATCTAGGCGATATTGATGCTATTTTCCATGAAGGTGCTTGTTCATCCACAACTGAGTGGGATGGCAAGTATATGATGGACAATAACTATCAGTACTCTAAAGATGTATTGCATTACTGCCTTGATCGTCAGATCCCATTCCTGTACGCCTCTTCTGCCGCAACTTATGGTGGTCGCAGTGATAATTTCATTGAAGAACGCCAGTATGAGAAACCTCTCAATGTTTACGGATACTCAAAATTCCTTTTTGATCAGTATGTTCGCGATATTTTACCACACGCAGATTCTCACATTTGTGGCTTCCGTTATTTCAATGTATACGGGCCACGTGAAGGACATAAAGGCAGTATGGCCAGTGTCGCCTACCATTTGAACACCCAAATTAACCAAGGCCAGAACCCGAAATTATTTGCAGGCAGCGAACATTTCCAACGCGATTTTATTTATGTTGGTGACGTTGCAGCGGTAAACCTGTGGTTCTGGAAAAATAGTGTTTCCGGCATTTTTAACTGCGGTACAGGCCGGGCTGAGTCTTTCCAGGCCGTTGCTGACGCCGTTATTGAATTCCATAAGGAAAAATCTCCTGCCGTAGAATATATTGAATTTCCAGAAAAGCTAAAAGGTCGCTATCAGAGCTTTACTCAGGCTGATCTGACAAAACTTCGCGCAGCAGGTTATGACAACTCATTCAAAACCGTTGCTGAAGGTGTTACCGAATATATGCAATGGCTCAATCAGGATAATTAATCGACCTTTATGAAGATATTGGTGATCGGCCCATCGTGGGTGGGTGACATGATGATGTCTCAAAGCCTCTACCGCACCTTGAAGGCTTTGTACCCAAATGCAGAAATTGATGTGATGGCACCAGCATGGTGCCGCCCATTACTCGCGAAAATGCCAGAAGTTAATCAGGCGCTGGCAATGCCGCTGGGACACGGAGCGCTTGCTCTTGGTGAACGTCGCCACCTTGGGATAGCACTGCGTGAAAGTGAATATGATCGCGCTTACGTACTCCCCAACTCCTTCAAATCTGCTTTGGTGCCTTTCTTCGCCAATATCCCTCTGCGTACAGGCTGGCGTGGTGAAATGCGCTATGGTTTGCTGAATGATATCCACATCTTGAATAAAAGTGTCTTTCCACTCATGGTTCAGCGCTATGTTGCTCTCGCCTATGACAGGAAAACTGTACACAGTGCTGAAGATCTTCCCCAACCACTGTTATGGCCTCAGTTAGCTGTTAGTGACGAAGATATTGCAGAATCAACAACAGCTTTTAACATCGCCGATCATCGCCCAATTATCGGTTTTTGCCCCGGTGCAGAGTTTGGCCCGGCTAAACGCTGGCCACACTATCATTACGCCGCACTGGCTGAACAGTTAATCACTCAAAAAGGTTACCAAATACTGTTATTTGGTTCAGCTAAGGATAATGAAGCTGGTGAAGATATCCGGGCACTTCTGAGTGAAGATGCGCGGAAAGATTGTCTTAATCTCGCTGGCCAAACCTCCCTTGAACAGGCGGTCAATATTATTGCAGCGTGTGATGCCATTGTTACAAACGACTCAGGTTTGATGCATGTCGCAGCAGCCCTGAACCGCCCTCTGGTAGCATTATACGGGCCGAGTAGCCCTGATTTCACTCCACCACTGTCAGACAAAGCCGAAGTGATCCGTCTGATGACGGGTTACCATAAGATCAGGAACGGTGACAGTGCGGGTGGCTATCATCAGAGTCTTATTGATATTCAACCAGAGCAGGTTTTAGCCTCATTGGAAAAACTTTTACAGACGGAGAACCAGAGTTAATGCGTGTTTTACTGGTAAAAACGTCTTCAATGGGCGATGTGTTACATACCCTGCCTGCACTGACAGATGCCATGCAGTACATACCGGGTATTCAATTTGATTGGGTCGTTGAAGAGGGATTCGCCCAAATACCCACATGGCACAGTGCGGTTGAAAATGTTATCCCTGTTGCTATTCGTCGCTGGAGAAAAAATTGGTTCAGGAAAGATATCCGTGAAGAACGCGCACGTTTCAGGGAACAATTACAGCAACGAAAATATGATGCAATTATTGATGCTCAAGGGTTGTTAAAAAGTGCTTTTTTGGTGACACGCTTAACCCATGGCCCAAAACATGGCTATGACAAAAAAAGCATTCGTGAGCCACTGGCCAGCTTTTTCTACGATCAACGCCATTCTGTGAGCAAACAGCAACATGCTGTAGAACGAATTCGCGCATTATTTGCAGAGAGTCTCGGTTATCCAAAACCTATAGAATCAGGTGATTATTCTATCGCCCGCCACTTTCTGAACCAACAGTCAGAAAGCGGAAATGATTATCTGGTATTCCTGCATGCCACCACTCGTGATGAAAAACATTGGTCAGAAAACCACTGGCGACAACTGATCACAGAGATTCAACCAACGGGTATGCGCATCAAATTACCCTGGGGAGCAGAACATGAATATCAGCGAGCGTTACGGCTGGCAAACGGTTTTCCTCATGTTGACGTGTTACCAAAATTAACATTAGCAGAAGTCGCACAGGTTCTTGCTGGCACGAAAGCTGTAGTATCTGTTGATACAGGATTAAGTCATCTCACTGCCGCCCTTGATCGTCCAAATATTACTCTGTTTGGCCCGACAGATCCTGGCTTGATTGGTGGGTATGGAAAAGAACAGCATACTTTGAAATCAGTGGATAGTACGATGCAGAGTATTACTCCGGCAGAAGTAATCCTGTTCTTGCAAAATATATTAAATAAGAACCTTGCCTAGTGGAAATGTCTCACACCAACGGCTTTTATATTCAAGAGTAGGATTCCCCAATGAGTAACGCATAGTCTTGTTTGCTGCCTGACATAATACTTTTGCTTCCTGGGTATTAACCCACATCAAAATGCTACCAACACTGAGATGTGCATATTCAGGATTATATCCTCCATTAATAGCATCAAATGAGATCCATTTAGGACTATCGGCACGTAATACAAAATCGTACGCACACGGTGAACCATTAATAAGTAACACATAACCAAATATATGTTCTCGAAGTTCTGTGTATATTTCAAGCAAACGCTGACGTTCTTTTGGCGAATGATTATAGTCCCAGCGCTTTTGATACAGATCGATGTAAATATCAACCAATTCTTCAGCACTGAATTCACTTGAAAGACGAATTTCTCCGCCTGCACGAATGAATTTATTTATCTCATTCTTGCGGTTACGACGGGTTTTGTAGGAGAAATTTTCTTTAATCAGGCAGATTTGACGTTTACTCAAAGGAACCTTATAGCTGGCATTTATAAAATTATTTTTATGAATAGGAGATAATCTCTTTGATTTTATAGGTAAAAATAACTTCGCATCAGTTGCGATAGGGAAAATCACTTCATCATAAGGGAGTGGATATATGCCTTGGATTTTTTCTACTAATTTTTGGTTTTTAACAAAGAAGCAAGCTCCCTTAACGGCAGTCCCTTTTTCTTTAAAATAGAAGGAGAGTTGGTTACCTTCAATATGTCTATTCAAAAAAGAGACAATGTTGGGATGTGTTAATACACAACCGCCAAAAAGAGCGTGGGCTTCTTTATATTGTTCGAAATTGCATTTTTTCCATCCCCAAAAAAATGATTTTATTTTTCCCATATCCTATTCCATAAAATGGCTTTTTAATATTAACTAAATTTTTTACTACTTTATAAAAAACAAAAAATATTTTTTATTTCCAATAATAATTTAGGCTATTAATTATAAAAATGTATTACTTTTATAGTTATAAAACTCCGACAATGTCATACCATGAACCAATGGTTTCAAGAATCCAAACAATCCTTCTAACTCTTTATAAAGAAACTCAATTTTTTCTTCCGTCTGAAAAGTTGGACTTCCTCCAGGCATAAATTCTGATGAATGCAACATGAACTCAACATAATCATTACCAGATGCCAAAGTTTGCCGGACTACAGTTTTCATCTGCTCCAAATTTCCACCCTTTGGGCGTAACCAATTAACCGATGGAGAACGTTGCTTCCCTCGCAAATGATCATATTTTTGTTTAATAAAATTCATGATCGGAGAATGCTTATACTGAATACTCATTGGCACTTGCAACAAAGAAGAGTTACCTTCTTTAGCAATATCCTGCAAATCCATAAAATAAGCATGAGATGGAAAACGGCTATAATCTGTTCCGCCATTTCCATTCGGATCTCCCTTGGTAAAACACCAGTTAATCTTTGGAGTAACTGAACAATCTACCTGATAACCATACTCAACCAATAATTGAGCATAATATTCGTTGAATGCCCAGCGACCAGCACGGTGACTCAGCATCTTGGTCTGAAGTTTTTCTTCAAGAAGATTTGTCATTAAATCAATTTTTGCTTTCATCTGATTTTTAGGGTATTCAATCAGATAAGGCTTATAGCGCATATCATCGTCAGTCAGAGACACAATAGGTGGATTGTTCCAAGCATGCAAATGCATACCAATTTCACCTGTGTTTCTGGCAATTATATCCTTAGCAAATTCGATATAACTATCATCCATCGCCATTTCATAGTTTGTTAGCCAGACGGGTTTGAATCCAAAACGTTCACAAAGGCTTTGAAATCTCGGTAGATATTGAGTATTTTCGGTAGAAATTTTATCGCTATTTTGCCAAAGGTTATCACCTTCAGTATCAATTGTGATGATGAATGCTGGTTGAGTCATGAGATATGTGCCCAAAAATAAGAGTAAATAATTGCTTAATAAGATAATAACTCACAAGTCGCCTATTCAGGTTTCAACGGCATAATCATTCTGAGATTTATTGCTGTTCAATCAACGATAAATATTCACTGACCACAACATCCAGATCAAATTTCTTATACATGTTTTCCGTAATTAAAGGAGGATTCTGATAAACCAAACGCATTTTCTCTGCCAATGATTCTGAGGTAAGTTCAGATTTATATTGTTCTAATTCCCCCATCATAATCTCACCGATACCACCAGGGCAATTTGTGCTGACAACTGGAGTTTGGCAGATCAAAGCCTCAATTAATACATTGCCTAAACCTTCACTATCTGAACTCAAAACAACAGCTTTAGCTTCACGTATCACAGGTAAAGGATTTGTTAAAAATCCAATTAGTTTAACTCTGGATTGTAAACCAAGTTCCACAATTTTCTGTTTAATTTTATCAGTCATTTTTTCATCGCCATGACCTGCAATTAATAAGTTGCAAGGAATAACAGCCATGGCAAATGCTTCTAACAAACGATCATGGCGTTTCACCTCGTGAAATCGTCCAAGATGGAGAATATAATCTTGACCTGAATATGGATTGTTTTCTAATGAATTCAATTTAATTTCAGTTATATCGAATGGGTTGTAAATAGTGACCATTCTTCTGGCAGTAATAGCTAGATTTTCCTGTAAATCCAAGCCAACTGCATCAGAAACACAAATCAAATTACGATCCTGATAAACACGCTGAATTTTATGTTTTTTAAGCCAACGTGCCAGGCCTGTTTTATTTTCGAGGTAAGATTTAGAAAATACACCATGAATACAAAACCACACATTCAAATTTTCTAATACCTTAGATTTTGCAACTATACGATCGGTTTTGTGTAAATTGGATATTACCAGCGCAGGAATTCCTTTTTGCCGCAATATTTTTTCCAAAACCTTATCCATAGACTTTGCTCTACGAAAAATTTCAGTCTGTCTTCTAAAAGGACCTGCATATTTATCAGCATCAATAACCAAATCAACATGTTCAGGAATCGAATATTCGCATTTATCAGACAACGATAGCAATGTGATATCAAAACCTTTTTGTTGCAATCCACGACATAAGCGTACTACGACATTTTCAGCACCACCACCCGGCAATCCATCAATGATAAACAGGATATGCCCTTTCATAAAGAAAGCACCTTGCTATACAGCTCAGTAAGCTGCTGAGATAAATAAGCCGGAGTATAACCCGTTATCTTTTCTTTTGCTGACATAGCGATCTTACTGGTCAAATGATCTGAAGGTATTAAGGAAATTCTCTCAGATAATCCCTTTATATCCAAGGCATCGCATACAAAGCCATTTACTCCTGAGTCAATGAACTCAGCTCCGCCACAGGTTTTACTGGTTATAATCGGTAAGCGACATGCCATTGCTTCCAGAATGACATTCGGGAAAGGATCATATAACGTCGGTAACAATAATCCATCAGCCATTTGATAAAATGGCAGTGTCTTTTTTTGTACGCCTAGAAACCTAATACGAGTGTAGCAACCAAGCGAATGAGCTAGTTGCTGATATTTATTTTCTTCCTTATCCTGCCCGATCACCAATAGATACGCTTCCGTCTTACTAACTGCTTCAATTGCAGCTTTCAGTCCTTTTCTTTCAAAACCCGACCCAACATATACGAGACATTTAGCCCGTACAGGGATGGCATATTGCTGTCGCAAGACTACTCGTTCATCTTCTCCGACAGGAAAAAACTGTGACCGGTCAATAGAATTATAAATCACAGAAATTTTCTCTTCTGGTAGATCAAAATTTTCCATAACTTCCCGTTTGACCATTTCTGAGTTACAGATAACTTTCTTCAACTCTGGAGACAAATACATTCTTTTCTCAGCATCCATGACATAACGGTGGTAACGGCTGACAAAAAGCAGTTTACTTTTCCAGGCTGGCAGAGTTCTTGACCTTTGCTGCAACCACCGTTGATGTACACCATCACCAGCCCGGTAAATATCACATCCTGCTATTCGTTCATGACTTTGGACGATATCGAATTGCTCCTTTTGCCAAAGAGCCTTGGATGCATCAGCAAACCCCTTCTCACGGCTAATGCGCCCCCATTTCAAAGGATTAGCCAAGTGCACACGCCAATTTGGATTTATACTTCCCTGCCAAGAACGGGTAATAACATTTAATTGTAGATTTTCATTACCCAATGCTTCTAAAGCTCTGGAAATGAAACGTTCAGCGCCACCATCAGGGCGATATTTTTGTCGGACAATGGCAAGACGAACAGGTTTCATGATAAATATCTCCGAGCAGTTTTAATCACAACATCTGTCGGGATCAAACTTAAATAGCGATTATCTGTTTTAGTATCAATTTCATCAGGGTTCGATAATTTACCGTAATTTCTTGCCCAGATCACTTCCCCATAGCCCTGCCATGGATACCAAAAGACCATCTTAGATAGCCCAAATAACGCAACACAAGGCGTTTTCAATGCAGTAGCCAATGCATAGGAACAGAATCAACGCCAATAAATAGTTTCGCATGGTCAATAAGAACACCCAGTTATGGTAATGTTATCTGCCCTATTTTTGCTCAACGACATGCAAAGCTCCCTCACCCTTAATAGACACTAAATCCGTCAGACAAGCTCTCCACAACAGATTTTGCCGCCTAGGGAGATTTTCTTTCAGAGTATTAATCACGGGAGTGATGAGTAACGCATCACCACGATGTCTTAGTTTAATGATCAGAATCTTTTTACATTGAGTAGTTTTTGTACCCATTCGATTTCCAATACTTATCATAAAGCAGGCATGCTCTTTTTAAGGGAATACGAACAACCTATCCGCTTTTTGCACACTTTCTTCAAGCCAATGTGATACTATAGCCGCAATCTATTTCAGTGAATTTGATAGAATGTTGCTTCGCTTATATCAGGTACTTCTCTACCTTATCCAACCTATTGTCTGGTTGCGCTTATTATTGCGTAGCCGTAAATCTCCGGCGTACCGTAAACGCTGGAGTGAACGCTATGGTTTTTGCGCCAAAAAAGTTACTCCTGGAGGGATATTACTCCATTCGGTTTCAGTTGGAGAGACATTAGCTGCGATTCCTCTCGTCAGGATTTTACGACATCACTATCCTTTTCTGCCAATTACTGTAACAACCATGACACCAACTGGCTCCGAGAGGGTGCTTTCCGCACTAGGAGATGACGTTAACCACGTTTACCTGCCGTATGATTTGCCTGGCTCTATGAGTCGTTTCCTTGATAACGTCAATCCCAAGTTAGTGATTATTATGGAAACCGAGTTATGGCCTAATTTGATAGCTCAATTGCACCAACGTGGTATCCCGCTGGTTATTGCCAATGCAAGGCTTTCAACCCGTTCCGCCGCTGGGTATCAGAAAATTAACAGTTTTATTAAAGCCATTTTAAATAAAATAACATTGATCGCTGCACAAAATCAGGAAGATGGCGAACGTTTTATTGAATTAGGGCTGAAACGTACCCAACTGGCTGTCACAGGCAGTCTCAAATTCGATATTTCTGTCACACCTGAATTGGCCGCTAAGGCGGTAACTCTGCGTCGTCAATGGGCTGCACATCGGCCTGTATGGATTGCAACCAGTACCCATGATGGTGAAGAAACTATCATACTGGATGCGCATCGAAATTTATTGAAACAACATCCCGATTTATTGCTGATTTTGGTTCCCCGCCATCCTGAACGTTTTGCCAAAGCAGAAGAATTAACTCAAGAAGCGGGGCTAAACTCGGTATTGAGAAGTTCTGGCACCATACCCGATGCCAATATTCAGGTCGTAATAGGTGATACTATGGGCGAACTGATGCTACTGTACGGTATTGCGGATTTAGCCTTTGTCGGAGGCAGCTTAATCGAACGTGGAGGTCATAATCCACTGGAAGCCGCGGCTCATGCAATCCCTGTCATTATGGGGCCGCATACATTCAATTTTAAGGATATCTGTGCCAAGCTGGATAAAGCTGATGGGCTTATTACTGTGACAGATAGCCAATCTTTGAGTTCCGCGGTCAATAGCCTGCTGACGGATGAAGACTACCGCCTTTATTACGGTCGTCATGCCGCGGAAGTCTTACACGAAAATCAGGGCGCCCTGCAACGATTGTTAAAATTATTGGAACCTTATCTCCCGCCCCGGAGCCATTGATGAGTACGAGAAAACGCCTGTCCGTCGTCATAATTACCAAAAATGCCGCCGACTTGATTGGTGATTGCCTGCTATCTGTAAACTGGGCAGATGAAATTATCGTTCTGGACTCTGGTAGTACTGATGAAACCTGTCAAATAGCCAAAGAAATGGGAGCCAAAGTTTACACTAATACTCAATGGCCTGGTTTTGGCCCTCAGCGGCAACTCGCACAGTCCTATGCCAGTAGTGATTACATTTTCATGATTGATACAGATGAACGAGTCACTTCTGAGCTAAAGGCTTCAATTGAACAAGTTCTGGAAAATCCCGACGACAATAAAGTCTATGCCTGCGCACGCTTTAATTTATTCATGCATCGGTTTATGAAGCACAGCGGCTGGTATCCTGATAAAGTCATTCGTCTCTATTGCCGTGAACGTTATCAATATAACGATAATCAGGTTCATGAATCACTGGATACCCAAGGTGCTCGTATAGTGACATTGAAAGGCGATTTACGTCATTTAACTTGCCGCAATCTTATGGAATTCCAGCAAAAACAATTGAATTACGCGAAAGATTGGGCCAAACATCACTATGAGCAGGGTAAAACAACCCGTTATTTTTCTATTATCGGCCATACATTGGGAGCATTTGTCAAAACATGGCTGTTAAGAGCGGGTTTCCTGGATGGTAAACAAGGGCTAATGTTAGCGATTGTCAATGCTCAATACACATTCAATAAATATGCAGCACTCTGGGAGTTGACCCAAACAGAGAGTCAAAAAAATGAAAAAAAAAGCAATTTATCCCGGTACTTTTGATCCTATTACCTATGGTCATCTCGATATCGTGACCCGTGCGGCAAATATGTTTGATCATGTTTTACTTGCCATCGCCAGTAGTGACAGAAAAAAACCCATGTTCAACCTTGAAGAACGTGTCGCATTAGCAAAAGAAGTCACTGCTCATTTGGATAATGTTGAGGTTGCAGGATTCAGTGAGTTAATGGCTAATTTTGCTAAAAAACAACAGGCGACGATCTTAATTCGTGGGGTGCGTTCAGTTTCTGATTTTGAATATGAATGGCAGCTTGCCAATATGAATCGACATTTTATGTCTGAGTTGGAAAGCGTCTTTCTATTGCCCTCTCAAAGCTTGTCCTTTGTCTCATCATCCTTAATCAAAGACGTTGCACGTCATGATGGTGATGTTTCATCATTCCTACCGGAGCCTGTTGCTCTGGCAATGTTAAAAAAATTAGATAAATAATATTCGTCGGGGGCAATTAAGCCCCCCAAAAATACAATTAATGCTGACACTGCCGACAAAAAAATGTACTGCGTTGCCCTAATTTTATGCTCTCTATTTTTTCTCCACACATTGGACAAAGCTCGCCTTTCTTACCATAAACAAATAATTCCTGCGCGAAATACCCCGGTTTTCCATCAGATTGCAGAAAGTCTTTCAGCGTAGTCCCCCCTTGTTCAATAGAACGACGTAAAATCTGCTTTATCGTATCTGCTAATAGATAAACCTCTTCCTGTGTCAGGGAATAAGCAGGGCGCTCAGGCAAGATATGGGCAACATACAAAGCTTCATTAGCATAAATATTACCAACACCAACAACCACTTTGTTATCCATCAACCAAGGCTTAATAGCCGTTTTCTTATTACGCGAAAGAGTATAAAGGTATGAACCGTTAAATACATCAGACAGGGGCTCAGGACCCAAATGAGCCAGTACAGAGCACTTCTCAAGATCATCACTCCATAGCCAGGCACCAAAACGCCGTGGATCCGTGTAACGGAGAATTTTACCGTCTGCCATCACCAAGTCGATATGATCATGTTTTGCAGGAGGAGATTCATGCAATAAGACGCGTAAGCTACCGGACATCCCAAGATGAACAATAATCCATCCATCAACCAATTCGAGCAATAGATACTTTGCCCGACGCTGCACACTGAGCACTGGCTGATCTGATAATTTCATGATCTGTTCAGAAACAGGCCAGCGCAAACGTGAATTCCTCACCTCAACATATTGAATCACATTACCAGCCAAATGTGGCTCAATTCCCCTGCGACTGGTTTCAACCTCTGGTAATTCGGGCATACGGACTCCTTGAATAAACTATCTACAACACCCTATTTCAGCAGATTACGATACCGTTTTCATGTATTATTTACAGTCAAATCCAGTCGAAATCGTTGAGAGAATAGGCCCCATGCTTTTTGATATCAAAAATAGGCTAAACATGATTGAAAATAAAAAGTCCCTGTGGAACTTATCTATTATTGGACTGTACATTATTCTTGTTTATCTGCCAGATATTACAAGATATAAAAATCTTGTCATGATCCTTATCTGCATAACAGCACTGTGTTATCTGGTAACGGATTTTCGTCAAGTAGTAAACTCACTGAGAAATTCTCTCTTTTTATCCATTTTGCTATTTATACTGGCAATGTTCTACTCTATTGGAGTTTCGATTGATCCTGCATTGAGTTTCAAAGAGATGAATAAGCCTATCTTAAATGGCCTGCTGCTGTTTAGTTTCACACTTCCCATTGTGCTCTATCAGGAAAGTAAACAACACATTGCAAAAATGATCCTGATTGCTTTTATTATTGGTATGTTAGCTATTTCACTGACCGAACTCGCGAAATACATTATCAATTACGATTCAACAGGTGAAATGCCATTTACTAATTATAATCATCGGGAGTTTTCATACGGATTTATTTTCTATTTTCCTGTGTTGTTATGTACTTGGGCATTATGGAAAAAACATTCTTTACTGAGTTGGTTATTGCTGATTATCGCTTCAGCCATCAGCCTATTCTTATTACTTGGAACACTTTCTCGTGGTGCCTGGGTTGCCATTGTAGTAGCTACAGTATTTATTATTACAATTAATAGAGAATGGAAAATCACCATTGCTGCTGCAATATGTCTGGGATTATTGGCCGGGATCACTCATTGGTCAGCGGCATCGAATCCTGCCACAAAATTACTGCTCCATAAACTTACCCAAACTGATAGCAGTCACCGCTATAGCAATGGAACCCAAGGCTCTGCGTGGCAGTTGATTATGGAAAACCCTGTCAAAGGTTATGGTTTCGGTAATCAGGTATATCACCAAATCTATAATAGTCGTGTTGCCGATTATCCCGACTGGACATACAGAACCTCCATTGGACCACATAATGTATTTTTATCACTTTGGTTTGCTGGTGGCGTCCTGGGCCTAATAACCTCACTATTAATGACACTTTCAGCAATATTTACCGGAAGCCAAATTATACGTCAAAATAGTGGCATAATCCGACAAGCGGGTATCATTATTCTTACCGCATTTATTGGTATTTTCGTCGTCAGGGGAATGTTTGAAAATGCTTATATTAATGAAATAGGTATCTTATTGGGATTAATGATCGCCCTGTACAGCGCCCAACAAGAAATCAGAATAGAACAGAAAAACCACTAATTTCAAATCCACCAGCCCGTATCCAATAAATGAGACGGGCTGGTGTCCCACTATTTGACTTTCACTTATCAAAACAGATTTTTTCCATCACTTGTATAATCAACTTTGCCCGTTGATCCCAATTGAATTGTTCCGCGACTAATCGCTGAGAGTGTTCTACTTTAGCCATTATTTCAGTCGGGTTATCAATCAGTAACTGAATCTGTTGTGCGAAACTTGTCGAATTTTCACTGTCTGCAAAGCTGACTGAGTTTTCATCAACCGCATCACGAATAGAAGGAAGATCAGAAATAACAACGGGTTTTCCCATCGCCATATATTCAAAAAGTTTAAGAGGGGAAGTATAACGACTGCCGATACTGGTTTTTGTCAATGGCAGGATGCAAATATCATTATCTGCAATGATTTGGAAACGGTTTTTAGGATGGATAAACCCCAGAAAATTAACCCGATCACTTACGCCAATTTGTTGAGCTACAGATTTGAGTTGTTCAATCTGCGTACTATTTCCACCGGCAATGTTCAATACAACATTATTAAGGTGACACATAGACTTCATAGCAGTAGGTACGCCTTTCCAGCGATGCAAACTGCCTAGATACAATACCTGTGTTGTTTCTCCTTTCTGATATTGCTTGCCTAAAGATACCATCTTTGTCGCTTCAACTGCTAACAAATCAACACCGTCAGGTGCAACGATAATCGGAGTTTTAACCCCATATTCTGTATAAATATCGTCACGTAGTAATGAAGTCAAAACAAAAACAGTCCGGGCACGATAATAAACCTGTTGTTCAATTTTTCTGAGCCTAGAATATTTGCGTTTATTAGCACGTTTATTCAAATCATGGGACTCTTTAAAAGACTGAGAAAAAATTTCATGACTTTCAAAAAAGTGTGGAATATCAGGATGCTTATGCAAGAGATAATTTGCCATTTTAATATTACGAGTAAAAATGGCATCGACTTGATGTTCCTGCAACCAACGGGAAACCTGAAAATAAAATAATTTTTGCGTATTGATTGGGAAATACCACTTACGCCGCATATCACGTAGAGCGATCAATTCAACAGACGGTGGTAACTTTCTGCCAAGGATTTCCTCAACACCATTTTGCCCTGCAGGTGTAATCAGACAGACTTGGTGACCCTGACGGGCAAAAGCATCCACATTCTGTAAAATTTGCAGTGAGGCAACACGAAAGTCAGGTACAGGATAAGGATCAATATAAGCAATCTTCATGACTTTTTTATAGTATCCAATAAACGGCCTGCCGAATGCTTCCAGGTATACATAGTTTCAATTCTCTGGCGAGCATGTTTACCCATTTCTTTTCCTCTGTCTGGTAAGGACAAGAGCTGATTTACAGCTCCGGCAATAGCCGCTGCATTACCAGGTGTCACTAGAATGCCGGACTGATTTTCATTGCCTACCACTTCAGGTATACCACCAATATAACTGGCAATGACAGGTCGTTCACACGCCATTGCTTCCGCAATAGTAATACCGAATGCTTCGTCACCGATGCTCGGGAAGATCCCAGCATCTCCAGCAGCATAAAATTCAGGTAACTGATCATGACCAACAGGAGGATGAAAAATAATTGATTGTTCTAACTTCAATTCCGCAACTTTTTTTTCAAGTCGCTTTAGTTCTTCACCTGCTCCAATAATTAACAGTTTTACATCTATATCACGTAACAAGTCCATCGCATCAATAGCGATTTTCATGCCTTTCCATCCGACCAACCTACCAGCAAAAGTCAGTAGAAACGTATTTTCATGGATACCCAATCTGCTCCGAACATCAGAATTGGCAGGCTTAAACTTATCAATATCTACACCATTATAGATAACACTTGGAAATTGTTTGAAATGATGCTGGATCTGCCAGGCATTAAAATGGCTGCAAGCAACCCATGCCGATATTTTTCTTCCTAATATTCTGTCACCTTTAAAAAAGCTGGTCCCCCCACTCATATAGCAAAACTTAGTATGGGAGTTGGCTGGCATCATTCTGGGCCAGAAGAAATCAAAAGGCTTAGTTAATATCACCCAATCAAAATTTTCAGTAATAACCGTTTCACAGGCATGACGGGCAAATGAGTAGCGTTCAACAATACGTTGAAAACGACGACCAATATTGATTACCCGTTCTCTGGGGATAAATGGGAAAGTATGAACACGGATATTCCGATCCCCTAACTCAGGTCTGATATCACCTGTTCCGCCGAAAATATGGATCTCATGTCCTGCATCTGTTAAAGCCTTAGCCAGCTCCCAGACCGCCGTTTGAATACCACCATAGGACATGGTAACGGTGACATCAATAAACCCTATTTTCATCGTTTTCATTATCCTTTTATTGAGTTTTCAGTATATTTTTCACTGAATGCCAGACTTGTTCCACCGATATGTCTGACATGTTGTCTTGACGAGTCGCCTGTTGATAATCCATCGGATGTTCAATCACAGCCAATCTCTCATGCTGTTGTGGAGCAAGAAAACGACCAGGATGAAAACTATGGTACATGGCAACCATTGGGATCCCCAATGCTCCTGCCAAATGTGTCGTCCCGGTATCCACACCGACATACAAATTAAGTTGGCTCATAATCGCCGCATTTTGGCGCATTGTCGTTTTACCCGCCAGAGATGTACATCTTTGTACTCCCAACATTTCAGATAATCTTTCCGCCGCCGCTGCCCCATCCTGGCTACCCAACAGTAAAATGTGGGCAGCAGGATAATGAGCATAAATGCGCCGGGCTAACTCATAAAAAGATTCTACTGGCCAATCACGGTAAGCTTTCGCAGGAAAACTCTGTAATTGAAAGCCAATCCTTAGTTTATCTTCCAAACCATGATGCCGGAGAAAAGAACTCGCATATTCTGCTTCATTTTGACTCACACAATACTGCAACCGCCAGTCATGAATTTCAATCCCTAACGCATCAGCTAACAAAGCCCTTTCCTGCTGAGCTTGCATAAGTTTTTGGGGTTTTTCTACAAACAATTCATTTGGGGTTTTGCGGGATGTATCAGAAAAGCAAACAACTCTATTTGCTTTTCGTCTGGCATATTGTAGTAAAGATTTATCATGATTATATACCAATGCCAAATCATAACTACGACAAGAAAACCAACCAACCCACTTCGCTTTTCCTTTTGAAAAAGCATTTATTGAATTGATTTCATCAATATTCTCAAGGATCTCTTTTGTTCTCTTATGCGCCAATACATCAATATTGGCTTCTGGCCAGTTTAACTTTAAAGCCCGAATCACTGGTGTTACTAGTAACGTGTCGCCAAAACGCGCAATATTGATAATCAAAATATTTTTAGGTTGCATAATAATGAATTATAAAATTATCCACTCAGAGACTGGCTTACGAAACATACATCAAAGTTACTTAAGATATCTTGATACAGATTGTTCCATGCAGAAGCCAAACAAAAGTTTTATTTCACTTGTCTTATTTCACTTATAGTATATTAGTCCCATTTTAGATAAAGCGATAATATGGGTACAAAACAATACCTTCTGTCACTAACAACTGTCACTAACAACAAAAATAGACTCCATTTTATCTAACATATTATCCATACCGAATAAGCGTGTGGCTCGTTTAAGTGAAGCATCTCCCATCTGCAAACGTATATCTGCATTTCTCATTAACAGATCTAATTTTTCAGTTAGCTGTTCAACACATTTAGGTTCAATAACATAACCAGTTTCACCGTCAATCACAGCTTCAGAAATAGCGCCCACTGATGTAGAGACCACTGGTAATCCGCACGCCATTGCCTGCATGATACCTTGTGGAACCCCCTCATTTCCAAACGAAGGTAACGCAAAAATATCCATCGCATTTAAACAGTCCGGAACATCCTGACGATTACCAAGAAAAATGACACTATCCGTCAGCCCTTCTTGTTTAACCCTCGGTTCAAGATTTTTTTGTTGTGGGCCATCCCCTACAAACAGTAATTGCCAATCAGAATAGCGTTGATGAAGTATTTTCCAGCTATCCAACAGGTAACGATGCCCTTTCCAGGTTCTCATTGTCGCCACAATACCCAGCGTCGGTTTATCTGCAATTCCAATACGCTGGCGGCACTGTTGTTTATTCTCAGGGTGAAAACGTGTCAAGTCGATACCTGTCGGTACAGAGGTCATATGAGATAACGGATAGCCATTATTAGTATGTAGATATTGGCGTAACTTCTCCCCTGTCGTCACAATATGCTGGCAGGATTTCAAATAGAGCCAACGGGTCGCTATGGAGGTTGAAACATTAGTGGAAACATGGCGGGTCCGGACTATTGGTGGCATGCCCCTTAATGTGGAACATGCCGCAGCCACCAACCAAGAATCAGTAGAACTGTGGGTATTAATGATATCAAACCGATGGCCTTCAGCCTTTAACCAACGGCGCATTGCTATAAAGCATGGAAGACGCTTTTTTTCAATTGGCAACGCAACGACAGGAACACCATAATGGTGAGCTTCACGATAAAGTGTCGAAGTTGGGCAACAAACGATAACAACATGATGCCCACGACGCATCATCCCCTGAGATTCCGTCAGAATACGAATCTCTTGCCCTCCCCAACCACGTGACGATTCCGTATGTAAGATATTCAAGGTCTTTCTAGTCATTTTCTGAGCCACGCCTGACGGTTCATATATCAAAAAGTGTTAGTATAACTGAACGTCATGTTACGTTCACGGGTAACCGATAATCAGGTTTAAGATAAGGAAAGATTGGTGTATTTCAGGCATAAAAAAACCCAGCGAGAGCTGGGTTTTTTATCCACTAAAATTATTTGATTTTAGCTTCTTTGTACATTACATGCTGACGAACAACTGGATCAAATTTTTTCATTTCCAGTTTTTCAGGCATAGTACGCTTGTTCTTCGTAGTGGTATAGAAGTGACCAGTACCAGCAGAAGAAACCAGTTTAATTTTATCGCGAATACCTTTAGCCATTTTTCAGCTCCTTAGTATTTCTCACCACGGGCACGCAGTTCAGCAAGAACTGTATCGATACCCTTTTTGTCAATCACACGCATACCTTTAGCAGATACACGCAGAGTTACAAAACGCTTCTCAGACTCAACCCAGAAACGGTGAGAGTGCAGGTTAGGCAGAAAACGACGTTTGGTCGCATTTAATGCGTGAGAGCGGTTGTTACCACTCACAGGACGCTTGCCAGTAACTTGGCAGACTCGGGACATGTCTATTCTCCAAAAATCAAATCAGCTCGAGCTTTGTATTGGGTATGGCCGCCTCGTCAGGCTTAGGAGCCCATCTCAGTAAATTTTCTTTACTCTATACTGATAAAGAACGTTACTGAAAAGACTCACATTTTCTCAGCAAAAAACTCACTGAGATAGGCTCTTCTCGCCAAGCCCAAGATCCTCAAAGGTGGCGTAGTATACGCCCTCATTCGCTGATGCTCAAGTCCCGAACAACTAAGATCTGACTGGTTAGTGGAAAAACCGCATTAAATCCAACCTCTTTCCATAAAAGAGACGCAATATTGTTTGCCTATGACAATATGATCCAAAACCTTAACACCGACTAAATTACACGCATCAATGATTTTTTCTGTCACCAGTTTATCTGCCAAACTAGGTTCTGGATTACCGGAAGGGTGATTATGGGCAAGAATAATGGATGCTGCATTAACTTTAACCGCTTGTCTTACAATTTCACGCGGATGAACTTCAACTTTGTTTATCGTTCCCTTGAACATCTCATCATGACAAATCACTTTATTCTGATTTGTCAAAAACAGCACGACAAAAACTTCCCGATCCTGCCAAGACAATAAATCCTGCAAATAACTTTGAGTCGCGGCAGGGCTGCTCATAACATCTTCATGAATAAATTGGCTGGAGAAAAAACGCTTTGCCAATTCAGAAACTGCCTGTAACTGAACATATTTGCACACGCCCATTCCTTTATGTGCACAAAAATCAGCATAATCGGCAGAAAGCAAGTGGTACAATGAGCCAAATGACTGCAGCAGATGTTCCGCCATTTGTACAACAGGCACACCTCTAGCCCCTGTACGTAAAAATATGGCCAACAGCTCCGCATCCGTCAGAGTAATTGCACCATACGCCAGCAATTTCTCCCGGGGAGCAAGATCTGAATGCAATTCATCGTCTTTTTCCACTATTGTGATATCCATTCTACTTCCTCCCTTAAATATCTTTTGCTGGCTGGCTAACCGCCATGAAGATGACACCCCATAGCTTCGATATCCACATCATCAATATCCCATGATGAAAAAATCACCGCCAGTCCTGTGCGTATGGTTTGCGTAGCGCTTCGCAAACTTAGTATTTCTCAGCGACAAAACGGGAACTCTCAACGCCATATTCTCAACACCCTATTTTCTTATGATAGAATCCTGAGTAATTGTAACTTACAGGTGGACAATCAGAATGGCAGAACTTTCCGGCAAAGGGCTTTCTGGTAAACATATCGTGCTCGGCATCAGTGGAGGCATTGCTGCTTATAAAACAGCAGAGTTAGTACGGCGTTTACGTGATCGTGGTGCCCAGGTACGTGTCGTAATGACTCCGGCAGCAGAGGCTTTTATCACCCCATTGACATTACAAGCTGTATCAGGTCATCCGGTTTCTGACGATCTTTTAGACCCGGCAGCAGAAGCAGCGATGGGGCATATTGAGCTGGCAAAATGGGCTGATTTGATTATTCTCGCCCCTGCGACGGCAGATCTGTTGGCTCGGTTAGCTACTGGTATGGCAAATGATTTAGTCACAACTATTTGTTTAGCTTCAGCAGCCCCCCTGGCAGTCGTTCCTGCAATGAACCAGCAAATGTACCGTGCACAAGCCACCCAACATAACCTAAGGATACTGAGAGAACGTAATGTGTTGATTTGGGGGCCAGATGAGGGAAGTCAGGCCTGTGGCGACATAGGGCCGGGCAGAATGATTGAGCCCATGGCGATTGTCGAACTGGCAACGCAATATTTTAACCCTGTTCGAGATTTAATAGGCCTGCAAATAATAATTACAGCCGGGCCAACCCGTGAAGCCTTAGATCCTGTCCGTTTTATTACCAACCATAGCTCCGGTAAAATGGGCTTCTCCATCGCACAGGCAGCCGCAGAACGTGGAGCTGAAGTCACACTGATTGCAGGCCCTGTCAATCTGACTACTCCTCAAAATGTCAAACGTATTGACGTAACCAACGCATTAGAAATGCACAAGCAAGTGCAGGCAATCGCAGCTTCACAGCATATTTTCATCGGCTGTGCTGCCGTCTCTGATTATCGCTTCAAACAAATATCAGTTGAAAAAATCAAAAAACAGGGTGATGAAATCACCTATACATTAGTCAAAAATCCTGACATTGTAGCGAATGTTGCGGCAATGGAAAAACATCGTCCCTTTGTCGTTGGATTTGCAGCCGAAACCCAGAATGTGGAAGAATACGCCCGCGGAAAACTCAAGCAGAAGAATCTAGACTTGATTTGCGCGAATGATGTATCTCTGGCTGAACATGGCTTCAACAGTGATACTAATGCATTACATCTATTCTGGCACGATGGCAGCATTAATTTACCGCACAATGGTAAATTACAACTCAGCCACCGCTTATTAGACGAGATATTCAAACGCTATGATGAAAAAAATCGACGTTAAAATCCTTGATCCCCGCATCGGGCAAGAATTTCCTTTACCGGCCTATGCTACTCCTGGTTCTGCGGGTTTAGATTTACGTGCTTGTCTGGATAACGTAGTGGAACTGGCACCTGGTCAAACCGAACTTCTGCCAACGGGGATTGCTATCCATATCGCGGATGAACAATTGGCTGCGATCATTCTTCCCCGCTCTGGTCTGGGTCATAAACATGGTGTGGTGCTAGGTAATCTGGTAGGGCTCATCGACTCTGATTATCAAGGGCAACTGATGATTTCTGTTTGGAACCGTGGTGATAAGACATTCACCATCAAACCGGGCGAACGTATTGCCCAAATGGTTTTTGTGCCCGTTGTACAGGCTGAATTTAATTTGGTTGAAGATTTTGAGAGCACAGAACGCGGAGCAGGTGGTTTTGGTCATTCCGGTCGTCAATAACTTTTCATAAAGTCTGATACCATCAACCAACTTTTATATTTTTGCCCATCATCAGCATGGGCAAAATGTATATCCATAAATTTCAAGCCAACACTTGGAAGATAAAGGGTATAGCTGGATTTGTTTTGCTGTCTTAGCAGGGGTACTACCACACATGGCAGAAAAAGAACGTACAAAAAAGAAAAACAGACGTGAAGAAATCTTGCAGGCACTGGCACATATGCTTGAATCCAGCGATGGCAGCCAGCGTATTACAACTGCAAAACTTGCCGCCAACGTTGGGGTTTCTGAAGCTGCACTTTATCGTCATTTTCCGAGCAAAACCCGGATGTTTGATAGCCTGATTGAGTTTATTGAAAACTCTTTAATTTCTCGCATCAACCTGATTTTGCAAGATGAAAAAGAGACCATCCCTCGAATTCGGTTAATTCTGATCCTCATTTTGGGCTTTGCAGAAAAAAATCCAGGTTTAACCCGTATCATGACAGGCCATGCCTTGATGTTTGAACAAGACAGATTGCAAAACCGTATCAATCAACTGTTTGAGCGTATTGAGGTACAGCTTCGCCAAATCTTAAAAGAGAAAAAAATACGGGATAGTCAGGGTTTCAGTTATGACGAAACCATACTGGCATCACAATTATTGGCTTTTTGTGAAGGGATGCTCTCTCGTTTTGTTCGCTCTGAATTCCGCTATCGACCAACGAAAGAATTTGAAGTACGCTGGCCCTTGATATTGACCCAACTACAATAAATTTCCCAAACCTGCTATGCACATTTTTTATTCTGGGGATCTTTTCATTACAGAATATAGAAATGATAACATGCGTTTTTCACTAACGTTTTTTGTATAAATTTGTGTTAACATGCTTTGGCTAGCTGAGTTGACTACCCAATCGCTCAGTAATGACATTCCTTCCACATTATCTGCGGGATGTCATTTCTACTACTCACCCCGCCCACCATTGGGCGAGGGATTTTTTTTAGTCTGTAATTTCTACAGAGCAATCAAACAGAACGAACTGTCAGATACCGTATTCTCTGCGGTAAGCTTCCACAGCCTCTAAATGAGACTGCATTTCTGGGTTTTCACGCAGATAGGTAATTAAATCATTCAATGTGATGATAGAGAAGACTTTACAGTGATAATCACGCTCAACTTCTTGGATAGCCGAAAGTGTTTCCCGTCCACGCTCCTGACGATCCAGACACAAAATAACTCCAGACAACGTTGCACCATGTTGTTTGATAATTTCCATTGATTCACGAATAGCGGTTCCTGCTGTGATCACATCATCAACGACCACAACTCTTCCTTGTAATGGACTGCCGACCAGTGTTCCTCCTTCCCCATGATCTTTTGCTTCTTTACGGTTAAAGCAATAAAGCATATCAATATTGTGATGCTCCGCCAGCGCCACTGCGGTTGTAGTTGCGATTGGAATACCTTTATAAGCTGGCCCAAACAGCAAATCACATGGAATACCACTATCCTTCAATGCCGCGGCATAAAAACGGCCAATCAACGCCAAATCACGTCCAGTGTTAAACAGCCCTGCGTTAAAAAAATATGGACTCTGGCGACCGGATTTCAGCGTAAATCCGCCAAATTTCAGCACCTTTTTTTCCAGTGCCAGTTCAATAAATTCGCGCTGATAGGCTTTCATAGGGTTCTCCTCTTGTACATCATTATGATTCTTATCGCCATTCTCGCAGGTATAAAAAAGGCGACTCTTCGGCCGCCTGATCCATTTATTTTTTCAATTCATCTTGTTTTAGAGAATCTTCTTTTGAAGAATATTGCTTTAGCGCATCCCGCTGCGCGGCAAAAATAGTTGCCAATCCTTCTTTCGCAAGGGAGAGTAATGAAAGCAATTCATCATGGCTAAACGGTTCACCTTCTGCCGTGCCCTGAACTTCAATCATCCGGCCATCATCCATCATGACGACATTCATATCAGTCTCAGCCGCAGAGTCTTCTACATACTCTAAATCACAGCGACCTTCACCATCAACGATACCAACAGAAACTGCGGCTACCATTGACTTCAACGGGCTTTCTTTCAGTTTTCCATCGGCAACCAGTTTATTCAACGCATCCACCAGAGCTACACATGCGCCGGAAATCGCTGCGGTACGAGTGCCACCATCTGCCTGAATAACGTCACAATCTAACGTAATGGTATATTCACCCAGTTTTTTCAAATTTACTGCTGCACGCAGTGAACGAGCAATCAGGCGCTGAATTTCCATAGTACGGCCAGTTTGCTTGCCTCTAGCGGCTTCACGGGCGTTACGGGTATTTGTCGCCCGTGGCAACATACCATATTCTGCCGTGATCCAACCCTGCCCCTGACCTTTCAGGAAACGTGGAATTCCTTCTTCAACGGAGGCATTACATAACACTTTGGTATCCCCGAACTCAACCAGCACCGAACCTTCCGCGTGTTTAGTGTAATGACGGGTTATTTTAATAGGACGAACCTGCCCCGCCGCTCTTCCTGCCGGACGCATTCCCACTAGGCTCATAGTGTTCTCTCCGCTGTTAATACTTTATTGGGGGCGCATTATACGGCCTAACGCGGCGAATGCCTATCCTGCATCTGCATGGAGCGTTATAATCATTCATCATTTTATAAATTGGGAATGAGTTATGATCCGTAGCATGACCGCTTTTGCGCGGCGAGACATCAAGGCAGATTGGGGAAATGCAGCCTGGGAACTGCGCTCTGTCAATCAACGTTACCTGGAAACTTATATTCGTCTGCCAGAACAACTCAGAAGTCTGGAGCCAGTCATCCGCGAGCGTATCCGTTCCCGCCTGACTCGCGGCAAAGTGGAATGTAACCTGCGTTTTGAACTGGATACCCGCACTCAGGGCACACTGATTCTTAATGAAAATCTGACCAAACAACTTGTTGAAGCAGCAGGCTGGATTAAGCAACACAGCAATGAAGGAGAAATCAATCCCGTAGATATTCTGCGCTGGCCGGGTGTTATAGCTGCCGAAGAGCAAGATCTCGATGCCATCAGCGCACAACTGCTTGCGGAGCTCGATCTGGCACTGGATGCCTTTATCCAAAGCCGAGAAACTGAAGGGCAGGCGCTTAAAGCACTGATTGAGCAACGTTTGGATGCAGTAACTGAGGAAGTCAGCAAAGTCCGTGTACAGATGCCAGCCATCCTACAATGGCAACGCGAACGGTTACAAACCAAGCTGGAAGAAGCCCAGATCCAGTTGGAAAATAACCGTCTTGAGCAAGAGCTGATTCTATTGGCACAGCGTATTGATGTGGCAGAAGAGCTGGATCGTCTGGATGCCCATGTCAAAGAAACACGCAATATTCTGAAAAAGAAAGAAGCCGTCGGCCGTCGGCTGGATTTTATGATGCAGGAATTTAACCGCGAATCGAATACATTGGCGTCAAAATCAATTAATGCAGATGTAACAAATTCTGCGATTGAATTGAAAGTATTGATTGAGCAGATGAGGGAACAGATTCAAAATATTGAATAACGTTTCTTAGCATTTCAGAGAAAATCACAAAGCCAGATATATATTGTTATATCTGGCTTTTTTGTTATCAGAGTATTGCAGAACGAATCACAGTAGCGCATGGTTATCGTGTACCACTAGAGATCATGAAACTCATTTAGTGGTACACGGTCATTTTTTTACATTGGAAATTGCACAAATGCCGAAGCTCACTGACAAAGAGATCAGAGCATGGATAAAATCCGGTGAAAGGTTCGAGGGAAGAGCGGACGGTAACGAGCTATATCTATGCTATCGAAAAACCTTTAAACACCCTATATGGCGTTTTAGGTATAAGTTCGCAGGTACACCCAGAGTGATAACTCTAAGCTCATACATTGATCTATCACTATCAAAAGCAAGAGAATTCACCAGAGAGCTATCAGCCCGTGTTGCGTTGGGCTATGACGTTGCTGGGGAAAAGCAGGAACGCAAAACCGAAGCACTGGCAAAAATTGAAGCTGAAAAGAACTCCATCAAAGTATCAGATCTCGCGGCTGAATATTTTGAACGTCAGATACTCCCGCGCTGGAAGCACCCTGACATACTCCGCAGACGAATAGACAAAGACATTAACCCTCGTATCGGCAATATGAAGATTGAGGATGTGAAACCCCGACATATTGATGAAATCCTAAAGAGTATTGTCGATAGAGGCGCACCTACTATAGCAACAGATGTCTTGCGATGGGTTAGGCGCATATTTGACTATGCTATCAGGCGTCAGCTCATTGACGTAAACCCCTGTTCAGCTTTCGAGGTTGCAGACGCAGGCGGGAAAGAAGTATCACGTGATAGATGGCTTACCAGAGAAGAATTAATCATTGTACTGAGGGCATTTAGAACGTCCACAATCAGCCGTCAGAATGAAATCAGCTTTAAGATATTACTAGCTCTATGCTTGCGCAAAATGGAGCTATGTGACGCACGATGGGAAGAATTCAACTTTAAAAAGGCTGTCTGGCACTTTCCGGCAGAACGCAGCAAGAACGGTGATGCAGTAGACATTCCTCTATGTTCACAAGTTATCGATTGGTTTATGGAACTAAAGCCAATGGCTTGTGGTAGTCAATACGTTCTACCAGCAAGAAAAATGCAACACCGAATGATCCCACATATTCAGGAAACTACCTTGTCCGTTGCGCTTGCCAAAGTAAGACGAGCAATCCCTATTGATATGCCTAACTTCACTATCCACGACTTTAGACGAACTGCCAGAACTCACTTAGCCGCGCTAGGCGTTGATCCTTTTGTGGCTGAACGTTGCCTAAATCATCGTATAAAAGGCGTTGAGGGCATCTATAACAGACATGATTATTTCGACGAGCGTAAAGCCGCATTAACTCAATGGTGCGATTTGCTGGTGGCGCTGGAGAAAGGTGAAGATTACAACGTGATCCCGCTGGGTACGCGAAAAGCAAAATAACCGAATTATCCGTATCTAGCCCGACGGGGCGAAAAGTGGGGGAAGCCTTACCAACCTGATACGGCAATCTTTAAGGCGCGTAAAAGGTGACGTGATGGTATTACCAAAAAGAAAATATTACACATTAGAGAAAGCTATCAAGGTTATTGGTGGTAGCGTTGATTTTAGCGATTTGATTCATTTTGCTTCAATTGGTTTATTACAACTGTGTGTGAAAGCTCCAGATATAGGGTTTTACTTATTTAAGGATGATGAGGTAATAGAAATAACAATTGAATCTAATTCGAGTCTATTTTTAGAACAAAGCACTATTAATGAAAGTAAAGAAGAGATTAATGAAGTCATCACTGAATATGGCGACTTACCCAGTAGGAGCGATTATATACATGATAAGTTATTTCACTACCGATCTGATTACCTTCGTATTACTGAATCGTTTGATATTTTAAGAGACCAAAAAAAAGTTGATAATCTTGATGGATTAATTGCTATTCCTTATCATTTCATTGCGTCTGACGAACTTGACATAATTAATGAAATCGCTGATGACTTTTTAATTGATAGTTTCGATATTCCTCGATGCGATGATTTTAAAAAATCTCATAGATATGAGCCTGATGATTATTATTTATCTGACTGGTTTTCAGTTAAAGTAAAAGATCTACTGATAACAGACTATGAATTAGATATTCTCCTCAATGGAGGACGAGCTGTTAGTGAGGGCATAGAACGCAATACGTTTCATCAAAAAAAAGTAAAACATGAAAGAAACCCAATGACAGTAAGAGAAAGAACCACGGCAAACCAAGCAACATATATTAAGTTTTTGCTTTTAATGAATGGTTTTTCTGAACAACAATTAAAACAATCACCCCAGACACTTTTAGATGAAATCAGTAAAAGAGCAAGCAATGAAAAAATAGAAATGCCAGTGATATCAGACAAAACATTAGGAGATTGGCTGGCAAGAGCCAGAGGTGTAAGATCCCATTCATAAGAAATTATCAATAACTTCCAGAAGTTTTCGATAACTTCCTAACATTATTTTTCAATCTTGCTTAAATATGCCTAGCCAATCATAAAGGAGCTAGGCATAACATGAAGCAGCAACGCAATCCACGTACTAAAAGCAATACCCCATATCCTACCAGTGGCAATGCAAGAAAACGCCACACCGCCGATTTTTTAGGCATATCTGATGCAACCCTTAACCGTTGGGTTAAAGCCGGAAAGCTACCATTACCATTTGAGCTTGAAGAAGGTTTTTCTGTCTTTGACGCAGCCGATATCCGTGCGTGGGTAGAAAGCAAAAAGCTGCTAGGACGCAAGGTAGTTCAATGAAAAAATTTATATTACCGACCGATGAACAACGGAAATATATTCTTTTTGCCTATGGCGAAATTGAAAGACGAATAAGAGAACGAGAACGAATATCCGGTATTTCTCGCAGCCATTGCCATAAATTAGAGGGATTAGGTTTATTTCCGCCTCGCGGTCATTTCGGGCGTAATTCCTGCGCGTGGTTATTAAGTGATGTTTTATGGTGGGTACGCAACCCGCCAACAGTGGAAAACGTAAATAACCCGTATAGCCGTAAACCTGTTAATTAAGGAATAACATCATGGAAAAAATTACTGCCTTGATTGGCAACGGTCAAACTCACCCTAAATTTAGCCAGAGCGATATTTTAAATATCGATTCAGCGGATATCTCATTTATTAAATTTGAGGGCGTACAAGTACAGATAATTAAAATTAACAATGAACCGTGGTTTATTGCGAAAGATGTTTGTAACGCTTTGGGAATAGTTAACTCCAGTGATGCGTTAAAGGCATTAGATTTGGATGAAAAAGATACTATAGCTTTAACCTATAGTATTCAGGGAAACCCTAATAGGGGCGTTATTTCTGAATCTGGGTTCTATAAGCTCATCACCCGTAGCCGTAAGGCCACCAAGCAAGGAACATTCGCCTATCGGTTCGCTAATTGGGTATTTCGTGATGTGATCCCGTCTATCCGTAAAACGGGTTCTTACGGTGTGCCATTTGCTGCGCTGAACGATTTCACCCGGCGACAGAACGAATACAAAGCAATTGCGTCTCAACGGGGGCGCGATCTTCAATCATGCAAAGGAGAGTTAGCCAGCTTAAACAAAGAAGGAAGGGAACTGTGGAGAACATACCAGCCTGACCTTTTGGAAGAGGCAGAGTGATGATCATTGTTAACTGCATAGACTCCTTGAGTTTAAGAAGTCTTATTACCGTGGTCCTCACTTTGGCTGGTCACTCAGCGAAACTTTCCGCTCAGTTCCAATCAGAGAAATATCCCACTGATGGGTATGAGAATATTTTCGGATACCTCAGTAACCCATTGATAAAAATTCAGACGCCATATTTGGCGTTTGGTCCTACTTTAGGATACTCAATAGTTTTGGGTCAGTTACCTAACCCATTGAAATATAGTCACACTGCAAATATGCAGTCTGGTCATAATCTGCGCGTATCATTTAGCGATGCACAAACTTTGCGACCGTCATTTAGTCAGGCACAATCAGGCACAAAAAGAAAAGGATAGCACGGCGAATGCTACCCTTTGGCGTAAAGCACATTTGCTTTACGGAGAATTACAACAACTTAAGAGGTGTGGTTAGTTATTACTCAACCAACTTACCATCTTTAAGAGGGGGAGTGAACCAAGTAAATAATGTTTACTCAGTTAACCAAGTCAATAATTTTGCTTTGGTTCACCATCGGGCTAATTGTCGGTTGGTTAGTTATTGCTCAGATGATGCTTTGGCTTTGCGCTGGCGTCGTTTGATCTCATTACTAGCTGTTGCGACAATAGATTGCAAATCAGTCCCAATCTTTGTTCCTACATCTTCAATTTGCTTGAATGCTTTTAGAGTGTCATTCAAATCTGATAAAAGTTGGTTTGTATCACTTTCCAGATGCTGCCGACGCTCGGCTTCATTTTTTATTGCAGTTGCGATAAATCTTCCAACACTTTCGCCTTCTTTTCGCGTTGTTTCAAGCAATTCAGCAACTTCATGCGGGACGCGGGACGCCAATTGTACCGATTTATTGTTGACACTACCTGTTGACATGCTAAACACTTCGTTTGAATTAGTGTATAACAGTGTACATGAAAAAATCGGTGAAGTGAATAGCACCTTGATGCATGGTGAATATCACTTGGTTAAGTTAGTGCTAATCACTTCACCGAGTATAAATTGTAAAAACAGCAACGCCCCGAAGTGCGGGAACACTATCGAGGCGTCTAACCAACAACCGTTAATTGGAGTAACGATTATGGCTATACAACAGCATAACCAAACTCGCCTTAAATTTACATTCCTAATTGCATCTGGCAAGCAACGACTGGTGGTTATTCACCCGGTACGCCTTATCACTGTGCTGGCAGATAGTGAGGGTGAAGCCCGTCTACTGGTCGGTATTTCCTCGCTGATATTTGTTTCTCGTCAGGAGGTGGCCGCATGAGCAAGCCTATCACTATTCATCAAACCGTTGAAAAGGCGCAGCAACTCGAATTTATTAATCAGCTTATTGAGTCATACCCTCATCAAAATACAGGGCAGTGAAATATCTGTTATTTCCTCTCTGATGGCGAAGCTATCCGGCGATATTGCTGTATTTCTGATTGAAGTAATCGCGGATGAAGAAGCTATCGATACCCCTTCCAACTATGGAGATATGTCTACAGTTCAGGGGGTGAACCATGCCTAACCCTGCCCCTCATGACTATTATACCCATAAGAACGGGGAAACTGTTCAGGTGTTGTCAGTCGCCTTTAACCGCGTGACGTTTGTCCGTGAAGGTTATACCTACCCGTGCATCATGCCATTAAGCCGTTTCACTCAAGAATACACCTACGCAGGGAGAGCCTGATTATGTCTGATATCTATAACCATTTGGTACGTACTAATTTCGACAATATGAGCACCGAAGAACTCAAAAATCTGCGTATGAATTCCGAAGCGGCATTCAGTGGTGTAATGGCTGCATTATCTGCAGTCGGTGAACTAGGTTTCTGGGCAGAGGCTAATGAAGAATACTCGAAGGGACAGGACAGAGATGACTTGCGCAGTGTTAGTGAAGCCCTGATGTACTTGCCAAAAATAGCAAAGGCACTCAACGACACAGAACAACATGCTCAGTTTGAACTCCATCACCGCGAGGGATTCCCCAAATGGTAAGTCATATTGATATTCGTTCGGTGAAAGCAGCGGCTCAAGGTCAATGGCAAGGTTTACTGGTTGCCTGTGGTGTGGAGGTTCCGGCAAAGGGTAAGCACGGTGCTTGCCCGATATGCGGCGGTAAAGATCACTTTCACTTCATAGACGATCACGGTCACGGTGACTGGCATTGACGCCAGTGTGATAACCCGAATCACGGTGATGGCTTTGATTTACTGGCTAAAGTCAAAGGAATAACGCTCACTGAGGCTATTAAAGTCGTTGCTGATGCGCTGTTGCTTCCATTACCTGAACCCAAGCCTGCCAGAAAGGAAGCTCCCAAATCAGAGGCTCAACCAATCACCGAGAAAGTTAACAAATTGCTTGCTCAGTCCACTACCGGGCAATCTGATTACCTGACCAAGAAGGGGCTGCAATGCCCCAATCAGAAACTATTGAAAGACGGTTCTTTGTTGTTGGTCACTCAGGCTCTGGACAACACAATCACGGGTGCTCAAATCATCAAACCGAACAGTGAAAAACGCCTTGTATCAATGACTGGATAGCGGCTGAAAAGACCGCCCTGTCCGTCGAGGGGTGGGTCACGCTTCCGCCCACAGAACACAAATCCGACTGGGACGATTATCGTCAGCGTCACGGCCTTGAGGCAGCAAAGCAGGCATTCAATGAAGGGTTGTATCAGGTGGGGGAGAAAAATATGGGAACAACTAACGTTATTTCGCTTAATCCGGGAAAGCAGAAGAAAAAGCCAAGCATTCAGGCCACATAACCCTGATGACTGGTTACTGCACCAGAACAGGATCACCTATACCGAACTGGAAGAAGGCGAGAACTTAAAAGAGCATTCCCCTAATTACCTGAAATGGCTGAATCATGTATCGGGTGGCAACCCAGAAAAGGCCAGACGCATTAAGGCAGGGCTATATATGGTCTTTGGCAACCGTCATGACTGGCAGATGTTTATTGAAGCAACGGGGCAGACGGCGTGTCATTTTCCACTTTAATGACACTGTGGAAGAAAAAAATAAAGACAAGAGCCTGCCAGAAAAGATAGAGGCTGAAATTCCTGTGATTATCCGCGATCTGTTGCGTGAGTTTCCGCAACCAGAGATAGCCAATGCCTTACTGATTGAACAAAGAGGTTCGGGGGAGGCTACAGAGATAAAACGCGAGACAGATCCGTTGATAGATTTTTGCGCTTATCTCATCGCGCTGGAAGGGGCGAGCGGGATGTTAATGGGGAATGCCAATATTACCCCTCCTGCCCCGCGCAAGTACCTGTATCACGCTTATATGTCTTACATGCAAGGGAACGGGAATAAGAACTCATTAAGCCTGACCACTTTCGGGCGGTCGATTGATAGCGCCTTAAAAGAATTGGGGAAAAGGTATATCAGGGAAAGAACGATGCATGGGTACAGGACAAACCTCGAATTAAACGAAACCGAGGCGGAAGATTGGCTTCCACGAGTACCAACACAATCATGAATATAAAAAGTTTTAGTTAAAAGTGTTCATAATGTTCATGGATATAAAAAATATATAAATATCAAATAAATAAACCATGAACACTTGATATTGAAGTATTCATAACTGTTCATAAGTGTTCATGGGGCATTCATGATATAACAATATGTTTTACATAAAAATTATTTAATCATGAACACATGAACACATGAACACATGAACACATGAACACATGAACACATGAACACATGAACACTTAGACGATAAAACTTTTTACACACCATACACGCAAATTAAACGGAGATTAAAGAGTGAACGATACATCGAAGAATACGAAAGATAAAAAGGGTTATTCACTGGCAGGCGTAGTTAGTTTACCGGGGATAGCAAGGCGTTACGCGATCATTGCTAATAATGATGATATGTATACTACCTCTTTAACGCTTTACAACAAAAAAGGGGCTGAGGCTCTTTGCCATGATGGAAGTTGGCTATGCTCCACGATAAAGGTTTTAAAACGCAGTGATGATGAAAATGAAATAGAGTCAGTTTTAATAGCATGGAATGATAGTTATACCCAAAAAGGCGTATCGAAAGAATTCATACTATCAAGGGGGTGGTACAGAGACATGATGAGCCAGGGGATCGGAGTGACGGCACACCCATACAAACGGCGCATATTGTTAGCGTGGTTACGCAGACAGGAAGATAAGGGATAGAAGCCTACACATAAAATACCTGCGTTTTTTTGCGCATTTTGTCCCCCGTTCTGCGCAATAGTCTCTAAATACCCGCGTTTTCCGTCGGTTCTTACTGCGCAGTTTTAGCCGTCTCATTCTGCGCAATGGCTGAATACCCCGGCTTTTCTTGGGTATCATTTTGCGCAGTTTGTTGCTTTGCGCACTTTGTTTGCGCAGTATTGCGCACTATTATTTTGCGCAGCAGGTTACAGGTACGGAACGGGGTTGTGATGCTTCGTAAAACGGTTTTAATGTTAAGAATTGTTAGGATTTAGCGATGGGTGATCTGCCGGATTGGTCTGCCAAAAGAAGTTTTTACCTTAGGATTTTACTTATGCTATTTCTTTGAAGTATGGTGCAGAAAAAGGCATCAACCTTATCAAAACTTATCATTTGGCTTGCCTGAGTTTTGGTTTTACAGCCTTGAATACGAAGAGTATTTGCTCTGGGAGGCAATGTTTCTCCGATTTCAAATCGGGAAAATCAGCACGTCCTATCCAACCATAACGGAAATCATTACAGTTGCCGCAGGTGGTTCAGGCTTGAGTTATACAATATTGGTCGGATTTTAACCCGCAGCTTTCGGTGGGTTCATCGGACGAAGATTTGACTGATTCGGAATGAGCGAAAAATTTCGCTGATATTTAACGCCTTGTGTGCCTAATTCTTTCACTGCCTCCGTTTGAAACGGAAGCGTGACATAGCACTAGACCTGCATCATGCAGGAAATAAGGGATATCAAGGTGTTAAAGGTAGTTTCACGTGAAAAAGGCCACGCAAAAATAGCACGGCCTTGAATTTCATGTGTGGATTTGGGTAAATTATTTATTACGCCAAGTTAGGCAGAAACGCTTAGTTTGATCTGTCTGCTTTAATATTTCACTTAATTTTTTGACATTAAGTTTCTGAGGATTATGGGCGTCATATCTACTATCATAAGTGTAGCTCACGTTGCGCGTGTAAAGACCATTCTGCCCCCAACCTGAGTGAATGCCAAGGTCATAAGTTTCATTATCAACGGTAACATAAAAATTTTTATTAAATATTTGAGATACCTTTTGATCGCTATTTTTATCAGTAGATACTTGCAAAGCTATTGTAAGAAGAGTTGGGATAGTATTATCAACATCCAAATAGAACCACTGTATATCAATAATTCCTATTTTATTTTGAATTATATTTAAAGTACCAGTATGAATGCTTTTACATCCCCAATTATTGTATCCCCACCATTTGTCACCCGCTGGAATCTGTTCAAATCCTAGTTTAAGGTCGAAAATCAACATATTACCCTCTGGACATACTGGCTTTAGTAAATCCCAATCACAAGCCATCAAATCTTCTTGTGTTGGAGTCCAGCGAGACCAATAACCGTTTTTATCACTCTTCTCAATATAAGCATCCCCATCATCTGTATTACCAACCTCTGATTTATGAGTAAGACGCATGTGCTCTATAGGAGCATTCCAACCGCTACGGTGTACCTGTTTTCCCAAATACACGAGGCTCAGCGCCCATGCAGAAGTACCGGCTGGGACAGTTATATTGTCATCGCCAATATTATATTGGTCTGGATTAAATGGACACTTGAGATCCAGATTATTAACGTCAGACATAAACACCTCACTTTATTATTCGTTAAAGGTCATTTCATCCTGCTGTTAACGCACCAGAAACCTTACTGAGGTCAAATCTTCATCTCAATCGGATTACTACTATAGCAAGGCTTATAATTTGAAAGGTGATAGGTGATTTAGTGAGTTGTAAATTCGAAGTTTGGTGCTGATAGTGAATACCCTTATTCCCCTTCCATTAAGCCTCACTAAACGGCAAGTTAAATAGCTCTGCCGTTCCTTATGTATCCATAATTTGTGTAATTTATATTATTGCATTATTTGCATCATTAGTTTTATTTGTTGCATATATTGCAATAATATAGCTGTATAAATTATCAGCATTTGAGGTTAGAGATGAAAGTCGATAACAAAGCGATTTTACTGACTCGTCAGCAGATGGACGCCCTACGCAAGATACAGCAGGACGAATACAGCCGCTCAGAACTGGGTATTAAACCCACCCTTCACGAAGTGGCCCGCAAGCTGGTAGATAAGGCTTTATCACAGACAGGAAGATAACAATGGCAAATTATCACGAAGCGAGGTATCACGCTGTCAACGCACTGAAAAAAATGGTTGAGCCGATGACGGAAGCCGAAAACGAGACCCTGATAGCACGGTGGAGAGATGAGCAACACTAATGCGGATGTAATTAAAGAGTTTCTAATCTCACTCGGCTTTGAGGTGGATGGCGCGGGTGAGAAAAAATTCAGCGCAATCATCGCGGGCGATTACGCGGATAAATCAGCGTCTAATAAACAGATATTTAGCAGTTTTGTTTCCTCATCAAAGGGTGTTGAGGCCGACGACAATAACGGTAATCGTATCGGAATGTACACTAATGATGGCCGGGTTTATTTTGCCGTACACCGGAATAACAAATGGCTGGGGGATGTGGAGTGTCCAGGCAGGGGCGGCACAATGGCGTTGCAAGGGGACAGCTACACGAAAGAGGAGGCTAATAGCCGATATCAATCCGCAGGAAACTACGCAGATAAATCCGCCGACAACAAACAGGCGTTTAACAGCTTTGTTTCCTCATTACGGGGGATTGAGGCGGGTGATGATAACGGTAATTTAATTGGCATATACGCGAATAAAGGCCATGCTTATTTTACTGCCCATAAGAATGGCAAATGGATTGGGGATGTGGGATACCCAGATAGAAGCGGCACAATGGCACTGCGGGAGGATGTGTTGGGTATAGCGTCATACCGTAATGTTCTGCGCAATCGCAAACTCAATTCCACATACACCAATCGTGAAAATCGTCCAATTTTTGTCAGTTGTACTGTAGAGCGAACCGGCAGCTACCGACTGTATTTTATTGTCGATGGGGTTACTGTTGCGGAAGATTCCCGCCCGCCCGGGGTTGAGGGTGGACGCTGGGCGCATCATATCTCTGCCATTGTCCCGGCAGGTGCCAGTTATCACCTGTACGGTGATGGTGATGCGGCCACATTATTACATTGGATGGAATTATGAAGATGAAATATTTCAAATCACCTGAAAATCAGGTTTACGGCTATGAGTCAGATACCCCGGACGACTGGATTAAGGCGGGTTTAATCCCGATTACCGAGGCAGAGGCTGACGCTATTGCAAATCCGCCCCCGACACCCGCGCAATTGCAGCAACGGGCAGAACGGGAAAAACAATACCGAATGTCGCAAGCGGCAAACTCAATAGCCCCGCTACAGTACGCCGTCGATCTCAACATGGCAACGAGTGGAGAGCAAACGGCTCTGACGGAGTGGAAAAAATACTGTGTGCTGCTCAATCGGGTGGATTGCACTACCGCTCCCGATGTCAAATGGCCGGAGCAGCCGAAGTAAATAAGGGGGCTGCGTGCCCCTTACTTCATTCAATAGCCAATAGGGGAGATTAGCGGGTAGTTGGGTGGATTGGGGAAATTGTGGGTAGATGCGAAAAAGCCCTCGGAGGGAGGGCTGGAAGATGCTAGCTTTTTTTTGAAAAATTGAATAACTGAAATAATAACAAACATATATGGATAAAGGAGGCTATGGCAATTCCGATTGTTATTGATGGCAATGGAATCCCCGTTATATTTGAAATCAGCAATATACCAGAAAAGAAAAGAATACCGAGTTCAACAAATACAAATGAGTACATTATTACGACAGATGTCATATAGCCATAGTGATTTAGCTTGGTTATATTGCGCCCTTTTAATCCTATGACAAATGTTAGTGCTGCTATTAGTACGGCTATGGTGGTTCCTGCGTATGACGATGACGCAATAGCACCGCCTAATGCCCCCCTATTTTTCGCAAAAGAAATGTCAGGGACTAAATAATATTTAAAGGTAAAGTAAAGTATTATTACTATAATGTATGGCAACAAAATTAGGATTAAGGCTGGTGCAACCTTATGTTTTTTTGTCATTTGCGCCCCCTTAATCTCAGTTATCTCAAATCTTCGCCTATGGCTTGAGTGAAACTCCTCATTATAGCTGATCTCATTCCAACAAAACAATTGTGTATCTCTTCTGCTATTTCTGCGTTTGATACTTTATGCAGGTTAGCACTAATTTGCCCTTTTCCTGAGAGGTAAAATTCAGTAAGGATATCTGCCATTTCTTCTCTAGCTTTTATATGTATATCACTAAATGCATCGCCTTGTCTTTCTATTATTTGAGTGGTTATTTGTTTTATATCTCTGTTTTTTTGGGTTTTATTATTACCTCAAGGCCATTAAGTAATTCTTCTGGTATATCTCGGCACCCCATGGTGCGTAAAATATTATTTATAATGCCTACACCCCGCCCATCAGATTCCACTCTTAAAGTAGTTCATCCAATGAATTGCATTGTCAATGCATCTTCTGTTGTTACATTTTGCATTAATGATTCAATTTGAAGTGAGGTGCCATTTAACTCCTTTTGCATGATGTAATGCTTTAATTCTCGAATTTTGGGGCCATACATAGATGATGCAAAGCCCATAATATTTCCATTAATAAAAACAAATGATGGGAAGCCAAGCGATTCATCGGAAGCCAGACTATCTCTAATATTAGCGACTGAAAAAGTTGATGTGTTGATTTTTTTTATCAATTCACTATCGCTTTTTTTGGTGAAAAGATATGTGCTTTCGTCAATTTTATGAAGGTATAAGTGGTAAGTATTGCAATCTAGTTCATGTTCTTGTGGATTTATAATATTTTTTTCAAAAAGGCTCAATAAATTGATTCTTTCTTTGATACCATTATTTTCTTGATAGAATGCATAAAAATTTATCTTCATAATAAACCCTGTTTTTATAACCACTTATACGTAATCTGAATTCAGCCCCACCATACACTACATCACCCCTGCTAATGTGTTGATCAGAAATTGCTTAATTTGTGAGATTATGGACATAATTAATTCTCTTAGAGATCAACTAAAAGTTATTATTTAAATTTGAAACAATATTGTCAGTTATATTATTGACAGGTGATTTTCATGATTGATATGAACCCGCAGAAAGTTGCGGGTTTACTTGTTAGCTCAGAATTAAGCTGCTCTTACTATGTAATTGAATGCAATATTACGGGGACGTGTTTCTGATGCGGTTCTAGCAACCCTAGATGCATCAAAACTCCAATCGCCGTTCGTAGGGAATGATCCGGGAGCATGCCCTGCCGTGTCGATCATATTAAATTTCGCCTGAAACGCCCCGTTCGCGCGTGGAGCTTCAACCCCTTTTACCATTCCGAGTGATCCTGTAATATTTTGTAACGCATCTGTCTGCTCCGATAAAATCTGGCGCCCATTATCTATTCCACGCCTCCCATCCCAACCACGAATAAACTCCCCTCTCAAATCAGGTAGTCTGCCAGATGGATAGGCAAGAGCCAGTTTTGGGTATCTTCCTTTGTCAAATAGGTCACCATTGCATTGCAACCAGCCTTCCGGTGAAATTTCTGACGGCCAAGGAACAGGAACACCAATAGGTATCACTGTATAACCAAAGTCTTCATAAGATTGCTGCGCTAATGTAGTATCTTTTAATTCTGATATTTCAGGCTTTTTATCTTGCATATTTATTCCCTCATTTAATCAACAATACACATTGCTAAATAACATGAAGGCGGTGGGATACTTCTCCGCCTGTGAACATCAATAAAAAGGTTCATCAATACTGGAGAGAACTTCTGGTTAGGATGGCACGGAATGGTTGTTTGGAAATTAATAAAATCCATACCCCACTGATAAGACTATGAGTTTAAAGGGGGCAATTATCCCCTTTAACCTAACTCCTTGATTTCATTAATCTCTGTCCCTGTGACAGAATTACGCAAAATCAACATGTTACAAGCGATGTTCGTGTAACCCATTGATATAATTAATTTCCTGCACAGAGCGGTAATTAAGCAAAATCAGCAAGTTATCTAAAAGCGGGATCTCTCACCTTTAACTCTTAAGCCTTCTGCATGGTGCCGGCATCGTTCCGTTTGAAACGGAGAGATTAACCAATGAGTAGCTAAGGAGATTTGGCACTCTTCCGTTTCAAGCGGAGGTGTGAAATTAACTACAAGGATTCCTTGAGCTTAAGGAATCATCAATCTCAGAGGCTCAACTACGAAATTTTCGTAGTTTATATTTTCACCAATTGGGATTTGAAAGCCCATTTAAGTGGGAATGCCCATTTTAGTGATAACTCATTGATATCTAATCAGACGACAGATTTGTCTTCTGCTTATAATTTGAGCGCTGATAATGTCGGTATGCAAAACCCAATATCCGATAATCTGACTTTGCACAACTCAATAAGAGGTGTGCCCAAAAGAGTGGGCTAGAAACAAGGGGTTAAGTCGTTTTGTCCAGACCGTTATGTCTAAGTAATACGTTGAAACACAATGAATTTATTGCGTTTGTCCAGCACATAAAGTAACCATTGGGATTTCCGCCATGGTTGGGTCAAAGTGACGGCCTCGGAAGAATCAATGAGTTAAGCAACTAGGGTGGAAATCGCCACGGTTGCCACTTATCCTCAAATTGAGGATGAATGAAGTATCAATAAGTTACAAATGACACAAGAAGGCTTGAGTTTAAGCCGCCCAGTAAAAGCCCTTTAAAATCCAAATTTGGGTTGTCTTTAAGGTGGGTATTGAGATTTCCTCAACACCTTTTGCTGAATGTGACTGAGTAACTGAGTACGTATTACGTTCGCAGTGATTTAACTGACTGATTTTTATCATGAAGCAAAAACCAGATCATCTATAGGCGGTGGAACATGGCAAGAAGACAGAAGAAGAACGCACCCTTGATAGTCGCCACGATCACAGGAAAGATTACCGTTTCCCCCAAGCGTATAAAGTGCCAAACAGGTAAGGTGATGGCAGTCGCTACCATGCAGGCACAGAGCGAGAAGCGCAGTGATTACCCGCTGCGTGTCGTGGGCTTTGATGAAATGGCGCTATCGGTGATGCTGTTACAGAAAGGTCAGGTGATCACTGTGACGGGAAAGGCTTCTTACTGGCGGGGCTATCAGTTGGCTGTCAGTTCTATCGCTCAATAGGTTCCGACGCAATACGTCGCAACCCTCTATAGCTCGGAACGTTAAACGTACCAACCTACTCACTTTCGACGAAATTCGTCGTCAGTCATTAGCTCAGGATGTTTAGTGTACTGACTTCATTGATTGTGGGGATACCAGATAACGACAAAGGAAATGATTAATACGGTGAAAGTAACAAAATAATGCGGAGGTTCAACTACCGAGGATTTTCCGGTAGTTCGATAGCCACGGTGAGATTACGGAGAGGGTTATTCTTGGATGGCATAACAGTATTTGAATTACACTAAAGGTAAGCTATCCGTATTATCAATCTATACCACTAACAAATATGAGAGGTTCGATACATGGAGCACCACCACCAGCCATTTGAAGAAATAAAACTATTCAGCGATGAGGGAGTTGAATACTGGTCAGCGCGAGAATTAGCGCCACTACTAGATTATAAAGATTGGCGGAATTTCCAAAAGGTTTTAAACAAAGCAATTCAGGCGTGTGAAGCCAGTAATCAAGAGCCTTCATACCATTTCGTTGAAGCCAACAAAATGGTTACTCTTGGGTCTGGTGCTGAAAGAAAAATAGATGATATAAACCTATCCCGTTATGCCTGCTATCTTGTTGTGCAAAATGGTGATCCCAGCAAGCCAGTGATAGCCGCAGGACAAACATATTTTGCTATTCAGACCAGACGACAGGAATTAGCCGATGATGAGACGTTCAAAAAACTGCGAGAAGATGAAAAACGGCTATTTCTACGCAATGAATTAAAAGAACATAATAAACAGTTAGTCGAAACAGCCCAGCGAGCAGGAGTAGAAACAAATATCGACTTTGCCATTTTCCAAAATCACGGCTACCAAGGCCTATACGGTGGGCTAGATCAAAAAGCAATCCACCAGCGAAAAGACTTAAAGAAATCACAACGAATATTAGATCACATGGGGTCAACAGAACTTGCGGCTAACTTGTTTAGAGCAACGCAGGCCGAGGACAAGCTGAGACGGGATAACGTAAAAAGTAAAACACAAGCAAACCAGACTCATTTTGACGTTGGAAGAAAAGTAAGAGATACGATCCAAGAGTTGGGTGGAACAATGCCAGAGGATTTACCATCACCAGAGAAAAGCATCAAACAATTAGAAACGATAGCAAAGAAAAAACTCAAAAAGTAATCACATCACTAATATGTGACTTTCATGATTGTACATATTTCAATCATCCCATTGGTACACCTCGATTTAGCGTGTACCCAAGGGTGTACCCCTAGAAAATATTGAATAGAACAAATCCAGTAATGACACGGCCTAACACCTCCTACTCAATGAATAGATTCAAATAACGTTTCTTAGCATTTCAGAGAAAATCACAAAGCCAGATATATATTGTTATATCTGGCTTTTTTGTTATCAGAGTATTGCAGAACGAATCACAGTAGCGCATGGTTATCGTGTACCACTAGAGATCATGAAACTCATTTAGTGGTACACGGTCATTTTTTTACATTGGAAATTGCACAAATGCCGAAGCTCACTGACAAAGAGATCAGAGCATGGATAAAATCCGGTGAAAGGTTCGAGGGAAGAGCGGACGGTAACGAGCTATATCTATGCTATCGAAAAACCTTTAAACACCCTATATGGCGTTTTAGGTATAAGTTCGCAGGTACACCCAGAGTGATAACTCTAGGCTCATACATTGATCTATCACTATCAAAAGCAAGAGAATTCACCAGAGAGCTATCAGCCCGTGTTGCGTTGGGCTATGACGTTGCTGGGGAAAAGCAGGAACGCAAAACCGAAGCACTGGCAAAAATTGAAGCTGAAAAGAACTCCATCAAAGTATCAGATCTCGCGGCTGAATATTTTGAACGTCAGATACTCCCGCGCTGGAAACTGTTCTGCTCAAGAAAAATCGGACACTTTTACGAAGGCCATTTCATATTCCACGGGTGTTAAATCATTATTGGCCGTGTGCAATCGTGTTAAATTGTAATAATGCAGATAATCCAATACATCTTTTTTCCTCTCTGCCTGGTTTTCATGATGGGTTTTGAAGAGCCAATCCTGTTTCAAACTGCCAAAGAAACGTTCGACAACAGCGTTATCCCAACACGCCCCGACATCCCCTAGCTTGCTCTCATGTCATAACTGCTGAGCAAGTCCCGGTATTGCTGGCTTGTATATTGGCTCCTTCTATCACTATAAAAAACACAGCCTTGTGACGGCTGACGTAAGTGATACGCTTTCATTAAGGCCTGGCTGATCAAGGTTGTATCTATTTCCGTTGAGATCTGCCATCCCACTATCCGACGTGAGGACAAATCCATCACAATAGCCAGATATAACCAACCTTCGGGCGTCTTCAAATAGGTGATATCTCCTGCCCAAACTTCATTCGGCGCCAACGGATTAAAGTTCCGGTTAAGTAGATGACAGGCTGTTGATATCGCTTTACCTTTGCGCGGAGCCCGGTAGCGCTGCCGCTGTCTGACGGATAATCCGAGCTGATTCATGAGCTTTCGGGTCCGATAGTCACTGATGGTAAAGCCTTCTTTGCGTAATTTTTTCGCCAACATCCGATAGCCTAAACTTTCCCGGCTTTCTTTAAAGAGTGCCGTTGCCTTTCGGTGTAATTCGCGTTGCTCATCAGAAAGTAACCGAACGGGTTTTGCCTGCCAGGCATAAAACGTGGAACGACTGACTTTCATCACGCGACATAACTGGCAAATGGGAAATGGCTCTGCATGTTCTTTTATGAACCAACATCTTACAGCAGTTCTCTCGCAAAGAAGGCGCTCGCCTTCTTTCAGATCTCCTTCTCCATTTTTAGCTTTTTCGTTTCATAAAGACACCTTAATTAAAGTCATTCTATTCCTTTACCAAAGTGTCCGAATTTATTAAAGCACAACAGTCTCCGTGAGCCGAAAATCCTAATCAACCTGAACTCTGTTTAAGAAAGGAAAGATAATATGGAAGCCAAGTTTTTATCGCTTTGGGATAATATTATATTAAGACAACATTTTTTATAGAAGCGGTTAATGACCTTTATTTTTTTATTTCATGAAAACTCCACCATATCCCAAATTTTTTCTCTCTTTTTTCTTTGTACAAAACGGAATACTTTTGAAGTGTTTTGTAGAATGCCTTCATTGGGCCAAATTCTGCGAAGGTCATAAACATTACCCCTTCATCTGTCAGATAGTTACGATACTGGCTAAGAAGAGTTTCTCCGTAACTTGATATGGTATGTCCTGAAAGGCTTTTTTCTGACCAAAACTCAGGAGAAATTGGCCCATTAGCAAATATATAATCATATTTACCTTCGACAGACTCAAAGAGATTACTATTCATAAAATGGATGTCAGTAATCTTATTCAGATAAGCATTATTTTTGGCATGATATAATATATGGTCATCGACATCTGTTGCTATTATCAAAGATGCACCATTAAGGGCAGAATAAATGGCAAGAACACCACTACCAGTTCCTATATCAAGAACTTTTTTCCCCATAAAATTATGATGCCTAATATTTTTTATAAGTAATGGTGTAGAATGCGTTTGTAATGGGGATGGAAGAAATGCTTGAGGAATAACAGATAAATTAATCCCTGCCAGTGATATTTTCACAGGGATTCCATTATTCATTCTTAATCTTTCCTGCTCCAACCACCATTTTATATAATTTTTGCTATTCTTATTCATAGTAAGCTCTTTTTGTCAAGATTATTTTCAATTATTAAGAATAGATACAGTCGAGAGTTTTTTATTTCACATGCTCCACCATACAAAGATTGGTGTTTATCACTTCATTATAATAAAAACTAATGACTAATAGAGATCTGTATAAGTCAAAACAGTTTCATTTCATAATGGTGGGAATAATGCTGGAAATTTGTTTGCAATCTCTGCACATTACTGTTTCTGTGGCTAAGCCTGTCTTTTGGGATATTGCTGCCACCAAGTCTATCAATATGCTGCTAATTGCCGCTATTACAGATTTTGTTATGGGAGGCTCTTCCTCGTTAGGTAGGTTAAAGCAGCTTTGTAAGTTTAATATACCAACCTGTAGTCGAGGTCCTCACTTTGGCTCAGTTCCAATAGGACAAATTTTTGGCTGATCGCGCCAATTGGGATTTGAAAGCCCATTTAAGTGGGAATGCCCACTTTGACGGTAACTCATTGATATTAAATCAAGCTGCAAATATGCAGTCTGCTTGTATTTTAACCACCAGACTTATTGTCGGTTGGTTACCTCGTTGCATAGAGCAAGAACTGCCCCTCTTTAAGAGGTTCAGTTTGAGCACTGAAAATATCGGTATGCAAAATGATGAATATTTGTGCCGACGAAAAACGTCGATGCAAAATTCAATATCCGATAATCGAACTTTGAACGTAACTGATAGTTACTCGCAAATGACTTTGTGCATAAATGATATTGACTCACAAACTTTGCACACCTCTTTAAGAGGAGCACAAAAGAGTGAGGCAGAAACAAGGGGTTAAGTCGCTTTGTCCAGCCCCTTATGTCCAAGCAATACGTTGAAACACAATGCATTTATTGTGTTTGTCCAGCACATAAAGTAACCATAGAGGTATTCTCTGAGAACCAAAGTGAGGACCTCGGATAAATCAACGAGTTATCCAACTATGGTGAAGATCACCACGGTTGCCACTGGTTATTGCTTCCGTGAGCGTGGTACAGATATGGCACAGTTATTGACAGTTATTTTTCGTATCTGTACCACCTTAATTGATTGATATAAAAGTAAAATGTTCCAAGTGGTACAGATGGTACAGTTATTTCGTGTTTTTTTCGTTAGGGCGTGATTTTCGAATAAATTTGCTAAGTCTCTATTGTGAAAATCACAACGCAGGTGGGCTTGAGTTTAAGCCGTCATAGTAAAATCCTTATAAAACAACATGGTCAAAATCGTGACCATCTTTAAGGTGTGATATTCCACCTTGGGTATTGTGATTTCCGCAATACCTTTTGCTGAATGTAACTGAGTGACTCCATACGTATTACGTTCGCAGTGATTTAACTGACTGATTTTCATCATGAAGAAAAAACAAGATCATCTATAGGTGGTGGAAAATGGCACGAAGAAAGCAAAAGAATTCACAAGCTACAGCAGCCACGGTCACAGGAAAGATAACCGTTGCCCCCAAGCGCATCAAGTGCCAGACAGGGAAAGTAATGGCAGTCGCTACCATGCAGGTACAGAGCGATAAGCGCAGTGATTACCCGCTGTGTGTCGTGGGCTTTGATGAAATGGCGCTGTCGGTGATGCTGTTACAGAAAGGTCAGGTGATCACTGTTACGGGAAAGGCTTCTTACTGGCGGGGCTATCAGTTGGCTGTCATCTCAATAGGTTCCGAGGCAATACGTCGCGACCTCTATAGCTCAGAGCGTTAAACGTACCAACCTATTTCATCTCACTGAATGCGATATTCGTCGTCAGTCATTAGCTCAGGACGTTTAGTGTATTGACTTCACTTCATTGATTGTGGGGATATCAGATGACGACAAAGGAAATGATTAATAAAGTGAAAGGTAACAAAATAATGCGGAGGTTCAACTACCGAGGATTTTCCGGTAGTTCGATAGCCACGGTGAGATTACGGAGAGGGTTATTCTTGGATGGCATAACAGTATTTGAATTACACTAAAGGTAAGCTATCCGTATTATCAATCTATACCACTAACAAATATGAGAGGTTCGATACATGGAGCAACACCACCAGCCATTTGAAGAAATAAAAAGAATTGATGAATCTGGTATCGAATTCTGGTCGGCTAGAGAGCTTTCTAAGCTTCTTGAATATTAAGAGTACCGTCACTTCACGCCTGTTTTAGAACGAGCTAAAGAGGCCTGCTCCCATAGCGGACACAATATTGAAGACCATTTCGAGGATGTCCTCGATATGGTCAATATTGGCTCAGGTGCACAAAGAAAATTAAAGGATGTAATACTGTCTCGCTATGCCTGCTACCTCGTTGTACAAAATGGCGATCCTAGCAAGCCAGTGATAGCGGCAGGGCAGACATATTTTGCGATTCAAACTAGACGGCAAGAGCTAGCAGATGATGCAACATTTAAAAGACTACGAGAAGATGAAAAGCGGCTATTCCTGCGCAATGAGCTAAAAGAGCATAACAAGCAGTTAGTTGAAACAGCCCAGCGAGCAGGCGTAGAAACAAATATTGATTTTGCCATTTTCCAAAATCACGGCTACCAAGGTTTATACGGTGGACTAGACCAGAAAGCAATCCACCAGCGAACCACCAGCGAAAAAGCTTAAAAAAATCACAGCGAATATTAGATCACATGGGGTCAACAGAGCTTGCTGCTAACTTGTTTAGAGCAACCCAAGCCGAGGAAAAGCTGAGACGAGATAACGTAAAAAGCAAAACACAAGCAAACCAGACTCATTTTGACGTTGGAAGAAAAGTAAGAGATACGATCCAAGAGTTGGGTGGAACAATGCCAGAGGATTTACCATCACCAGAGAAAAGCATCAAACAATTAGAAACGATAGCAAAGAAAAAACTCAAAAAGTAATCACATCGCTAATATATGACTTTCATGATTGCACACATTTCAATCATCCCAGTGGTACACCTCGATTTAGCGTGTACCCAAGGGTATATTCCTAGAAAATATTGAATAGAACAAACCCAGTAATGACAAGACCTAATACCTCATACTCAATGAATAGATTCAAATTTCAGAGAAAATCACAAAGCCAGATATATTGTTATATCTGGCTTTTTTACTATCAGAGCATTGCAGAACGAATCACAGTAGCGCATGGTTATCGTGTACCACTAGAGATCATGAAACTCATTTAGTGGTACACGGTCATTTTTTTACATTGGAAATTGCACAAATGCCGAAGCTCACTGACAAAGAGATCAGAGCATGGATAAAATCCGGTGAAAGGTTCGAGGGAAGAGCGGACGGTAACGAGCTATATCTATGCTATCGAAAAACCTTTAAACACCCTATATGGCGTTTTAGGTATAAGTTCGCAGGTACGCCCAGAGTGATAACTCTAGGCTCATACATTGCTCTATCACTATCAAAAGCAAGAGAATTCACCAGAGAGCTATCAGCCCGTGTTGCGTTGGGCTATGACGTTGCTGGGGAAAAGCAGGAACGCAAAACCGAAGCACTGGCAAAAATTGAAGCTGAAAAGAACTCCATCAAAGTATCAGATCTCGCGGCTGAATATTTTGAACGTCAGATACTGCCACGCTGGAAACACCCCGACATACTCCGCAAAAGAATAGATAAAGACATTAATCCTCGCATTGGTCATATGAAGCTGGAGGACGTGAAACCCCGCCATATTGATGAAATGCTCAAGAGCATAGTAGACAGAGGCGCACCAACTATGGCGACCGATGTTTTCCGGTGGCTAAGGCGCATGTTCGATTATGCTATTAAGCGGCAGATGATAGAAATTAACCCGTGTTCAGCTTTCGAGGTTGCGGACGCTGGTGGAAAAGAAGTATCACGCGATAGATGGCTAACCAGAGAAGAATTAATCATTGTGCTGAGGGCGGTTAGAACGTCTACGATCAGCCGTCAGAATGAAATCAGCTTTAAAATACTGTTAGCTCTATGCTTGCGGAAAATGAAACTATACGGCGCACGATGGCAAGAATTCAACTTTAAACAGGCTGTATGGCACTTTCCGGCAGAACGTAGCAAAAACGGTGATGCGGTAGATATTCCACTGTGCCCACAGGTTATAGAGTGGTTTATGGAGTTAAAGACTATGGCTTGCGGTAGCCAGTACGTTTTACCAGCCAGAAAAATGCAGCATCGTATGATCCCTCATATTCAGGAAACAACCCTGTCCGTTGCGCTTGCCAAAGTAAGACGAGCAATACCTATTGATATGCCTAACTTCACTATTCACGACTTTAGACGAACTGCCAGAATCCACTTAGCCGCATTAGGTGTTTCCATTTCTATTCCACAATGGCTGTTTCATGCAGGTATCGCCAGCTGACGTAGCCTGTATGGATATCAATAATTACTACAGACCAACGGACCTGCGTAGTTCCTGCACTATGATGGGTTTCGCGATAGCGACATATCACGCTTTCTGCAGTTTCAGCCAGCGTCTCGCAGGCATCGATATCAATGTGCAGCTGGGGGCGAGTCCCTACGTTGTTACGAAACAGATTTTCTACTTCAGTGAGACCGATGCGGTGACCTTTTATTGTTATCATGCTGAAATCATTACTGAAACTATTCAGTAGTTTCTCTAGCGCGGATGGATAATCCTCACGACCGGAAAATACCTCCTCTATCCATTGGTGAAGTTCGATCACACTGTGGTGAGCAATTAATTCTTTTTCTGATTGCATAGAGATTCCGTTTTTTGGCTAAGTTGTATGAGTTTTAACAGGGGCAAAAATAAAAATCCCAGCCCGGCGGCAATAAGGAACGAGTAGTGATAAGCAGATGTGGTGGTGGTTTGCTGCTGTAACAGATTAAAAATAAGAGTAAAGAATGCAGCGCCGACGCTAAAAGACATCTGGCGATTCAGGTTCCAGACCGTGCTGGCTCGTGCTAGACGTTCACCGTCAAAATCCAGCATTGCGGTGGTCTGAGCTGTGTTAGCAGCAATGCCTCCTCCCGTGCCCATCAGCAAGTAAGCTGCAACCAGCAGTGGTAGTCCATGCGCAGCCCCGATCAGCGACAGAAGCGCGATTCCTACGGCGTGCAACATCAAACCAGCAAAGAACAGCCTTGCTGCTCCAATACGGTTATAGAGACTACCGCAAGCCATCATGGCACAGAACGATCCGCCAGCGTACAGTACCATTAGCAGTCCCGTTTCACTGGCAGACCAGCCGAGTACCTGCTGCAGATAGAAAATATTGAGTAGGTTAACGCCAGTAAATATGCCTGGCACAGCGTAGTAAACCAAAACAGAGAAGCTCATACGCTTATTGCGCAATACGCTCAGATCGAGAATCGGATGGACTACGCTGCGAGCGTGTTTGATATAGAGTAGGCTAAAAACAATACCTGCCCCTGCTAATGCGAGAGGAAGCCACCGACTGGTAGCACTGGCATACAGTGACATACCTAACAGTAGATTGGCAAGCGCTAGACTCACCAGCAGCAGACCCATGAGGTCTGGTCGGCGCGCTGTGGTTTTTTCTTCTTTGATCCACAAAAATGCCAGTAACGCCGTGATGAGACTGAAGGGAATATTGCAGAGAAATACCCAGCGCCAAGACAAGTGATCGACGATTATTCCTCCAGCTCCAGGTGAAATGGCAGGTGCAATCAGCGCAACAGCCATAATCAATGTCGATATTCTAGCTCGCTCATTCTTTTTAAATAACTCAAAAGTAAGTGCCTGACCTACCGGGATCAGTAAACCGCCTCCTAACCCTTGAATAAACCGGAACAAGATTAGTGATGCAAAATCGCTGGACAGACCTGATAGTAAAGCACCCACAGTAAATATTGCCATGGAAGCCGCCATGGTCAATCTTGCTCCAAAATAACTGGCTAGCCAGGTACTTAGTGGAATAATGAGAGTTAGTCCCAGAATATAGCTGTTTGCCACCCAAGCGACACTGGATTCAGAAATACTCAGTTCACGAGCAATATCAGGCAATGCGATTGCTGACATAAAAATATTTACGCAGTCAATGAAAAATCCTGCTAAAAAAATAAAGGCAATACGATAACGATATGTCATTTTATCCTCCGGCGCGGAGTCTAATTTAACTTGACCAGTAGTGTCGATTAACTTAAATTGAACTAGTTGTTTATTAATATTTAACAGTTCATGTCTTTTAATCATTTAAATCGAATTCAAACTTTCCTTGCCGTGGTCGATTGCGGCTCATTTACGCGCGCAGCAGAACGGCTTTTTATCAGTAAAGCCATGGCCAGTGTTCATGTAAAATCTCTGGAGGAAGTACTGAATGTACCGTTGCTTATTCGCAATACTCGAGGTATCACGCTGACCGAAGCTGGTGAAGTGCTGTATAATGATTTTCAGGAAATATTTTTTAATATTCAAACATCTATTGAGAATATATCGGATAGTCATCGTTCCCTGTCTGGAACCTTGAGTATTACATCCACGGCGGAATTTGGTGAGCAATTTTTACTGCCTTTGATAGGTGAATTTTGCAAACTTCATCCGAGGTTAGATATCTGCTATTACGCAAATTCATCATTAAATGATTTAGTTTCAGAACGGCTCGATCTAGCAATTCGTTTAGGTACTTTACGTGACTCAGCGTTAAAAAGCCGAAAACTCGGCAGCTATGCCATTGTCATAGTGGCCTCTCCTGAATGGCTAAAAAACAACCCCATTCAGTCTGTTGATGAGTTAAATTCCGTACCATGGATTGCTAACAGTAATTTACAAACTCCAACACAATGGACGCTACACAACGATAGAAGGGAAGAGTTTGAGCTTCGCGCAATGGCCAGATATCATTCAAATTCATCCTCATCTATTAAGGCAATGACTCAGGCTGGGCTCGGCGTAGCTATTCTGCCGGAATGGATGGTGAAAAAAGAAATTGCAAAGAAAGAGTTAGTTCGGTTGTTTCCCGACTACAGTTTGCCCGAACAAGATATTACGATTGTTTTTGCTGGTGATCACCGCATTCGTCTCAAATGCCGCGTTTTTATTGATTATTTGATACAAAATTTGCATTTTTAATTTAGGATGATTCTTGAGATGTAGAGATTCATAAAGTCAGGGCATTATTTTTCTTTATGCCTCCTCCACTCATCGAACAAAAAATTGACCTTGCTCAACCCAATCTGTAATGTAATAACCTGTTATTAAACACGATCCACCGCCTGCAAGGATCCCCCATTAGCTCCCGACGAAATACACCTCAACCTTTTCACCAGATAGGAACGTTTAGTGTACTGACACTACTGATGAAAGACATCGACAGCCGCAGAACACAAGCTGACAGCATGGAAGAAATAAGAGATATTATTAATTCCTCACATAACTTATAAGGGTAAAATTTATGGATTCGATTCTGAAAAAAGACACATTTACACCTTATCTTGCAAGTCAGATAGCTATTATTGCAATTTTTAACCTTTTTATGTGCAAGTAAAATTAGTCATCCACCCAAGCTAGAGTATCTTGAAAATTTATTTAATGCCCGTGATATCTCGCTGATTATTACCGCGTTATTATCATATTTCTTTGTGTTTGAAAGAGGGCATACCTTAGCAACAATAATCATTAAAAACAGCATGTTCTCTACGATAACCAAAGTCATCCGATTGGTGGAGTTGTTCTTAATTGTGATGTCTCTTTTTGTAACTTCAATATCTCCACCACACCACCGCTAACGCATAAGCTGAGGCGGTAAACAGTGATGATATAGATGAACATTTTAAACGTGGCGGCGAAATAACGGAGTATTTTATAAGAGAATTGCATTCCCTTGCTGTAGATAATTTACAACGCGAAGGAGATAAAACACCCGGTCAATATCGCCATTATGGTGTAAGCATAGAACAATCAGAGCATCTTCCACCTGATAGTATACAAGTACCTGGCTATATGAATGAATTAGCTTCTTTCATTAACCGTGCGGGCAATCCTAAATACGATTTAATGAAGATAGCTCTTGCCCATCATCGCTTTGGTTGGATTCATCCCTTCAGCAACGGAAACGGTCGGACAGTAAGATTGTTAACTTACGCACTACTTATCAAGTATGGATTTAATGTTCAAGCTGGCGGTAGAATTCTCAACCCTACAGCAGTGTTTTACAACGATAGAAACAAATATTATGAAATGTTATCGAAAGCAGATCTTGGGACCAATGAAGGACTTGAAGAGTGGTGTACTTATGTATTAAGTGGTATCTCTACTGAGCTAAAAAAGGTTGACCAGCTAACTAGTTTACAATTTTTGAGTCAGAAAATCTTATTTCCAGCAATAGCATTTTCTTTAGAAAAGGGTGTGTTAAGCGATATCGAAGCAAAAATACTGAGAAAAGCTGTTATAGCGGGCATTATTAAGGCGGGAGACTTGAAAGAGGTTTTACCTGAACTTAAACCAGCGCAAATAACATATCAAATATCTAAGCTAGTAGAACAGAAACTATTAAAGCCAATATCAGGTAACGCCAGAAGCTACACAATTGATATATCTCATTCATATCTGATAAGAGGTGTAGTTCGATCATTAAGAAATGAAGGGTTCGTTTCTGTTTTATAGTTACCAACACCCTATCAATATTGAGCGTGACAAAAGGACGGGTAGTTTACGGTGAGGATTATCCTTGGAAAGCATATCCACCAGCGAACATATTTTAATTAACCTAGTGGTACACCTCGATTTAGCGTGTACCCAAGGGTATATTCCTAGAAAATATTGAATAACGAAAACCCAGTAATGGCGGGACTTCAAACTATCTACTCAATAAATAAATTCTCCAATCAAGCCAAAATGGTTAGAAATGTTGAATAATTATCTATAGAGTATCATCCGTAATTTAAGACTCTTTGCATCTCAGCATGAAGATCTTACGATACAAATTCACTACAGGATAACCCACATATGAGCACTCTCAAGAAGCGCAAAACAGATAGATAAGCCGCAGCAACCATAGTTTTTTCGGTTGTTGCGGCGTTCTCAGGAACCACTCAATTCTATGAGCACGCCGTCAATTCCTTAACTTTAGGAGATGGATTCGTGTACTCAAAAAATTTTTCCTGGCGATATTCTCTTACCGCCACAATATTATTGTTATCCCCATTCGATTTACTGGCATCACTGGGTATGGATATGTATCTGCCCGTCGTTCCTCTCATGGCCGATGTACTCGGTGCCGAAACAGGAACGATCCAGCTAACGTTGACGGTATACCTGGTTCTAATAGGAGTCGGTCAGCTTCTATTTGGCCCGCTGTCAGATCGGTTCGGCCGTCGTCCTGTTTTGCTTAGTGGTGGAATTGCTTACATCGTTGCTTCATTCGGCCTTGCCATAACTTTATCACCAGAAGTTTTTTTGGGCCTCCGAGTTATTCAAGCCTTTGGGGCTTCGGCATGTCTCGTAGCCATGTTTGCGGCTGTACGCGACATCTATTCGGGACGGAAGGAAAGCAATATCATCTATGGCTTGCTCGGCTCTATGCTTGCCATGGTTCCGGCAGTAGGCCCTTTGCTCGGAGCACTGATTAACACCTGGCTGGGGTGGCGTGCAATCTTTGGTTTACTAGGATGTGCAATGGTAGTCGCTGTTATTACAGCCTGGAAACTCTGTCCAGAAACCCGGCAGCAACGGGCGACAAGCTTACAGTGGTCGCAACTACTTCTTCCTGTAAAACGCCTAACTTTCTGGCTGTACACACTCTGCTACAGTGCAGGTTTCGGCAGCTTCTTCGTTTTCTTTTCGACTGCACCCTGGGTAATGATGGGCCGACAAGGATTATCACAGCTTACCTTCAGTTTGCTATTTGCAACTGTGGCTATCGCAATGATGGTGACTTCACGAATTGTAGGAGATTTGATTGTTCGGTGGGGAAGTCTGAATATGTTACGGATGGGAATGTGCTGCCTAATAGTAGGAGCACTGCTGCTGGCTGTTGGAGAGATACTCATACCTGAATCGGTATTTGGCTTCATAATCCCAATGTGGCTTATTGGTGTTGGCATATCTACTGGAGCTTCTGTGGCACCTAATGGCGCCCTTCGAGGCTTCGATCATATCGCTGGTACTGTTACAGCACTCTATTTCTGCTTAGGGGGATTACTGTTAGGAGCAGTTGGAACGTTCACCATTACACTTTTATCCAATGCCACTACCTGGCCGATTATCGCTTATTGCCTGATTTTGGCAACAATCGTGCTTTGTCTGTCCTGCTTTATTAACAATGAAGGGCACAAACAACTGGATCAAAATCATTAAACGGATGATCTATGGATACCGCGATACGAATGATTTCTTTCTGAAGCCTCGTATCGCGTGTCCTGATAATATTCCATTTCAAGCAGTTGGTTTAAATTGAATTATTCAAATAGTACAAATAGCAATACATTGTGTGAGTTATCAACAAAACCTGCCGAGTTTCGCCTCCGATAAAACTTCAACTACTGAATTCTCAATGTTGAAATTATCGATATGCCATATATACGATTTAAAATGCTCCCTAGTTATGGCGAAATGTATCGGCACGGAGAGCCAATTTCTTCCGTATTTGTTGAATCCACAATCAATGAAGTGATATCAAAGCGCATGGTGAAAGAAAACGCAGCAAATGCAATGGAGCCAACAGGGTGCACATAACTTACTGCAAACTCAATCCTAATTCATACCATTATTATAGTCCTTACCCGCTCCGAAAAACGCGGGTAAGAGAACACGAAAAAGGAATAAAGATGAGGGGTTATTGCAGGGAGAGCAGTTCGTCACGGCTCAGGCCGGTACTTTCCATAACTAGTTCGATACTGACACCGTTTTTTAACAGGCTACGCGCCATTTCTAATCGCGCCTCACGTTGACCTTCTTCCCTACCTTGCTGGAGGCCTTGTAAAATGCCTTGTTGAATGCCTTGTTGAATGCCTTCTTCCCGACCTTTTTCCTGTAATCGTTGAGCAATACTCATAATCACCTCCTGATGACTATCTGCCTGTTCAACCAGTTGCTGGATCACCTGTTCAAAATGCGGTGAATCCATCGTGATAAACAGGTAATTAAGGATAGTAACCACATCATTGTCACTATTATAATTGTGTTTAAGGGCCTGTGCCAATAGCGTGGTCACGACCTTAAACCCCTCCCGCAAATTTTTATGCTTCATCGCCAGTTCCATCACGGCGATTTTGCGATGATTCACCAGTTCGTTATCATCAATTACGGTCACATCAACTAACGGAAACGGATTAAAGTACATCTCTTCCGCCAATTCTGGCAACGAAAAGCATTGCGTCCAGGTCTGCTGGAAAGGATAAGGACTACTATCACCGTGGTAAAACAAAACGGGCACAACCAACGGCAGTTCCTTATTTCCCTGTTGCAGATGCTGATTCATGGCCATAAACGCATAATGCATCATTCGCCACGCCATCATTTTATCTGGAGTGGACTGGTGTTCAACAAGGACATAGATATAGCCATCCCCCTGTTGCGTTTGCACCGAATAGAGGACATCCGACATTCTCGAACGCAACTGTCGGTCAATGAATGAAGAATTGGTTAACGTTAATGTGCTAATGTCACACAGTTGCTTAATTTTTTCCGGCAGATGAATGTCAAAAAAATCTTTGGCGTTTTCAATCTGAGTCATGAACCCTTTGAAAGCCGCATCATGAGGTGTGGGTGTGGTCTTTTTATTCGTCATACTCGTCCGTTGCCATTTGAGGTTTCTCTTAGCATTGAAAATAGAGAGTATATACAAAGAACAACACTTTGAATGCGTGGCCCAGAATTTAATAAATATGGCTGACATACTGCAAATAACAAATATTTCTTATGCATTGGTTTTCTATAGAAAGCCAATGCACAGATTATACTATTTGCCTATTTTACGACTGTTCTACTGTAATCCTTGCTGATTTCCATGCAGTCAATAACGCCAATATTGGTGCAATAGAGAAAAGTAAAAATAACCAATGGGAAGAAGAAACGGCGCCCTCAATACCGCCGGGCTGATAAAATCCAAATATGTTGGTGACCATACCAGCCAATGCAGAGCCAAATGCTGTGGAAAATAGCTGAACGGTAGTAATAGATGAGCCGACAATGTTTTTATCAGTATCACTGGAAACCTGCAAAATGCGGGTCAACAAATGAGGCCAACCAAAACCGACACCAAAACCAAATAGCCCCAAGCCAAAAATTATCGGTAATATTATTTGCCACTCTCCCGCTGACTGACAGGGCAACATTACAAGCAATATCAACATACCAATAAACATGAAAGCAGGACCACTTACAATCGCAAAGCGAATTTTCTCACCCTGCCAACTAGCACTGAGCATTTCCCCAATCGTCCAACCAATTGCCGCAGTGGCAACCATATAACCAGAAACTAAAGGAGATTGCCCGTGCAGAATTTGCAGAAAATAGGGAACAAAAACATCACCCGCTAACCCTATCACTAAAAGTGATATAGTCGCGAATAAGATTAGATGGGGAGAGTGCCAACTCAACGCATTTTTTGGAAATAATTTTGCTGAAGTTCGCGGTTCATAGATAACCAATAAGGATACCAATATTACTGCTGTAACAATACCAAGAATATTGATACGCACATCTTGTGACAAACTTCCTGAGGAAACTGCGAGTACAGAAGCAGATAACAAAATAAGCTGCACAGCGGGTAAAGCTGTTTTCGTTGTATTCTCTACCTGTTTTTGGGGAAGAATCCGATAAGTGAATAAGGCGTACAACAAAGTAATAGGCAACATAATGCCAAACGCATAACGCCACACATTCATTTCAGCAAAAATGCCACCAATAGCTGGCCCGATTAGAGTTGACACCCCCCATACTCCTGAAATTAATGCCATCGCTCGTGGCCAAAGCGATTGTGCAAACACCAGATTAATCATCGAATAGGAAAGTGCAAAGAGAAATCCGCCTCCAAGCCCCTGAATGGCTCTCCCAATCAGCATGATTTCCATTGTAGGTGCGAAAGTACAAAATAAACTGCCGATGAAAAAAACCAGGGCCGCAACCAAATAAGCATTTCTTGCGCCTGATGTACTCAGTAGTCTCGCTGAGAGTATCGATCCGATAATAGATGCCACAACAAACAGCGTTGTATTCCAGGCATAGAGGTTCAATCCCCCGATATCCTTTACTACAGAAGGCAAAATCGTAATCGCAATTAAAGTATTTACAGCCATCAATCCCACACCCAGTGAAAGCGCTATCGCACTCGGTGCATTTTTACTGGAAAACAGATCCCTCCAGCGATTTTCCTCAGTCATTACCATGATTATTATTCCTGAACTCAGGTTGAGTTGTGAAATTTGTTACGTTAAATTAAACAAGATAAATCTTGAAATAAATTACTGTCAGGTTCAACAATATGTCAAGCATAGACTTGGAAAATAGCATGATAACACTACAATCTGTGAGTGAACGATTATTGATGCTATTAAAAACGCGAGGCGCTATGCAAGCTGCTGATGCTGGTAAGATATTAGGCACCACAGCAGAAGCAGCCCGCCAACAGTTTGTGAAACTGGCTAAAGAGGGTCTGGTTGAAGGGCACTCAGAAATAAGGGGTGTCGGTCGTCCGATTCAGCTTTGGTATCTGACCGACAAAGGGAACGCTAAATTTCCCAATACTCATGCAGAATTAACCGTCCAGATGATTACAATTATCCGCAATCAATTGGGCGAATCAACTTTGGATTTAATTATCAAATCTCGTGAAAAAGAAGTTACTGATAATTATAAGACCGCAATGGAAGGAGCAACTGGATTACAGGAAAAAATTGAGCGTCTGGCTAAAATACGCTGCCAGGAAGGTTATATGGCTCAATATATCGTTCAGGAAGATAATTCAGTTTTGTTTATTGAAAATCACTGCCCAATCTGTGCTGCCGCCAGCATATGCCAGGGTTTTTGTCGCGCTGAACTCAAAATGTTTCGGGAAATTCTGCAAGCACAAGTGGAAAGAACTGAATATATTCTGAACGGTGCCCGACGCTGCGCTTACCGCATTACACCATCGAAATAGGCCAGATAAAGCTTACATATAAAACCTACACAATTGAGCCCGTGTAGGTTTTATTTGCATAATATTTACACTATGCCCAGGTTATTCTCTACCTGCCACAAATAACTGCTGGTAAATATAATGTTTATAGCTCTCCACCAGCGCTTTGTCCTGACAGTCATTAAGCGCACCACCACATAAATGACGCATCGTTATATTAGCCTGATAGAAAGGCGGAACTGTTAGCCGAGTCCTTTCCAAAATCATCCCTCCGAGAAAAGAAATATCTGTCAGCTTGCCGGTGGTCATAGGCGCTCCTTGTTGCAGATTATCCCGCATCGTAAATTGGGTCAGATACGCCGGATCGGGCAGTGAAGAGGAATACTGGTTAAAATGGATATTTGGTTGATGATCGCCAAATGAGAGAAAAACTGTCGGTTTATCTCGTTTAGTCACAAATTCACTGAATTCCTTGATAGACGGATCCGATGTCGTGATCTTTTCCATATAGTGGCTGAATTTTCCTACTGCTGATGAATCTTCAAGTTTGCCCGTCAATCCATAATCGTCGCTATGGTTCTCTTCATAAGGCCCATGCTCGTACATAGTCAGGGCGTAAATAAAGATAGGTTTATCCGTCTCCTCAGTCAGGATAGTTTTCACGTAAGACAATACATCTTGTGTCCTGATCTGCCACAAATTTTCATCCATACTTGCTGGATAACCCAACTCTTGTGGCTGGATAATGCGATCAATGCCCAGTGTCTGGTAAGCATGTCCGGCATGATAGGCAGATTTATTAAATGGCGTCAGTACCACAGTGTAATAGCCATTGTCTTTCATGGCACGAAACAGGCTATTTTGCAGATGATCAACCACAAAATAAAACACAGAATTTTTACCCGAACCGAAGTCATCAGTATCTAATCCAGTCAGGATAGAAAACTCTGATAGCCATGTTCCACCACCAAAGGTTTGCACCCGGAGTGGACTTTGCGCGCTAACCCCCGCATCGTGCTGAAACATAAAAAGGTCTGGTAACCGGGTATTCGTCGGTAACTGATAAATATGCGGATTAACCGTAGATTCCTGCAATAATACAACCACATCCGGTTTTACATCTGACTGTGGTTCAGGCAGAGTGACGTTTTTCGCCTGCTGCAAAAAATAATCCGCTGATATACCAAATTTAGGAGATTGATACTCTACATCTTTAGCTGACATAACCATATTGGTCATGGTTCCACGTCCTTTGGGTAATTCAGCCTGCCATTCGTTATGGTAAGCATTGACGGTAAGATTGACACTCCCAGCACCGGCAGCAACCAATACAACACTCAACGCCCGCCATTTTAGTCCTCGCACCGGATTTGCGCTTCTCCAGCTTAGGAACATATTGAAGATTAGCCAAACCAGCATCGCTACTACCGCAAGACCGGCTAACCAATAGTGGCGCAGTGTTTCCTGATTTGAAGGATCGAGCATAATATTCAAATCAGAGAACATCAGTTGGTCTTTATAGTAATGAATTTTTAGCTGGTTAAGGAACTTGATGATAATAAAAAGGGTTCCGGTAAATACTGCGGAAAACAACCAACGTGCTGAAATAAGAAATACCAGTCCGAAGAGGGTACTAAATACACCAACAGAAACTAACGCGGGGTAGATATCAGCACTTTTTTCAAATACTAATACCAGGGCTGCGATCAGTAATATCCCCAAATAGACCCCTGAGATTATTTTTTTCTTCATACTCTACTGTATTCCATGCATGAGTCCAGTTTCACATCAGCCGATGAAAATAGCACAGGTCTCTCGATATACTGTAGACAAAATAAAGCCATTTTTTCAGTACCTAGTGTGCCAACCTGGCAGATAAAGCTAAGTTTAAAAAAATCTATCACCATGATTCCATTGTTAATACTATGCTGATTAATTCAATCGGAATTAACTATTAAATTTGAAATTTGTTGAAGAATTTGGCGATCATAGTGACAAATAAGGGTATTATCAGAATGAAATGCTGTTAATAACTATATTTACAATCTAGGTTAGATTAGATTGGACAGTACAATCATGATTATTCTTATTGATTAATATATTGAAAATAGAAGAGATTGATGATGAAACTAACACCTGAAAAATTATTCTCCGCGATAGAAGAATATGCCCTCCAGCCTGAGAAACAACGGCATTTAACCCCACGACAAGTACAGTGGTTTGCCAATCCAGAGAATGTCTTTTTGATGATCACTACGGCATTAACTCTACCTAAGGAAACTATGGATGATATAGGAGACAGCGTTCAAGATTGGATTGAAGTTGCCATCTCAGAGCTCGCGTTAATAGCTGTCAATTCACCTAAGGAAGTCAAACAACAATTTGAACAAGCTATTGAGCTAATTCTAAATTATGCTAAAGAAAACTTCGAACTGCATAGTGAGAACGTATTGTTATGTTCTTCAATCTTGAAGAGATACCAGTTTCACATCAAAACTGACATCGCTCATCTGCTGGATATTATAAAGCATACCGATAACACAAATGTGGCTTCTTTTCCCCAAAAGCCCCCCAAATTAAAACAACTGATTCATGAGCTTAGTCTTCAATCCGGTATCGAATTCATTGAATTTTTCGAAGATGGTTTTTCTGTTGCGCCTCTTGAAGTGTTACACCATTTACTTTCGGAAGTGATTCAGTATTCATGGGGCATTGATGCACTACTTTTGCTGACTCAATACTTTGAGGAACCAATAGCGCTTACCAGTGCACAGGTGCTGGATCAATGTCCTTCTTCTGCTTGGAAAAATTTATCCTACTTGCAGCTTATAAACCTGTGTGCTCGCTTCAACCGCCATCCTTCAATTAAACACTATATGAAGCGATGGAAAAAACGCGCACTGACACACCATAAAGCACGGACGACAGCAGAAATATACGAACTATATGCCACCCACGTTGATGGCAATGATTGTGCCAGTATGATGATGAAAGCCATACTGGATGGTCAGGAATACCAGATAAGTATGATGCTGGATTTTAAATCTGGTATCCGGGAAACCTTATTGGATACCGCCCCTGACCAAACACTCAGTGAGTTAATAGCACAATTAAGCACCGATACCAATGTTGAATTTACGCTTGTTTCTCCAGACTGGCTGCAACAAGTGCTACCATGGATCTTTTCCGTTCAGCAAACGACAAACACGCCTCTCGACCTTTATTCACTTTATTGGTTGTCACAATTGCCTATCGACTGGACTCAACCAGAAGAGTTTGATCTTGAGCGATGGAGCCAGAAATTGGGTTATGAGATAAACCCGAAGCGGCAAGAGCAGAGTCGCCTCGGTTACTTCAGCCTCGGCCAAGCTGTTCAATCAGCGCTCATGATGAGTTGGCTGGCACCAGAAGAATGTATATTGAAAGCGAAAAAGCCCAGAGACTTGTTGAAACTCTACTATTATGCAAACAAGAACGTGTTTACCGGGCGTCTGACTTACTCCGCCGCTGTCGAGAGATATAAGCTACCACCAGAAGAGAAACGCTTGACGAATGAATATCTGGATTTGGCTCATGCACTCCACGATCCCGCGATAAACCGTAAGAGATTTGGTTTATTTGATACCCTGTCTGAATTCAGTTTTCAGATCTTTACCATGGATCTGGACGACCTCTCGGCTTCAGTCCCACCGCAAGGGCTGGTTATCAAAATCAGCTTACTGGAAGCAAGCCCTGCTGTCTGGCGTCGGGTTCATATCAGTAACCAGATGACGCTGAATGAATTTCATGATGTGATACAAAATGTCATGGGATGGGAAAATATGCACCTGTTTCGTTTTGATCTTGGGGGAATAGAAATCCCGGAAGAAAATTATGACCAAGTATGTATTGGTTTATTCTTACGTGATATTGGCGATGAGCTCAACTACCAGTATGACTTTGGAGATGACTGGCTCCATCTGGTGACAGTAGAGAAGGTACTTGAAAAAGATATCCTTCAGCCTAGGGTTACCACAGGTAACGGGGTATGCCCGACTGAAGATTCTGGCGGTGTTTGGGAATGGAATTATTTACTCAAGTTGAGAAAGAGAAAAATCCTGACCGAAGACGATGCAGAGCATTTGGAGTATATCGGCTTGTCTCCAAGTGAGTCACTTGAACCTTTTGATAAACAAGAAGCGAATCGTAGACTCAGAAAACTATTCGAATAATTTTTTATTCGAATTCGAATAAAGAGCTGTTCAAGCAATAAAGTCAGTAAGACCAGAGAAGAAAATAGTCTCTGGTATTTTTACTGACAGCTCAAACGCCGGATTGAGCCGACGATATTCAGTCAACAGCATCATAAATTAATCCGATGGAGAATGAAGCAGATGGATAACGCAAGGTCAGGAAACCACTTAATCATTGATAAGATTTGCGGTACTTCCCGTATCTATGTACAACAAAAAAATCATCTGAGCAGCCCCGCACAGGATTGGGTGGCAGAAGAAGTCCCCATTGCCTTAGTTTACAACGGCATTTCTCATGTTGTGATGATGGCAAGTCCGAAAGATCTCGAACATTTCGCAATCGGCTTCTCATTATCGGAAGGGTTCATCATTTCTCCACAGGAAATTCGTGGTATTGATTCAGTCATCAGTTGTCACGGCGGCATTGAATTACATATCGAACTTTCCAGTCGCCGTTTTGCTGAATTGAAAGAGCGCCGTCGCAGTATGGCAGGCAGAACGGGTTGCGGTATTTGTGGCACTGAACAGCTATCTGAAATATTTCGCCCAATCACTCCCCTGTCCTTTACACAAAATTTCTCATTAAGCTGTCTGGATCAGGCGCTTTCACAATTACCCCGTCTGCAAGATATCGGCGCAATAACGGGTTGTACCCATGCTGCTGGTTGGGTTGACGCAGAAGGATATTTACTGGGTGGATGCGAAGACGTTGGTCGCCATGTTGCATTGGATAAGTTACTGGGAATGCGATCAAAAACAGGCTGGCAGCAAGGGGCAGTTTTGGTTTCCAGCCGGGCCAGTTACGAAATGGTGCAAAAATCCGCCAATTGTGGCGTGGAAATATTGTTTGCAGTTTCTGCCGCTACTTCACTTGCAATCGAAGTAGCGGAAAAATGTAACCTGACACTGGTAGGTTTCTGTAAGCCGGGACGAGCAACAGTATACACACACCCTCAACGGTTAAAAGATTAATCAAGGCTATGAAACACCCATCCCTTGCAACCCCGCTTCACGAGCGGTTTGTTTCACACTATCAATTAATAAAGCCGGAACATCATGTCAACGGAATTCAGGATCAACGGTAACAGACAAAGCTGACAACATATTTGCTTGCCTTTTCCCCTTAGCCTCTGCCCCCTTACGCAATACTGCATCCCAACCATCATCGGGTAATTGATTTAAGGAAGTTTGCTCCCACAGAAAAGGAATCGAATTCAACAATCCAATCAAGCGCTCATGTCGCCCCCTGTTTCAGGATGGCGCATTTTTGAAAATGACTAAAATGAAGAACCCCGCTGCAAGCAGCCGGGTATCGAAAACCATTAGTTTACGCCGCAAGCGGTGGGGAATTAGACCCTAAGAGATTAAACAGATATTAGATTGATAAATATAAAGATATTCTTAATGGAATTCGAGTTATACTCACGTAAAAAAGAGCTTCTCCGAGTATAAGTAACTATTTCACTACATAAAATTAGATTATTAATACCACAATAATATAAAGTAATTAAGTTTACTAACCTCACATTTTTGACAAAAAGAAAATTGTTCCCCATCTATCAAAAAAAAATAAAAATTAAATAAATTTATCACGTTACATAAAAATCACCTTTAGCCACTCCACAACACAAAAACAAACAATAATTATTATCATTTACATTACCATATGAAAGGTGTAATTTTCTTTGCGCAATAAATCAGTTCGTTTTTCATGATGGGGTAAAAAGGACCCCCTGATCCAAACGAGGATAATAATGAGAAAGATTAAAGTATTAGTCGCTGCTATAGGCGTATTAGGATTTATGGCGCAGGCTCAGGCAGCAGTAGGATTTGGTCAGAGTCAAGTAAGTACACCATCATATATTAAGGTTGGCAAAACTAAGGCGGGTTCAGGTCCACATGGTGGTAGTGGTGGAGAACCGGGTATAGGTGTCAGTTCTGTCTACGGTGGTCAAATCATTGGGTTTGCTGGTCTGACCCGTATGGCTCCAGCCGATAATAATGGCATTCATAATATCTCAATGGTGGGTGCTCCGGGTACACACAGTGGTATGGGTGTATTCCATTTCAGCAAAGTTGCCAATGCGGATGTTTACTTTGGTGAATGGTCGTCTGGTCAGGAAAGTGATAATTCCCATACAGTTTATTACGCTGGCAAGGATATCACTACCAACATTCCAACCGATGGTACAGCGACTTATTCAGTGACAGGCCTTAACCAATACGACGGTAATAATGCCCTAACAGGTACATTTACTGCAGATTTTGGTGAAAGAACACTGGTTGGTTCGATGTCAAATACTGCAATGACAATAAATATTGATGCCGATATCTATGCCGATGCTAAGTTTGAGGGCGACGCTAACATTGGCAACCTTGCCGGGACAACAGAAGGTCACTTCTTTGGCGATAATGCATCCAGTCTGGCTGGATATGCCAAATTTGACGGTGACAGCACCAAAGATACCGCCTTCGGTGGTACTAAACAGTAATTGTTAATTCTTCAGAGAACAGTGCCCTAAATGGGTACCGTTCTCTGTTTTTATTTTTTCTAGTAGCATGAACTTTGTGATCTGGTTTCCCCAATGTTTGACAATAGAAAAACGCCAATATTATTAACAGCATTGATAGCCTTATGCTTTTCTTTATCCACTTATGCTGATGAAGATACCTCACGTAAAATCTGGCAAGAGGCACAACATAATCAACAGGAAAAAGAAACCAATCTGATTACCCCTGACCCCATTTTTACCGAGGACAACGCTTCATCTATTGTCATTAATGGGCAAACATTTCAGGTAGAAAATAATCTAAATGATATCGGTCAGACTCTCTATCTTGCCGTCAATCATCGACAATGGTCAGATGTAAGTCGTTTTCTCGCAGCTTACCAAAAATTATCAGGGCATGATGTTATGTTGATAAATTTTGCCCAGGGTGGGCTGGCACGTTTTGAAGGTGATTTGGATCTTGCTGCTTATCATTATCAACAAATCCTGAACCAACAACCCGATTTTCCTCGCATCAAACTAGAATTAGCTCGTGTTTATTTTGAAGATCATAAAAACCGGGAAGCCGAAGACCTGTTCTCAGAATTGAGTGAACCGCAACAGTTACCAGAAGCGGTTTTAAAGAACATTAACAGTTACCTGAAAGCCATAAAACTGAGAAATGGTTGGCGTGGCTCATTCTCTGCCGGTTATGCCTATAACGATAACGTCAATATGTCTCCTGATCAGGAAAGCTTCTCTCAGCATTATGACCCAAAGAATAACCGATTCTTTCAAGGTCAAGTCCCCAGAGCTATCAAGGCGTGGGGTATGTCTTATGATGCTACATTAAACCGGCGCTACCAGCTTATCGGCCATCACGGTATTTTTGGGCGTGGCCTGATTTACGGCGAAAACTATCGTGACTACCACGATGAGAACGAAAACACTTTCCAGCTAATCGGTGGCTACAATTATAAAAACAGGAACCACAATATCTCTTTTGGCCCTGTGTTTGAATATAAGCAGCGTGCTGGTGATACCTTTTATCGCGCCACAGGTCTCAAAACTGAGTGGAGATGGGGAATTACCTCCCAAACAGCTCTTAATATTGAACTTGAGCACAAACAATTGCGCCATCAGCAACATTACCGCAGGAAAGATGGTGAACTCACCTCTTCTTACCTCACTTTATCCCACGCCATCAACAAAGAATTTATCCTGTTTGGCGGCGGTGACTGGGTTTACCGAGATAACGATCTGCATCCCGCAGACCGTTATCAACAATGGGGTGGACGTGCCGGGATTGCCGGTCAAATCTACCCCGGTATCAATGGCTCACTGTTTGCCACACTGCGGGATCGGCGTTTTGGCGCTTACAGCCCGATGCTTAGGGCCAGACGTCAGGATACGGAGCAAATTTACACTGCTGTTATCAAAATTCCTGCCGCTGAAATATTGGGCATGACTCCCTCTGTGACTTTCCGCCACCGACGCAATCACAGCAATGTGGATTGGCTGTACAGCTTTAACAAAAACGAAGTGCTAATCAGGCTGGAAAAATATTTTTAAGCAAAATCTGATGATTTTCATTGGCGCGATGATAATTGATAAATGAGACGAGGGATATCAATGGTATATCGAATTAAAACCCGGCTTACCCCCATCACAGTAGCTCTGTCACTGACATTTTCACTGGCAGCACCACCTCTGTTTGCTGAATCCAAACCTGCCACCACTGCCCCAAACGGCAAGACTGATTTAGGTAAGATTCGGGTTACAGATAACAGTAATAAAGATGAAGCCGGTTATGATGCGGTCTATGACAAAGATATCTCTAATATTTATATCGGCAAAAAGCAGATAGAACGCTACAAAGGTGCATCTCCTGCCGATGTAATTAAAGGTGCCGCGGGTGTATACAGCGGTGATACCCGCAATAGTGGTGCCTTAGATATCAATATCCGTGGCGTTCAAGGGCAAGGGCGTGTTCCCGTCACTATTGATGGAACGGAACAGGCCATTACCGTTGGGCGTGGTTACAACGGTGCCAATAACCGCAACTATATTGACCCTAACTTAATCAGCAGTATTGAAATCGAAAAAGGCCCCTCCCTGAATCGTAAAGTCAAAGGATCTATCGGTGGTGCAGTCGCTATCAAGACACTAAATATTGATGATGTGGTGCCGGAAGGTGAAACATTTGGCATCAATACCAAACTGGAAACCAGCAGTAACTCAGTCAGGGAACGAATTCCTTCTTTGTCACTAGGGCAAGATTACCGTGATATTCCCAACTTTACCTACAAAGATGCTGAAACTGATCCTGTCTTGAAAATCACGCCACATTCGTCAAAAGACAGCAGGCTGTTTGGATTCAAAGACAATGCGTTCCGCATCGCCGTGGGCACAAAGCAAGAGTATTTTGACCTAATGCTGGCTTATGCTTACCGCCGTCAGGGGAACTATTTTGCCGGTAAAGGTGGTGCCCATCGTTATGATGAAGCCGTTACAGAAGCTGATAAAAAACTGATGACTGAACCAAAAACAAGTTTAGATCCTTATTTGCCCTTTGCTGCCCGCATCTACCGCCTCGGTAATGAAGTTCCTAATACTTCCAGTGAGATGCAATCTGTGTTAATTAAAAACACCTGGCACTTCACCGATGATCAAGCACTACAACTCGGTTTTCGCAATACTCGCATGGATTTTGGCGATATTATGCCTTCAAGACTGGCAATGGTACTTGCTGAAGATAATGTGGTTCCTCAATGGCCGCTGGCCAATGTCCGTCAACAAGCGGCCAACCTGACTTATAAATGGCACCCTGCTGAAAATCCCTATATCGATTTCGATATGAACTTGTGGACAACCCGTACGACAAGTAATACCAATACCGCAGGTGGATATCCCCGTAGCCCGGTTAGCCGGGATTATAAATGGGAACAAGAGCGCGACAAAAAGACTCCCAATATTGATGGCACACTGATAAATACAGCTGTCACCAATTCCCAAAATAATCGCTGGGGCGTGGATATTTCTAATAAATTTGAATTAACCCATAATCTGGACTTGACCCTGATGGGAAATTTCCAACGCGAACACCTGGATTCCAATGATGAATATAATCCCCAAAATATGTATTTTTTCCAGTCACCGGCAAGAAAAGGACAGCGCCAAGAAGTCAATCTCGCCTTTAACTTTGATTGGCGTCCTGCTTCATGGCTGGCATTAAGCGCTGGTGCTAAACGTGTTTCCTATTGGTCCAAAGATGATTTTCTCAATGAACGTCGTGCCGCGAGAGATGGACGTTATAAAAAAGTGGGTGATACCATTGGGCATGAGATGAGTTATTGGCGAACACCAACGACAGAAGAATCGGAATATTTTAAGAAAAAGCAGAATAACGATTATTATTCCAAACTCAACAGAAAAGAAAAAAAAGAGTTACGTAATAAAGTAAAAAAAATTAAATCCAGAATTGATCGCCATGAGCAGATGCGTTGGATGGTTCAAGAAAAATTCACTTGGGAATATGATTCCAGTAATGGTCAGCTTAAAAAGAACCAAAACCCCTATTTCAACGGTCAACTTGATATGAATGAGAGAATCATCGATCCAATAAGTGGCAAAGAAGTTTATAAATATGAATATGGTATGAAAGTCGATGCAAATAGTGTATCTGGCTCTGATGCTACCGATCCCTGGGAACCGGCTCCAAAACGTAAGGATCATGCATGGGCCCCGACATTTTCTGCTACGGCCTATATCACCGACAATTTCCGAATCTATACCCGTTATGCTGAAGCAGTAAGAATGCCGAGTATTTTTGAAGATACTGTCGGTTTTTCAGCCGTTAAAGAAAATTACACAGGCCTAAACTTCAAACCAGAACGAGCCAAAACCACAGAAGTGGGCTTCGTTTATGATTTCAGCCAATTAGTTAATGCTGAACGCAATGCCGATATCAAACTCTCCTATTACAACACCGTCATTGAAAATGTGTTCGACCGGGATAATACCTATCGTTTCTCCCAATTGGATAAACAAAAACTGGCTGGTCTGGAATTACAAGCGCGTTACGACAACGGTAGCGTCTTTACCGATATTGGCTTGGTCTACAATATGAGAAACAAGGTATGTGACAATAACTCAGTCGCAAGAATGGACTCCCAGAATCGTTACGGTATCTCTGAATGTATTGATGGCGGTTTTCCGGGGGGTTATTTGCGTACTTCCATTCAACCGAAATATTCAGCTAATCTGAATATCGGCGGACGTCTATTTGATGAAAAACTGGAACTGGGCAGCCGGATGCTCTACCACAGCGGAGCAGAAAACAAAGATGAAAAATGGCTGATGGATATCTTACCCAATGAATACAAAGGGCAATCTAACAACCCAATGCGCTGGAATCCGGTATTCACTGTTGATGCTTATGTTAGCTATCAGATCACCCCTACCATATCAATGGAGCTGACTGGTACTAACTTAACCAACCGCTATTATCTTGATCCGTTGACCCGCTCAATGATACCGGCACCGGGCAGAACCTTTAAACTCAGTCTTACCAGCCAATTTTAGAGAACTATATGATCAATACAGCCATATCGGACAATTCTGTTAACTATGTTCCGTTGACGCTCAATAAACGCTTTCTGGTTGGTATCCTGATTGCTGTTTTAGTGCATACCAGTCTGATATGGCTGTTAAACCGACATACAGATTCTTACGATGATAGTGCTCACTATCTCAACCAAAATTTGCCTGAGAAAGAATTTTCGATCACTATGATAGCGGCTTCAACATGGATGGAGGAACCGGAACCTGTTGAATTATCTCAGCCACTGCCAACTGCTCCTGAATCACCAACAACGCCAGCAATTACACTAGATAAAGAGGTACAAACAGAAAAAAAGATCGAGAAGCCTGTCGAGCCAGTCAAAACTCAAAAGCTGAAAAAGCAGCGGAAAGAAAAATCAAAAGAAAATGTAGAAAAACAATCTGTTCAACCCGCTCAGAAACAGCACCTAAAAGAGCTGGAAACCAATGGCATTGAGCAGATCAATTCACAAGGCGGCATGAGCAGAGCGACAACTTCACAACCAGTGATGGGTCAAGGTAATAGTGAATCGGATAATTACCGCACAAAACTCAGACAGGAAATTGAACGCCATAAACGTTATCCCCGCAAAGCAAAACGAATGAGACAGGAAGGTACAGTTACCGTCAATTTTATGCTGCAAGATGATGGTTCCATCACCACAGCCAGAGTCACTCAATCCTCCGGTTACAGTGCAATGGATAATGAGGCTTTAAAAGCCCTCGGTCTTGCTAAATCCGTTGGCCCGAAACCTGCAAATCTGGCAGCAGATATAACACTGAAAATTAGCTTTGAGTTGAATTGACAAATAAAAAACCCTCCTGAGTTTAATATGTCCAAAGGGTTAAAGGGTAAAGTTGCACTAGTCACGTTCCTTGCGAGTGATAGTGCTGTTTATATTACCGGGCAATCAATTATTACAAGAAAATAAGTCAATCCTTCCAAATAACTTTTTCAATATCTGATTAACATGTTACACAGCTTCATGTCTTGGTTCCAAAAAGATACCCAGTACAATTGAAGGAGTTCTTTTCAGGAAACTCCAGATTCTGGATGCCGCAACTCAGGAGTCAGATCTGAGGATCCCGCCAGGAAACCGTTTTGAGCACCTTCAGGGTAATCTTTCGGGATGGTGTTCCATCCGAGTGAATAAACAATACTGACTTATTTTTCAGTGGATTGGTGGGACTGCCCAAAATACTTATCTAGATCCTCATACGTACAAGGGTTAACGGAGGTTAAGATTATGAGGAATACAAAACGTCGTCCGGTAACGGTTGGCCAAATGCTGGTAACCGAATTCCTGGAGCCGATGAATATCGAGATCAGCGAACTGGCTGAAGCTATGGGAGTTCACAGAAATACCCTGAGCCGAATTGTACACGATAAGGGAAATTTGACTGCATCTATGGCGATTAAACTTGCAGTAGCGCTAGGTAACACCCCTGAGTTTTGGTTGAACATTCAACATGCCGTAGAGCTATGGGATGTACGTCACAAGGCTTACGAGCAGGAGGCAAAGAATGTCAAACAGGTTAGGCCACACTTAGAACATAGTGAAGTTGCATTCAGATAAAGAACCTACTGGTTTTACTCTCATTGTGCTCCGAAAAACTAAAATCGGAGCACAATGGAGCAGAATCCTTTCCCCCCAGCCAATAAAATTTTTCAAATCAACCTATTAATTTGAAGTAGCTTTATGTTGTTGGGGCTTTCAGAATATTACTTCCCAATACAAAAACTCGAAAAAATCCGTCCAAGCAGATCATCGGAAGTAAATTCTCCCGTGATTTCACTCAATGCCTGTTGTGCCAAACGCAGTTCTTCCGCCAACAATTCCCCTGAACGGGCAAATACCAATTGTTGATGACCTTCCTGCAAATGTTCTGCTGTGGTATTCAGTGCCTGTAAATGACGGCGACGGGCAAGGAAGCCGCCTTCAATATTACTGTTGAAGCCCATGGTTTCTTTTAGATGATCGCGCAGCAAATCAATCCCTTTACCTTCACGGGCAGAAAGGCGGATCAATGAATGACCATTGCCCTCTGATACACCGATTTTTTCCCCGGTCATATCTGTTTTGTTACGAATAACCGTAATAGGCAGAGATGCAGGTAGTTTAGCCATAAATTCCGGCCAGATTTGTGCAGGTTCGATAGCATCGGTTGTCGTACTGTCCACCATAAACAGCACTCTGTCGGCTTGTTCGATTTCTTGCCACGCACGTTCGATACCAATGCGCTCCACTTCATCACTGGCTTCACGCAAACCTGCGGTATCAATCACATGCAGCGGCATACCATCAATATGGATATGCTCGCGCAAAACATCACGTGTTGTACCCGCAATATCGGTGACAATCGCAGCTTCACGACCAGCCAACGCATTTAGCAAGCTGGATTTACCCGCATTCGGGCGACCTGCGATCACCACGTTCATTCCTTCACGCAAAAGACTACCTTGACGTGCTTGTAAACGAACATGTTCAAGTTCTGCAATCACTTCATCCAACTTGGCTTCTATCTTGCCATCGGAAAGAAAATCAATTTCTTCATCAGGAAAATCAATCGCCGCTTCAACGTAGATGCGCAGATTAGTCAGCGCTTCTACCATTTGATGAACCTGTCTGGAGAATGCTCCTTGCAAGGAATTCATTGCAGAACGGGCAGCCTGCTCCGAGCTGGCATCAATCAGATCCGCAATTGCCTCAGCCTGAGCTAAGTCAAGTTTCTCATTCAGAAATGCGCGCTCAGAAAACTCCCCCGGATTCGCGATACGCACACCGGAAATTGCCAGAATACGTTTCAACAGCAAATCAAGAATAACCGGCCCGCCGTGCCCTTGGAGCTCCAGCACATCTTCACCAGTAAACGAGTTAGGACCTGGGAAATAAAGAGCAATACCTTGATCTAATACAGAACCATCCAGATCACAGAACGGCAGGTAATCGGCATAACGGGGCTTCGGGAGTTTTCCCAATACCACCTCAGCAACTTCCGCAGCTTTGGGGCCAGAAATACGCAGAATGCCTACACCGCCTCGTCCCGGAGGAGTGGCCTGAGCGACTATCGTATCGGTGGTATTCATGAAATTCTCTCTTTTACCAATTTTCTGAAATAGCAAAGGCGGCCAATGACCGCCCTCTATATATTTTTTTAAAAAATCTATTTTTAAAAGACTTATTTTTTAGAAAGGTCTGCTTTCTTTTCGCGAGTATGTAAACCGCGTTTTTCCAGACTGCGGAAAATAACCTGCTGCTGGATAATAGTAACCAGGTTACTGACGATGTAGTACAGCACCAGACCTGACGGGAACCACAGGAAGAAGATAGTAAACACGACAGGCATGTAAGTCATGATCTTCTGCTGCATTGGGTCAGTCACGGTAGTTGGTGACAGTTTCTGGATCACAAACATAGTCACACCCATCAGCAATGGCAGGATGTAGTACGGGTCTTGCGCAGACAAGTCCTTAATCCAGCCCATAAATGGTGCATGACGCAATTCAACAGATCCCATCAGCATGTAATACAATGCCAGGAAGATTGGCATCTGAATCAACAGAGGCAGACAGCCACCCAATGGATTTACTTTCTCTGTTTTATACAACGCCATCATTTCCTGACTCATGCGCTGACGGTCATCACCGTAACGCTCACGCATCGCAGTGATTTTCGGCTGCAACAGACGCATTTTCGCCATAGAGGTATATTGCGCCTTAGTCAGCGGATACATGATACCGCGCACGATAAAGGTAATGGCAATAATGGAGAAGCCCCAGTTACCAATGAACTCATGCAGGAATTTCAGTAGTTTGAACAGAGGCTGGGAAATAAACCACAACCAACCGTAATCAACAGTCAGATCCAGATGTGGAGCAACCGCTGCCATTTTGTCCTGAATTTCAGGGCCAACCCACAGGGTAGAGGAGATATTCTGCTTACTGTTTGGTGCAATATCAATGGTTTCACCTTTGTACCCGATAATCGCCATTTTCTGGTTTTTCAGGTCAATGGTATAGAAATTACTGGTTTTACCTTCTCCCGGAACCCAGGCTGTAGCGAAATACTGCTGGAGCATCGCTACCCAGCCGCCTTTTGTGGTTACGGAAAGCGGTTTACTTTCAATTTCATCAAATTTGTATTTTTCGTATTTTGCTTCATCAGAAGAATAAGCAGCACCACGATAGGTATGCAGAGCAAAGTTACTGCTGCTGGTATCGCGATGTTTCGGCAGGTTAACGCTCTGCTTCAACTGACCAAAAAACGCCATCTGCAACGGTTTATCGGTCACGTTATCAATGCTGTAATCAACAGAAACAGCATAGTTACCACGTTTCAACACAAAAGTTTTAACATATACAACACCATCTGGTGCGGTATAAGTCATCGGAATACGCAACTCATTCTGACCATCAGCCAAAACATAACTATTCTGAGTGGTAGTATAGAGAGGACGCTCAGCTTGATTATCTGGGCCATTAATGCCAGTTAATCCACTTTGAGCCTGATAAGTGAACTCTGGGGTCGTTTCCAACAGTTTAAACGGCGTTTGGGAACCAAGAGTATCAGGATAGGCCAGCAGGTCAGCCTCTTCAATATCACCACCATGGGTATTAATGTGCAACGTAAGCACATCCGTTTTCACGGTGATCAGTTTGCCTTGCCCATTGCTTGCTTCGCTACTCAGCGTATTTGCTTGTTGCGTGATCTGCGTCGCCGGTTGTGGGTTCTGGTCCTTCTCCCACGCCTGCCAGACCAAGAACGAAACAAACAGCAAAGCGATGAGAAGAAGATTGCGTTGCGAATCCATCGTTAATGTTCTCTGTTATCTTCGTTTTTTCTAGGTGGGACAGGATCATCACCACCTTCGTGTAAAGGGTGGCATTTTAATACGCGTTTCACCGTTAACCAACTGCCTTTTATCATTCCAAACCTGCGTAATGCCTCAATGCCATATTGGGAACAAGTAGGGTTGAAACGACAACGAGGCCCCAGTAGTGGACTAATCACTAACTGATAACCTCTGATTAAAGTAATCAAGAGGCGCGAGCCAACCGACTGTGACGACGCCATAATTTGCCTAACGTTTCCGTTAGCTCACGATTATCAAGCTCAGCGACCCCTTTCCTCACCAAAATCACAAAATCCATGGAAGGTAATTTATGTTGGTTTAAACGAAAACTTTCACGAGCCAATCGCTTAATACGATTACGCTCATGGGCGCGTTTAACATTTTTTTTGGCGACGGTTAGACCGATGCGGGGATGCCCCAGCTCATTAAGGCGTCCAAGGATGGTTATCTCTGCGGAACTTGCCCGTTGTGGCTGCTGGAAAACATAAGTGAAATGCTCGGGAGTTAACAAACGTAACTCCCTCGGAAAAGCGAGCTTAACCACTTGGATGGTTAGCTTTATTACTTAGAAACAGTCAGACGAGCACGGCCTTTCGCACGACGGCGAGCCAGAACCTGACGACCATTTTTAGTGGCCATACGAGCGCGGAAGCCGTGAGTACGGTTACGCTTCAGTACGGATGGTTGAAAAGTGCGTTTCATAGCGATTTCTACCTAACTTAAAATTTGTAACTGATTCAGCAAATGCGTTGGCGACCAGTGAGAAATAAGTAGACACCGATGCCTCAATTGCAACATCAATATATAGAAAGAGGCAGGATTGTAATAAAATGTACTACCCTTAGTCAATCCAAGATGACGCGAGCCTGACCGCGTTTCAATCGGTGTCAGGCTTGTTGCTACCCAATATTTTGCTATCTAAAGTGTTAACCCTGACTTCTACCAGCCATAGCCGGAAAAAATCGTTCGGCATTACACACAGGGTGCAAGATTATACGGACTGTGTAATAAAGCGCAAGGATCCAACACGGATCCTAAGATTTGAATAATAATTATACTGCTGTTTTCCCTTTGAATTTTAAACGATAGCTAAATGGAATTTGCTATATACCATGATTACACTACAGTATCTTCTATGGGCTTTATATTCTACGAGTACCAAAGCGTGGTGATCTCCCTGTGGATAAAAAGCGTCAAAGCTGTGTAAAAGAATGAGGATTTATGTCGTCTTTTGCGTTATGATCATTGGTCACGATTCCGATCTCGCTGTACGGATCGTTGGGAGAGCGATGAAATTAAAAGTCGCCACAAGGTACTAAGGTACTAAGGTACTGCGAGCTTTCTCATCGGTAGACGTTCTTATCGGTAACATTCTTATTGATAAATAGTA